>CAZEUL010000017.1:0-89134 GCA_964514725.1 uncultured Rikenellaceae bacterium
AACATAAGTTATTAACAATCAGAATATTATCTGTTTATAAGGATCAACTAATTATATGCATATGTATTTTTGGTCCTTACCTGTGCAACTCCGGGTAAGTGAGTTATACAGAGAAGATAAAGTGTGGCACTGAGCAGGTCATTAGTTTTTGTAAAGAACAGGCTTGCCCAATCCAACTTTCTCGAGATCTTTCAGCTGAGTTTTTGCATCACCTACAACAACATAATACATTTTTGCAGGATCAATATATTTATTTACAATCTCAAGCTGCTTTTCCACTGTTAATCCTTTCACATAAGCCTCTTCCTGCTTGATATAGTCAACCGGCAGATCATATATGGCTATGTTATTAAGCATATCAACAAGGTTCCACAGTGTTTCGAAGTTAAGTGCATTCCCCTTAAGCAGGGCCGATTTTGTATAGTCGATATATTCCTGCGGTATCTCTTTGCGGTATTTTTCCATCTCGGTCTTGAAGATATTGACCGATTCCAGTGTCGAATTTGTCCTTACCATCGAAAATGCCATGAATGTTCCGTAATTCTTACCACTGTTGAGATATGAATGAGCGCCATAAGTAAAACCTTTTTCCTCCCTGAGGATCATATTCAGGATACTGTTGAAGTTTCCTCCTAGCTTGTAGTTGGCAACAGAAACCGGATAATAATCAGGGTTTGTCCTGGTTACGCATGGGGCACCAATATAAATAACCGATTGTTTGGCGCCCGGCACATCCACAAAGAAAATCTGTGATTTTGCAGGAGCTTCAGGCAGCATCATCCGGGGGATTTCAACATTTTTAGCCTGCCATTTCTCACTCAATTCTGCAAATGCTTTTTCGACCCGATTAAGATTGATATCTCCTGCAACCACAATTTTAGCAAGGGTGGGAGAGAAATTCTTTTCATAGAAACCTTTTAGGTCCTCAATAGTAAGAGAATCAACAGACCCGATTTTACCGGAAAGTTCGGTTGCCATGATATTGTTATCTCCATAAATAAGCTTATTAAGGGTTGTTGATGCAAGGTAATTCGGATTGGCCTGGTTGCGCTTAAGGTTATTTACAATCCTTATTTTAGCAAGGTTGAATTGTTCCTGGTCCCAGCGGGGTTCAAAAAGCATCTCTTCTACAAGTGCAAGGGTTTTTTCAAAATTCCTTGCAAGCGTGCTTACCCTGAAAGTTACAGATTCGTTTGAGGCAGAGACTGAAATAGAGGCACCCAGAAGCCTAATGGCATCTTCAAGTTCCTCCGGTGTCTTGTTCTTTGTGCCTTCGTTCATTACCGAAGCAGTAAGGTTGGCAAGCCCTGCCTTGGAAATCTCATCCAGTTGATGTCCTCCTTCAATTATTATTGAGTAGTTCACAAGCGGCAGTTCGGAGTGAGTGATTCCATAAATGCTAATCCCGTTTGCAAGTTTTCCTGTCCAGACTGAAGGCAAAGTTACTTCCGGGTCAGGGCCAAGAGGTGGCTGTTTACTCCTGTCTGTCTTTGTGGGTGTCTTTACAATAGGTTCTTCAGCAACAGGTTCGGCTTTCACTTCGGCAGCCTTTGTAACATCTTCCTCTACAATACCCGCATTTATGGAGTTTTCAGCAATCAGACCCGCATCCCCTTTAGGAACAAAGCTGGTTGCAACATAATTTTTCCCTTTTATATATTTTTCATATACTCTTTTTATATCCTCCGCCGTCACTGACTGGGTATTTGTAAAATCGGTTTTATAGAATGAAGGATCATTATTAAACATCTGGTACTGTCCAAGTGTAAATGATTTCATTAAAACGCTTGAGAAATTATTGTAAAAGTTTGTTTCATTGCGGGCTTTGATCCTGGCCAGATCTTCTTCCGTAAAACCATCCTTTTCAAACATTTCAAATGCCTCGAAAATCCCTTTTTCAACATCTTTGAGATTTACTCCGGGATTGGCGGTTACAGTAATCATGAATCTACCTGCAAGTTCAAGCGACATATTCATAGCTCTGGCGGAGGATGTTAGTTTCTTATCTTTAACCAGCACTTTGTAGAGAGGTGTTTTTTTACCATTGGAAAGCAGATCGGCAAGATAATCGAGGGCATAAGCATCTTTCGTGAACTGTTCCGGAACCGGGTATACCATTGTGTATCTCGGAGCTTTGGCAAAATTATCCTCATGGTATAATTTTATTGTTGAATCAAGCGATACGTTCATCGGTGCCATTTTCTCAACAGGTTCTCCTCCGGGTATTTCTGCGAAATATTTTTCAATGAGAGATTTGACCTCTTCTTTGTTTATATCACCTGATATAACCAGGGTTGCGTTTTTAGGGTTGTAAAATTTTCTGTGAAAAGCCTTTACATCATCAACGGTGGCATTTGTAAGGTCCTCCATTTTTCCAATAACATCCCAACTGTACGGATGTCCCTTGGGGTAAAGGGTCTTAAGTATAAGTTCATCCTCATGACCATAAGGCGCATTGTCAACACTTTGCCTCTTTTCATTCTGAACGACATTCTGCTGATTTGCAAAAGCAGCTTTTGTAACTGTGTTTTCGAGATATCCCAGCCTGTCTGATTCAAGCCAGAGGACCATTTCGAGAGCATTCTTGGGGATCACTTCATAATATACGGTATTATCGAAGCTGGTACCTCCGTTGAGATCACCTCCTGCCTCCTGAATGAGCTTAAAAAGCTGATCTTCACCTACATTTTCAGATTTCTGGAACATCATGTGTTCAAAAAGGTGTGCAAATCCTGTCCTGCCTTCGGTCTCCCTTGCTGATCCTACATGATAGAGTATTGCAACGGCAGCGATAGGATCGGATTTGTCTTCGTTAAGGATAACAGTCAATCCGTTTGGAAGAGTGTATTTTTCAAACGGTACAGAAATGGTCGGTTCGCTTTTTCTGGCAGTGCAGGAAAAAAATATCCCTGCGACCAAAATGACAATAACATGTGTAATTCTTTTCATGGCTGAAAAATTAGAATTTAAAATGTGGGCTTTTATTTTTGGTTTACGAATTTACAAAAAAATCCCGGACCATATTCGATTTGAATATTTTATACTGATATTTATTTTTTATTCATACCTCCTCTATGCGAGCATATCGTCGGCACTCATAAAAAATAAAACTGCCCCTCCTGAAGTCGGGGCAGTTTTGTTTGAGCGGGAGACGGGACTGTCTCGCCTGTGGCTCGACGGACCCTTGAGGAGATGCTTTCAAACAGAGTCGCCGCTGTCGCGTCACCATTTTTTATTTATTCAATACTCCTCCATGTGGAACATGTCGTCGGCTTTCATAAATAAAAAATGCCGCATTCTCATGCGGCTCTGTTTGAGCGGGAGACGGGACTCGAACCCGCGACCCTAACCTTGGCAAGGTTATGCTCTACCAACTGAGCTACTCCCGCTAAATTAGATGGCAAAATTAAGATTTTTTTTTAAACCGCAAAAAATGGTGAGAATTTAAGAAAATGTCAGAGTTAGCGATAAATCTATCTTACAGGGCCCCATTGGACAAGCTCATCATTCTGTAGGTAAAGCCAGGTATTCTGGTAAATCCATTCCTCTCTTATGTTATTGCCACTTATAACCCTGTTTATTTTCCTGGGCGATCCCCAGCTGTCTTTCACCATCTCGCCTGTCATACCTTTCCATATTTTACCTGCATAAAGTTGAGTGGCAACCTGATTTCCATACTTATTCATTAGGTATTCAAATCTGCTTATCTTCTGGCGCTGAACTTGACGCTGCGATTGTTGAGGCTGCTGATCATCCATTGCCTGTTCTCTTTGACGTGGGGCAGGCTTTGTAACAGCCTTGAGGCTTTCAATCTCAGCGTGGCTGGCATATATGTATCCCTCGATACCCCTGAATGAAACATCCAGGAATTTTTCATCCGAACCTAAAACATTTACGACCGAATCCTTTGGAATTACCATTAAAACTGAAGTCAGGTCATCTTTGTCCCTGAAAAGCCTTGTCGCCGACCTGATTATTGCAGTAACCTGAGCATCCTTATCTGTCCCCTGGCGTTTTTCAAGCTCCTGAAGTATTTCACTTTTATTGGTCTGTGAATATGTAGTTGTATAAGCTAAAATAACGACAACAGAAAATAAAAGTCTTTTCATTCTTAATATATTTAATACCAACGATCTGGATATATGGGCCGTCAAATCGGAGATTAACCATGTTGTTTGCATTCGTTCCGGCAGGAATTCAAAGCATCATGTCTGTCTAATTTAACGGAAACCAAGACAATCGGCTCAAAAACTGTACCAGTTTGTTTTTTTATTTCACGAAATTGAACATAATCCTATTATATGAATTTCATCTATGAAAAGATTTAAATAAAGAGATAGGCCTCTTTTACCTTATTTCTTGTAAGTGCCGGACGTAAAGGCCAGACAATTTTTGCCCGGATGGAAAGGAACCATAATGCAGGGATGGTTGGAGGATAGGCTAAAAAATTTAGGGAAGTACCGGGTATGGATTATGAAAAGGACCAGAAATAGGTAAAAAGATCACTTTTCTCCCGTTGTGGAATCGAGAAGAATTTGTTCAGAAGATGATCCCGATCTGCTGAAAACTTTAAAATCGCCAGGGTTCTTCCCTTCAAATCTTATCCTGTCTGTTCCGGAAGTTCTGTCTATTATTATTTCCAATATATCTCCATGAGTGAATTCGATATTTTTGATATCAGGGTCTTTATCAGGTGGTACAGGTTCAATGGCGGCGACGAAGAATATTTTATCTCCCTTTCTTCTCACTATTGCCATCGGGGCCCTGTCAACAACACTTGCCAGCGGTCCGGTGGCGGTAAAAACTTCATCGCCATTACTAGCTGCCATTAAAAGGCGGGTGTTTAACTTGTCGCCCGGGAATTTTATTTCGGTGGTTTTCTCTTTCCCTACTTTAAATGCATTAATATCCTTAAGGTAGGCATATCCCGCAGGGGCATTTCCCGGCCTGGTGGCACCCGACGTCAGATTGCAGGATGCCTGGACTCCCTTGTTATGGTACAGCCAGTCGAAAGTATGGTCCTTCCCGTCAAGGGAAATAAGTTCGTCAACAACCAGCAGGTATGCAGGTGCAAGAAGCAGAAACCTGCGATGGTTCACTTTTTCAAAAGCGGGTCCTGCTTCTGCAGCTACAGCGGCATAAAGGGGAGAAGCCTCAAATGCAAGAAGTTTCCCTTCTGCCTCTTTTTGTGACTGGCTGTCAACGAGAACTGCATTATGTCCTGTAGTCGCCTTATACCATTGGCTGTGGATAGGCAGCCTGTAAGCCTGGCTTGTGGCACGTCCCGGATCGATCCCAAGCTCGGAACCATATCCGAAGAAGACAAAGGATAATTTATCAAAGTGCCCGTGAAACCCGCCGTATGGACCAAATGTAAGTGCTGCCGTCAGGTGCCCCGGACCTTCGGTTGCAAGTATTGCATGGCCAGCGCGGGGAATAAGCCTGCTTGCCGTTCCCGGTCTAGTTGACGTCTGATCTGCCTTCCTTCCGCTCATTATCATATCCCACGATGTTTCAGAAGGCAGTGTTGAAAGAAGCCGGCCATCCTTGTACGCCGAATAGGCCATTTCATTTACTGAAGGGTTATTGGGTGAGTCATTTACCGAATCGCCGAACCGCGGTAAAGAACCATCAGACATAAGATAATCAAAAGCGATCAGATACATTTTATGCAGCATCTCATGGCCGTAGATGTCGATGCCTATTCTTCTGCCAGCCTCGGCCATGTGAGTCAGGGCAGACAGGGTATAATAATGGTAGCCCCAGGAGTTCTCATACCACATGCCTTCAGGCATAACGCTAATATTCATCTGTGTCATAAAACCATTGTCCTTATCCAGAAGAGCCTGCTCAACCATCTGCCTGTCGCAAAGTATTAATCCGGCATACATCAGGGCGGTATTATGCCATGTCTGCCAGTTTGATTTTCCTGACTTGTATACGTTTATGCAATCGGCCATTGCACGGATAAAGTTTTCTTCAATGTTTTTCTTCTCGTTAAGGTTCAAGACGCCACTATTCTGAATAAGATCATAGGCTTTCACGACAGACACCATAAGGTTGGCCTCATCGAGGGTTTGTTCCTTTATATGTCCGGCACTCTTATACCTGCCGTTTTTTTCAGCAGCCACATCTATGCTCCTGTCGCTGACCGATGCATGAACCATAGGGTATCTGAGGTATCTATCAGCGTATCCTAAAAGGATACGGGCAGCGAATTCAGCATATTTTCTTTCGCCAGTGACGGCCCATGCCCAGGCAGCACCTTCTGCCATATTGATATTACGGCTGTGTATCCTGCTGTAAATCACATTGTCGTAAGGGAAACCGCTATAAATCTTCTGACATTGCGGGCACTTGTGATGATGGTCATCAACTGTCTTAAGACCAATCTGGCAATCGGTACACTGGTACCACTGGTTATGCTGCCCACCCTCAGGTGGAAAAATAAGAGTATCTTCCATGGCCCTGTCGACCATGGCGAAACGATTAGCAAGAACTTCTTTTCCTGCTGCCTTACCCGCCCAGGCAGCTTTAAGCCGTTTCAGTTCAGCAGGTGTTGCTGCTATGAAAGGGTGCTTCTTTTTTTCATCCTCCTGCCATTTATGGTTCCTGAGAAAAGATTCAATTTCAGATTGCACCTGAGCTGATGATTTTGGTGTGAATTCACCTGTAGCAGGAGCCTGGCATCCTTTGCAAAATATAGCCAGAAACATAATAATAAATAAGAATTGCCGCATTGGTTTAAAAGAAGTTTTAGCCATACAGATCAAATATACTAAATGATCTTGCAATAACAGGAATGACTGAAAGGTTCTGCTATTTGGTAAGAGGAGAGTGAGAGTGACACTCTTTATGAAAGGTTACAGATTATTTGATTGAGCACTGATATTAAAGTGTGCGTGTGTGAGTGAGAGCAGGAAAAAAGAGTGAGAGTAAACGCTCTCGCTCTCACTCTCACTCTCACTCTTTTTTAAGTGGTGCCACCGGGAATCGAACCAGGGACACACGGATTTTCAGTCCGTTGCTCTACCGACTGAGCTATGGCACCTTCTTTTCGGACTGCAAATATATGTTTGAATTTTGAGTAAGCCAAACTTTCATCTCAAAAAATTCTGTAGTATATTATTAGCTTAATTGTTAAAGTCTTTCAATAACTTGTTAAAGTCTTTCAATAACCTCTCTTTTAGTTCAGGATACTTCTTAAGGTTTTGAATATAGACTCTGCTTTTCATCTTTTTAATTCTCGTCTCCAGATAAATTGCCTGTTCTATCGAAGAACAAGGTATTGACAAAAATAATTCCCAATCATTTGATAAACTTGTATAAGATTTACCGCCAAAATAGCCAGTATTATGAAGTCTCAACCTTTCTTCAATGTCAGATGTATAACCAACATAAAACCTATTTAAAGATTTGCTGAATAATATGTAACAGGTATAATCCACTAAATTCCTTAACCCACCTACTTTTTAAATTTATTTTACCAGGAATCGTTATGTCCTGATAGTGATCGGGAATTCTAGGAACAGTGAAACGCAAATTTTTATCCCGATAGCTATCGAAACGTTGCTCTACCTCCCGATAACTATCGGGATGAGCTATGGCACCTTCTTTTCGGACTGCAAATATAAATCTCAAAACGTTTAAACCAAAACTTTATATCAAAATTTTCAATTTGCAATCAATTGAACGATATGATACCTTTGCATCCTGACAAATAATAATGGAGCTTTACTATTATACCCTCGGCAATGGTATCAGGCTGGTCCACCATCCGGTATCCGGGATGGTAGCTCATTGCGGACTTATAATTGGAACCGGTTCACGCGATGAAGAATCACATGAGCATGGAATCGCCCACTTTATAGAGCACATGCTCTTTAAGGGGACTTCAAAACGAAAAGCATATCATATATTGAGCCGTCTGGAAGATGTAGGCGGTGAACTTAATGCATATACAACCAAGGAAGAAACAGCAGTCCACGCTTCATTCCTTAAGGACGATTATGAAAGGGCGATTGAAATAATCAGTGATATAATCTTCAATTCTGTCTTCCCTGAAAAAGAGATTGAAAAAGAAAAGGATGTAGTAATAGAAGAGATCAATTCATATCTTGATAACCCCGGTGAACTGATTTTCGATGATTTTGAAGAACTTATCTTTGCAGGTCAGCCAATCGGGCATAATATACTCGGCACTCCGGCAACTGTTAAATATTTCACAAAGGAAATTATAAGAGATTTTATTTCAAAGAATTACTGCACTGACCAGATGGTTTTCTGCTCCGTCGGCAACATTTCCTTCGCAAAATTGACCGGCATGTTCAAAAAATATTTCCAGCATATCCCCGACAAACCGGGAAGAGCCAGTGCATTGCCCCCCTGGTCGTACAAACCGTCATACATCACAAGGCATCTCAACACATTTCAGAATCATTGCATAATAGGAAACATCGCATACAACTTAAGGGATGAACGGCGTCTTGGAATGTTCCTTCTTAATAACATCCTTGGAGGACAGGGAATGAATTCAAGATTGAATCTCTCACTTCGGGAAAAAAACGGGCTTGCATACAACGTTGAGTCGAGTTACATACCTTATTGTGATACCGGGACTTTTTCAGTTTATTTCGGAACTGAAAATAAGAATCTCGAAAAGAGCATTTCAATAGCGATGTCGGAGCTAAGCAAGCTGAGGAAAACCAGGCTTGGGATCATTCAGCTCAACAAAGCCAGGAATCAAATAAAGGGCTACCTGGCAAGAGGATATGAGAACCATGAAAGCCTGATGCTTGGACTGGGTAAAAGCCTTCTTGTTTTTAATACTGTAGAAAGCACTGAGGAGATATACAGAAAAATAGACAATATTTCGTCTGCACATCTGATGGAAGCAGCGAATGAAATATTTGATCCCGAAAGGCTGTCGACCCTCATTTACAAATGAATATGGAGAGAAGTCTTGAGAAGTTCCTGCTCGACCATTCTACTCCTGAAGATCCAATACTCGGAGATCTTTACAGGCAGACCCACCTGCGATTCGTTAATCCCAACAGAATTTGCGGACACCTTCAAGGCAGGCTGCTCGAGTTCTTTTCAAAAATGATTTCCCCACTCAATATCCTGGAGATTGGAACTTTCACGGGGTATTCAACGATATGCCTGGCCAGGGGGCTAAGACCCGGCGGACAGATAGTTACCATAGAATCAAACGACGAGCTTTATTGGTTCAGCAATTCATATTTTCATAAGGCGGGAGTTGCCGACCGCATCCTCCAGTTAACGGGCAGGGCTCAGGACATTGTCCCCGGCCTTGATCAACATTTTGACCTCGTTTATATTGATGGTGACAAGCGTGAATATAAAGATTATTACAATCTGGTAATAAACAAGGTAAATGATGGAGGATTTATAATAGTTGACAATGTTTTATGGGGCGAAAAGGTTTTGGAAAAAGGAACGAAAGATAACCAGACCATAGGTATAATAGAATTCAATGAGATGATAATAAAACAGGAAAATATAGAAAATCTGATACTGCCCCTGAGAGACGGGCTGATGATCATAAGAAAAAAATAAGGTGCCTTGTTCGGGGCACCTCAGTATAAATTAAACATCTGAGATCATAAAATTATTTGATCTCAATTGTTCTTGCAGGCTTGGTTTTAGCTTCCTCTTTCTTGGGTATAAGAACCTTCAAAATTCCGTTCTCATAAGTAGCAGAGATTTTCTCGCTATCGACAGTGTTTGGCAGTGTGAATGAACGGCTGAAAGACTGGTAGCTAAACTCTCGCCTTGTAAATTGCTGGCCCTTCTTTGTTTCATTCTCAACCTTTTTCTCGGATGAAATAGTAAGGACATCATTTGTCAGGTCGATCTTGAAATCCTTTTTCTGAAGACCCGGTGCAGCCATCTCAACCTCATAATTTTCTTCTCCCTCCTTTATGTTGACAGAAGGAAGAGTGGTATTGGTATCAGAAAAGTTTCGGGTGGTCCAGTCCATCCAGTCACGGTTGAAAAAATCATTAAAGAAGTTCGACCATACCGGAAAATCTTCATATCTTCTAAGTAGCGACATAATTACCTCCTTTTTAATAGGTTAGACAATTATTTCTGATAGCTTTTATTCAAATGGCATACCAATTTGCCGTTACTGATGTTATTAAAGACTATCTGCCTGGTTATTTGATAATTATTTTTTCAGTAAAAATAATTATAATATGACATAATGACACATTATAATAGAAAAATATGCCAACATGTCATATTATGCTTAGAAATTCCATGATTTAGTAACACAGTAGTTTAATTCATGGAGTATTATTTATACTGCTTGCCGCCATTTTCAAGTACGTAGGGTGTAATCTGGTAAACACAATAATTGAGCCAGTTTGAGAACAGAAGGCTTGCATGACTTCGCCATCTTACCAGTGGCGGCTCGTTGGGATTATCATTTGGGAAATAATTCTTTGGAATATGTATATCAAGGCCTTTTGCTACATCACGATCGTATTCAGACTTTAATGTTAGAGGATCATATTCCGAATGGCCTGTAACAAAAACTCTCTTGAGATCCTTTGAAGCAACAAGATATATTCCGGCCTCATCCGAGTCGGCAAGTATTTCAAGATCGCTTACTTTTTCTATATCTTCTTTTCTGACTTCTGTATATCTAGAATGAGGTGCCAGAAACTCATCATCAAATCCCCTGATCAGCAGGTTGGTTTTGTTGTATACCCTGTGATTAAAAACACCGAACATCTTTTCGTTCCTCATATACTTTGGAATCCCGTAATGATGATACAATCCTGCCTGGGAAGCCCAGCAAATGAACATTGTGGATGTTACATGAGTGTCAGCCCAATTCATTATGCGTACCATCTCTTCCCAGTAATCGACTTCTTCAAATTCAAGATGCTCAATAGGAGCTCCCGTTATAATCATGCCATCATACTTATGGACATAAATATCATCGAATGTTTTGTAAAATGCGTCAAGATGTTCCTTGGGGGTATTTTTTGACAAATGCATTTTTGTATAGATGAGAGTTATTTCAACCTGAAGGGGAGTGTTTGAAAGAAGCCTCAGAATCTGAGTTTCAGTAGTTATCTTAACCGGCATGAGATTAAATATAAGGATCTGCAGAGGTCTTATATCCTGATGCAGGGCCCTTGTCTCCTTCATCACGAAAATATTCTCATTTTCAAGAATCTTTACTGCCGGCAGATTGTCGGAGATATTAAGTGGCATAATTCAATTACTGTTAAATTATTAACAAAACTACAGATGTTTTAAATTCGGGCATGAAAGATACTATATATTAATTAATTTTAAAGAGCTCAGTTTTGTTTAACTCTTTTAAGGTTAAAGGATCATTGCGTTGTTCTATTTACAATAATTTCTTCAGCTGAAAATTCATGAATATTAAAGCATTTTTATTTGCGGTTCTGACCATTCTGCATATCTGCAACGGATGCATTAACCACAATCCAAAAGCTAATCTGCCTTCAGGTTCAAAGGGATACATTGGTGTTTGTAAAGACCTGCCTTCCTACTTTCAGTTTTCAGATGGGTCGCCATATATTCCTGTTGGAATAAATATGATCAATCCGAGCGGCAAATATCGGGATGATGCAGATTCGTCTCTTTATGAGATCGGAAAATGGATGGAGAAGCTTGCGGGTTATGGAGGAAATTATGTGAGGATCTGGTTGAGCCAGTCTTTCTGGGACATAGAGGATACAAGGGCAGGTGACTACAGTGAAGACAAGGCAAAAAGGATCGACCGTTTCATTGAAATGGCGAGGAAGAACAACCTGAGAATAAAAATGACCCTTGAACATTTCCGCAGTATTACGATCGAAGAGAATCCTCAGCCATGGGCCGTTAAGTCGGTTTATCATACCTCAAATGGAGGACCTCTCGACAGCATAAGACAATATCTGACATCAGAGGCCGGGCATAAATTATTTCTGGATAAGACAGATTATTATAAAAAGCGTTATGGAAGCGATACCTTGTTTTTCGGCTGGGAATTATGGAATGAAATGAATGCCATGAAAGGTCCCGAAGACTCGGTTTTCTTTGCCTGGAATGTAAAAATGCTCGAAGAATTAAAGAAAAGATTTCCGGAAAACCTTGTAATGCAGAGTCTCGGAAGCTTCGATTACGAAGGTATCAGGCCTGTTTACAGAAAAATGATGCTTCTGGAAGGGAATCAGGTTGCCCAGGTGCACAGGTATCTTGATCTTGGTGCAAGGATGGAAGTGTGTCACATGCCAATGGACATTATTTGTTCATCTGCTGTGGAAGAGCTCCTTTCATACAATCCGGGAAAACCTGTGATTCTTGCTGAAACAGGTGCTGTGGAACCCCGTCATACAGGCCCCAGCAGATATTATCCCCGCGATACTGCAGGGATTCTGCTTCACGACATTCTTTTTGCCCCTTTCTTCAGTGGTGCTGCCGGAGCAGGAATGTCATGGCATTGGGAATCATATGTCGACAGGAATAACCTGTGGTACCATTTTGGCCGGTTTAAAGAAGTTATTAAAGATTTAAATCCAATATCTGAAAAATTTGTTCCTTCAAAATCAGAAACCGGAGAATGCAGAATCTACATACTTAATGGAAAGAACACTCTTCTTGCCTGGGTTCGTGAGAAGAGCAGCAATTGGATGTCTGAACTGGAGGAGGGTAGATCCCCTGTTACCATACGGGGAATGAAAATCGACCTCAGGAGTCTTGGAACTTCAGGTCCTGCGGGCAATATCTCGGTTTATGATCCATGGTCAAATACATGGCTTTCTATCAGGGCTGAAGGCACATTGTTCAGTTTGCCTGATTTTAAAAGATCACTGGTTATACGGATAAATAAGGTAATTTTTAATAAATAAACGTTTCCGGATCTTTGATGCACATTGTAAGTAGCTGGTTGCAAGGTGTGGCAAAGAGTTTAATTCAAGACCAAACAACATGTCCCATGGAACGTAAAACCTGCAACTAGCATTTCAATAACTGATTTCCGGCACACAACCTCAGTGGTATTTATTTACTGGCTACCTGGTGAAGTCGACAACAATATTACCTTCGGACTTCTTCAGGTCGACCTCTTTTGAAATCCCGTTGACTGTTATCCGATACTTTCCATAAAATGCAGGAGTTGTAAATACACCCTTTTTACCTGCAGTTCCTGATACTTTGGTCCACCATTCATCAAATACAAGCTTTTGATATGCTTCAGCAGCAGGAGTGGGAGTCCAGTCACGTTTATAAAGTGAAGAAACCGGTATCCAGTTAGCTCCTTCCCAGAAACCCCACATAAGTATGCCTTCAACCGCCGGGTGTGCAAAGCATATTTTATAATAATCTACTATTTCTTTTGCTTTTTGTTCTTCTTCCTGCGGGGTCATAGTCCGAATTCTCTCTATATTGTACTTTGATCGTTGCCCGGGCATATTAAATTCAGTTATACGGATGGGAAGTTTGAAGATTGCAAGTGAGTCCAGTGCATTTCTAAGCTGTAAGCGGTCAAAAGTATCGGAATGAAGATGCCCCTGTACACCTATCCCTGCAATTGGGACTCCCTGTTTTAAGAATTTACGGATCTGGGCCATATATTCGGGCAGCTTGTTACCGGTCAGAATATCATAGTCGTTCAGGAACAGTTTTGCATCAGGGTCACCGTTATGAGCCCATTGTGCCATCATTTTCGTTATTTCAGGGCCCAGCCTGTCTTCGTAGTAATTCCCATGAACCATCTCATTGTTCAGATCATATTCTGCAAATCTTCCCCTGTACCTGCTGGTTACGGTCTCAGCTCTGTTCTGAAGTGTTTTCCGCAGTTCATCATCATTCATCTCTTTTACCCATGGCTGAACAAACTGGGGAATACCCCAGAACAGGTTATGTGCTCTAAGAGGTATCTTATTTTCATCTGTGAACTTCAGGATTGCATCAATGTTAGAATAGTTAACCTCTCCCTTTTTGCGCTCCATGCTGCCCCATTTAACAGCATTTTCCGTCACCGCCGCATTGAAGTTCTTAAGGAAATTTTCCCGGTATTGTTTCATATCACCCTCCGACATTCTCCCGCTGGCAAAACCATCGCTGATAGCACAGCCAAACCAGAATTCATGACGCAGTTGTTCAACATTGATTTTGTCTCCCTTTCTGGCCTTAACTGTAATTTCACCCTTCCTTAATCTGTTAATCGATTCATCTATCCCTGGATACTGGGCCCTGGCAATTTCATGATTGGCACCCTGAAAAAGTGCAATCACCGTTATGTAATAAATTGCTGCTTTTAATCCTTTAAATGAACTCTTCATTTGATTTTTTTTATGATGGTTACTAAATTACTTCGCTGGTAAATGCTTATAAAAGTAATTAAGAATTATTGCAAAGTCTAAAAAAACGGGGTATAATTCTTTAAATGATGTTAATTTTCAGCTTCCCAGATTGCGACTAAAAGTGTAAACACTGGCAGCAGAATTTCGCCATAAACGGGATTATACCATGAATACATTGCGAAAGGACCTCCAAGGGCAAAACACCACACCACGAAAGATACAAATGATATAATATGCTGCTGTATCTTCGAAACTTTCTGAACTCTCCAGAGGTACAGAGGAGTCAGCAGGCAGAACAGACTGAAAATGGTCCATTGAAGGATACTGATTTCTACTGCATCTGTCAGATTTTTCAATACACCCTGAACAAAAATATAACCTGCCACCAGTTCTGCAGGAATATATTTGAACAGTCTGTCAAAATAGCTGTCCCTGCTTAACTGAATGATATTATCTTCATTGGCTTTGGAAGCTTCTGCACCCTGAAATGCCCTTTTTATATCGCTGATTGAAACAATTTCCCTTGGCATACCTGATAATTTTATTATTGATTAACTCTGACGGATGTTTTTCTTTTTCTTTGAGATCTGGTTCTTTTTTTTAATTCAAGAGCGCGTTTTACGGCTTTAACTGCGTTGATTCTGCCGTAACCATAAAACCGTGAGTGACCTTTGCTGTCATATTCACCGGCTGATAAATCAATTTTATCGCATGTATCCCTTAAGATCTCCTTAACCTGTGCCCTGTTCAGATCAGGATTCACCTCAAGGATCAATGCTGCTGTTCCGGCGACACCGGGGCATGAACTTGAGGTCCCTCCAAAGTTTTCGGTATAATCGCCATCTCTGTTATAGCCTTCCTTACCGAGACGGTCTGTTGTAAATATTCCGGGGGTGAGCGGCTCAGGATGATTAAAGGGTGGATAACCAAAATCGCTGCTGGGGAATGCGCAAAACACATTTTCTCCGAAATCGCTGTAGATGCTTCGTTTCCCATTGTCATTGCAGGCTGCCACAGCAATTACTTTTTCATAGCTTGCATATCCGTCATAAGCACAGTCTTCATTACCGTTTCCTGCCGCAAATGTGATTATGCACCCTTTCCCTTTTCGGCCGTAATTTGAGGCATAGTCGATGGCAAGACGCGTACTGTCAGGAAGATCAACCATTGTCAGATGGACAGGATCATCAGGGTCGGACCAGTTACCGTCTTCAGGGCCCCAGCTGCAGGAGATAATATCAGCTCCATGGTCGGCAGCCCATTTAAAGGCATTGGCTTCTGATACAGAGCCAAGGTTTGAGTTAAGTCTGACTGGCATTAGTATTGCATCAGGAGCCACTCCGGAAGCATTTATGCCTGATGCTGCAGCAACACCTGCACACGCGGTACCATGGTTATTATTTGGGTTTTTGGGCCGGGGGTCATTACTGTTTGAAGTAACATCTCTCGAATGAATTACCTTACCAGGCCTGTTGAATTCCGGATGATCAATCTCAACACCATCATCAATAATTGCGATAACAATATTCCTGCCTGTTGATAACCTGTGTGCCAGATCTGCCCTTATTCCGGCATTTATTTTTTTCCCACTGATAATGGAGGGCATCAAATGCCACTGTTTCGGATTTATTCCCTTGAATCCTTTTTTCCTTATCAGTTCCGGATGGCATAGTTCCACCTCTTCCAAATTCAGAAGCTTTTCAGCTGTTTTAAAGATTTTCAACCCTGTATTTTCCGGAGCACTTACAAAATATGTATTTTTCGCATAGTCTTGCTTTTGTTTGATCGTGAGATTATTTTCAGCGAGTATCTTTTCACAGGTTTCACTATTAATTTCATCATAAAACTTGATAAAGATGTTCTCAGTGTAAAGCACAAGGGTTCTGCCATCAGCTTCCACCAGTACTTTCCCCACAAACCTTAATTCAGGTTCTTTCTTCAAAATTGAGCGGGCCCTGTCCCGTACAGTGATATTGTCTTTCACTGTATCCCTGATTTTGAAAACCGTTATATCTGCTTCAGGGAACTCCATTATAATTTCAAAATCCCTGAGAGCCTTTTTACCATCAGCACTGCTTACAGCTCTGCTGATATCCCTGGAGCTCCTGGTCCTGATAGCAACAAGATCGGAGCTTTCATGAAGAACATGTTTTTTCCCGGTCTTTCCTCCAAATGTGTAGGTGTACATAACTTCAGAAATTTAATTGACAATAATCCGTACCTGTCCGTAATGCGTAAATAATTTAAGTTACAGAATAAATAAAAGATTGCGCCGTAAAAATTCTATTGCATGACATTCACAAATCAAATTTAGAAAATTAAATATTAAATATTGTTGTCAATCGGAAGAAATCTGGAAGTGTTTTAGCCACATGGAGTTTTAATTAAATCCTGTCAACATTAAGGCAATGTTCGTCAAAATTTGATTTACCGTAAAGTTTAATTATTATGGTTTTTTAAGTGATTGACATATAGCTATTTATGGCCAATATGTTTTCGAAAGATTAATCTTTTTGCATTTGTTCCCATAAATATCATAATAATTTTGACCAATATAGTAATCAATAACATTAACTGACGGTTTTGTTAGACAATCATCCTTAACCAGTTGACAAAGGATGCCTATAATGTTCTAATTTCCGCATTAATAGGGCGTTAGCGACTTGTCAGGAATCTTTTCAGTGATTATTTTTACATCATCAGACAGACATTAAAAACAATATATGTTCTTTGTCAGTTAGGTCAGGTTTATCAGGTAAAATTTAGTTAGGCAATGCCGGTCTTTGCACCGGCTGGTGTTTGAAGAGAAGAATCTAGAGGCTGGTTCTTCTCTTCTTTTTTTAGATGTCAAGCCTGAATTGTACTCTGACACCCAGTTCAGAAACATTTGGATGATCGAGATAAGTAAATCTTTTAATAAGATCAACCCTGAAAATCCTGAGAATATTTGAAAGACCTATACTTGCTTCTATATAAGGTTTTCTCTCGAGAGTATATGTCAAAGGCTGACCGTTGACGTCAACCGGGAGTTTGAAAAGATCTGTGTTGTAATCAGGATTATTTTTTTCACCCAGCCCGCCATATAATGCCTTAAAGGTAACAATTTCCCTTAATTTCATTTTTTTCAGTAGGGGTATCTTGTTTAGCAAGAATCCGTTGAAACTATGATCAATATTTATGGAAGCATATTTATCGCTTACAAATTCAAGGAAGTTCATAAGGTTATAGGAATCCTTCTGATAGGCATAGGTCTGGTTGGCCCTGTGAATAAAAAGCATGGGATAAGGGACTTTCCCTGCAATCTTTCCGGCTTCGATCGCAATATCAGTATATCCGATGATGGAAATATAATACCTTCTGCTTATGTTTAGCTGAAAACGCAGGTAATCATAATCGTTGAAGAAAATTTTTGAGCCACCGGCAATATTAAGCTGAATAACAGGGTATTTATTTGGGAAATGATCTCTGTAAAGCTTACCCTGATAAAAAGATTCGTTCGGAGCATACCTCAGATTTAGGTAAAGTTCAGAAATATCAATATGGTTTAACCTTCCTGACTCTGAAAGGTAATCATCATGAGTAAAATAAAGATTTCCTTCTGGAAATTGTCTTGTAAAACTATATCCGAGCAAATATGAAAAATGATTTTCGAACTCATTAAGGTGTTCAAATCGTAATGTGTTATTAAGCAGTAATTTATCGTTAATTCCTCTTTTAAAGGAAAGGAAAAAATTGTCGCCTTGAGTAAACTGAAGTTCCTGCCCTGGTATTTTGGTATCTTTCTGATAGCTTATTTTCAGATATTTAACCGGGAACTGATATATTGTTCTTGAGGTAAGGGAGTAAGTGATACCGGTATTATATTTAAATGTCTTATCGTCAAATGCATAAGCACCATACCCTTCGAGTGTTACTTTCTTGCTGAAATCTGGAGTAGTTCTACCCCCGAAACGAATTCTTGGCCCTTCAACCTCATTAAAACTGTAGAAAGTACCTGCAGGTCCAAATTCTACCTTGCCAAGGTCAAGAAATTCGGTCGAAAGCAGCATGATTATTTTCATGTTGCGTCTGAAAGCAGGAACCTGGTTAACACTGTCAACAAGTGAGTATAATCTTCTTTCATATTTTGTGAGAGGAACCTGTCTGTTATTTTCCCAGAATTCATCGGTTTCAGAGTCAGGGTCTATCCTTTCACTTTTCTCAGGACCAACGAATATTTTATCATCGACAGGTACATTTAGTTTGTAGTCCTGGTATGACACTGTTCTCTGGGCATAAAGGCCGAGAGTATTCTTTAAAACACCCACATCGATTGAGATCTCCTCCTTTGAAAGGAGCCACAGGTTTTCCGGTGACCTTTCGAAGTCCTGTGTAATACTTATATTCTGAACCCAGTCTATATTGATGTTTTTATTTATCCCGATATCTATTTTTCTAATAGCATAGGTGCTGTCGAGTGTAATGAACAGGTTACCGTGAAAAAGGAAATCAGCTCTGTTTCGCGGTTCAAAGAACAGTTGTATACATTTGATTTCCTTTACATCGAGGGTATCGATAATGAAATATCTGTAAAAAAGAGGAGCAGTTCCAGCAACAGGGCTCAGGAACTTGTTTGTAAGGAAAAGTATCTCGTTGTCATAGATGTCAATATCCTGATACAGGTAATTCAGATTTGCAGTAACGCCCTTATTATCAAGATACCTCTGCAGGTTGATAGCTTTTTCCGCCAGAATAATTTCCTTGGAGGCCTGAGGTTCCTGCCTGTAATAGTGCTCTGACAATCCTTCCTTTATGTAAAGGGGAAGGACATCGTTGCCTATTCTCCTGGTGGTATCCATATTTTCGAAGATGAAACTGAAATCCCTGAAAAGTTGCGAGTCCTTAAAGCCTTCTGAGACATTGCTCAAAGCAAGTAATATTTTTTCATATTTTCTGTATTGCAGGTAGCTGAATGACTCTCTCCTGTTTAGATCTTTTCTTGATATGACCTTTTCAATCAGCTCGACGGCAGGATTTCCCTTATTTCTGTAAGCCTTTCTTTTTGGTTTTATTGTGACTTCGTCGAGTGATATTGATGAGAGTTTAAGGCGGACATTAATAACCTGTTCTGTTCCTGGTTTTATATTATGGCTTTCAGCTTCATAACCAATGAATGAGAATCTTATTTCAGATGCGTTTGACGAGGTCTCAATATTGTATGTACCCTTGCTGTCGGTGATTGTACCTACAGTTGTTCCCTTCAATATCACTGAAACAAAAGAAAGAGGTTCACCCGTGTTTGCATCAGTTACAGTCCCCCTAATTATTGTTTTAGCCTGCGGTTGAGAATTGACATTCATTAACATACTGCATGCAGACAGAATGACGGCAATCAGTTTTTTAATAATCAGAGAGCTTTTTAATGATAATCTCATCGAATTTCTATCTTAAATTAAAACAGAGATCCTGTCCGGTTTAAATTGTAAGTTTCCTAAAATCCATTTAGTCTAATTGTAATAGTTGGTATAAGAAGCAAAAATCCCAGTATCACCAGAATCAGGAGGGCAGGCATGATCCATTTAATCCATTTAACATACGGAATACGTGCCATTCCGAGCACTCCGATCAGAACACCTGACGTGGGCGCTATCATATCTGTGAAACCGGCTCCAAACTGAAAAGCCATTATCGTAGCCTGCCGGGTCAGCCCGACAATATCGGAAAATTCGGCCATTATAGGAACTGTAAGAGCTGCCTTTGCTGAACCTGAAGTAATGAAAAGGTTCAGCAAAGACTGGAAGACATACATTATAGTGAGTGCAGAAATACGGTTTGCTCCTTTCAAAGCATCAGAAAGGGAATATAGAATAGTATCTATTATCTGACCATCAGTAAGTAAAGCAATTATTCCTCCGGCAAAACCCACTACAAGAGAAGCCGAAACAATATCCTTCACTCCCTCAACAAATAATTTTGTTATTTCACCGGGCTTCTTACCGGCAGCAAACCCCGTTACAATGCCCATAGCCAGAAAAAGAGCTGCGATTTCCATTATGTACCACCCATAGCCCAAAACTCCGGTCACAAGATATAACATGGTGAATGCAAGAACGTTAAGTACAAAGAAATGTATAGATCTCCTTAAAGTTATGTAGCTTAAAATGAAGAACAATCCTGCAAGGACTGGCAGTATGGGAGCAGAGATTTTCGTCAGTCCTGCTGATAAATAAGTAACTGGATGCCGGACCGCAAAAACAATAAGTGCTATTCCTGTTATGAATGCTATTATCCACGCTGAACGGGGAGTGTGGTATATAAGGTTCTCAATATGAGAATTACCTTTTTCTCTCCAATATGAATCTGCTTCATGCATTGGGCTTAGTGAAGGATTCTTTTTTATCCTGGAAGCATAAAACAAAATCAAACCAATACTGACAGCAGTAATTATTAACCAGCAAAATGTTCTGTATTCTATTCCGGTGAAAAGCTGTACGCTTGCAAGACCCTGGGCAATACCAACAGTAAAAGGATTAAGTATTGCTCCGGCGAAACCTACATGGGCTGCAAAATAGCAGAGGGCAACACCCACAATTGAATCATAGCCCATAGAAATAGCAAGGGGTACAAATATCACTGTAAAAGCAATTGTTTCCTCGCTCATACCGAAAATTGCTCCAAAAAAACTGAAGATCAACATTATCATTGAAATGATAATGTTATTGACACCTGCCCACCTTACACCCCTGTACTTCTCCATTTTTCTTGTGAAACCAAGAAAAGCAAAAATCCCGACATCAATTGCTTTGGTTTCATTCATTATCCAGAAAGCCCCACCTATTATAAGAATGAAAACAATAATGTGAGACATATTTATAAATCCCTTATAGAAAGCAGAAAAGATCTGCCATGTCTGCGGATTGCTTTCAACGCGATGATAGGAACCATTTACTATCACGCTCCTTTCGATTCCGTTGACAGTTACTGTTTTTCGGTCAAACCTGCCACCTGGTATTATCCATGTAAGAACTGCAGACAGAATTAAAATGCTGAAAACAATTACAAGATTATGCGGAACTGAAAACCTGAAACCCATAACAATTTCCTGTTGAATTCACATATACTTCCGATAAGGTAATTTCCGGAAATGGCAAAAATAATTAAAAATGGGCGAGGCTTTGATTATTTGAAGGATTATTCATGTTTTATATATTTTCATTACGGCATCATTGATAAAATACTGCAAAGATAAAAATGATATCAAAAAAAGGTGGCCTAAAAATTGTCAATTTAATGGATCTCCCTTTGCCTTATTATTTGTGGTCCAATTAATTAGGCTCGACATTATGACATGAAAAGATTTTCACAAAGATCTTCCAACATAACCACGGGTTTCATTAAATCTGGTTATAAAATCCGGGATATTTTTATCAGGGTCATTTTGATTTAAATTTGAGACGAAAAAAAAAATCCGCACTCTGGTTTTACATATTTTTAACATCATGTGGAAGATTTTTCTCTTCTTTTATTTGATAATTTACTATTTTTAAAGATGATTGCTGATAATAAAGCCTAAGAAATAAATTAAACCTACAAATATGAAAAGAGTTCTTACAGTTTTTATTCTTGCTGCATTGCTGCCACTTGCGGCAATACCGCAAAACCGGTTCACCGGACTTGAAATGAACATGGGCAATCTTTACAGATTGTCTGATGCAAAGACTCGTTCAATAAGCCCAGAAAATTTTACCGGTGAAAAAGGGAAAGCCGGGATGGCACGGCTTGAGGATAAGGATAAACCAAATGTGGCTAATGCTGCTTATGCTGCACGAGATCTTGGACAGGGCTGGAAGGTAAATCCTTATGTAAGGATCAAACCAGGTGAAACTTTCACTTTGGCAGAAATAGAAGGGCCAGGAGCGATTCAGCATATCTGGATGACCCCTGCCGGAAATTGGCGTTTCTCAATTCTCCGTTTTTACTGGGATGATGAAACTGAACCATCTGTTGAATGCCCGGTAGGTGATTTTTTCGGAATGGGCTGGGGCCAGTATTCACCACTTGTTTCATTAGCTATATGTGTCAATCCGGGCAGTGCTTTTAACAGTTATTGGGTAATGCCTTTCCGGAAAAAATGCAGAATAACCATGGAGAATGTAGGTGACCAGGATCAGATGACCCTTTATTATCAGATTGATTATACACTTACAGATGTACCCCCGGATGCCGCATATTTTCATGCCCAATACCGGAGGCTTAATCCAAATGTAACATCTGACTACACAATAATTGATGGAATAAAGGGGAAAGGACATTATGTAGGTGTTTATATGGCTGTGGGTGTAAATAATAACGGCTGGTGGGGTGAAGGTGAAATCAAGTTCTTCATAGATGGTGACACAAAGTTCCCTACGATCTGCGGTACTGGAACTGAGGATTATTTTTGCGGTTCTTATGATTTTGATACAAGGAAGAAGAATGATGCAGGAGTTGAAGAGGTAAATTATACTGAATTTTGTACTCCCTATTCAGGATTGCATCAGGTAATCAGGGGAGACGGTCATTATAAAGTGATGCAGCGTTTTGGGATGTACAGATGGCATATAATGGATCCTATCAGATTTGATAAGGACCTGAAAGTAACCATTCAGGACCTGGGGTGGCGGCAGGGTGGAAGATACCTAGCTCAAAAATCAGACATTGCTTCTGTGTGTTACTGGTACCAGGTTGATCCTCATGCTAAATTCCCTAAAATTCCTGGTTGGCGTGAATTAGAAGTTTATTAATAAATAAATAATCAATGGAAAAAACAAAAAATATCAGATCATCAGAGACCAGGGGTATGGACCGCCGTGGTTTTATTTCCAGGTCATCACTTGCTGCATTGGGAACAATGGGAACAGCAGGATTATTGTCATCATGTGGCAGATCACAAAAAAAGCCGGAGCTAAAACTGCCAGTACTTCTTAATCAGGCACCAGACGGAAAGATTCTCAAAGCCGGGCTCATCGGTTGCGGCGGCAGAGGAACAGGTGCAGCAATTAATTTCCTCGATGCAGGACCAAACCTGGAAATTGCAGCTCTTGGTGACGTTTTCAGGGATAAGCTTGACCAGTGTCGGGAACAGCTTAAAAAACAAAAAAATATCGATGTTCCTGATGAAAAATGTTTTATAGGATTTGACAGTTATGAAAAGGTAATCGATTCGGGTGTCGATATTGTTCTGTTATGTACACCACCTCATTTCAGGCCGGCCCATGTGGAAGCTGCTGTAAATGCCGGGAAACATATCTTTATGGAAAAACCTTGCGCAGTTGATCCTGTAGGTGCAAGAAAAGTCATGGTTGCCGCCAAGAGAGCTGCTGAAAAAGATCTAAGTATCGTAAGCGGAACCATACGCCGGGTTCAGAAGGATTTTATGGAAACCCAGCGAAGAGTAGCCAGCGGGCAAATAGGAGAAATAGTAAGTGCTCATATAATAAGGAACGGAGGTTCGTTGTGGGTCATCCAGCGTCAACCAGGCTGGTCTGACATGGAATATATGCTCAGAAACTGGGCAAATTTCTGCTGGCTCTCCGGAGATCATATCGTTGAACAATTCATACATGAAATAGATGTGATGAACTGGTTCATAGGCAAGATCCCGGTAAAGGCAATAGCCTGGGGAGGAAGACAAAGAAGAGTAACCGGTGATCAGTATGATTTTTTTAGCGTTGAATACATTTATGACAACGGTATGCATACCCATTGTGCTGCACGTCAGATAACAGGTTGCAGCAATCTCACAGAACAGTTCATTGCCGGAACCGAAGGATTTGCCAATGCAAAGGGCATCCTTTACAACCTTAAGGGTGAAGAGATATGGAAATATCCTTATCCGGAAGAAGGTTCAACTGATGAAACCTGGAAAGTGAAAGATCCATTTGTTCAGGAACATATTAACCTTGTCACAGCAATAAGAACAGGCAAACCCTATAATGACGCAGAGGCCCAGGTAAATTCAACACTTATTACCATAATGGGACGAATGTCGGCATATACAGGTAAAGATGTAACATGGGATGAAGTCCTTAATTCTGATCTTTATCTTGGTCCCAAAACATATGAATTTGGTCCGGTTCCGGGAATTCCTGAAACTCCTCCTGTGATAGGAACTGAACCCAAATTGACCTGAAAATCCAATATTGAATCTGATATGAACAGACGACAATTTGCAACAACAACTGTTATGGCTTCAGCTTTCGCATCAGCTGCCACAAAACCTTTTCTTTCAGGTCTGCTTAATTCAAGCGCCCCAGCCCTGAAAAAGGGAATAATGTGGGGAAGTAACGGAGTCGGGAAGACAATCATTGAAAAATTCAGATCGGCTAAGGCAGCAGGTTTTGATGGCATCGAAACAATGAGCCATCTCGACAGGAATGAAGTTCTGAAAGCGAGAGATGCCACAGGACTGGCAATCCCCAGCGTATGTGGCGAATACCACTGGAAGTACCTTCTTTCTGATCCTGATCCCAAAGTCCGCCAGGATGGGGTCGAAGCACTAAAAGTATCACTTGAGGATGCCAAAGCATACGGAGCCGATACAGTTCTTCTTGTTCCCGGAAGGGTCACTGAAACAGTAGCTTATGACGAATGCTGGAACAGGTCCGTGGAAGAAATCAGGAAAGTTCTGCCTCTTGCTGAAAAACTTAATGTTAGCATTGCAATAGAGAATGTATGGAATGGATTTCTTCAGAGTCCAATGGAAGCAGCCTATTATATTGATCAGTTTGAAAATCCTTATGTAAAATTCTATTTCGACTGCGGCAATATTTTGGCTTTTGGATATCCTGAGCAGTGGATAAAAATACTGGGTCCCAGAATTGCCAAAATACATATAAAGGAATACAGCCGGAAAATTGCAGACAAACAGGGCAGATCAGCGGGCTTCGGAGTCAGGTTGAGGGAAGGAGACGTAAACTGGGGTGCAGTAATGAAAGCACTCGAAAGTATCGGATATAACGGGTGGACAACCATTGAACAGCCGGGTGGCGATACTCCTGAAGGTTTGAAAGATCTTTGCGACAGGCTTAAGCTGATTTATGAAAGCTGAAACCGGGGGTAAGCATATTTCTAATTTATTGTAATTCAGTAAAATAAAATCAAAAATGAATAAATACGGTTTTTATTCATTAGTTAAGGCATTAATTTTCTGCCTGTTAATCTATTCCTGTTCAGGTAAAGGCCCTGACCCTGCCATAAAAGGACATCAATACAACGGGCCTTATACGGGAAAATATCTCGACAGGATCGCTTTCCCGGTAGGTGGAATTGGAGCAGGGATGTACTGCATAGAGGGGACAGGAGCAATTTCGCATATGTCAGTCAGAAACAGACCTCAGATTTTCAATGAACCTTTAATGTTTGCTGCAGTTTCCGTAAAAGGCATTGAAAACGGTGCATTGTTATTGGAAGGACCTGTTCCCGAGTGGAAAAAATTTGGTCAGCAGAATTCAGGAAACGGTTCTCCTGGGGCCACCTATGGTCTTCCAAGGTTTGAGGATGCAGTATTTACTACCATATTTCCTTTTGCAGTAATTGATCTTAAAGATCCGGATATGCCTCTTGTAGTTCAGATAAAGGCCTGGAGTCCTTTTATTCCCACGGATGAAGATAATTCCAGCCTCCCAGTTGGTGGTATTGAATATACATTCAGGAATACCGGAAGGGCAAAACTTGAAGCGGTATTTTCTTATAATACTGTGAATTTCATGACTGTTTCAGGTGGAAATGCTTCAATTAAACCTATCAGAAACGGATTTATTCTTTCAGAGGAAGGAATAAAAGACAAACCTGAAACAAAAGGATATTTTGCAATTTTTACAGGAGAACCGGGAACTATTGTTGATCATTGCTGGTTCAGAGGCGGTTGGTGGGATCCTCTGACAATTACCTGGAACACAATTATGAAAGGAGATACCAGAAATACTCCGCCAGCAGATAAATCAGCCCCGGGAGCATCCCTGTATGTCCCTTTCTCCCTGAATCCGGGCGAGGCCAGAACAGTACGCCTGATGACCGCATGGTATGTTCCTGATACCGATTTACGATATGGTCAGGACCCAAAAGAGGCTGTAAAGGCAGAATGTGAAGATCCAAAATGCATTTGTAATCTCAAATACTACAAGCCCTGGTACACTTCAAAATTCAGGTCTGTTGAAGATGTGGTTACATATTGGACGACAAATTACGATGATCTCTTTAAAAAGTCTGAACTTTTCAGTAAATCATTTTATTCCAGCACACTTCCTCCTGAAGTGATTGAGGCTGTAGCTGCAAATCTTACAATACTTAAATCACCAACTGTTTTACGTCAGCCTGACGGTAAGCTATGGAATTGGGAAGGATGCAGCGACAACTCAGGCTGCTGTGCCGGTTCATGCACCCATGTCTGGAATTATGCCCAGGCTATTCCACATCTTTTCCCTAATCTTGAACGTTCTTTGCGAGAGACTGAATTCAATCAGAGCCAGGATAAAGATGGCCATCAGACTTTTCGGTCAGCCCTTCCAATCAGACCTGTTGCCACAACATTTTATGCAGCTGCCGACGGTCAGCTGGGTGGTATAATGAAAGTGTACCGCGACTGGCGGATAAGCGGAAACAATGAATGGCTCAAGAATATTTACCCCAAAGTTGTTGAGAGCATGAACTATTGCATAAAAACATGGGATCCAGATAACAAAGGCACTCTTGAAGAACCTCATCACAATACCTATGATATTGAATTCTGGGGTCCGGATGGAATGTGCACAAGTTTTTATCTCGGGGCACTTAGGGCAATTTCCGAAATGGGAAAATTCCTCGGGGAAGACGTTTCCAAGTATGAGAACCTTTATGGCAAGGGAAAACAATTTATTGAATCGGACCTGTATGATGGTGAGTATTTTTATCAGAAAATAAAATGGCAGGGATTGCGTACCCCCGATCCTGTAAGGGCTTCTGTCGGATCATGGAATTCTGATTATTCTGATGAAGCCCGGTTATTGCTCCAAAAGGAGGGCCCGAAATACCAGTATGGAAAAGGATGTCTGTCTGACGGTGTTCTGGGCTCATGGATAGGAGAAGTATGCGGACTGAAAAACATAATTGACTCTGCTAAGGTCGTAAGCCATTTAAAATCAGTGTTCAGGTATAATTTTAAAACGACACTTAAAAACCATTCTAATCCTCAGCGTCCATCTTATGCATTTGGTAATGATGCTGGACTGTTATTGTGCACCTGGCCAAAAGGTGATATGCTTTCACTTCCTTTTGTTTATTCTAACGAGGTTTGGACAGGGATTGAATACCAGGTTGCATCGCATCTGATGATGATGGGAGAACCAGATAAAGGGCTTACAATTGTAAGGGCTGCACGTAACAGGTATGACGGGAGGTACAGAAATCCTTTCAATGAGTACGAATGCGGCCACTGGTATGCAAGAGCCTTATCGAGCTATGCACTCATCCAGGGACTTACCGGAGCACGATATGATGCTGTTTCACAAATTATGTATATTGATTCAAGAGTAGGAGATTTCACTTCATTTATATCAACAGCTACAGGATTTGGAAACGTAGGCTTAAAGGGTGGAAAGCCTTTCCTGAATGTTTCCTACGGCACCATCACTGTCAGGGACTTTGTTGTAATGTAAGAAAAGATTATATAGATCAGGATCTATTGAAAACTATATAGCGAAATCTTCTGAATTGAAAATTTGTCGGAAAAAAATCTCATTCCTGTTCCTGACCAGGTACTGGCATGAGTCTCATCCCCATTCAATCTTCGGGATGGAACCCATCGGTCATCAATGAACCATCCTTCATCAACTGCATCGATACCGATTCTTCCCGTTCCGTTAATTTCAGCAAAAAAAACATCAAACCCTTTTCCTGCAACGATAAACTCATTCTTCCCCGTATTAATTATTATTCCTCCGGCAACAGCTGATGGTGTTCTGTCGGCGAGAGATGCACTGATCCTGTATCTGCCAAGCTCAAATTCCTGTTTGGGTTCTTTGCTGTCGAGAAGAATTCCGCGCATAGTGCCTTTACCCTGGTTTTCAAGTATTATTGAAGACATGTTTCCAAGAACAGCATAAGCTTCATCTAACGGGTCGTCTTTCATGAAACGGGTATTATCTATCCCAAAGGGAGCAAAGCAACCTGCACTGTATTCTCCGAAAGAATAAAAAGCCCTAGCTGCACCCACATCACCTCCTCTTGTTTCCGGGATAAACAATGGATTACCGCTTTTTGTAAACTCATCGCATACCCATTTGAATTCATCAATGTAAATGTCGGGAGCAATGAAATCTATTGACGGAGCGCCAGCCCTCCAGATATCAATTACCTGGGGAAGAGGACCTCCTGAAGGATATCTTCCGGGCCATGCTGTTGATGGCTGCTTCAGCCATGCATTGACATACATGGGCAAAGGGTATTCATTCTTTCCCGCAGATGCAACCTTATTCACATATCTTGCATAATTCCATGCTGAAAAAAGTTCTTCTGTATAAAATGAATAAAACAGCCAGTCCTTGGTATCGGATTTAAGCACTCCCTTTCCAAAAACCTGCTCCCAGGTACCTTCTGTTTTGAATCCTTTTAATCCCCAGACTTTTTTCAATTCAGGAAACAGACTATCCCTGTGAGCAACCAGGTAACTCATAAGATCTTTTGGTACAGGCCCGTTGAATGCCTTAGTTGCCATATATGTGAAATCTCTTCTGGCATTTCCCGGAGTCTCACCCATATTATCAAGAATTCCCATCTCATTTTCTATCTGCATCATAACTACTGTCTGCTCCAGACTGTCGATAAGCTTTATATGGCTCATTAGCCTTGCAAATGCCCTGGCATCAGCTTCACAGGATGCTTCTCCGAAAGTTGATAGTATTTCAAGAGGTTTGCCATTTTCATCTCTGACCCTGGGATATTTTTCAAAATTCTTTTTTACCCATGAGGGTATATATATAGAGCCTCCGTTCTTCCAGCTTCCAAACCAGATAAGGACCAGTTTAAGGTTTGCTTTCCTTGCTCCGGCAATAATGCTGTCGACCAGTGTAAAATCAAACTTGTCTTCCTCAGGTTCTATTAATTCCCAAGAAACAGTTGCTATAACCGAGTTGAGATTTTTCTCTGCCATTTTTCCCCATACAGGTCTCATGTAATCGAGTCCACCACATGTTGAATTATGAAGTTCACCTGAGATCAGCAGCATTGGTTTTCCGTTTGCATTAATACGGGCCGCATTTCCCTGCCATTCGAGATGAGGTATTTTGAGATTTGAGTTTAATGAGCATGAACTGACAATATTTTTTTTCCTGTTTAAGCATCCTGTTTCAATTAGTGCAATACAGGCAATCAGGGGAAAGAGAATGTATTTCATATATTAATTAGGTTTACATTTTAAAATCTATTAATCCTAAATTTTGTGACACAGATACATGTCTGTGGCTGCCGTAAAATTTCTGATTAGTGAGCTTAGATGACAGGAGGCCATTCTTGTTTTCCGGGAGTTTCAAATATCCTGATTTCGAAATCACTGAACATGGTTCCAGTAATAAATAGTCCAGTTATTTTTTCTGGCCTTGTTTCTAAGGTATCTTTCAGGATTTATGCATACAGGATGCCCCACTGAACTCAGAACAGGAATGTCTGCTTTTGAATCGCCATAGTACCACACTTTATCAGGATTAATATTATTCTTTGCACAGTACTCTTGCATTCTTGTCAGTTTTTCAGTTCCAAAACAAGGCTTTCCTGTAGCTTTACCGGTATATTTACCATCGCGAACCTCAAGTTTCGTACAGATAATATCATCCATATTCAGGTGGTTTTTAACCAGTTTGCATAAAGGCTCAATTGATGAGGAAAGTATTACCAGCCTGGCATTTTTTTTCTTATGAAATTCAATTTCTGTCTTTACTTCTTTAAATACAGAAGGCAGAATAGAGGTCGTAAAGACCTCATAGCATAAATCGATAATCTCCTTTTCATCAATTCCTTTGACCCATCCAATCATATCGTCAATTATTTTCCTATGATTTCTAATTCTAAGCGTGAATGCAAGTGAATTAAAAAAAGCATTTACCAGGTCATTTTTTTTCACTAGACCCTTTCTATATGCTGTAATGGCAATAATTTTACCGCTAACGGTTTTTGTAATTGTGCGGTCAAGATCAAAAAAGGCGGTATAGTCAAATTTCATGTTATCAGCCTTTTCTGAAGTAATGATTTCCCTCCCGGTTATATATGATATTAAACGCTCCCGGGATTATACCAACTTCGAATTTTTTGTCAAAGAATAATTCACCGTCAATATGGAATGGAACTTCCACAGGAAATTCAATCTCAAGTCCGGGGGTCTGATAGTAAATGACTTTTTTATCATTTATATGCTTACCTGACGGGACCATAAGTAAAATTCTGAATCTCTGAAAAAGGTTGAGTCTTTTTACGGAACAAACATCAAGCATGCCGTCGTTGGCTATTGCTTTTGGTGTAAGAAAAAAACCTCCGGCAAATCGCCTGCCGATGGCAATAGTATTAATAAAACAATCAGTCTCGGTTTTAACCTTGCCAATTGTAAGAGTCATCTTCTTTTCTTTAAAAAAGAGGAGGGTTTTAATTATATGCCAGATGTATTTATGAGATCCACCTTTTTTGACCTTCCCGGGTTCTGTATAATTTTCAGAAGCAACCTGTGCATCAAACCCGAGGCCCATCCCGTTCAGAAAGACTTTACCGTTTACTGTTCCTGCATCTATCCGTATTGTGTTTGCCTCAAAAAAAGTATTCCAATCCCTTTCTTTAAATCTGCCTGGGAATCCAAGGATCTGAATAAAATCATTTCCCGTTCCGGCAGGAATTATTCCAATCTTAACATCAGTCTCGCCGATGAGGGCTCTGGCAATTTCATTGATTGTACCATCTCCCCCGACACCTATGATGTTCTTATATCCATCTTCGGAATAATTTCTGGCAAGAATTGAAGCATGACCAGGATAACCTGTAAGGACGACTGTTCCTTCGACATGGTGTTTCTCTATCATTTGTGTTATTTCTCCGACCAGCGTCCCTGCAAAACCGTTACCGGCCGTCGGATTAACTATAAAGATCCATTTTTCTTTCTGCATATTAAAGTATCAATGATATGCCGATTCAATTACAGATTTAACCCTGTTAATTATTTCATCGTCATCTTTATCAATAAGTTCTTCACGTGGTATTGGGGGGTGAATAATAACACTCAGCTTTGAACCGAAATCTATATAAAATCTGTTTTTTGGCTTAAGATCATAAAAGCCATTGAGTGTGACCGGAAGGATGCCTATCTCCCTTGTTCTGAACAAGTAGATAAATCCTCTGTAGAAGGGGTTTATTTTACCGCTGAGTGTTCTTGTACCCTCGGGGAAAAGTGCAACAGATTGATTATTGGCCCTCTCCATTAGCTGTTCAAGCATATGTCTTGTGTTTCTTACTGTCGGTTCTCTGAAAGGAACATATCCTGTAAGCTTCAGGAAAGTCCCAAAAACCGGAACTTTAAGGAGTCTCTCGTGTCCGAACCATGAAACCTGGGGATAAAATGAGGTAATTGCAACAATATCAAAAAGACTGGCATGATTTGATAAAAGAATGTACTTTTCATCCTTTTTTATATTCTCCAGTCCTGAAATGTTAAGCTTTTTCCCCAGTAGAAGAAAGACAAGCTTTGCCCAGTTCTGGCAAAGAAACTGAACCACTTTTTTGGCTCCGATCCAGGAGATAATAGTTACCAGAATAAGGCCTGCTGCTGTAATAGTGTAGAGGATAGCAAAAGCCATTACTGAAAGCACAGTATAAGTGGATGTGGTTATTATTGTGCCAGGATCTGTAAATTCCTGAAAAGTTATTTTTCTTAACACGAATGAAATTAATAATTCTTAATTAGATTCTTTATTAGATGCTTTCGTCTATTTGCCTGAATTGCTGACAAATGCAATATGCTGACTATCAGGCGACCAGGAAGACACATTGATAGTACCCTGCCCTCCATAAAGATAAGCAATAGTTTTTGGCTCGCCTCCTGTCACAGGCATCAGTCTTAACATAACCCTTTTGTATGAGGGATGGCTGTTAACCTCAATATCGGGTGGAAATGAAATGAAAGCTATCCATTTTCCGTCAGGCGAAATGTGGGGAAACCAGTTATTGTAATTATCATTTGTAAGTTGTTCTCTTCCTGTGCCGTCAGGTTTCATTCTCCAGAGCTGCATTTTTCCTGTATGACTCCCGTTATAATAAATATACTTGCCATCAGGTGAATACTCACAACCATCAACATGTTCACCAGGTTTAAGATCGGTTAGGGCCACTTCCTTACCGCCCTTAATTGCTTTACGGTATATATTGTAAATATTCTTTCCGTCTCTCTGTCCTACATATACTACCTCTTTGTTATTTGGTGCCCATCCGTGAAAATATGAGGGTGTATTTTCGGTGACCATTTTCGGCTCTCCCCCCTTGAGAGGAAGAACATATACCGTCGATCCGCCGCCAGGCATCCCTTCCCTATGGCTGCTTATGGCTAAAAGCTTGCCATTAAATGAGATACCGTGATCATTGTTATTTCTTACTACAGATCCGGTATTCAGTTTTGTAAGAGAGCCCCCTGTCACAGGAATTTTATACAGTAATCCATCCATGTTAAATAAAAGCTGTTTCCCGTCAGGCATCCAGTTCGGGGCTTCAAATCTTCCCTGCTTCTCATAAATAACTTTTCTGGCACCGGTGAAAACATTCATTGTTTCCAGACGGCAGCCCAGATATCCCTCTTTACCCGGATCATAATTATCAGCGACCGGTTTGTCAATTCTTACATTCCACGCCGTTGCCTCCTCCATAACCTCAGGATCGTGCGAACAAATGAATAATCCGGCAAGCACTTCATCCGGAATATTACCCATGACATGGGACCCAATTTCTTCAAGGGGTTCACCTCTGTGAGCTGCTCTCATGGTTATCTTACTGCCTGCGCGTTCCAACTGGATAATATCGTACTTTGAACCTTTCGCAAAGAGTTCATCCTGAGGATCGCGCATCGGGGCACCCTCCTCACCCCTCCATTGCAGGACAGTCAAACCGTCGCCATGAACAACTGCTGAAATATGTGGTGATTTTTCCCCTGTCGACCATCTGATCATCCATCCGGTTTTGCGGTGATTGTTTGTACCTTTTCCCTCGAACCTGAAATCAGCAGTAAGAATAAAGTCACCTTTTATCTTATTGAACAGAAAATGAAATTCATCCCTTTCAAACCAGATGTTATAACCCGATCCTTTCAGCGTGTATGACTGATCTGCCTGGTTATACACCGATGTGCCATGTATTTTAGGATTACCAATGTCAGCACTTGTACTAAATATCCCTGTTGGCTGTCCTTTTGTAAGTGATGAACCTATTGTAAGGCTGAAAATTAAGAATAATGTGTATTTCATAATTTAATTTAATATTAGGCTAAAATTATTGTTTCAAGATGATTTTCACAAATATAAATGTGTTTATCAAATTAATCTAAATAAGGTTGCATTTAAAATAAATTCATAAATTTAATCCGCATTTAAGAAAAGCAGGTTTCATAATTTTTAACTGCCACAATTATCTAAACAATTTTATTCATGAATGATATCTTAAACAAAATCGCCCGTTGCATAGAATCAGGGAAAATTGACAAAAATTCGCCGTATCCTCCGGACATGAAAGGGCAGGAGGGTGCCGATGAGTTAACCAAACTTGCTCTGGATAGTGGGATAAAACCTGACCAGATCCTTGATCAGGCACTTATTCCCGCCATGGAAGTAGTTGGAGATCGTTTCAGCCGAAAGGAGATTTATGTACCACAAATGCTGATGTCTGCAAAAGCTATGAACAGTGCCATGAAACATCTTAAACCTTTCTTCCAGTCGGGAGAGACAAAAAGGAAAGGTAAATTTATTATCGGCACTGTTGCAGGAGATCTCCATGATATTGGAAAAAATCTTGTTTCGATGATGATCGAAGGTGGAGGATGGGAAGTAATTGACCTGGGAGTAGATGTAAGCACCGAAAAGTTCATGAAAGCAATAGAAGAGAATCCATCATCAGTTGTCGGTTTGTCTGCCTTACTTACTACCACAATGGAAAATATGAAAAAAACTGTTGCGGTAATAAAAGAAAAACATGCTGATACAAAAATCCTTATAGGAGGCGCTCCGGTAACCAAAGAATATTGTGAGAAGATCGGAGCCGATTTTTATTCCCCCGATCCTCAGGGCGCTGTAAATTATCTGAAGCAGCTTGTAACAAATTGAATGAAGATTTTTCCTGAGGATTTATATTCAACCTCTGATATCAATTATTTAAGATTATCAGGGTTGAATATTTTTATTGCAAATTGAAAATCTTTTATTAAAAATGAAAACTGTTCTTTCCGGTAAAACAAAAGAGGTAGCTATTGATACTGAGGGCCCTGTAGTGATTATCGGCGAGTCGATTAATCCGACCAGACGAAAAAAGCTTGTAACAACTCTGCAGGACAATGATTTCGGATATTTGCTTGAACTTGCAGAAATTCAAATCCGCGCAGGGGCCGATGTTCTGGATGTAAATGTCGGCTTCCCGGGCGTTGATGACGTAAAACTTCTTCCTGCAGCTGTTCTGGCAATAGCTGAAAAATTCGATGTTCCATTATGCCTTGATTCACCAAATCCCCAGGCAATAGAAGCAGCACTCAGAGTATCACCGGGGAAATGTTTAATAAATTCAGTAAATGGGAAAAGTTCCTCTCTTTCCAGCCTTCTCCCTGTTGCAAAAGAATTTGGAGCAGCAATCATTGGTCTCTGTATGGATGACGATGGAATTACAAATGATCCTTTGAAAAGACTGGATATTGCCAGAAAAATCATTGAACGAGCAGTAAATGAAGGGATCAGGCCAGAAGATATTGTAATTGACCCACTTGCTATGGCAGTGAGCGCAGATCCTAAAGCATGCCTTGTAACTCTTGAGACCATAAAACTGGTACACAAAGAGCTGGGGCATAACATAACGATGGGAGCAAGCAATATTTCATTCGGACTTCCCGGCAGAGAAGCATTAAATGCTGCATTTATGGCTATCTGTATTCAGAACGGGCTTTCATGTCCCATAGCAAACCCCGAGAAAATAACTTCAATAATAAGGGCATCCGACCTGGTATTGGGGCGGGATGATTATGCCGTCCGGTTTGTAGAATATTTTCAAAGCCAATCTCAGGGTTAATTTTCTCCTTGCCACTTTAATTCAATCTGTTAATGTCAGCTATTAAGCCCAATCGGAGATGGCAACCAGCCTTTTATCCTTTCAAAAAGGAAAAGTTTGGAAGAAGGCTTCTTGCAAGAACTGAACTCGCTGTTAAAGGCCCCCTGTTTGGTTGTCGAATGTGCGGTAACTGTCTTCTGCAGGAAACAGCTTTCATTTGTCCGATGGAATGTCCTAAAGGTTTAAGAAACGGGCCATGCGGCGGAATAACCCCTGAAAAAAAATGTTATGTTGATACTACCAGGAAATGTGTATGGTATTGCATATATGACAGAGCAAGAAGAAAAGGAAGGGAAAATATGCTCCTCGAGATTCTTCCCCCTCTTGACTGGAACAAGGCAGGTACTGAAACTTGGGGAGATGTCTTAAGACAGGTTAAAAAGGTTGGTACGTTTAATTTCATTTCATCATTGTTTTCAGGTGACAGTCAGAAAAAATCACAGGTCTGGGATTCTGTTTTTAAAACTGTTCGTCAACCTGATTGGTGGAATGGTGATTCAGAATATCATCCTCCAAAATATACAGAGCCGGTTTCCGGATTAGAACGTAAACTTAAGGCAGGTGAATTCGTCTTCGTCACAGAAGTTACGCCGCCACTGAGTGCAAACAAAGACAAGCTTAAAGAGAGTCTCTCGCTTGTGGAAAAGTATGTTGCTGCAGTTAACTTTACAGATGCTTCATCCGCTGTGCCCAGAATGTCGGGCATTTCGTGTTCAAAGGTTGCAGTTGACCAGAATATTGAACCAGTTTTTCAGATAGCTGCCCGCGATTCAACAAGAACCAGTCTCCAGTCAACAGCAGTCGGAATAAACAGTATAGGCATTAAGAATATTTTGTGCATAACCGGCGACAACCCTATTATCGGTCCCCATCCGGTTGCAGACCTGAATATGGTCGATCTGGATTCCGTTCAGATGCTTTGGATTCTCAGGAGGATGAGAGATGAGGGAATCTATCTCGATGGGAGAAAAATGAAATTTCCGCCGACCTACTTCCTCGGAGCAGCCACTACTCCCTTTGCATCTGATCCTGAATTACAGGCTATAAAGGACCAGAAGAAAGTTAATGCCGGTGCTCAGTTTTTTCAGACCAACCTGATATTTGAACCTGACAGACTTGATCTGTGGCTCGAGAACCTTGAAAAAAGAGGGGTACTTGATAAAGTATTCATTCTTGTCGGGATTGTCCCTCTTAAAAGCTATAAGGCAGCCATTTACCTCCATGAAAAAGTGCCAGGCGTTACTATACCCCGGAATGTATTATACCGAATGCAAAAAGCCGGAGACAAAGCATCAGAAGAGGGAGTAGCTATAGCTCTGGAATTGATTGAAAAGATCAGGAATAAGAAAGGCATCAATGGAATCCATCTTATGACACTTGGATGGGAGGAAATTGTCAGCAGAATTATTATAGAAGCAGGTGTGTGATTAAACTGATTCTTAATTATACTTACTTAATGAGAATGTAAAAAAGTTTAGTCAGTTAAATAGAAATCCGTATCTTAATAGAATTATGAGCTGACCGGAAATCGTTATTTTTTTAAAATGGGACAATTTACATTCAGATTCGAATTTTCACAACTGGATATAGGAGTTGCCCGGGTTGAGAAATTTCTTGGTTATCCTGATGGAGAATCGCATGAAACTATTGCTCCCCTAATTTCGGATATACTTAAAGATGCTGAAAGGATATGCGATATTAAAGCAGAGTATTCATTATTTTCCAATTTGAAATTTGATAATGAGAAAAAGACAATTTGCATTGGCGATGTCGTATTTGAAGTAAATAAGATTGTATACAGTCAGTTAAAAAAGTCAGATTCAATAGCTGTATTTCTTTGTACAGCTGGTCCTGAAATTGTTGAAAAAAGCAGGGAGGCGATGAGGGCAGGAGATATACTTACAGGATATATTTACGATTTAATAGGGAGTGCCGTTGCAGATGGCGCTGCCGATATCATGCAGAATTTTCTTGAAAAGAGCCAGACCGCCTTAGGAAGGAAGATTACCAATCGGTACAGTCCTGGATATTGCGACTGGAATGTCTCTGAACAGCATAAATTATTCAGCCTGATGCCTGACAATTTCTGCGGAATTTCGTTAAATTCTTCTGCTCTGATGGATCCTGAGAAATCTGTCAGTGGTTTTATTGGCACTGGTTTTCACGTAAAATATAATTCTTATATCTGTAACCTTTGTGATATGAAGGATTGCATTTACCGGAGGCTGAAACCTCAGGAATTACCGCAGTAACTGTAAATAGGCAAAAGCGGAAAGGTTTATATTGGATATTTGATCAGACTGTCAAGCTTTATTCCGGGATAAACGAAAGAAGATCCATTTATTTATCTTTTACTGTGTTTCAGGGCTGATTTAGATAATATCTGACTGAATTTCAGGGTAAGGAATTATTTCAATTTTTTGTATTGTTCAAAAATGCCTGCAATATCAGCTTCATCTGTATTTCCACCATGTACCACGACCCTGTATCTTAGTTTGAGAACAGTTCCTTTTTTGAAGAACATTTCGATATCATTCCGGGGCCAGAAAAACGGGGTAGGGGATATAAATCCATAATCGCGTGTAAACCATTGGGATGGATACCAGGGATTTGAAGGATGCTGCATTATTGCAATTCCTTCCATATTTTTACCCCTTTTACCATAACAATCCATCCATGACGATCTTTTTCCGAAGGTTTCTTTTTCACCCTGATCTCCTTCAGCGTTGATCATTAAGCCCCCGTTGACTACCGATAGATCAGGAGCTATCCGGGCACTGAATAAAGAATGATTTGTTTTCAAAATACGGACATCAGTCAGCATTTCCAGAATTATTTCAACATCAATCTGATAAATTAATTGACTCGGAGATGTTATAATAAATCTTCTCTTATCGCTTATAGGAGAGGTTGCTCCGGGGCGTATCCAGATGCAATTATCGGTTATGATTAATGTACCATCATGTTGTTTCTCGATAACTGCGTTTAATGATTTTATTTGCCCTCTATCAAGTCCTTCCTGCCAGAAGTTACCTCCATTAACGAGGTCGCATCCCAGGAAAAGCGAGCTATGGTGGGGGTAATCTGCATTTCTCATTGATGTGACTGAACCTCCTGATATTGGGCCATTAACGGGGAAGAAGAATGGGTATTTTTCATTATCGGAGAAGATGTAGCTTGTAAAGAATTTCCCATTTATTGTCACATTGATCCTGGAACCGGTTTTTTCGGCGGTGATTTTTGTCTCTTCTGATTGGAGTTGTGATATGGTGCTGGAGAATATGAATAAAAAAGGAATTAAGACTATTTTCATTTGACAGTGGTTAATAGATGATAATGATTGTTATATGGTTACTATTCTCGTTTTGAAGTATTCTTATTTAGAATTATTCTCAAATGCAATTAATTCTCATAAAATAATTAGTCTGGTATGAAAATTATTATTATATAATAGTTAATTGCTTTTAATAATTATTCTCCATTAATAATAATTCCTATTTAATATTAATCACTATTTGATAATAATTTCTATTTGATAATGATTATTATATGATAATAATTCCTATTTGATAATGATTATCATATGGTAATAATTCATATTTGTTAATCATTGCTATTTAGTAATATCTCTTAAATGATAATTTCCCCTAAATGATATAAACTCTCAGGCGACAACCCCACCGTAAGTCCTGATCCCATTAAATGCCATACGTTTATATAAAACCACTGAGAATAAAAACTAAATCCCTTGGTCTCAGTTATCCTTTATATAATCCGTACCATATGGAAACCGCTGCGGACGCGATAACATACTGTTGGCCTCCGAATCATCCTTGAAAGATTCCTTCTCCGGATCCCATACCAGTTTCCTGCCAAGCTTCATCGCAATATGAGTAATCAGACATACTGTACAAGCCCTGTGACCAATTTCAACAGGCGACACAGGTTCCCTATTTGTCCGTATGCATTCGAGCCAGTTACCATGCTGGTCCTCACTGACATAAAGGTGAATCTCGTTCTCCTTTCTCACTGATGTAAGTATACCCGGATTACTTGCATCAAGCGCTTTTGAATTCTCACCCTTTATTACCGGATCACTTGGTGAAGCTGTATATGCTCCCCTTGTCACAAAAATCCAACCCTCTGTTCCTTCATATCTTATACCATTAGGAAAACCTCCGCTGGTCAGCAAAGTTATTCCATTGGCATATTCAGCTTTCGACATAAAATCACCATGGACATCCCACAGACCTGACTTTGGAAACTCTGCTACAGCTTCGACTGATACAGGACCAGTCAGTTCGGTATCCATCCCCCATGCCGCTGAGTCAAAATGATGCTGACCCCAGCCTGTTATCATACCTGCTCCAAATTGTTCACACCTTAACCAGCCGGGTCGGTCCGTTATACTGTTTTGCGGATGTACACGAATTTCAGTATAATAGACCTCCGGTGTTGATCCGAGCCATGCATTGTAATTTAAATTCTTTGGAACCGGCATTTCGGGAGCTTCCGGACCGGGTGGGTCACCAGGCAATCCTATCCTGACTGTTTGAAGTTGCCCGATCCTTCCATTCCGTACAAGTTCAGCTGCAATCCTGAACTGCGGCATAGACCGCTGCTGCGTGCCCACCTGCAAAATAACTTTTTCCCTCCTGACAGTATCGCTTAAAAGTCTTCCCTCCTTAATTGTAAGGGAGGTTGGTTTCTGAAGATAGATATGTTTGCCTGCCAAAGCAGCTTCAATGGCAGGCTGTGCATGCCAGTGATCAGGTGTCGAAATAATTACCGCATCAATACTCTTATCGGCAATTATATCTTTATAATCATCGTAAGTTCTGACTTTAATATATCCTGATTTCCCCTTAGCTGATGAATAATAATTTTCTATGAATTCCTTTCCCCTTCCCAGACGATTGGAATCAAAATCTGCGACCGCCACTACTCTTGCCCCATCATATTTAAGTGTTTCAGGGAGATCATGTGTCATTGCAATCCTTCCAAAACCAATCTGCCCTATATTGATTTTATCACTTGGAGGATTTTTCCCCAAAACATGAGAAGGGACTATTTCCGGAAAACTTTCTGTCAGGACAGGCGATAATATTAAAGCTTTAATGGATGTATCAATAAACATCCTCCTCGAAATTTTTGATGTGTTGATTTGTTTCATGAGTTGAATGATTTGACCCTTAAGTAATGGAAGGATTTATATTCTGTAATCTTAGATTTATCATGATCGGATCTGAATGAAATGAATATTTGAAGATGGTTTAAAAATATTTAATAAAAAAGAAAATAAAATCTGGTTTTATTGATAAAATCCTCCGACTAATTTTAAGCAATCAACTTCATATTGAAGCATTTTATATTAAATTTGTTTGACATCAGCTCAATGAATTAATTTTAATTGTATGTTGCTCCTCGGTATAGATGTGGGAAGTTCCTCAGTTAAAGCCTCAGTTATAGATGGTGAAACTGGAAATTGCATTGCTACAGCATTTCATCCGAAAGATGAAATGAAGATAATTGCCATTCAGCCAGGCTGGGCTGAACAGGATCCTTCTGTATGGTGGGAAAACCTGAAATCAGCTGTGAGCGATTGCAATAACCAGCTAGGGGTAAAAAGATATGATATTGGAGCTGTAGGCATTTCATATCAGATGCATGGACTAGTTGCAATTGACAGGAATTTGAGAGTTTTGCGTCCGTCAATCATCTGGTGCGACAGCAGGGCTGTGGAGTATGGTGAAAAAGCATTCAGCGCACTTGGGAAAGACTTTTGCCTTTCTCATCTTCTTAACTCACCGGGTAACTTCACTGCATCAAAACTTGCATGGTTAAAGGAAAATGAATCTGTTACTTATGCCATGATCTATAAAATAATGCTTCCGGGTGATTATATCGCATTAAAAATGACAGGAGAAGCACTTACAACGTACTCAGGGTTATCAGAGGGTATTTTCTGGGATTTTCATCATAATATGATCTCAGAAGAACTTTTAAGATATTTTGGTTTCGATAGGGAGTTATTTCCACGAGTGGTTGACTCTTTTTCTATACAAGGCAGATTATTGAAAAGCATTGCCTCTGAACTGGGATTAAATGAAGGAATCCCGGTTTCTTACAGAGCTGGTGATCAGCCAAACAATGCCCTCTCACTTAATGTTCTGAATCCGGGAGAGGTGGCTGCAACAGCTGGTACTTCTGGCGTTATTTACGGAGTCACCGATCAGAGGAAATATGATCCTCAATCACGTGTAAATACATTTGTTCACGTAAATCATTCAAAAGAAAAACAGCGATTGGGTGTATTGTTATGCATCAATGGAACAGGGATACTGAATTCCTGGCTCAGGAGAAATCCGGGGAATGGGATATCATATGATGAAATGAACAAACTTGCCGGTTCTGTTTCCCCGGGATCAGATGGAGTATCAATCCTGCCTTTCGGAAACGGCGCCGAAAGAGTCCTTATGAACAGAGATACAGGTTGCCGCATCTCCGGAATAAATTTCAACCGTCATACAAATGCACATATTTTCAGGGCAGCTCAGGAAGGGATTGCATTCTCTTTCAGATACGGCCTGGATATAATGAAAAAAACCGGTATAAACCCAAGTATTATTAGGGCAGGGTACGCTAATATGTTCCTTAGTGAAGTTTTCAGGGAGATTCTCTCCTGTATTTCAGGTATTCCGCTGCATCTTTATAATACTGACGGGTCAATAGGCGCAGCTAGAGGAGCAGGAATAGGCTGTGGATATTACAAATCGCCTGATGAAGCATTTGCAGGTCTCAGGAGTGTCGGTGTAACTGAACCGGACCATAAAAAGATTGACCTGTATGAACAGTCTTACATTAAATGGGAAAATCTATTGAAAATGATCTGATTCTAAAATATTCCGGGCTATCCAGAAAACTGAATAAATTCACAATAAAAAATAAAACAATGGTTTACAAAGGTCAAAAAGAATTTTTCCCCGGCATTGGGAAAATAGAATATGAGGGTAAAAATTCAAAAAACCCGCTTGCCTTCAGATGGTATAATCCTGAAGAATTGGTTTCAGGAAAAAGAATGAAAGATCACCTTCGATTTGCAGTTGCTTACTGGCATTCATTTTGCGGTGATGGCAGAGACCAGTTTGGTGATGCAACACATTCATACCCATGGGAAGGACTCCCCTCAGATGATAAAATCAAACAAAGATTAGACGCTGCTTTTGAGTTTATTACAAAAATCGGAGCTCCTTATTATTGCTTTCACGATGTTGATGTGGTTGGCAATGAAGGTTCAGTATTTGATATTGAAAAGCGTCTTTGGAAATATGTTCCGTTAATGAAGAAATTACAAGAGCAGACAGGGGTAAAACTTCTTTGGGGAACATCTAATCTTTTTTCTCATCCCAGGTATATGAACGGAGCAGCAACAAATCCTGATTTCAGCGTCGTTACAAATGTTGCTGTCCAGCTTGGGAATGCAATTGATGCAACCATTGAGCTAGGAGGTGAAAACTATGTTTTCTGGGGAGGTCGGGAAGGTTACATGAGTCTTCACAACACTGATATGAAACGTGAGCTGGACCATATGGCTATGATGCTTACCCTTGCCCGCGACTATGGAAGGAAAAAAGGTTTTAAAGGCACATTTCTTATTGAACCCAAACCTATGGAACCAACCAAGCATCAGTATGATTATGACTCTGCAACGATCATTGGATTTTTAAGGAAATATGGTCTGGACAAGGATTTTAAACTTAATATTGAAACGAATCACGCAATTTTGGCAGGGCATACTTTCCAGCATGAACTGCAGGTTGCTGCTGATGCTGATATGCTTGGAAGCATAGATGCAAATAAAGGTGACTACCAAAATGGCTGGGATACTGATGAGTTTCCGACAAATGTTTATGAAATTACTGAAGCAATGATGGTTATTCTTCAATACGGAGGATTCAAAACAGGAGGTATTAATTTTGACGCTCATATAAGAAGAAATTCCACTGATCCTGATGATCTCTTCATTGCTCATATTAGTGGTATGGATACCTTTGCCAGAGCTCTTATTATTGCAGATAAGATACTGAAGGAGAGCAATTATCTTGATATAAAAAAGAAAAGATATGAATCGTTTGATTCGGGACCCGGAAAGGATTATGAAGAGGGCAGACTGACACTTGAGGATCTTAAGAAACTGGCCTCAGGCAGGGGTGAACCTGTTACTGCAAGCGGTAAACAGGAGCTCCTTGAACAAATAATCAATATGTACCTGGTTTAAGCTTTTGCGGTACAATTGCATCTTTTTATCAGCAGTTCCATGATGATTGACCAGAGTGCTAATTTTCAGGGTGCACAGTGGAATTCTATTCACCCTGTACTAATTTGATCTCAAATTGCGGTGGATCGGCTATTGACTTTTTTACTTTACAAAGCCCTGCAACATGTAATACAGATGCTTTATATTTTTCAGGAAAATCTGCAGGAAGAACAATATCAATTTTAACGGATCTGGGTAATCCCGTTTCATTGTTATACTCAGTAGTTTGGATAAGTTTTATCTTTTCTGATGGTATTTGGCGGTTATCACAAAAGGACTTAACATAAATCCCCGCGCATGTTCCTATTGAAGCAAGGAAAAGGTCAAAAGGTGCCGGAGCTGTATTGCCTCCTCCGTTTTCCAAAGGCTGATCAGTCCTGATTTCATGTCCGTGATAATATGCAGTTACAACTTTGCCTTCTCCAAAAGTAATTTCCATCATTTTCTTATTTAATTTAATTGGTTAATAAAATCGACAAACAATTGGGTGTGACTAACTTTTCTGTGCGACTAATAAAAATACATCATATTGTCTTGTTTCTGATTCAGATATTTTTTTGTTGATGGTAAAGGATTTTTCTGCACATGCATTCCTGAATCCTGTTTCCCTGGCCAGAACAATCATTTCATTGGGATCAAATCCTTTATGCCCGTTGAAATCCTGCCCATGAAAAGATCCATCTTCAGGATAAAGATCAGCAACTGCAAGAAATCCTCCTTTATTGAGCATGTTATAAAACTTCTTAATTAAGCTTTTAATGTCGGATACGTGGTGAAGTGTCATCTGTGTAATTACAATATCATATCTGGTTGAATCAGGTTCATTCTTTTCAAGGTCAAATAAAACGGCTTTCAGATTCAATGATCCTGCAGATTCTATTTTTTCATTCATAATCCTTACCATTTCAGGAGAAGAATCCATCATTGTGATATTCCCCAGATAATCTTTCAGGAGGAAACTTGTAATACCTGTCCCGGCGCCGAATTCAAGTGCGGTCATACTCCTCTTCATCGGGATCTTTTGAAGCAATTTATTAACTATCGCTGCCGATCTTTCCTGGTGCATGGGGTTCAGATCCCACTCTATTGCCTTTGCATCAAAATCATTCATCTTTATCTGCATATAAAAACTCTACGCTTCCGTATGAAAATCGGATTAACCGGTTTTCATACGGGAGGCACAGAGCACAAATTTAAAAAGTACTGTTGTTACTTTTTTAGAATAGTTTTAAGAACTTGATCTTTGTCAAGCTTCTTGGTGCAGAAGAACCAGTCGTAACATTTCATATCTTCTTTACCGGCCATTCTGTCCTTTGCCACACCACAAGAACCGGCAGGAGGTACGATTACGTCATCACCAGGACGCCAGTCGGCGGGTGTTGCAATGCCGAATGCATCAGCTGTCTGCATAGCTACCAGGACTCTGTAAAGCTCATCAAAATTACGTCCAAGGCTCAATGGATAATAGATTATAGCACGGATTATTCCCTTGGGATCAACGAAGAAAACTGCTCTTACAGCCTTTGTGGAACTTTCCCCGGGTTGAATCATTCCATAAGTCTTTGCGACTTCCATTGTGATATCCTCAATCAAAGGAAAGTTTACTTCGACATTTTTCATTCCCTTGTACTCGATTTTTTCTTTTATCGTTCTTAACCATGCAATATGGCTGTACAATCCATCAACTGAAAGTCCGACAAGCTTACAGTTTGCCTCAGCAAATTTTTGTTCAAGGCTTGCAAAGGTTATGAATTCAGATGTGCAAACCGGCGTAAAATCAGCCGGGTGACTAAAAAGAATTACCCAGCTTCCTGAATAATCAGACGGGAAATTGATTGGTCCCTGGGTTGTTACTGCCTTAAAATCCGGAGCCTTGTCTCCGATCCGTGGCATAGATACTACTTTCGTTTCTTCCATAATTCGTGAATTTAATGATTAGTTATTTAGCTTATTGATTAAAGAATTAGCCTATGAGTTTATTGATTTATAAATGACGTTATTGTCTTTTCATCAGCATCAGCTCCAGATCTTCCTTCAAAGCAGCCAGATCTTCTTCGTGTTCAACTTCCTGTGAAATAATTGTGAGAACGATATTATATGTTACAGGGTCAGCCACTCTGGTAATATCCAAAAGCTCATTATATACACGGATTGCACATTGTTCCCCTTTTATATTCTGATTAAGGACTTCTTCCACATAATGATCAACAGGTGCATCGTAGCCGCAAGTAGTAATCTTAAGCCATTCTGAAGGCGAAAGAACTGGTGTTCCGCCAAGTTGAACAATCCTGGTCGCTAATAATTCCGCATGGCTCAGCTCTTCAGTAGCATGAAGCTGTAGCTCGGCAATAACTGCATCTTTCATTGGCCCTTTTACAACCTTGGCTCCTATCCAGTACTGGTAATATGCAAGCCATTCGTCTGAAAGTGCTTTGTTCAGCATGCTGATAAGTTCATCAACATCCATTTTAACGATTTCTCTTCCTTTTTGTCCCATGGTAAAAATGTTTAGTTAGCTTTATTTTGTACTATTTTAAATTCTTTTATCCTGTCATCAGCCAGGAATCAGTTCCGGGGTTAAAAAAAGACTTATTTCAATTTTCCTGTAACGTATATTAAGATAATCTGTTTTTTTGAAGTGGTCCCTTCTTAATCCTTGTTAAATAAATATTAATTAGTATTGGTAATATTATTTATAAGATTGTTTTTTACTATCATCCAGTCATATTTCAGACAGAGGTTAATGATTTGACTAACAGTAGTTTTCATATTTAGTTAGGATGAAGTCAATATTGTTGTCTGTGCCATAGTTCCTTTAGTTTCAGAATGTTTTAAGTTGGTAATTATTAATTAATTCATTTAGGATAACGATCAGATGGATCATAACCGTTCTTTTTGCTTTACCACCCTGCAGTATTTTGAGTGGATCTTATCACTTACTGCGGTTGATCTGGTTTGTCAGTGAAGTTTCCGACTATCTGGAGTTTAATATCAGAGACGCTGAAGTTTGGAATTTTTTTCTTTTTGAAATAGCTTTCGAGGAGTTTATCAAGTTCCACATCATAAAAATCCTCTACACGTTCGGTATTAGTGCAATACAGGTGATGATGTTTTTCTTTGACAGGGTCATACCTCATTATATCGTCGTTAGTTTTAAGTTTATTCAGGATGCCTTTTTTGAGAAATGCTTCGAGAATTTTATATACTGTTCCTATTGAAATATGGGGATAACTTATTCTCAGGTAATCTACAATCTCATCAGCAGATGGGTGCGTATTGAGGTTAAGTAGAACTTCAAGTACAGCAACTCTTTGGGGGGTGATTTTCAGCCCGTTATCTGTAAGAATCTTAATTACGGTTTTGTTTGCCATAGACAGCAGGTATTGAAATGGTTTAAGGTTGAAATGTTATTAAATGAGAATTTGTTGTTAAAGATAATTATTCTTATTCAATAATTATTAAAAGATAGGAATTGTTCTAAATGGATAAAAATTATCAAATAATAATAAATATTATTAAAGAATAAATATCAAATAATAATAATTATTAAATAATATTAATTATCAAATAATAAACAGACCTAAAAGAGAATCATTCTCCAATAAGAATAATTCTAAAAAGTAATTTGCTTAATTCATGATACCTCTTGTGGCATAATTACCTGACTTACAATGAAAATCACCTGATCAATTAAAATCAGCCTTTATTATACAAAAAACCCCAGCCTACAACTGATCTATCTGATTAACTTTATTATCAATTAAATACAGCATCCCCGCCTATAATCAAGTCCTAAAAGATAAACTTTGCCTTTCTCATGCTATCCATATACCCGTATGCCCTTTCTTCAAATCCCCTATTCACTGATACTCTCCTCCCTAAACATTTATCTGTATTGAAAAATGACTTAACCCATGCTTAATCGAGAGTAATTTATGAAAAATTACTATCTTAGCAAGGTCAGGTATGTGTTATTGGTTTATTTAATTTTAAACTAACCCTAACCTTCTAGAAAAATAAAGATCATTATATTAATAAATTGCGGAAAGAATGAAATAGTTAATTCTTTACCTGCAGGAGGGTTTATTACTTCAGTCCTGAATTATTAAAAGCTTGATTGATGGACTTTATTATTAAGGAAGAATGAATTTGTATTGGTTGACAAAATGTTTAATTTTCAGAGAGTTGTAATCTAACGGAAAGAATCGCTTTGAAAATGTTCCGTTCATCTAAAACTTTTTGAGACCGTGAAAAAACTGGCAGGAATAAAACATCTTAGCTATATAACCGCAGGTTCAATTTCAGCCATGCTTATAATATCATTTTTATATTTTATTATAAGATCAGCCCGGTCGGAAAAATTCCCTTATTACAGTGTGCCGGAAGATACAGATTCCACATTGACCATTGGTATTATCGGCGACAGCTGGGTGGAAGACAAGGGTCTCGATACTCTATTGAATATTATGCTTCTAACTGACAATATATCTGGCAAAATTATCTCGGCATTTCAGGGAAGCGCAAGAAGTAAGTTGGTGTACCAGAACCTGTTCAAGGACAAATCTGACCATCACTCCTCAAAATACATTATTGAAAGCAGACCTGATTACTGTATCGTGGTTGCAGGAGTAAATGATGCGAGCGGTCAGGTGGGGCCATCCTGTTATTCTTACCATATGAGTTTGATAATAAAAACTTTACTCCATTACAATATTAAGCCTGTTGTAATAACACTTCCCGAATTTGGTATTGAAGAGATTCCAGAAGACATGACCCATCTGGAAGGTGTTTTGTGGAAACTAAGGAATAATATCGCGGCATTCTTGAATAACAGGGGTGAAATCGATAATATAAGAAAATACAGGGAAGATCTTTTAAATGAGTTGAGATCTGAAAATATTATCGACCAAGTAACTTTTATCGACTTTGATAATGTATGTGAAGATTATTATAAATGCCCCTGCCTTTATGTTGACCGGGGCCATCTTTCAAAATGCGGCAAGCAAAAACTTTGCAGGGTGGTTGCTGATAAAATGATTGAACTGATTAAAACCCAGCAGATGAACGTAAGTATAGTGAATTCTCATTAATCAGAAAATTCTTTCTCGGCTCGGAGAAGCTCGAATCCCAAACCTGTGATTAAAGATCACCCATCTAAAAAATCGTGACGAATAACAATATATTAATGCCACCATGCCAGACAATTTTGGGATCATCAGTCAGTATTCTGGCAAAGGTCAATGTTGTTATTACTTGCAGTAAATTAATTAAGAGGATGATAATGATATAAAATCACAAAAACTGCATTGTTTTTATTAACCGAACCATACCCATTACATAATAAAAATAAAGGGCGGACTGACTGCTTCCTATCCTTTAATCTGAGACACCGTGAAAACTATTACAGACAGCAGTTTATTCTGATGATAGATCCTGAAGTTTAAGAACAGTATGTCAAGAGTTAAAAAATATTAAAATCAGAAATTCTGCTTAAAGAACCCCGGATTTATCTTAAATTTAATGACTTAACGATTTGTTTAGCCTAAACACCCGGCCATGAAAACAAAGCCTTTTCTTTGCATTGAATGCTTCTGTCTATTCTTAAGCCTGTCCCTGATAACTCTTTCCGGCCTGGACAAACTCTTTATAGGGCTTTTTCTTATTGTGCCTCTTTCCTGTGCATTTGTTACAGCGGGTATAAAATGTGACACCGGGAGCTTCAACTTGTCATTTCTGTGTTCTGGTATCTGATTAATTGTTGAATAACAAATTTTTAAAATACAAGATTAAAACTACGAGCTATGAAAAACAAAGCATTTTGCATTTTGTACACAGCGATTTTACTATCTGTATTTCTGGCTGGTTGCACTCAAAATCAACCAGGTCAGACCATGAAAGTAAACGATAAGGAATACCTTGAAAAACCGGGCCTTTCGGTGCTGGCTTTCCACGATTTTTATCCTTCTGGTAGACAAGGTGGAATAGAGATCATCCAGCATGGAGAAAGAATTGCAACCAACGGATTTATCAGAATGCAGCCTGTTGATGGTAAGCGGTTCCCAGATCCTTTGAGAGCTCTGCGCGAAATTGATTCGGTAAACCAGGTAATTAAATCTGTGGTGAACTACGAGGATTTCGGATTTAAATACGCTATCAGAGTATGGCCCGAGGGAAACAGCATCCATCTGGCCGTAGACCTCGATAAACCAATTCCTAAGGAATGGGAGAAGAAGCTCACTTTTGATATGGAGTTTTTCCCTCCATTATATGTGGGTAAGTCGTGGCAGATAGGCGAATCTTTCGGATATATCCCCAAACAAACCCTTGGATCAAAATTCAAAGATTCTGACGGAACGTTTAAGCCGGTTCCAATGGGTAAGGGGAATAAATTTACCCTGGCAGCAGAAGATCCGGTGAGGAAGGTGGTGGTTGAGAGTCCTGAATCAGAGATGGTAGTCATTGATAACCGGGATATATCTTACAATGGCTGGATCCTTCTTAGGTCCGAAATTCCGGCAGGGGTCACGGAAAATGCAATTGAGTGGATAATTACACCCAATGTTATCCCGGGCTGGCAAAGAGAGCCTGTGATTGCCATTTCACAGATTGGTTATCATCCCGGGCAGGTAAAGAAGGCAGTAATTGAGCTCGATCCGCAGACAAAAAAACTTGAAAAAGCAAAGCTTGTAAAAATAACCGGAGGAAACGAAGCAATTGAAGTATTATCGGCATCTCCTGTGAAATGGGGACGGTTCCTGCGCTATGACTATGCTGTTTTTGATTTCTCAGAGATAAAAGATCCCGGAATGTACATGGTTACATACGGGAAAACAAAGTCATATCCTTTTTCAATAAGAAACGATGTTTTCAGAAACGGGGTATGGCAACCTACGCTTGAGGGGTATTTCCCTGTTCAGATGTGCCACTTAAAGGTAAAAGACAGGTCGCAGATCTGGCACGGAGCCTGCCACCTCGATGATGCACTTCAGGCTCCTCTTGATATTGAATACCTTGATAATTACAGGCAGTATCCGGCCAAAGAGACCAATTACCCTGTGCAAACTACAGTGCCTTATCTGAATGTCGGGGGGTGGCACGATGCCGGCGACGACGACCTTGCAGCCGGCTCACAGGCAGGTACTACACACTATCTTGTGCTTGCTTATGAGCTTGCAAAGAACCCGACTGACCAGACCTATGTTAATTTTGAAGACAAATTTGTTGAAATGTACAGACCTGACGGAATTCCCGATTTTGTTCAGCAGATAAAACAGGGAGCTCTGAACCTTCTTTCAGGCTATAGGGCATCAGGTCATAGTTTCCATGGTATCATTGCCAACCGGGAAGGCCGTAACCTGACAATGGACTGGGCTTCACATACTGATCAGCTTTTCTATGATTCAAAACTGAAGACTAACCAGAGGACTATGACCCATTCAGGAGTCAATGATGACAGGTGGGTGTTCACCAACCGGGATACAGGGCTCGAATACAAGGTGGCAGCAGCTCTTGCTGCCGCAAGCCGATCACTGTCAGGATTTGATGATAAACTGGCAAAAGAGTGTCTGGAGACAGCCAGAAAAGCATGGGATTTTGAACAGACTCACGAACCTGCTCTGACACCGGCTGAATATGTTCCGCGAGATACAAAAGTTCAGGAGATTATTGCTACTGCCGAACTACTTTACACTACGGGCGAGGAAAAATATTCTTCACATCTTAAAACTCTTCTCCCTGATATTGAGAAAAGTGTTGCCAGAAGCGCCTGGAGTGTGGCAAGAGTTATCGACAGGATAAACGATGATGGTTTCAAAAATGGAGTTAAAAAAGCCCTTGAAAGCTATAAGCCCAAACTTGATTCAACCCTGGAATCAACACCATTTGGCGTTCCATGGAGACCTGCTGTATGGGGTGTGGGCTGGAATATTCAGGAATTTGCCCTGCAGCATTATTATCTGGTTAAGGCATATCCTGATCTTTTCAACCGTGAACCGATTCTTAATGTGGTAAATTATGTGCTTGGCTGCCATCCTGCTTCAAGCACCTCTCTTGTTTCCGGTGTGGGACCACATTCAATTTTAATTGCCTTTGGGGTAAACAGGACAATGGAAGGATATATTCCCGGGGGAATGATGTCAGGTACAGCACTTATCAGGCCCGATTTTCCCGAGCTTAAGGAGAACACCCCGTATCTATATCAGCAGACTGAATATGTGATGTCAGGTGCTGCAACCTACATATTCTGCGTGATGGCTGCCGATCTGTTACTGGGAGGATAACTTGCACAAAAGGCAGGTTAGATCCATTCAGAAGAAGAATAATGTCTGCCAAGGCAGAAGAAAAAGCGGTTTCGGATTTCGGCAGACCGGTTGTTCCCTTGGCATCAATTTGGAAATCCCGAAGGTCAGGGAATTATATCATATTGGTGCTGACATTGGGAACCATCTTGTGGTTGTTTATGGTGATTATACCAGGGAAATGAGGGACCTTGCCAGGATATTGAATTATGAAGTGCTGGAAGCCAGAAACGATCAGACTAAATCATGATTTAAGTAAGAGAGATTCAGAATTTGAGTTGGTTTTATGGTCAGAGGGTTATCTACCCCCGAAGTTCCATCTCTTTGGTTTTCTCCCTGTCAGCTGTTCTCTTATCCTCAAGATGTTTGACGATAGCTTTGAATTCAGGATCATTGCGAAGGTTGTCAAATCCGGGAAAGGTCCTGAGCGAACAAGGATATTTCCTGTATCCAATTTTTTCACAAATCTTTTTGTCCATAAGCCAAACAAAATTATGCCTGTTACAAAAGCTACGAAAGCGACGTTCAATAAGTAATACCGGGTACTAGCATACTCTTTATGCACATCTTTTGCAAGAACGATTTTAATGAGAGGTGTAATTTTTGAAGAGAAAATATTTTACGAAAGAATTATGGATAGAAGATTAACAGATGCCTGAGGCATCCAAGTCTAATGTCCATGGTCACATCCATGGTAAAGTGTTTACCAGATCTTGCAACACCTGAGGTGTTGAAGAAAAATCAGACACAGGCAATACTTCTTCAACTCACTCCGGGGTTGATGGGAAAAATCAGCATTCTGCCACGGATGTAACCGTGGATATTGGAATTTAAAACCCCGCTTGAGAGAGGAAGGCTCTCCGGCTTTAAATGGAGGATTAACAAGCATTTTGGACAATTTTCGTATTTTTACTCTTTCTTCACGACAATTTTCCCGGAAAAAGTATTTGTGGTAGAGGTGTTTGTCTTGCTGATCAGAACCTGATAAAATAAAATCCCTGAAGGAAAGTCAGATACATCTGCAATGGTCTCACCATCCTGATCCTCATCAGTGACATGCTTTAACAAACTTCCCGATGAATCGAACAGCTTAACAACCGCTTTTACTCCGGCCGGATAAGTAATAGTGGTAAGCCCTGAAGTCGGGTTGGGATAACTTGTTACCCGTGAATCAGGTGAAATATTATCAATAGCGGTGACATTGCCGACAGAGAACTTTACAGTTTTTGTAGCCTCAAGGTTGTAGTTGTCCTGGGCATATATGGTCATCGTGTAATCTCCATCAGGAAAATAGTCACTGCCATCAGGCAAAGTGAGATTCCTGTCCTCACTTTGTTTCATTGTGACTTTTGTCTTTCCACCGTCGAATGAATAATAACCCGACTTAAACTCCTTTTCCACGACAGAAACCTTCAGTGGTATTTTAAGTGTATGAGGAATATTCTTTGTGTCATAGGTTTGCCCGTTAACTGGTGAGGTGACATTGATCACCGGAGCTGCATTTACCAGATTCCTCTGTGTTGTTGTCTGGCTTGTCAGCCTGAAATAGTCATCGGCTCCAACAGCTATGGTATAGTTCCCGTAAGTAAGCCCCATCTTAATGGCTACCTTCTTCTCTGTTACAGGTTCCAGTACTTCTGTCATCAATGGGATTTTCTCCCCGCCGTTAACAGTGTACCATACACTCTTTAGGTTAGCATCCCTTACAGTCAACAGCAGGCTGTCGGGGTCAACACTCTGCTTGAGGGTTATCACCGGTGGATCAGATTCACGCTGAGTGATAAGACGCATAGTTTTGTTAAAATGCGGGTTGTAGTTATTAAAATTTGGAGGAATAACATCATCGTTTAGAGTGTACTCTAATTTTGGAACTCCATTGGTCACGGTAAAATGCAAAGCGATTATTCCTCCGAGATTATTATCGTGCTTATAATTGTCAAATAAATAAGGATAACTAACATAAATGAATTCTGTAGTCAGTGGAATATTTTCTTCCCCCGGTTGTACATACATATGATCACTACGTGGTTCAATAAAACACCATGATTCCCATTTTGTAATATCATCACCTGTTAAAATTGCATTCATTCCATGATATTGTCCTAATGATGAATTAAAAGCCAATGTCACATCGCAGGTAGGCAACCCAAGTTTACCCATATCTTTGAGTGTGCCACGATTTAAATATATTGAATCAAGGTTAAATCCTTTATACCCATTGTAAAGGATAGTGTCCCCGAAACCGCCCCAAACATTATTTCCAAAATCATGTGAATTTACCAGTAATTGCAATGACCAGTTACTGCATGCCCAGTAAGGAGGGTCCATCGGTGGCATTCTTGATATTATTGTATTAGTAAAATCTTCAGAAAGTCGTTGACTAATAAAATCATCCCGTTCTGCCTTTGTTTTTAAGGAGTTATATATTTGAGCAGATTCAGTTTTATCAGTTGATATAAACAGATTAATTACTCCTGCTGGATAAATTATGTCTTGCCCTTTGGCCTTCTGCAAGAAAAATACAGTTAAGCTCAGAAACACAATAATTCTCAGCTTATGAAACATATATTTCCGACTTAATTTAAATATCTTTTTTTTCATCACATTGACCTTATAATCTCAAATATAACTAAATCCGGTCATCACTAATCCAAATATGGGCTGTTAAAAAGAGAAAACTAACAGAATACTCTCTTCTACCAACATAATTCCGACACAGACTAACAGAACAAATCATGGATAAAAGAAATTTTAACTGTTTCCTGTGAATATTTCTTAAGTAATTTAATATTAGCCAATCTTATTATTATACATACAATACAATCTCAACATACAAATTTTACTACCAAAAAGTAAATTCTATTTTCAGCACTTTCCCCCGGATTCCAATATTTCTTATTGAAAAAAAGGTTGCATCAATCAAAGACTAAAAAATGTTACAAAAGAGATAATCAATTATATATTAACGATTAAACATTAATTCTGAATCTCCGAACTTTAGGAGGAACCAATATTACTGGAATTTGCATTATATTTACGTAACCAGCATGTCCGGATATGAATTCTTTTTATCTTTGAATAGACCCACCAAAAAAATTAGCACACTTAATAAAAAACAATTATGATGATTATTTGATAGTATGGAACCTCAGCTCAAAAACAGAGTGCCTTATTTGGTCATTTTTATTTTAAATTTATTCGTTATTGCTTATTCCTTATACTCCTGTAATGAACCTAGGCGAACTATAAAGGTTAAAACAACAGAAGTACAAGACATAAGAATGAATTCGGCAAGGGCCTTTGGTTATATTGTTGATATAGGTGAAGGGATTACACATTATGGTCATTGTTGGGCAGGTTCGATTAATCCTACAATTGAGAATTCAAAAACTGATTTTGGAGACTGTACCAAATCATTGGAGTTTTCGAGTGAGATACTTGATCTTGAAGCAAATAGCTATTATCATGTAAGAGCATACGCTCTTAATGGTGATGAAGTTGTATATGGTGAGGATAAAGTATTTAAAACTGGTGATGGTAATATTACTCTTACCACAAAATTTGTTTCAAAAATCACAAGAAAATCAGCCATAAGTGGTGGTTATATTAGCCACGATGGGGTTCTTTAATTTTAGAAAGAGGGGTTTGCTGGAGTGATTGTCAACAACCCACTATAGCTAACAGTAGAACTTCTGATGGTAATGGTTCTGGTGATTTTGATAGTTGGCTTGCCAATTTACACCCAAATACAAAATATTACGTGAAAGCATATGCAATAAATAAGATTAATATAGCTTATGGAAATCAAATTAGCTTTACTACGGCTGATCCGGAATTTGTTGTCGATGTCGATGGAAACGAGTACAGTATTATTCACATTGGAGAACAAATATGGATGAATGAAAATTTAAGAACAACCAGATATAATGATCTTGAAAAGATCCCTCAGCTTGAGCCAGGAATTTCAAGCCCTCCAGGGCACGATGGTCCATATTATAACTTTGGTGTCGCCATATCAAAAAAAATTTGTCCTGTAGGTTGGCATGTGCCATCATCCTTCGATATTATGGTTCTCATAAATTATTTAATAGCTAATGGGTTTGATTATGATGGAACTACGAAAGAAAATAAAATAGCTAAATCATTAGGTTCAGGTGTTGGTTGGGCTTCATCAACAGAAGTTGGTTCAATAGGTAATGACGATTATCCAGAGAAAAAGAATATAACAGGGTTTTCAGCCTTGCCAGAAGGATCCTTTGGCTTTTATCCATCCTTTGGGGGCAGGGGTGAAATGTCAGGTTGGTGGACATCGACAGAATTACATTCAAATGGAGCATATTATTTTGGTCTTTATTATAATAGCAGCATCCTTCAGACTGGAGATGTTCCCAAATGGTCTGCATTTTCTATTCGTTGCTTAAAAGATAATTAGAATTTCGCACGCAAATAATGTTATTAAATTAATGAATACTAAGTAATTCGTGGAACCTTCATGATTGTTAATCATTTTTATCAGCTTTTGTGTTTTTCTAACATGAAAAGTATCATTTAATTAAAAGAGATAATAACCAGAATAGGATCAATTTTAATCTTTAGCCCAGGTTTTGTTAAACGCCATTATTTTAATTTTAACTGAACCAGCCCGCCGTTTAAATTTTTTGACGTATCACAACCTTAATTTCGGCCATAACTTCATACGATTTTATATTCGCAAGTCTTTCGCTGGTGATTTTTGCCTATTTTACCTCATAAATCAATTCCAGGCAGGAATTTCTTTTTGAAACCTCTCGATATAGTATTACTGCAATCTTTGTTAATCATTGATTTATTGAATAAAAAAACCCGGGATCTCTCCCGGGCATCTTGTCGGCTCGGAGGGGCTCGAACCCTCGACCCCATGATTAAGAGTCACGTGCTCTACCAGCTGAGCTACGAACCGGTTTTTCAGACTGCAAATTTAACAAATTGTCTTCTGATTTATCCCCTCCACAATGAAAAATATTTCAAAATGAGCTTTTTCAGATCCTGAATTTCATCCCTCCGAAAAATGTAATGCCTGGCATCGTGTAGTAAATATTATTAGCATATTTCTGGTTAAGAATATTTTCAGCATTGATAAATACCTCCCACCAGGGAAAGATCCGGTATGCAACCCTTGAATTGACAAGCGTATAAGTCTCAAACGACTCCCTGCCGGCAGCCGGATCAGTGTCAAGATGATCAATATGCTGCATGCTCAAAACTGCATTGAGGTTTTTCCAGCTGTGACTAATGCTGGCGAAAAGATTGTGCCTTGGTGTCGCGTAAACCGGATATTTCATGTGAGTGTACGAATAGGTCAGATTCAGCTCCATGTTTTCGGTCGGACTTATGATGGCCGCCAGCTCCAATCCCTTGTTCGATACTTTTCCGGCATTCTGCAAACCCTTCATCGGAACTGTAATTATAAGGTTGTCACCATTGACCATAAATGCAGTGACTTCAAGTTTAATGGCTTGCTTAATGAACGATTGCAGGATGCTTGTTTCGTAGTTCATTATCCTTTCTGGGCTCAGACTTACATTATGATTCCATATAAACAATTCCCTTATTGTGGGACTCCTGAAGCCCTTTCCGGCCGACACCTTCCATGTGGTGTTCCTGCCAACCTTTACCGAAAACCCTCCCGCCGGTATCCATTCCGTTCCGTATGTCTTATGGCGCTGTATTCGCAGACCCGCATTCAGGGTAATCTTTTCCAGAAAATTCTGCTGAACGAAACCGTAAAGGCCTGCATCATAAACTGAAGTGTCGGTGATCTGAACTCCTGATTTTTCATTTTCGGCAATGCCTCCATAGTTGAGGTAATCGGCTCCTATTGTCAAATTATTGCCTTTGAACAGCCTGATTGATTCATAAACGTTCAGACCATAATTTTTATCGTTTGAATGAAAGCCGTCGGAGATCTTATGCTCACCGAAATTGTAAAAAAGCTTCACTGTTCCGGAGTACTTATCATAGTTGTTGTCAAATGAAACTGCACCGTAACCTCTTGTAATGTCGAGATTATTCCCGGGTTTTGCATCCGTTGTGTCGGGCCCCGGATCGGTGGCATTGAAGTTGGCCAGGCTGAAATCTGCATTAATCCTCAGGTTGCTGTTAAATTCATAGCCCAGTTTGGCATACCCGTTTGTTATTTTAAAATCGGAATTTTCCCTGTGCCCGTCTGTCCGGCCATGATTTACTGATGCGTATACACTGAACCCTTTCTTCTTAAACCCTCCTGAAACCATATATTTCTGGGTATTGTATGACCCGTACATAAGGTGTGCATTTCCATGAAATCCGTCTTCAGTCTGCTTCCGGGTAATTATGTTCACCACTCCGCCCATGGCATTCGATCCGTAGAGTACCGAACCTGGCCCGCGTATAACCTCCACCTTTTCAACGTCGGATGCCACATACGAATCAGGTAATGGATGTCCAAAGATACCCATGAACTGAGGGTGTCCGTCAATCAGCATCAGAACACCAGTAGTCGGACTTCCTCCGATGCCCCTTATTGAAATCTGCCCTGCCGCTCCTGTTGAAACGCCAAATCCCATTATCCCCCTTTCGGTGACAAAGAACCCGGGAATCCTGCCATTCAGGATCGGAAGAAGAGCCGTCTCCATGCTCTCCATAATCTGCTTCCTGTTTACAACCGACACTGCAAGCGGTATGCTGTTCCTGCTTACCCTGACAGTGCTTCCGGTGACTACCACCTCATCAAGATTTATTGTGTCACTCAGAATTGATGATATTCCTTGTTGAGCAGAACTGTTTATGAAAAACAGAAGACCGGCGATGAAAATGAAAATTCTTTTCATTGATAAACAAATTTAATTATTACGAATTAGTTAAAAAGTATTACTCTATTAATAAAAAAATTAATCAGTTTTGGTCATGACCAGCTTGCCATGTTTAACACCTTTGATGCTTATCAACAATTCAGATAGTTCAGTCAGCTTTCTTGCCTTCCCTTTAACCGCTATAATTTCAAGGCAGATATTATGGCTCAGGTGATAATGCTGAGATGAAAGAATCACTTCAAAGAAATCATGCTGAATTTCTGTGGATTTTGCTGTGATTTCCTTTTTGTGATGGTCATATATCATGACAATGGCTCCTGCAACTACATTATTGCAGTTCCACTTCTTTTCTACGATGTTCTTTTCCACAAGATATCTGACTGCCTGGGAACGGTTTGAAAACTTATTCTCCGCAGCATACTTGTCAAGCTCCTTCAATAATTCCTTCTCAAGACTTATACTAAACCTTGTTACACTCACCGTAATACAAATTTTAGTAAAAGTAATACTTTTTTTAATGGGTACAAAAACTTTAATTTTTCCGTATTAAAATTTAATGATTATTTCAATTCAATTTAAAATGTTGAGATTGATATTACCAGCATTAAAATGGATGAGAGATCAACTATAATTCATTAAACCATCTTAAATAATCAGCAGGACATTTTTCAGCAAAGCTCCGGTGATGGAATTCATTTGTATGCCGGTCATATTCATAATCTCTTCCCCATTCTTCAGAATTTTCTGTAATCTGGCGTATAGCATCGATAATGAAAAGCAATTCTTCATCTGTCATTGTCGGATGCAGTGACAATCTGATCCATCCGGGTTTCATTGACAGATCACCTGCTTCAATTCTGTCGGTAATCTCTTTAGAAAGCTTAATATCAACATTCAGTAGGAAATGACCGTAAGTCCCTGCGCAGGAACAGCCCCCCCTTACCTGGATCCCGAATCTGTCGTTTAAGAGTTTTGTAACAAGATTGTGATGTATGCCGTCGATATAGAATGAGAAAACTCCCAGGCGCTCTTTAATGTTTTCTGCCAGCAGGTGTAAACCTTTTACTTCTGATAGTCCTGAGTAAGCAAGGCCGGCAAGTTCCTTTTCCCTCATCTGAATATTGGAAATCCCCATTGATTCTTTCAATTTTATTGCAAGGGCTGCTTTTATCCCCTGAAGAAATCCGGGAGTTCCGCCGTCCTCTTTGACCTCAATATCGCTGATATAACTGTAACCCCCCCAGCGGTTTGTCCACTTGACTGTCCCGCCTCCGGGTGCATCAGGGATTTCATTCTTATAAAGCTGTTTATTGAATACCAAGACTCCTGCACTGCCGGGTCCGCCAAGAAATTTGTGAGGTGAGAAAAAGACAGCGTCCAGCTGCTGCATTCGGTTTGGAGGATGCATGTTTATTTCGACATAAGGTGCTGATGCAGCAAAATCGACAAAGCAATATCCGTTGTATTGATGCATTATTTCCGCAAGCTCGTAATAGGGCGGATTATATCCCGTTACATTTGAACACGCTGTAAAAGAGCCTATTAATAAAGGCCGGTTTTTGTACCTGACTATCTCTCTTCTGAGAACATCGGGACTGACCGTGAGATCATCATACGGTTCCAGTACAACAACATCGGCGAGTGTCTCAAACCATGAGGTATGATTTGAGTGGTGTTCCATGTGAGTCAGAAAAACCACAGGTCTGTTTTCATTAGGGACCTCCCTGCAGTTGTTGTATTCTCCATGTGTAAAGACACAATAATTGACTGCCTGTTCCGGTACTTTTAGACCCAGTATTCTTTGCAGCTTGGCTATTGCGGAGGTCATTCCTGTGCCAGAGAAAATCAGCAGATCATCTTCATTGGCATTGACATGGTTTTTCACAATTCTTTGTGCAGCATGATAGGCATCGGTCATTGCTTTTCCCGTGGCTGAGGAATCTGAATGGGTATTTCCAACCATTGGTCCGATGTCATAAATGATTTTCCTCTCAATAGGGTAGTAAAGCCTTCCGCTTGCGATCCAGTCGGCATATATTAATTTCCGGATTCCGTACGGAGTTTCTATATTCTTATCAATACCTATTATATTGTTCCTGAATGGCTCAAAGTATTTCTCAAGGTCTGACATCAGGAGAATGGATAATTGACATTATTTAATAGCTGTAAAAATATCAAATATTTGTTCATAAATTGCAGGAATTTGGAATGCCAATAAACAATTTGCTGTTCACAGGATGACAAATCTTTATTTCTTCTCCGTTGCAACGATTTTTATTTTGGCAGCAGCAGTTTTTGTGCTGCTGTTTTATATTTCCGCACCTTATGGGAAATTTCTGAGGAAAGGATGGGGGCCGGCAATTAAATCAAAATGGGCCTGGATGATCATGGAGTTTCCCTCTCCTGCATTAATGGTCCTTTTTTTTATTACATCGGATGTTAAAACAATAACGGTGATATTGTTTTTAGCATTCTGGCTTCTTCATTATATACACCGGACATTTATTTATTCTTTCAGGCAGTCAGGAAGAGACAAGGCATACCCTGTAATTGTGGCGTTAATGGCATTCCTTTTCAATTGCCTCAACGGATTTGTGAACGGATTTGGAGTTTTTCATCATTACACCTACAGTGACTCCTGGTTGACCAGCTGGCAGTTTATTGCAGGCACTTTAGTTTTCGCTGCTGGGTTTATCATAAATAAAATATCAGATGAGAAGCTAAGAAAGCTGAGGCATTCGAATCCTGAAGAATATGTCCTTCCGCAGGGCTGGATGTTCAGGCTGATTTCAAATCCTCATTATTTTGGTGAAATGCTTGAATGGGCAGGCTGGGCCATTGCCACCTGGTCATTACCGGGGCTGGCATTTTTTGTGTTCACATTCGCAAATCTTTTTCCAAGGGCCATTGCCTCACACCGATGGTATAAAAATAATTTTGCTGATTTTCCTGCAGGGAGAAAAGCAGTTATCCCATTCATAATTTAGGCCTGTTTATGCGGATTACATTTTGACTTTTATAAAGATCAAACCCGAGGCAGGGTTATTTTTTAGGGAACCATGGGATGAATGCACTGGTTTTTTTTATGTATTCTTTATATTCCGGTTTTTTGTCGGCGAGATTTTTTTCAAGCAGAGCAACCCCTGAGACCTTTATAATAAGTGCTGTCATCAGCAGTGAACCCACTGCGGGAAGATAACTTCCGGCACCGATACAAATCAGGCCGTAGCCCCACCATACAGCTGTATCACCAAAGTAATTGGGATGTCTTGTATACCTCCAGAATCCGGAATTGAGAACTTTCCCCTTATTTGCAGGGTTGGCCCGGAATACTGCCAGCTGGTAATCTCCGCCGGCTTCAAAAATAAAGCCCTTTATCCAGAACAGGATACCTGCATAATCGAATATGCCAATTGGTTTGTCGTGTCCGTAGAATTGGGCTCCCAGCAGCGGAGCGGAAATGAGCCACATCAGAAATCCCTGCAGAAGAAAGGTCTGAAAATAGCTTATCCACCAGTATCTTGTCTCTCCGTATTTCTTACGGAATTCCCTGTAACGGTAATCCTCTCCCTTTCCGTAATTACGCCATGCAAGGTACAGGGTAAGTCTTAATCCCCAAATTGCTGCAAACGAAAAGATAAGAAGTTTCCTGGTCTCATTTCCTTCTGCCTTTAAAAAGTAGAAAGCTGCCGCTAAGACGAATCCAAAACCCCAGAAAATATCAACTATGCTTACATTTTTCAGAAAGACACTTGCGATCCAGAGAGATGACATCATGATTATGATCAGGACAAGTGCCTCAAGGTATATGGTTAAAAATGTCATCTGACAATATTTTTCTAATCGTAAAGCAAAGCAACTGAAGCTGCACCTATTCCGGCATTTGCCCCTATCACCGGAGAAATGTTTACAACTGAAACGGGTTTTTTGTTTGTTAGTTTCTCCATTTTATCTGCGAACCAGTCGGCAGCAATTTTATTATTGGCATGAAGTACAATATAATTCCAGATGCCATAATCATTCTTTATTTTTTCAATGTAAGACATCACTTTCATCATATTTGATTTTTGACTGAAAGTCTTGTCAAACACTATTGCCTTTCCTGTTTCATCGAGGGAAACTATAGGGTTGATATTAAGTATTTTAGCAATTAATCCCTTGGTGTGAGAAACTCTCCCTCCCCGTACCATGTACTTTAATGTTTTTACACTTACATAAATACGGGCATTATTGATCCATCTTTCAGCCATTTTTACTATCTCATCATGTGAGTAACCTGATTCAATAGCCTGGGCAATTCGCAATACAATCAGTCCGAGAGAACCGGATAGATTCCTTGAGTTCAGCACGGTTATTTGTTTATTGAATTCACTGCTTATTTTCCGGGCTGCTTTTTCGCTGCTGAAAAATGTACCGCTCAGCTTATCGCTTAAATGTACTGCTATAACCGAATCATAATGGGAAGCCAGATGGGAGTATAGATTCGTAAAAGTGGTCTCATTCACCTGAGCGGTTTTGGGATATACAGGAGTCTCGTTTAAAAGAGAATAAAACTGCTCGGGTTGAATTGTCACTTTATCAAGATAGTGATTTTCACCAAAATTAATATTGATAGGCACCATATTGATCTGGTAGCGGTCAAAAAGCTCCTGATCAAGATCGCAGGTGGAATCGGTGACGAGAGCAATTTTCCATTTTCTTTCTTTCACGATCTGATTGTGTCTGATCATGTCGTCGGCTTTCTGAAATGTGATTGTGCCTAATTTCCTCAGGTAATCGAATAATTTTGAGGGGTTATTGGTGTGGAGATGCAGCCTTTTGACTTTATCTGAACCTGCCACAACAACAGAGTCACCATAACTCTCAAGAATTCCCATCAGAGAATGATTGTCAACATGACAGTCTCTTACAACTGCTTCAGTACAATATCTGAATGTTATATTCTCAGAGATAAGACTTTCTTCTTTAGGAAATGAATTAACAACTGATCTTGCTGATATCAGTTCTTTTATGTTACGCGAGTTTATAAAATCCCTTATTCCTTCAAAAAAGAGTACAAATCCTTTGGCTCCTGCATCGACAACATTATTTTTCTCCAGAATGGCAAGTTTTGCCTTTGTTTGGGCAAGAGACTTGGTCAGAATTTCATAAGAGCTTAGAAACAAATTGTTGAAATCTGAAAATTTGTGCCAGCTTAAATCTATAAAATCAGCGAAATCCTTGATCACTGTCAGCATGGTCCCCTCGACAGGCTTTGCTACGGCTTCATAAACATAGCGCACTGTTTTCCTGAGTGCCTCAGCAAAATCCTTTATGCCCGCTGACTTAATCTCACCTGTTTCTCTGCTTAGCCCATAAAAGAACTGAGCAAAAATAATTCCCGAATTGCCTCTCGCATTTAGAATGGAAGCTTCAGCTATCCTGTCAGCTGTAACTTTATACGATCTGTGTGGATGAAGGATTTCAATCACAGACCGGACTGTGCCAGCCAGATTGGAACCTGTATCACCGTCATTTACAGGGAACACATTGATTTTATTGAGTTCTGTCTGATGCTCAATAATCTTTCTGGCTCCTGCAATAAAAGCATAGTAAAGATTTCGTCCGTCTATTTCCAGAAGTGGATAAGTGGCAGTCTGGCTCATTTAACTAATTTTATTGTAAATCTGAAAGCAAAGATAGTCTTTACTTTAATAAAAGATCATTTTCCAAAAGCAATCTTCTTTGAATCTGTTCGCAAAAGGTCATTTAATGCCGTTTCCAGATTCGGAAATTTAAAAGAGAATCCCTCCCTTCTTATTTTTTCAGATGATACCCTGCTGCCCTCAAGCATTATGGCTGACATTTCACCGAAAATGACTCTGAATAAAATTGAAGGTATGTTCGGAGCTAAGAACGGTCTTTTGAGAACTCTTGCCAGCGTCCTCATGAAATCAATGTTCCTGACATGTTCAGGTGCAACGGCATTATAAGCCCCGTGCATTGAATTATCGCATATCGCCTTGATGTATATATTGCAAAGGTCATCAATATGTATCCAGGGCAGGTATTGTTTCCCGCTTCCCATTCCTGATGCTAACCCTGATTTTGCAACTGCTTTCATTCTGGCCAGGGCTCCTCCTTCCGCTGAAAGGACCACGCCTGTCCTTATTTTCACAGTTCTTATTCCCTCCTTGCTGAACCTGTCAGCTGCAGCCTCCCATCTGCAGGCCAATTCTCCAATGAAATCAGCAGAGCAGGGATCGGTTTCAGTAAATATTCTCTCTGAAGTAATCATCCCATAGTAGCCGATTCCTGAAGCTGTGATAAATGCTTTCAGATTGGTTCCTGATGCCCGCATCTTTGCAAAAATCAGTTCGCTGGTTTTGATCCTTGAATCAATCAGTTCCTTTTTCCTGTCTTCAGACCACCTCCTGTCACCTAAATTTGCTCCGGCAAGGTGAACAACATAATCCGCTCTTAAAACAGCTTTCTCATCTATTTCGTTTTTAGCTGGATCCCACTTATAATATTGTAAATTTTCCTGCGATCCGCCTGATCTGCCAAGTACACTTACTGAATAGCCTTTTTCAAGAAGTCTGGCTGAAAGGTGTCTTCCTATTAGTCCGTTTCCTCCGGTAATTAAAACTGTCTCCATCATCAGTTTTTGATAATTCTCAATCATTTCAACGTGTTAAAGGTATTAATTTTCCTTTGGCTGTATAAGAATATCAGTTACTATCAGGTTCATTTTGTGTCACCTTGCGGCTGCTTACAGGATCCCTGCGGATTAATAGTTTAATCTATTTAATCAATTGAATGCCGGTGTAACACGATGGAAATTAATGTACTTAATACTGCAGCTTCTATGAAGTCGGTTAAATAATATTATTGATCTTTCAGCTTCACAATAAAAAATCTTTCTTGGTTAAAACATTTTCGAAAATTTATTTGCAAATTTTTCGGATAAATTTACTTTTACGGCCTGAATTAACATTTCATAATCAATGGACGACGGCCCGGCGAAATTATTGTTTGAGAAACTGATATAGCGGAGGCTAACGTTTCGACCTGTTGCTTCCTGCTGTATCTTTTAAAGCAAGGAGGTAACTATGACTTCACTCACAACATTTTATTTAAGCGGAATTATTGGAAAGGAAGTTTTTGATGCCGACGGGGAGGCAATAGGGCGGATCAAGGATTTATTGATCAATACTGCACCGTCGGGCAGCAATGATCCCAACGAGCAGCTTGTAACAGGTATCAAGCTGAAGATCCATAAAGAGCTTAAATTCTACTCCTTTAACACTTTCAGGGTAGTTAAGGCTCGGGAAATGCTAAATGTGACCTGTTCAGGGCTGATTGAACTCAGTAATGAGGAGGTCACAAACGGATTACTCCTTGTTGAAAACATACTCGACAAACAAATCGTTGATCTGAACGGGAGGAAGCTTGTAAGAGTAAACGATGTAAGGCTGGCAACAGTATCTGCGGGGACATTTGTAATTGCAGTGGATATAGGAATAGAAGGATTGCTGCGCAGAATAGGTATTTATATGCCTATTAAGAAGCTATTGTCTCTTTTTAAGATCAATATACCTTCAAAATTCATATTGTGGGATGATGTCCAGGCAATTGATTTTTCAAATCTTAATATAAAACTTTCAAAAAGTTACGCCAAGCTTCACACACTGCATCCATCCGATATAGCAGATATACTGGAAGATCTTGGAAAAAAGTCGAGCACTCGTGTTTTCTCTGCACTTGATGAAGAGAAAGCTGCTGACGTTCTTGAAGAACTAGAGACAAATACTCAGATCCATATTATCGAAAGTCTGCCTGTAAACAAGGTTGCCGATGTGCTTGAGAAGATGCCGGCAGATGAAGTTGCTGACATACTTGATGAGATTGAAGATGAAAAAGCTGAGATGCTCTTAAAAGAAATGGACAGCGAATCATCACAGGAAGTAAGAGAACTACTGGAATATCCCGATAATTCTGCAGGAAGTCTTATGACCACAGATGTACTGTCATTCAGTCCAGGAATTACTGTTGATGAAGTAATAAGAGAACTTAGAGCTAAAAAGCCTGAAACTTCTGAGCTTTATACTCTTTTTGTGACTGAAAAGAATGATGAGCTTATAGGAACATTTGATCTGCGTGACCTGGTTGTTTCTGATCCGGAAACAGATATCAGACAGATTATGAAATCCGAACCTGTTTTTTTATATGACGATCAGAGGATTGATGATATTGCGGAGATAATTTCAAAGTATAATCTTCTCGCTGTTCCTGTTGTTGATCAGGATAACCAGCTCCAGGGCATGGTGGTAGTCGATGATGTGGTAGAAGATCTTATAAGCAAGAGACGTACAAATAAGAGATAATATAGCTATTATGTTCAGGACCAGATTTACCAAAACCAATTTTTACAGGAATCTGAAAATTTTCCTCGCTCTTCTCGGACCGGGAATTATAACCGGCAGCGTTGATAATGATGCAGGAGGGATCACAACCTATTCTGTTGCAGGGGCAATTTACGGTTATGGGATGATATGGACCCTTATCCCTTCTCTGATTGTGCTTCTGGTGATACAGGAAATGAATGCAAGGATGGGTATTGTGACTGGCAAAGGGCTTTCAGACCTCATCAGGGAGAATGCTGGCGTAAGAATCACCTTTTTTATTTTTATCGGATTGCTGCTTTCAAATATAGGTAACACTACCACCGAATTTGCCGGTGTGGCAGGGAGTCTCGAAATATTCGGCGTGAGTAAATATATTTCTGTTCCTCTGGTAGCTTTGGCGGTATGGTTCCTTGTTGTTAAAGGTACTTACCAGATTGCGGAAAGGATATTTCTCATCTTCAGTGTTTCGCTGCTTACCTATGTAATATCTGCCTTTATGAGCAGACCTCAGTGGGGTGAGATAGGAGAAGCGATAATTCGTCCTGGTATTGAAATGAATACAAAGAGTCTTACGGTCATAATTGCACTTGTCGGAACAACCATAGCTCCATGGATGCAGTTTTATATGCAGTCGTCGGTCATTGAAAAAGGACTCAAAATGAAGAATTACAGATTTACGGTACTGGACATAATAATAGGTTGCTTTGCCACAGTTGTTGTTGCATTCTTCATTATGGTGGCTTGCGGTTCGACTCTTTATCCTAACGGAATTATGATAAACGAGGCAAAAGATGCAGCTTTGTCTCTTAAACCCTTTGCCGGAGAACTGGCATCGCAGGTTTTTGCTTTTGGCCTCTTTGTCGCGTCTGTTTTTTCTGCAACAATACTGCCGCTTGCCACGTCATTTTACGTGTGCGAAGCATTTGGTTTTGAAACAGGTCTGGATAAGACATGGGATGAAGCAAAGGAGTTTTATATCCTTTATACCGGAATACTTATCATATCTGCTGTCATAATCCTGATCCCGAATGCTCCGCTGATCGATATTTCAATATGGTCGCAGGTGCTTAATGGAATACTTCTGCCGGTTGTCCTTTTAAGCATGATACTTCTTATTAACAATAAGAAGATTATGGGGGAATATACGAATAAACCTCTTCAGAACATTATAGGCTGGGGAGCTGTCGGAATACTTACCATGTTGTCGCTGATGCTGCTTATTATTCCATTATTCTCCGGAAACTAAAACTATTTAACAGGCCAGAGCATATTCAGCAAAGGTCTGGTTTCTATAAGAGCCGGATCAATTACGACATGTTTGATAAGTTTCCTGTTCCATGTATAGGTAATATGTATTTTGCCGTCTTTCGACTGAATTACGGCAGGATATGAATATTCGGTTCCAATTGTGTCATTTTCAAGTATTAATGCTGCCTGCCATTTGATTCCGTCATCCGAAACTGCAGCGTTCAACATATTTCTGCCCTCCGTAAGATGATTATAGACAAGTAAATGTTTTCCACCTGAAAGGGTTACTGCATCTATACCTGAATTAGGATTGGGAAGGCTGTCAGGTAAAAGTTTGGTCCATGTGTATCCATTGTCATCTGACCAGGAGGAAAATATCCTCGACTGGCGGCTTCTGCATAACATCTGCAGCCTGTTATCCTTATGAACCAGTATTGCCGGCTGAATCAGATCGCTTTTTCTGTCATTAAGTGTATCCGTCTTTTCCCAGGTAATCCCAAAATCAGAAGTCATTTCAATATGTACTTTCCACCCGTTGTGTTCTGTGCTTGATGGACAAAGAAGTACGCCGTTTTTTAACAATACCGGCTTGTTCTTTACAGGCCCGATAATTCCTTCCGGTAGTTTATGTGAAGGAGACCAGGAAATACCTCCATCTGTCGATGTCTTTAATTCTCCCCACCATGATGACGGACTTGAACCGACTTTGTAAAACAGAAGAATCTCATCACCTGAATTGAAAAGAACAGGATTCCAACACGGGTATCTTATACTGTCAGAAACTACCCCATTGGCAGCTTCTTCAGGAATTGACCATTTCCCGTCTTTTAATCTGCTTATCCAAATCCCGATATCAGGATTCCCTTCAGCTGTACCTCCGAACCATGCTGCAATGAATCCGTCACCGGTCTCTGCTATCGTTGATGCATGACATGATGGAAACTTTGTTTCACCTGTCTGAAAAATAAATTCAGAACTGACAATACACTGGTCTCCTTTAAAAATGTCCTGGGCACGAGACTGAATACACCCAAGGTAGAAAAGCAGATGGAAAACAGTTAAATGCTTAATCATAAGAACAAATTTTGGTTCCCTATCTTCTTCCTTAGAATAATGCTCAGTAAAAATCCTGTAAGAAATATTGTCACTGTACCAAACACAATAGTCAGGTTACTATGGAACGGACTTCTGAATAAAATCAGTTTTTCTGACGTAAAAAGAACAGGAGAAAGGCTCATCCAGATAATAAGAATAACTCCTGTTATAACTCCTGCGGCTGCTTCAGGATTCCTGGTCCTGCCAGACAGGAATGCAAGGAGGAAGAGTCCGAGCATTCCCCCGCTGAATATTGAAGCAAGCGACCACCATGCGTCCAGGACGCTTTCTACTCCTGTCAGCGAAACTGCAATTGCTATCCCTGCAGCACCGGTCAAAAAGGATGCTGAATAAAGCACATTCATGGATGATCTCTCACTTGCATTTCGGTTAATATATTTTTTATAGTAATCTTCCAGGAATATTGTAGCTGTACTGTTCAGACTTGTCGATACCGTGCTCATTCCGGCAGAAAATACAGATGCTATGAGTAATCCCCTTAATCCGACAGGTAGTTCTGCTGCAATAAAATACGGAAAGACCCTGTCGCCGGCAGCTAAAGTTCTTAATTCATCAGGAAGCCTTTCCGGCTGGGCAGAATAAAAGGCAAAAAGAGCAGTGCCTATGTAAAAGAACAGCATTGAAACAGGGATGTACAGTAACGATCCGAACCATGCCGATTTTTTGGCTTCTTTTTCTGTCTTCGTCGTGAGGTATCTCTGAATATAGTTCTGATCAATACTATAATTCTGAAGGTTTATGAACAGACCATAAAACAGGACTACCCAGAATGTGGATTCTCCAAGATCAGTTTTAAAACTTCCCAGGCTGAATTTGTTGTTGTAAACGGCTATATCGAAAATTTGACCTGGTCCGCGGGGCATCGAAAATGTAATGTAAAGAGCACATAAAATGGCTCCTGATATTAAAATTATTCCCTGGATCGTATCTGTCCATAAAACAGCTTTAATTCCACCCAGCATTGAATAGAGTATCACTGCAAGCCCTGTCAGAATTATGATAGTTTTGACACTCCATCCGAAAAGGGCATTAAGCGGCAGAGCCAGAAGCAACAGTATGGCACCAGTACGCATCAGCTGTGTAAGTATGTAGCAGGATGAGGCATAAATCCTCGCCCATGGTCCAAACCTGATTTCAAGGAAATGGTAAGCCGACACGGTACCAATATTGCGGTAGAGGGGAACAAAAAATTTTGCTGCAGCAAATGATGCAACAGGGATGGAGAGACTGAAGGCAAAAGCATTCCAGTTTGTCGCATAAGCTTTTCCGGGAAGAGCAAGGAAGCTGATGCTGCTCACGTAAGTTGCAAAGATCGACATCCCGGCCACCCAGGCCGGTATTTTACCACCGGCTTTGGTAAATATTTCAGATGATCTTTTCCTGAAGAAAAAACTTATTCCTATAACAACATTACTGAAAACCAATAAAATAAAAACCAATGCATCTGGTAAGGAAAGCTTCATTTCAGTTATTGTAACAGAATAGCTTTTTGACGGCAGGATAAATTTACAATTTAATATTAGATTTGTACAATTATAATTTCAGTAGCTTATAAAACAATGCACAAATGAGCCTGCAACCTTCCCTTAAATTTTTATTTATTGCATCACTCTTTTCAATTGGTATCCTGAGCGTTGCAGTTGGACAATCAAATAATGAAGGCAGATATCTGGGCAAAGCTGACATGTATAAAGCAAAGAAGAATGTAATTGATTATTTGTCGGATGAATCTGTAATCAGAAAATTTGGGCTTATTTCCGATTCGATCTGGAAATTTGCCGAACTGGGCATGCAGGAATTCAGGTCATCTGCAATCCTAATCAGAGTTCTTGAGGAAGAAGGATTCAAAGTTGAAAAGGGTGTTGCCGGTATGCCCACTTGCTTTACAGCTTCCTGGGGGCATGGCAGTCCTGTAATAGGAATACTTGGTGAATATGATGCCCTTCCGATGTTATCCCAAAAACCACTTGTACCAAAAAAGGATCCGGTTGTTGAGGGTGCTCCAGGCCACGGTTGCGGGCATAATACTATGGGTACGGCAGCTGTCGCCGCAATTACAGCACTTAAAAAAAGCATGGAGGCATTCGGTATTAATGGAACCATTATATTTTTCGGCTCTCCGGCCGAGGAGACATTGATTAGCAGACCCTTCATGGTCAGGGCTGGTGTTTTTGGGAATGTGGATGCAGTGATTGACAATCATGCATCATCCTCTTTCAGTACAGAATATGGTGTTAACGGCAACGCTGTTATGTCTATTGTTTTTTCGTTTAAAGGGAAGACTGCTCATGCAGCAGGTGCTCCGTGGAGTGGGAGAAGTGCCCTTGATGCTGTGGAACTGATGAACGTTTCTACAAATTACCTGAGAGAGCATCTGTTTTATACAAATCGCATGCATTATGTTATAACAGAAGGAGGTGAATCACCTAATGTAGTGCCTGACAGAGCATCTGTATGGTACTATCTGAGAAACACCGATGAAAGACTTGAAGATATGTTCGCCAGGGTCGTTGACTGTGCAAAGGGCGCAGCTACGGCATCAGGAACCAGTCTTGATACTGTAAAAATAATCACAGCCATTCATCAGAGACATCTTAACAAAGGAATGGCCGAAACAATTCAGAGAAACATAGAACTTATAGGAATGCCTGAATGGACGGAAGATGAAAATGCGTTTGCAAAAAGTCTTCAAAAGGAACTTGGTGCTGAGGAAAAAGGATATCAGACAAAAATAGATGCTTTAAAAGAACCTCCCTCAATTCATGTTGGAGGTTCTTCCTCCGATGTGGGTGAGGTAACACTTCTGGCTCCAACAGCTACGGTAAGCTTCCCTGTAGGGGTCCCGGGTTCTATCGGACATCATTGGTCGACAGTCGCATCAGGTTACGGATCTGCAGCATGGAAAGGTCTTAATGCAGGTGCCAAGGTCATTGCTTCCACAGCTCTTGACCTGCTCACGAAACCAAAACTTCTTTCAGAGATAAAGAATGAATTCAATAAATATTCAAAAGACCATCCATATAAGTCATTTCTTCCGGAGGGCGCTGTCCCGCCTCTTGATCTTAACAGAGAGCTTATGGGTAAATACAGAAAAGTATTATTGGAGAAAGAAGACGACTATTGAAGCTGTGATTTTGAATATCCATTTTATTTTGGATTTTATGAATGTGGGTTATCTTTATAAAGAAAAATCTGGTCGAATAAAACCCATGACTGAAATTGCAGATGAACTACGGATATTTTGATTCTTGGTCATACGATACACCTGACAGCGGAAAGCCAGGTTTGATTGAAAGGCTGCTTTATCACCACAGGCTCTATTTTACTCTCAAATATGCAACAATTGTTTTTAAAACCAGGAAAGAAGCTATAAAAGGAATTTACGACACTAAAGCCTGGGCTGATTCATCATTTTTCATATTTAAATTCATCGAAAAGACAGGCGGTAAATTCCATATATCAGGCATGGAAAATATTGTTGCCTGCAGTTCTCCCGTGCTTTTTATAGGTAATCACATGAGTACTCTCGAAACGATGATCCTGCCATGTATTATAGCTCCTCACAGGGAAGTCACATTTGTTGTTAAGGATAGCCTTGTCCGACATCCGCTTTTTGGTCATGTTATGAGATCACGCGATCCTATAGTGGTTGGCAGAACTGATCCAAGAAAAGATTTTGATGAAGTTATGACAAAGGGGCCGGAGCTTCTCAGCAGAGGTATTTCGATAGTTATCTTTCCTCAAAGTACGAGGAGTGTTGTATTTAATCCTGAAGAATTCAATTCATTAGGTGTAAAGCTTGCAAAAAAAGCTGGAGTCAGCGTTGTACCTTTTGCACTTAAAACCGATTTCTGGGGACAGGGGAAGTTAATAAAAGAGCTTGGTCCGCTTGATAGTAAAAAGCCGATTTACATAAAATTTGGCAGGCCTTTTCCGATAGTTGGTAACGGCAAGGCTGAGAACCAGAGGATTATCGAATTTATTCAGGTATCAATGAATGAATGGAGTAATGCTTTGTGATAATTTTTACAAGAATAGCAAACCTGATTTCCTTTTTAATTACTTTAGAGGCTCTTACAGTTAAACATAAATTCATTGAATAATTATGGGAACACTCGACTGGATCGTTCTGGGGCTTTTTTGTCTCGGATTAGTAGGCATTATAATCTGGGTTACCAGGAAAAAGGATGAGACTTCAACTGATTATTTTCTTGCGGGTCGTGATGCAACATGGCTTGCAATAGGATCATCTATTTTTGCATCAAATATTGGATCGGAGCACCTGGTAGGCCTTGCGGGTGCAGGTGCCTCAAGCGGCATGGCAATGGCGCACTGGGAGATGCATGGATGGCTTATTCTCATCCTGGGTTGGTTTTTTGTCCCGTTCTATTCCCGAAGTGGTGTTTTTACAATGCCTGAATTCCTGGAAAAAAGATATACAAAAGGGGCCAGAAGCGTTCTCTCAATCATATCTCTGGTAAGCTATGTTTTCACAAAGGTTGCAGTTACTGTTTATGCAGGAGGAATTGTTTTCAAGCAGGTATTCGGGATTGAATCAATGTTTGGCATAGATTTTTTTTGGATCAGCGCTGTTGGGCTGGTTGTTCTGACAGGTATTTATACAACTCTCGGCGGGATGAAAGCCGTTCTCTGGACATCTGTTCTGCAGACACCTATCCTGCTTCTTGGTTCGATTGCAGTACTTATTATAGGCCTTGTACGCCTCGGGGGATGGTCGGAAATGATGGAAATCTGCCGGGCAGTGCCTGTAAATGCTGATGGCAACACCATGACAGAACTTATTAGATCGGCCAATGACCCGGAGTATCCCTGGACAGGTGTAATACTTGGATCCGCAATAATAGGTTTCTGGTATTGGTGCACAGATCAGTTTATTGTGCAGAGAGTATTGTCAGGCCGTAATCAGACTGAATCAAGGCGAGGAGCAATCCTTGGAGCAGCCTTTAAGCTCTCACCGGTGTTCATATTCCTGATACCGGGTATGATTGCATATGCCCTTAATTACAAGGGCATGATCAGTCTCCCTGATTCAGATTCAGCTTTTTCCGTTCTTGTCAAGGAATTACTGCCACTTGGATTCAAAGGATTGGTGGTTGGAGGCATCCTGGCTGCTCTCATGAGTTCACTAGCTTCTCTTTTCAACTCATCGGCAACTCTCTTCACAGTCGATTTTTACCAGAAATTCAGACCAAAAGCATCTGAAAGTGAACTTGTAAAGGTGGGCAGAATTGCAACAGTCGTTGTAGTGATCCTTGGAATTCTCTGGATACCGGTTATGAAAGGACTTGGGAAAGTACTATATGCATACCTTCAGGATGTTCAGTCGCTCCTGGCACCAGGCATTGCAGCAGTATTTCTCCTTGGCATTGCTTCAAAAAAGACAACTCCGAAAGCAGGATTCATTGGTCTGATAACAGGTTTTATACTTGGCATGACCAGATTGGGATTCAAGGTATTCGGAACAGGTTTGAATCACGACAGCATCTTTTACACTGTCTTCCTGAAACTGAATTGGCTTCACTATGAGATAATACTTTTCTTCCTGGTAATCATCCTGATGATCATTGTAAGCACATTTACACCAAAAGCTGATCCGGCATCAATCAGAGGGCTTTATGTAGGATCAGCCACACCTCAGGAAAAAGCAGTGACCAGGGCCAGTTGGAATAACTGGGACCTTTTGTTTTCGGGACTGATTATCCTTGTTATCGTAGCATTTTATATATACTTCTGGTAGAACAAGGAAGGCAATAAGTGAATTTATTTGATCATAAGCTATGTATTTGTTATTCGATTTTCCAGGTTTTTAAGATACCTTTTTAAGTATGGCAAATAGTTATGTTATAGGCATCGATTACGGTACAGATTCTGTCCGTTCAGTTGTTGTTGACACAAAAAACGGCCAGATTGCAGGTACATCGGTATTTGAATATCCAAGATGGAAGAAAGGGATGTTTTGTGATCCTTCCTCCAACAGGTTCCGGCAGCATCCCTCAGACTATCTTGAAGGTTTGGTAGTATCTGTCAGAGAAGCATTGAATGGGCTGGCACCTGAGATTATCCGCAATATTGCAGGAATAACGGTTGATACAACAGGCTCCACCCCTGTGGCTGTAGACCGAACAGGAACGCCTCTATCCCTGAAACCAGAGTTTGAAAATGATCCTGATGCGATGTTTATCCTTTGGAAGGATCACACAGCAGTCAGGGAAGCTGCTGAGATCAATGAACTTGCAAAATCGTGGGGGGGGACTGACTTTACAAGATTTGAAGGCGGTGTATATTCATCTGAATGGTTCTGGTCTAAGATTCTTCATGTTTTAAGATCAAATGAGAAAGTAAGACAAAATGCTTGGTCGTGGGTCGAACACTGCGACTGGATACCTGCTCTTCTCACCGGGAACACTGATCCTCTGACTCTTAAAAGAAGCCGCTGTGCTGCAGGCCACAAAGCAATGTGGAGCGAATCATTTGGAGGACTTCCTGCTGAAGAATTCCTGATAAGGCTCGATCCTTTGCTGTCAGGATTGAAAGAAAGACTTTACCGTGAAACTTATACGTGTGATGTTACCGCCGGAGTTATTACCAGGGAATGGGCTGAAAAACTTGGACTTCCGGAAGGGGTTAAAGTTGGCGTCGGAGCATTCGACGCACATCTTGGTGCTGTAGGCGGTGAAATTAAACCATATCATCTTGTCAAAGTTATGGGTACTTCAACATGCGACATGATTATTGCCGACCCATCTGAAGTTGGAGATAAACTTGTTGCCGGAATCTGTGGCCAGGTTGATGGTTCTATCGTACCCGGAATGATAGGACTTGAGGCAGGACAGTCAGCATTTGGCGATGTCTATGCATGGTTCAGCGGTCTGTTAATGTGGCCGATTAATGAACTGATTATGAAAATGACCTGGTTAAATAAAGAAAGCAGGGAAAAAATAATAAAAGAAACTTCCGAAGCAGTTATCCCTGCACTTAGTAAGCAGGCTGAGCTTTTGCAGGACGATGATTCTGAAATTGTTGCACTAGACTGGCTTAATGGAAGACGAACCCCTGATGCTAACCAGGCACTTAAAGGATTAATTTCAGGACTTTCTCTTGGTACCGATGCCCCCAGAATTTTTAAAGCCCTTGTTGAAGCCACGGCATTCGGATCAAAGATGATAAATGAGAGGTTTATATCTGAGGGCGTCCGGATTGATTCTGTCATTGCTGTCGGAGGAGTTGCCAAAAAGAATCCTTATGTCGTGCAGGTCGTTGCTGATGTCCTTAATATGCCGATAAAAGTGGCAGTCTCTGACCAGACCTGCGCCCTTGGCTCAGCCATGGCGGCATCAGTTGTGGCCGGTGTTTATAAAAATATTCCTGCTGCCCAGCAGGCGATGGGAAACGGAATTGAAAAAGAATATATCCCCGACCCTCAAAGAGCGGCAAGATATGAATCACTATTTAAACGATATAAAAGTTTGGGTAACTTTATTGAAAAAGAAATTACCTGAACCAAAATTTGATGCCATGCTGAAATCATTGCCAGTATTTGTTCTGCTGTGTCTGGTGATAATTTTAACGGGATGCAGCAGGAAAAACGAACAAATCGCAGATTACCCTATTAAGCCTGTTCCATTTACTTCCGTAAAGCTGACCGATAATTTCTGGTCGTCGAGGATCAAAAAAAATGCCATGATAACAATACCCATTGCATTCAGGTATTGTGAGTCCTCAGGAAGAATAAAAAATTTTGAAATTGCCGGCGGACTTGATACAGGAAGCTTTCGATCATTATATCCTTTTGATGACTCTGACGTTTTCAAAATTATCGAAGGTGCAAGCTATTCACTTCAAACATATCCCGATCCTGTCCTTGAATCCTACCTTGATACGCTTATTTATAAAATCGGACTGGCTCAGGAAAATGACGGATATCTGTATACAAACAGAACCATTGCAGAAATGCATGGAGGGATAGGACTTCATGAATGGGCTAATAAGGAAAGATGGTTAAATGATTCGATTCATAGTCATGAGTTATATAATATCGGACATCTGTATGAGGCAGCCGTTGCACACTATCAGGCTACCGGGAAACGGTCGCTTCTGGACATTGCAATTAAATCAGCAGACCTAGTAAGCAGAGATTTCGGAAATGAAAAACTAAAAGTATGGCCCGGCCATCAGGTTATCGAAATGGGTCTGGTAAAACTTTTCCGTGCGACTGATGACAAAAAGTACCTTGATCTTGCAAAGTTCTTTCTGGATATAAGAGGGCCCAATGGCAGACATTATAACCAGGCTGACAGAAAGCCTGTCGATCAGACTGAAGCAGAAGGCCATGCGGTTAGAGCAACATACATGTATTCGGGGATGGCAGATATAGCTGCAATAACAAGAGATGAAAGGTATCTAAAAGCTGTTACAAGCATTTGGGAAGATATAGTCTGCAGGAAGATGTATATCACCGGAGGCATAGGATCAACCGGCGGAAATGAAGGTTTCGCAGAACCTTACTTCCTTCCAAATATGTCTGCTTATTGCGAGACATGTGCCTCTATAGGCAACATCTTCACAAACCACCGTCTTTTTTTGCTTCATGGAGATAGTAAATATATAGATGTTCTTGAAAAGACTCTTTATAATTCAATGCTTTCCGGAGTTTCATTGTCAGGCGACAGGTTCTTTTATCCGAACCCGCTTGAATCATCAGGGCAGCACCAGCGAAGCCCCTGGTTCGGATGTGCATGCTGCCCTTCAAACATTGCAAGATTTGTGCCTGCCATACCTGGCTATATTTATGCTTCAACTGATCACGAACTTTATGTAAATCTCTACATTTCCAATGATGCTGAAATAAAAGTTGGAAATACGTCAGTAAAGATCTCCCAGAAATCCGGATTTCCATGGAACGGGAAGGTTGAGTTGACATTAAACCCTGCCTCGCACAGTAAGTTTATAATGAAACTGCGTATTCCCGGATGGGCCAGGAATGAAGCCATCCCATGCCAACTCTATAAATTTGCAGAGATGAACAATGATCAATATGTTATTCTACTTAACGGAGATACAATTAATCCGGAGCTGACAAACGGTTATGCTGTTATTGAACGAAAGTGGGCTTCTGGCGATAAGGTCGAGCTTGAAATGCCAATGCCTGTAAGGGTTGTTAAAGCCGATGAAAGAGTAGGGGATGATATTGATAAAATTGCTGTTCAGCAGGGCCCTGTGATTTACTGTGCCGAGTGGCCCGATAATAACAATGGGAACATTCTCAATTTGATTTTCAAAAATAATCCTCAGTTTACTGCAGAATTCAAACCTGATCTTCTTGGCGGTACCAACATAATAAAGACTACAGCCCGTCAGACAGTAAGGAATGTGAATGGAGGTATAAATGTTCTTCAAGAAGAGCCTGTTATTTTGATCCCTTATGCGTTGTGGAGTAACAGGGGCCCCGGTCAGATGATGGTCTGGCTTTCAACCTCCCCAGGTTCGGCAAAGCCGTTGCCCGCACCTTCCATTGCCTTTAACAGTAAAGTAAGGGCAAGCAGGATGACAAAAGAACTTGCTGCAGTCAACGACCAGTTGGAACCTCAGAGTTCCAACGATAAAAGTGTCCCATATTATCACTGGTGGCCTGAAAAAAATAAATGGGAATTCATTCAATATGATTTTAAAAAGCCACAAATCATAACTGGAACAAAGGTTTACTGGTATGATGATTCCCCTGCAGGTGGTTGCAGGATTCCTGATGAATGGGAGATCTTATATCTGACAGGGAATAGATGGCAGCCGGTAAAACCATGGGTCCCATACAGAGTCACCAAAAATGGCTGGGACTCTCTAAACTTTGCCCCAGTTAAAGCTTCAGCGGTAAAATTAAAGGTAAAACTGAACAAAAACTATTCAGCAGGTATATACGAATGGATTGTCAGATAAATAGAATCTAAAAACAACATAATATGAAAAAAGCAACCATAACACTCATTTTATTATCCTGTTTATTCACAGGATTTTCGCAGCAGCCTCCCTTCATTCTGAACAAACAGGAATATTTTGAACGTGCAGGAGTCAATGTAATGGCATTTCAGGATATCTATCCCGAGGGTCACCAGGGTGGCGTTGCTGTAATAATGAATGGCAGGCGGCTTGCCACTAACGGGGATATACGGCTTGATGAGACACCCGGACAATGGCAGCCTATCCCAAAACAGCTTGACAGGAAAGTCGTTCCTGCAGAAAATAGAATCATTGTAAGCCTGGCTTATCCTGATCCGGCAATAAACCGGAAAGGGTTTAATCCAATTGAATACCCTGACCTGGATCTAAAATATACAGTAAATGTGCAGGCAGAGGGAGAATCGATCAAAGTCACAGTCGATCTTGCCCAACCTGTTCCAGGGGAGTTCATTGGTAAAGTGGGATTTAATATGGAATTGTTTCCAGGATGGCTTTTTGGCAAGACCTGGTCAATGGACAATTATTCAGGTATTTTTCCCAGGCAGGCTAACGGACCTGCACTTAAAGATTCACGGGGTGAAATCGTTGCCAATCAGCCCATGGCGACAGGCAGAAAATTTACCGTTGCCCCGGAAGATGATATGTTGAGGATGTCAATTGAATCAAAGACCGGTGCCCTTCAACTCCTTGACGGAAGGTATGTTCATAACAACGGATGGTTTGTTGTAAGATCGCTTGTACCAGCAAATGTCACTAAAAATGCTGTGGAATGGATTATTACTCCGGCAATAATCCCTGGCTGGACAGCACCGCCTGTTGTTCATGTTTCCCAGGTGGGTTATCGGCCAGAGCAGGAGAAGATAGCAATAATAGAGCTGGATAAAAATGATTCAAAAAGAGAAATCCCTGTTGTTGTCAGAATCAATGCTGACGGCGAGAAATCAGTAGCCGGAACTTACCAGGCCGATTCATGGGGCCAGTTCCTCAGATACAACTATCTTAAAGTTGATTTCTCCGGAATTAAACAGGAGGGAATGTATTTTGTCAGATACGGAGATCAGCAGTCTCAGCCATTTCGCATCGCTGCCGATGTTTACAAGCGAAATGTATGGCAACCTACTATCGAATTCTTCCTTCCGGTCCAGATGTGTCATATGAGGGTAAATGAGAAATACAGGGTATGGCACGGATTGTGCCACATGGACGATGCCCTGATGGCACCCGTAAACCATAACCATTTTGACGGATACATTCAGAGGGAGTCAACACTGACTGATTTCAAATCAGGCGATCATGTCCCCGGACTTAATATAGGAGGCTGGCACGATGCAGGAGACTACGACTTGAGGGTAGAATCACAAAGCGGAGAGGTATATATCCTTTCAATGATTTATGAGGAATTCAAAGTCGATTATGATGAAACATCAATCGATCAGAAAACAAGGGTGGTTGAAATACATCAGCCTGACGGGAAGAATGACATTCTTCAGCAGATAGAACACGGCGTTTTGTCAGTGGTTGGCGGGTACAGGAACCTGGGTCGTCTCTACAGAGGAATTATTGAAGCTGACAAACGTCAGTATGTACTTCTGGGTGATGGGTCAACAATGACTGACGGACTTATTTATGATAAAAACCTTAAGCCGGGAGAACGGACAGGGACTCATTCTTCTCCCATGGACGACAGGTGGGTCTTCACTGAGGACAATCCTGCCAGAGAACTGACAGTTGCAGCTCATCTGGCAGCAGGGGCAAGAGTGCTGGAGGGATTTAATAATGAACTCAGCAGGCAGTGTCTTGATGTTGCAAAAGCAATTTTCAGCCATGATTACAAGATCTCGGGTATGGTTGTCAATGCTAAAATCCATGCAGCAATTGAATTATTTCTGACAACCGGAGATAACATTTATAGAAACTATATAATTGAAAATACGGAAGGTGTGGTTAAAGGAATCAGAAACATCGGATGGATTATCGGCAGAGCTTTGCCGAAGATAGGCAGCAAAGACCTGACAACCGCTGTCAGAAATGCTGCAAAAAACCTGTCTGATGAAATAAACAAGCAATCGGTTGAAACTCCCTTCGGTGTTCCCTACAGGCCCCGTATATGGGGAGCCGGATGGGATATACAAAGTTTTGGAGTAAGACAGTATTTCCTTTACAAAGCATTTCCCGACATTTTCAGTTCAGCTCCTATTTTTAATGCACTGAATTTCATTCTTGGAGTGCATCCGGGAGAAAACACATCATCCTTTGCTTCAGGTGTAGGGGCAAGATCAACCGTTATTGCTTACGGAGTTAACAGAGCCGATGAGTCATATATTCCGGGTGGTGTTTCATCAGGAACAGCCCTAATACGTCCGGATTTCCCGGAACTTCTCGACTGGCCCTACCTGTGGCAGCAACAGGAATATGTCCTTGGAGGCGGTGCTACCAACTTCACCTTTCTTGTACTGGCTGCGGATCAACTCCTGGGGAACAAATAGCCGGCAGGGATAAATGTATTTTGTACACTTATCAACGGAAGCATAGATATTACCCAATATTGAATCTCAAGACAAAAATGTTATTTTTGAAGCCAAAGAAACGAATCTATGCTAAAGAATTATTTTATATCACTGCCTTCAGATAGAGGAAGCCTGGAAGAAGAGTGGAAGCAGTGTTGCGATGATATTCTTAATAATATTAACTCGGGTTACAGGCCATTAAAACTAAATATCTTTACAGATTCTCAGGACATTGATTCATATCTTCGTTGCAAATCAATAATTGGAAAATCTGTTGTTGACACATTTGGTGATCACTGCCCTGCATTCAGCATTACCATACATCCGCCGGAAAAACCGTTTAAAATAAATGTTGAAGGTCTGTACCTGAAGAATGAATACGGCAATGTCCTGACGAAGTATTGGAAGTCAATTCCATATATTGTGGTTAATACTGAAATCGGGAAAGAGGTGTGGGCTGCCGGGCTTGGTGATGAAACCCATTTTGACAATGCCAGGGAGTCAGGTATTACAGCCTTTAAAATGATGGCCGGAATTCTTGAACAGGAGAACCTTTCATTTAACAACATTGTCAGGCAATGGAACTATATCGGTAATATTCTTGAAATTAAGGATGGATACCAGAACTATCAGATCTTCAATGAAGTAAGAAGTGAGTTTTATTCAAAATACAGAACGGTTACCGGATTCCCGTCAGCTACGGGGATAGGTATGAAATCGGGAGGTGTATATATTGACTTCTGTGCCATCGACATTAAAAAGGATCTGAAAATCATTCCTGTTAATAATCCTAACCAGGTAAATGCATACCAGTATAGCCAGAAGGTTCTGAAAGGTTTGATTTGGAAAGGTAAGTCTGTTAAAAATACACCCAAGTTCGAGAGAGCCCTCCTGATTTCAAACAGCCATATAAAAACACTCTTTGTTTCCGGTACAGCCTCTATAATTGGTCAGGAGACAATCGGGAAAGATGATGTGGCCGAACAGACGCTTGTGACAATTGAAAATATCAGCAGACTGACCGACAGAACTTATCTAAGTCAGCTTACGGGACAGGAGCTTTCGAATTTAAAGTGTATATTTATAAGAGTTTACGTGAAGGATCAGAAAGATTTCGATAAAGTGAGAAATATTTGCAGAGAGCATTTCCCGGGGGTCCCTTCTATTTACATCGAAGCAGATATATGCAGAGATGAACTGCTGGTTGAAATTGAAGCAGAATATATTTTTTGAACTGATGAAGAAATACATCCTTTTCGTGGCAGCTGCATTGCTGTTTTCAATGTGTTTCCGGTCAACATGGAGAAAAACCGAAAGCGGGGTGATCATCAGACTGAATCCCCGTGAACACGGTAATGTGAAACAGCTGAAGCTGGATGTTGTAAATGATGAAATTATTCGCGTAACAGCCTCCCCGTCAGGCAAAATTAGTGAAGAGAAAAGTCTTATCATCACTGAAAACTTAATACCTGAGCCGGCGTTCAATGTGCGGCAGGAATTAAACAACATTATTCTGACAACAGGCAAAATCACCGTAAAAGTAAGTCTGGCCACAGGTCAGATTGTTTTCATGGATAATGGAGGCAATACAATTCTGAAGGAACCACCTTCTGGAGGAAGGAATCTCACTCCTGTATCAGTTGAAGGAGCCGATGGTTATTTAATCAGCCAGGTTTTTGAATCACCTGATAATGAATCGTTTTATGGGCTTGGGCAGCATCAATCTGATGAATTTGACTACAAGGGACTCAATGAGGTTCTTTACCAGTACAATACAAAAGTGTCAGTTCCGTTTGTCATCTCAGACAGGAACTACGGAATTCTTTGGGATAACTATTCCCTGACAAAATTCGGAGACCCACGCGATTATTCCCAAATCGATCTTTTCAGATTGTCTGATGAGAATGGAGTAAAAGGGGGTCTTACAGCTGATTATTATTTGAAATCTGACACGGGAGAAGTTTTTTTAAAAAGAAAGGAATCTTCAATTGATTATGAAAATCTGGAAACAGTTAAGAATTTGCCTGAGAAATTTCCTTTACAGGGTTCAGTGGTTACCTGGACAGGTACGATCGAACCGGATGAAACAGGAATTTTCATGTTCAGGCTTTACTATGCCGGATATGCAAGTCTTTGGATTGATAATGAACTTATTGTACCTGAAAGATGGCGGACTGCATGGAACCCGAACACCTGTAAATTCAGCAAAAACCTTGAGAAAGGGAGGAAATATCCTCTGAAGCTTATTTGGAAGCCTGACGGAACAGTATCTTATATCGGATTAAAGGTATTGAGCCCACGGCCTTTAAGTGACCAGGGCTCATTGAGGTTAACTTCCGAAATGGGCGACAAGATCGATTATTATTTCATCCGAGGTAATAACATTGACGATATCATTCATGGTTACAGGGTACTTACGGGTAAAGCACCCATTATGCCGAAATGGGCCCTGGGATTCTGGCAAAGCAGGGAAAGATACAAGACGCAATCGGAACTTCTTGATGTTATAAGGGAATACCGGAAACGACAGATCCCTCTCGATAATATAGTGCTTGACTGGTCATACTGGCCCGTGGATTCATGGGGATCACATGAATTTGATCCGGAATTTTTTCCCGATCCTTTGGAAATGGTGAATGAGGTTCACAGAATGAATGCCCGATTGATGATTTCAGTATGGCCTAAATTCTACTATACAACACAACACTACAGGGAATTTGATGAAAAAGGCTGGATGTACAGGCAGGCCGTAAAAGACAGCATCAGGGACTGGATTGGCAAAGGATACATTGGTTCTTTCTATGATGCATACAGTGAAGGGGCAAGAAAACTTTTCTGGGAACAGATATATGAACATCTTTATACAAAAGGTATTGATGCATGGTGGATGGATGCCTCTGAACCTGATATATTATCAAACGCCAGTGTTGAGTATCGTAAGAAACTAATGACACCCACAGCTCTCGGCCCGTCAACAAAGTACTTCAATGCTTATCCCCTGGTAAATGCAATGGCCATTTACAACGGCCAGATAAGTGCCGATCCCGAAAAACGTGTTTTCATTTTGACACGTTCCGGTTTTGCAGGATTACAGCGTTTTTCAGCAGCCACCTGGAGTGGTGATATCGGAACACGATGGGAAGAAATGAAAGCACAGATCCCGGCAGGTTTGAATTATTCTCTTTCGGGAATTCCTTACTGGACATTTGATATTGGAGGATTTTGCGTTGAAAACAGGTACCGCAATGATTCTGTGAAACCAGAGGATCTGGAAGAATGGAGAGAATTAAACACCCGCTGGTTCCAGTTTGGTTCTTTTTGTCCACTTTTCAGAAGCCATGGTCAATATCCGTATCGTGAAATATATAACATTGCTCCTGAATCTCATCCGGCATATCAAAGTATGATTTACTATGACAAGTTGAGATATTATCTCATGCCCTATATATATTCACTTGCCGCATTAACGTATTTCAACGATTATACTATAATGAGGGCTATGGTTATGGATTTTGGGTTTGATCCTGCCGTAAAAAAACTTGGAGACCAGTATATGTTCGGCCCTTCGATTCTTGTTGCTCCGGTATACAAATATAAAGCAAGATCGAGGGATATATATTTCCCTGTTTTAACAGGATGGTATGATTTGTATTCCGGTCTTCATTATAAAGGAGGCCAAAAGGCAAAAGTGGATGCACCTTATGAAAGGATGCCTGTTTTTGTCAGAGAGGGTTCAATAATACCTTTTGGCCCTCCTGTATTCTATACCGGTGAAAAACAGGCTGAAACAATTACATTATACATTTATAAAGGAAGAGATTGCGCTTTCACTTTGTATGAAGATGAGGAGATCAATAATAACTATAAGAAAGGAGCCTGCAGCACAATAAGATTCAGCTATGATAACACAACTGATGAATTAACGATCTCCGACAGGAATGGTGAATTCTCTGGCATGCTTCCCATAAGGAATTTCAATATCATTTTTGTTGACAGGATGAATCCTGTTGGATTTGATCCTGATGCAAGGCCGGATACAACCGTCAGATATGAGGGGAAGAAGATCGTTGTTAAACTCTGACTGACATTTATATTCTTAATATATTCTTTATATGATGAAAAAGATTTTATTATTTTCACTGGTGCTCTCCTCTATTTCGGGGCTGACGGTATCATGCAAATATTCTGCAAAAAATAAAGAGATGATAAGAAAAGAGATCTTTGGAAAACATGCGGGGAAAGAGGTTTATCTGCTGACCCTGACCAACAAAGCTGGAAATATTATCAGGTTGACAAACTATGGTGCAAAAATAACCTGGATCGAAGTCCCTGACAGGAATGGGAAAAAAGACAATGTGACATTTGGATATGATACTTTTGAAGGTACAATCAACGGGGATATGTCTTTTGGCTCTGTTGTCGGCAGGTATGCAAACAGGATAGCCGGAGGAAGGTTCACTATCGACGGGATAGAATATACGCTACCTCTCAACAACGGTCCAAACACCCTGCATGGGGGACCTGGAGGATGGCACAGTGTGGTATGGGATACCGAGGTGCTGAAAGACTCCAAAATGCCTTCAGTAAGATTTACTTATAACAGCCCCGACATGGAGCAGGGTTTCCCCGGGAATGTAAAGGCTGAAGTAACTTATACCTGGACCGATGACAATGAAATAGTAATGGACTACAAATGCACCACAGACAAGAAGACTGTGATAAATGTCACAAACCATGCATATTTTAATCTTCATGGTGCGGGCAATGGAGATATCCTCGATCATGAGCTGACTCTCAGGGCATCATTTTTTCTTCCGATTGATTCAGTCTCGATCCCTACCGGTGAGATCAGACCAGTGGCAGGAACTCCGTTTGATTTCACAACGCCTCATAAAATAGGGGAAAGAATAAATCAGGATTATGAACAGTTGAAGATGGGCAGAGGTTACGATCATAATTTTATCCTCGACAATAAAGAGCCTGTTGATGTTACGGTTTATGAGCCCGTAAGCGGTAGGGTTCTGGAGGTCATCACCGATCAGCCAGGGATGCAGCTTTATACAGGGAATTTCCTTAACGGCTCGCAGATTGGTCACGGAGGCAAGCCCTATACTCTGAGATCGGGCTTCTGTCTTGAATCGGGTCATTACCCCGACAGCCCTAACCGGCCCGAATTCCCGTCAACACTTTTAAGCCCGGGAGAGACATTCACCACTCAGACGATTTACAGGTTTTCTGTAAGATAAAGAGTTTCATTGTAAATAAATCTCTCTCAATAGGAGTAAGGGATCTTTTTGATTAAATTTATAATCATTATTGAAGCTTAACAGATAACTCACCAATACTTATATCATGAAAAAAGAAAATCCTCCGTTTTCGAATGAAAGAAGGAATTTCCTGAAGACCATGGCGATGGGTTCGGCAGCCGGATTGCTTGGTTTTGCAGGATCAAAGGCAAATGCAGCCCCGTATGAACCTCCGGCTTATGCAAAAGGGATGCCTCCGATAAAGATCAAGAGCGTAAAGGCTATCCCAACCGCACCATCCTATTCAAACCTGATAGTGGTTAAGGTGGAAACCACTGAGCCTGGATTATACGGCCTTGGTTGTGCTACATTCACTCAGCGTGCATTCCCGGTTGTAACTGCCATCGAAAAATACATGAACGAATTTTGCGTCGGAAGGGATGCCGATAATATCGAGGACATGTGGCAGGCTTTCTATGTAAGCTCTTACTGGAGAAACGGCCCTGTTCTGAACAACGCAATAAGCGGTCTCGATGAAGCTCTGTGGGACATAAAGGGCAAAAGGGCAAATATGCCGGTCTATCAGCTTCTTGGAGGCAAATGCAGGTTTGCCGTACCGGTCTATGCTCATGCAAGCGGCAGAACCATTGAAGAAGTTGTTGAAAATGTAAAAAAATATATGGATCAGGGATTCAAATACATCAGGATCCAGCTGGGAGGATACGGTGGTGTGGGAGCCGTACCCAAAACACCCGATTTCAAAGCTGCTGGATTTGGTGCGGAAACAGATACCTTCATGGACGAATACGCCTATCTTTCAAATGTCCCGAAATTGTTCGAAGCAGTACGAAAAGCATGTGGCGACGAGATCGAGCTTCTTCATGATATCCATGAACGCAACCAGCCTATTGACGTGATTAATTTATGTAAAAACCTCGAACAATACAGGCCTTTCTTTATAGAGGACCCACTTTCACCCGAGAACACTCACTGGTGGAAGCAGCTTCGCGAAAGCACTACGGTCCCCTTCGCCATGGGTGAGCTTTTCAACAACATCAATGAGTTCGTGGAGCCGATGGCCAATCATTACTTTGACTTCATACGAATCCACATATCGCAGATCGGCGGTATAACTCCAGCCATGAAGGTTGCAAGGCTTGGAGAATGGTTCAATGTGAGGACCGCATGGCACGGACCCGGGGATGTATCGCCTGTGGGACATGCCGCAAATGCCCATATAGACCTTGCCGTTTGGAACTTCGGGATTCAGGAGGGTGGTTATTTCTTCACTGATAAAGAAAAAGAAGTCTTCCCCGGATGCCCCACATTCAAGGATGGATATCTCTATGTAAATGAAGTACCCGGACTCGGAGTAGACATCAATGAGAAGGAAGCTGCCAGATATCCTATCCACAACAGGGCTCCGGGCTGGACAGTCCGCAAGTTTGACGGAACAATAATAAGGCCCTAATTGATATGCGCTTTACGACTTGACTTTTGACAATTAGTGCGGTATAAGATTCGACCATTCAGTTTATGAATCTA
>CAZEUL010000018.1:0-87378 GCA_964514725.1 uncultured Rikenellaceae bacterium
TATCCAATCCTACAGAATGAACAAAAAATCGATTTAATAAGGATCAACTAATTAAAAGTATAACAATATTTTTTCGAGCGTTTTGAAAAAAAAAATTGAAAATATATATATTTGCAGATCATTAAAAATTTTAACCTAACCAAAATCGATAAAAATGAGTAAACAAGGAAGTTCGTTCAAAGATGCGCTGCAGAACATTTTTGCAGTTAGTGCTATTTTAATAGCTTTTGTGGTTTCGTATTTTCTATTCACGAAAGTAATGGGAAATCCAGTGAATTTTGAAGGTGGTAATCCAAAAGGGCATGCTCTTCAGGGTAACTATCTTGGAATTGTCTACAAGGGAGGTTTTATTGTACCAATCCTCATGACCTGTGTACTTACCCTTATCGTTTTCATTTTCGAAAGAACAATAACCCTTTCAAGGGCTAAGGGGAAAGGCAGATTGAATACATTTGTACGCCAGCTTCAGAATCTTCTTGCTGAAGACAAGATTGAGGAAGCAATGGAAGCCTGCGACAAACAAAGAGGATCTCTGGCAAATGTAATGAAAGCCGGGCTGTCGCGTTATCGCGACCTTCAGAAAGATCAGGAACTTGAGAAAGACCAGAAGATTCTTTCGATCCAAAAAGCATTTGAAGAAGCAACAGCTCTCGAGCTGCCTATGCTGTCAAGAAATATGGTAATTTTCTCAACACTTGCTTCAGTTTCAGTGCTTATTGGTCTTATTGGAACAGTTCTTGGAATGATCCGGGCATTTGCCGCTCTTGCTCAGTCAGGTGCTCCAGATGCACTTGCTCTCTCCCAGGGTATATCTGAGGCACTTGTTAATACTGCATTTGGTATTACTGGTTCTACACTTTCAATTCTTGCTTTCAACTATTTCACAACTAATATTGACTCTTACACCTTTAAAATTGATGAAGCAGGTTTTAGTCTGACCCAGAATTTTGCTGCCTCATTAAAAGAAAAGTAGTATTGAATCTTTTGGTTAAAAATCACTAAAAAGTAAAAAAATGCCAAAGATTAAATTACCAACCAAGTCGCCACACATCGACATGACGCCGATGGTTGATACATTTGCTGTGGTGTTGACATTTCTTATGCTTACCACAACAATGAGACAACCAGAACCGGCTACTGTCGATACTCCTTTTTCGATATCAGAAAAACCGACACCGGACTTTAATACGATGACTTTCCTGCTTTCAACCGATGATAAGATCTATCTGAATATGGATAACGGACCTGATACCCTTCTCAAATACAGACCCAAAATTCTTGCGGAAATGGGTAAACGCTACAATATTGAGTTTACTGAGAAAGAACTTAGGGAATTTGAAAAATATCCATCTTCCATTGGTGTTCCCATACAACAGATGAAAGCTTTTCTCAATGCTGACAATGCCGAAGCCAGAAAAGCCTTTCAAACGGGAATTCCGATAGATTCAACTGATAATCAGCTTGCTAACTGGATTGTTTGTATACGTACGGTGAATCCTAACGTTCAGGCCTGCATCAAAGGTGATTCTAAAACAGGTTTCCCGATTGTAAAGAAGACCCTTGATATTCTGCAGGAAAGAAATGTTAACAGGTTCAATCTGGTTACTAATCTTGAAGCTACAAAAATTAACCTGGAAGAAATACAGCAGTGATATGGCAGAAGTAGTAGTTGAGGAAAAAGGTAAAGGTGGTAAAAAGAAAGCAAAGAAGCACCCACCTCGTATAGATATGACACCGATGGTTGACCTTATGTGTTTGCTCATCACGTTCTTTATGCTTACGACAGCTTTCAGTAAACCCAAGATTATGGAAATTGTTCTTCCTGAGAAGATCAAGGACCCTACAAAGCAAGAAGCTCCGAAAATTTCAGCGAGCCGTACTCTGAATATTATTCTTGGTCCGGAAAATAAGGTGTATACTTACCCCGGAACAGTTAAACCAGAGGATTACAATAATCTGCCTCCGCTTAATGAGACGGATTTCAGCCCTACCGGAATTCGCCAGATGCTGCTTGAAAGAAACAGAGCTCTTTTCAAAAAGATAGATGATTTCAATCAGCAGGTTATCTCAGGAAAAATCAATATTTCCCAGGATTCTGTTCAGAGCTCTATCAGTAAGCTCAAACGAGATGATGATACCGGTCCGATTGTTCTGATTAAAGCCTATAAAGCGGCTAATTACGGCAATTTTGTGGATATTCTGGACGAAATGAACATCTGTGGAATTGCCCGTTATACGTTTGTTGATATAGCATGGTACGAAGAGAAAATGGTGGAAACAGCTGCAGGAATAGCTTCTGCCACCACAAGCGCTTCAACCCGATAACCCGTAAACCTTAATAAAATGGCAAAAGAAAAGATCATTGCGCCTTCTTTCGATGATATAGTATTCGAAAAAAGAAATAAGGAGTACGGTGCATACAGACTAAGGAAAAGATACAATCGTAATGTATTAATCTCATTGGTACTAGGCATAGTTATCATTAGTACTGCTGTTATTACACCGTACCTCAATGCGAAAGCCGCCGAGAACAGGGCTAAACGTGCTGAGAGACAGGTAGAAATAAAGATGGAGAATCTTGATCAGCCGGCGGAGCAAATTGCTCCTCCTCCTCCTCCTCCTCCTCCTCCACAGGATGTTGTTCAGCAAGCCAGATATGTACCTCCGGTAGTAGTCGATTCCGTAAAACCTGAGGAAACTGTTCAGCTAATGACAGCAGATCAGGCCCAGGTTGAGGTTCGCGATGAAGAGGTTGTAGAAATTGTTCAGGAAGTTAAGGAAGAAGTACAGGAAGCAGAACCTGAAGCCGAACCATTTGTTGTTGTCGAGGAAATGCCTATGTACCCTGGCGGTGATGCAGCTCTTCTCCAATATATTGCTGAACATACCCAGTATCCTGAAGTAGCTAAGGAAAATAACATCCAGGGAAAAGTTATTGTCAGATTTTGTGTGACATCAAAAGGCACGGTTGACAGAGTATCTGTTCTTAAGGGTGTTGATCCTGAGCTTGATAAAGAAGCTATTAGAGTTGTACAGACACTTCCTGCGTTTAAACCAGGTAAACAGGGTGGAAAACCTGTTCCTGTTTGGTACATGGTACCAATAAACTTTACTCTGAAATAAATATGTTCTTTATAATTAAAAAGGCTGGATTTTCTAATTCAGCCTTTTTTTATTTGTCCAAGTTCTTCCTTCAGATAATATACAAATCCCTCAATATCCTCCTCTGATGTATCCCAGCTTGTCATTAGCCTGTATTCTGAAATCGTCTCGTCCCATGGATAAAAGAAATACTTTTTGCTGACTCGTTCTGCTATCTCAGGCGGCAAAATTAAGAACACTCCATTTGCCTCTACAGGTTGCGTTATTCTGATCCCCTCAAGCATACATATTTTGTCAGCAAGGATTCTTGCCATTGAATTAGAATGAGATGCACATTTCTTCCATAGCTCGTCCCTGAAATAAGCAATATACTGTGCTGAAATAAACCGCATCTTGGAGGCGAGCTGCATCCCCTGTTTTCTGACATATTTGAAATCTGTTGAAATACCTTTTCGTAGAAAGCACACAGCTTCACCATACATCATACCATTTTTAGTTCCTCCGAAAGACAGGATATCCACTCCCAAATCAGTCGTAAATGCCTTGAAGGGCAATTTAAGTGAGACTGCTGCATTTGCAATCCGGGCACCGTCCATATGAAGATACATCCCATTTGAGTGAGCAAATTCTGCCAGATTTCTGATTTCCTCAATTGTATAAACCGTTCCCATTTCCGAAGCCTGTGTAATGGATATAACCTTAGGCTGTGAATGGTGCTCAAAATCCAAACCATGCATGTGTTGTTGGATCATATCAGATGTTATCTTTCCATCTGGTGTTTCCACAGTCAACACCTTGCATCCTATGAACTTCTCTGGTGCACCACATTCATCCTCTTCTATATGTGCGGATGAAGCAGTAATAATTGAATTCCATGATTTAGCTACACTGCTTAATCCAAGTACATTTGCTGCCGTACCATTGAAAACAAAATATGTTTCAGTCTCTTCTCCGAAATGATTTCTGAAAAGCTCCATTGCTTCTTCAGTGTAAATATCGGCACCATATCCGATAGCATGACCCTCATTTATCCTTATAAGCTCATCTAATATAACCGGATGAACCCCTGCATTGTTGTCGCTCGCAAATCCTCTCCAAAACAGTTTTTTACCCATAACTTATTAATAAACCTAACCACTTATATTTGTGATTATTAATGTAGCCTTGCCAGTAGATTTTGGCTTCTTATAATCTGTTTATAATTTTTGCCATATACTCTCGTGCCAGTGTAACCTGTTCATGAACGAATTCAATTCCTCCAACTGAATGATCTTCATTAAGGACCTGATGACAAAGTTCGAAAGTAAAGTAGCCTTCATATCCTATCTCATTCATAAGATTTATATAATGCTCATAATCTGGGATCTTACCGCCGGCATAATAATCAAGAACCCGTGGTTTAATGTTTCCCTGCGGGTCACGAAAGTACTCCCCTCCAAAATGTGAGTGTACCTGAAGTTTGCCTACATTTCTAACTGCATTAGCAACATATTCTTTATCAAGGTTTTCGAAGATTGGTAAATCAAGGCAGATCTTAAGCCATTGTGAATCAACCTCTTTAACAAGATCAAGAGTATCTTTCCAACCTCTGATCAAGGGAGCATGATTCTGCAAGACCATTACTATTCCGTATTCTTCTCCCATTTTTGCAGCTTCACGCAGGCAGTCCTTAACAAAATTATATCTGTCCAGACGGGTGGCAAAGGGGTACTGGCGTTGAAATGTGTAAAACTCATTGCCTCTTGTCAGCTCGTAAGTTCCGATTCCATTGTGGATAGGGACACCCGGCCAGGCTGCGAAAAGTCTTACGAACTTTGCCCCAAGGTCTTTTGCAAGCTTTGCCGTTTCACGAACCATAAGAAGCTGGCATTCCCTGTGTTCAGGTATCGGACTTGAGAAATCGTTATTAGCAGCCACACACGGGATTTCAAGACCGTATTTAGCAAGAGAGTTCTTCATTTCTTCACGTCTTTTCTGACTCAGGTCCATAGGGTTACCCATAGGGCGCTTGTTATCAAGTTCGACCCCGTCAAATCCCGCTTCCTTTGCCCGTTTACATGTCTCTTCAAAACTGAGAGCTGGTCCATTGTACCATATACCTCCATATGTTATAGTGTACAAACCGATCTTTATTCTCCCGGTGTTACCGGATTTTTTTCCGATTTCTTTCTGGCCCGGATTGATGTTAGGAGTAACACTGCTCAGCATAGCTGCCCCAGCAGCAGCTCCGGATGTTTCAATGAATTTTCTGCGGTCCATAATAATAAGTTTTTAATCCTTAATTGACTTAATTGGTGAAAGACTGTAGGTTTTTACCCGACTCAGGTCAAATTATCATTAAAAATGTCTCTAAAGTATCGTTCCGTGGAATTACTTTACAAAATACATGGTAACTATCCTTAAAAACAGGGGTGATTTTTCATTCAGCTTTTCTTTTTCCTTGCAAAAAAGAGCATTGTCAGGCCAAAGAGAAGCATAAAAATGCCCATTATAATGTTCACATTAAAACCAAGGGATCTTACATACATTTCACTGTCGGAATTTGTAATGAATCCGAAAAATGTTATCAATATCCCAAGTATTGAGAACATAAATCCTATTGGAATTCTAATATCTACCATTTTTTTCCTCCTACCAGAATAAAACACTTAATATAATACAAACTACAATTACAATTACAGCCAGTCCTGCGGGACGCCGGTACCAAACGACATTCTCCTCAACGAGACGTGGAGTAAGGGAATAGACAAGTCCTTTAAGATCAGTTTCTGTTTTAATTTGCCGGGTCATAAATGACAGACCGACAGTAATGAAGGTTGCTGTACTGAATGCGATTATTGCTGTCCAGAAATTCTGAGCCATTTCAACAGGATAGGTATGAACAACTGCAATCCAGCCTCCCTTAACGAGTGTTGCTGCTCCAGCGGGTATCGTCAGTCCATGGTGCAACAGCGCCATCAGAAATCCGGATAAAAGACCAGTGAATGCAGCATGACCGGTTGTCCTTTTCCAGAACATGCCAAGAAAAATAACAGCAAAAAGAGGAGCATTTATCATTGAGAATATTGTCTGCAGGAAATCCATTATATTTCCGAATTTGGTGGCAATATAAGCTGATGCAATACTTAGCAACACACCACATATAGTAGCAATTCGTCCTACATTAAGGTAATGTCGGCCGTCAGCATCCTCATTACCAGTAGGTTTTCGTATATAGCTCTGGTATATATCATATGTCCAGACAGTATTGAAAGCTGATACATTTCCGGCCATACCCGACATGAAAGAGGCCAAAAGGGCTGTTATGCCCAGCCCTAGTACCCCTGAAGGCAGGTACTGTTTTAATAACATTATAATTGTATAATCATATATTGGTTTTCCATTAGGATCAAGAGGCATGATAAAATTCTTTGAAGGATCTTTCCAGAGTGCGAGAGCAATAATTCCCGGGACAATGATCAAAAAAGGAATAAACATTTTAGGAAGTGCTCCGATTAAAGGTACTTTCCTAGCAGCAGTTATTGATTCAGCGGCGAATGCCCTCTGGACAATAAGAAAATTCGTACACCAGTAACCGAAAGAAAGAACGAACCCCAGCCCAAACAGTATACCAAACCATTCAACGCCAAGAGGATTGGATGATGCATGTCCTGAATATTTCCATGTTGTTGTCCAGGCATCAGCTGCATATCCCATATCAGTTGAAATCGGGGCAAGGCTGCCTTTAAGACCTGCCCATCCTCCAATATCTTTAAGGCTGAGAAAAACCAGAGGAAGCAATCCAATAACAATTATGAAGAACTGTAAGACCTCGTTATATATTGCTGATGAGAGACCTCCCAGGTAGGTATATCCCAGAACGATAAGAGCAGAGATCCAAAGGCTTAGATTAAAATCCCAACCGAGTACTTTCTCCATAAGAATGGCCAGGGCATACATTGAAATACCTGATGCCAGAATTGTCATAACTGCAAAAAGGATTGCATTCAGAGCCCTGGTTTTTTCATCATACCTTAATTTTAGAAACTCCGGTACTGATCTTGCTTTTGAACCGTAATAAAACGGCATCATAAACAATGCAAGAAAAATCATTGCTGGAATTGCCCCTATCCAATAAAAATGAGTAGTAAGCATACCATATTTCATTCCTGAACCTGTCATGCCCATAACTTCAAGAGCCCCCAGATTTGTTGAAATAAAAGCAAGACCAGCAACCCAGGCAGGTATAGAACGTCCTGCCTCAAGAAATGCATTGGCATTTTTCATATATTTCTTTAGAAACCATCCTATGCCAAGCACAAAAACAAAATAGATTATCATGATTAAATAATCTATCCAGCTCAACTCTAGTTTTTCAAGCATAATAAAAGTTATTAATTGGTTTTATCAAAAACTAATATTGTTCTCAGGTTAAATTTCCGTTAACTCATTCAGAGTAAAAATACTTATTAAGATCGATTTTTATGCACCCTGTAACCAATTTTTAAAAAAACTTAATAAAAACTATTGTCCTCCTGACAGAAATAAATCCTCAGGAATGTGGAAACATAACTCATTACTTAAACCTTAAATAAATGTTTTCTGATACCATTTGATCGATATCTTTGCAGAAAACAAATTTTGAAAAACCGGTATTTCATATTTATTTCTTTCAGGGGGACATCCTATCATGGGTGGCAGATACAACCCAATGCTTCATCGGTTCAGAAGATTCTTAATGAAAGTCTATCTCTCATTCTGGAAGAAAAGATATGTACTACGGGAGCAGGAAGGACAGATTCAGGAGTTCATGCAACAGTTTTTTGCGCTCATTTTGACAGCGGTTCAGATATCCTGAAATCAAAAGAAACACTCATTTACAGATTAAACAGGTTACTTCCAGAGGACATAGCCGTAATGTCAATCAGGAAAGTTGAAAAAGATGCACATGCTCGTTTCAGTGCATTGTCCAGAACCTATAAATATTTCATAGCAAGAACAAAAGACCCTTTTATTAAAAGCACCAGTTGGTATATCTATGGCAATCTGGATATTAAAGAAATGAATAACGCAGCAGGGATTCTTCTAAAACACTCTGACTTTACAAGTTTCAGCAGACTTCATTCCGACAACAAGACAAATTTGTGCAAGATTTTTTCAGCTTCATGGGATATTGAAGAGAATAAGCTTATTTTCACAATAAGAGCTGACAGGTTCCTCAGGAATATGGTAAGAGCCATAGTTGGGACGATGATTGATATCGGTAAGGGAAAAATCACGCTGGAAAAGTTTGAAGAAATAATCACCGCAAAGGACCGTTCAATGGCTGGAATGTCTGCTCCAGCCAAAGGATTGTTTTTAACGGACATTGAATATCCTGAAACTTTGTTTATAGGTACATGATGTAATTTTATAAACTATTTAACTAATTCCAATACAAGCAAATACAGAGAATTGTTAAATAATTAACAATATAATATCAGGAAATAATTAAATACTTTCGTCGTTTGATATTAAAATAACTTTTAAAAAAGCAGGAACTTATGATTTTAATACAAGTATTTTCTGAAGCTATTAATGGTATTGATTCAGGGAAGGTCACTACAGTCCTTGATCTGATGATGAAAGGCGGAATCATAATGATCCCTATAGTGCTTCTTTCTCTTATCAGTGTTTATATTTTCATTGAAAGATATGTATATATAAGAAGATTATCAATTATTGATAATGGACTCATACCATCAATACTCAATGAATTGAAGGATGGTCAGAAAGACAAAGCAGTTATGAGGGCAAGGAATGATCAGGCTTCAGTTGGCAGAATTCTTGAAAGCGGGCTGGATAAGTTAGGTAAACCAATTAGTGAGGTTGAAAGGAATCTTGAAACTATTACTAACCTTGAAATCACAAAAATGGAAAATTATACGGGTTACCTGGGAATTATAGCAGGGATAGCACCAATGCTCGGTTTTATAGGAACAATATCGGGTGTTATTAAAATTTTCTATAATATTTCACTTGCTGATAATATAAGTATTGGAATCATTGCCGGCGGCTTATATCAAAAAATGATATGTAGCGGAGCAGGCCTTATTGTTGGAGTACTTGCTTACGCCGCTTACCACTATCTTCAGATGAAGATCGACAGGTACACTATCAGACTTCAGGAATCTCTTGTTCAGTTCTTAAAAGCCTTTTAAAATGAATATCAGAAGAAATAAACACTTTAAGCCGGAAGTATCAACATCCTCTCTGAATGATATAATGTTCTTCCTACTTTTATTTTTTCTTATCGTGTCGACATTGGCCAATCCAAATGTTATCAAGGTTCTTCTGCCAACATCAAAATCAGCACAGAACATCAATAAACAACAAATAAATCTTACAGTTACAGAAGATAAAAGGTATTACATCAATCAAAAGGAGATTCTTTTCCAACAATTGGAACAGGAACTCCTTGTTCAGACAAAAGGCTTGGAAGGACCAACCATTATCTTACGTTTCGCCAGAAATCTTAATATTCAGGATTTGATAGATGTTATGGAGATCGGTGTAAGACTAAATATTAAAATGGTACTGGCAACTGACAAAGCACCCCAGCAGTCATAAAGTCCGTTTTGATTTTCAGACAGATTCCAAGGCTTCCTTTGCAATTTGTGATAAAAGTGTTTCCGGATTAAAGACGGAATCTTTAGCAACCCTGGTGATATTTATCACAATTATTTTACTGTTATATATTTCACAATGCAGTAAAGAAGTTATATTTTTGGGCAAGTTTTTTCTTAGCTACACCTGTTTTTATGAGTAATGAATGGCTGGTTTTGTTCTTTCTCACAGGGGCAATATTTGTTGGTCTGGTATTGGTCCTGTCAGGAATAATCGCCCCTAAATCAATTAATCCTCAAAAATTTGAACCATATGAATGCGGCATTCCAACGCAGGGAGTGACATGGCTTCAGTTTAATGTAGGATATTACCTTTTCGCAATACTTTTTCTGGTTTTCGATGTCGAGACAGTGCTGGTATTTCCCTGGGCTGTTGTTATGAAAGAGGTCGGACTTATTGCTTTTATTGAAATAATAATATTTTTTCTCATCCTTGGCCTGGGATTACTCTATGCCTGGAAAAAACATGCTCTTGTATGGGAATAAAAGGCATGAAGAAAGAGGAGTTCAAGGATAATGAATCGCTGGAACTTTTAAGGGAATCAGGTTCAAATATAATAATCACATCAATTAACGATATCATAAACTGGGGAAGGAAGAATTCACTCTGGCCTCTGACGTTTGCAACCAGCTGTTGTGGAATTGAAATGATGGCAACCGGGGCTCCGCGGCATGATTTTGCAAGGTTTGGAATGGAGGTGTACCGGGCCAGTCCCCGTCAGGCTGACGTAATTGTAGTGGCAGGTACCATCGTAAACAAAATGGCCCCTGTGCTAAAACGTCTTTATGATCAGATGTCGGAGCCAAAATATGTGGTTGCCATGGGTGCATGTGCTATTTCGGGAGGTCCTTTTTTTCTGCATTCATATTCAGTTGTTAAAGGTGTTGAGCATGTTATCCCTGTTGATGTATATATACCCGGATGTCCTCCCAGACCTGAAGCTCTTCTCTACGGGATGCTGCAGCTGCAAAGGAAAATAGAAACAGAAACAATAAAATCGAGAAAAAAACGCAGTTCCTCACATAATGTTAAATAATCATCCGGAAATGAACAAAGCATGCCATGGAAAATGCAAAACTAGCTGATTTTATAATATCCCTTGATAAAGAAGCTGTAATCAAGGAAGGGAAGCAGTTTATTGAAGTAACCGTCCCTCTTTCAAATTTAATTACTCTGGCAAAACAGCTCAAAGAAAACAGAGAAACACAGTTCGATTTCCTTGCCTGCCTTACTGGTATTGATTATGGCGTTGATCTTGGTGTTGTTTATCATTTAAGATCCACCTCGTTAAACCATACAATGGTTTTGAAAACAAGGATCCCGGACAGAGAAAGACCTGTTGTGGATTCTGTCGCAGAAATCTGGAAAACCGCTGAATACCATGAACGTGAGGTCTATGACTTGCTGGGTATCCGATTCTCAAATCACCCAGATCTGAGACGATTTTTCCTTGAAAATTCAGCAGGTTACCCGTTAAGGAAGGATTACGTTGACGATGTAAATATTGTCATTAAATGATCATGGAAGAACAGGTAAAAAACAATGCCATCGGGGAACAGGAGGAATATGTAATAAACATGGGCCCTCAGCATCCATCAACTCACGGAGTGCTGAGGCTCGTAGTTTCCTTAAAAGGAGAAATTGTAACAAAAATAGAACCTCATATCGGCTATATTCACAGAGGTATTGAAAAAATGTGCGAAAGCATGACCTACCCCCAGATAATTCATCTTACCGACAGAATGGATTATCTGTCTGCGCATATTAATAATGAAGCTGTCTGTCTGAATATTGAAAAAGCCCTTGAAATTGAAATTCCTGAAAGGGTAAAAGTCATCAGGACAATAATGGCAGAACTTACCAGAATTCAGTCTCATCAGCTATTCTGGGCCACATTTGGAATGGATCTCGGGGGTCTGACATGTTTCTTTTATGGTCTTCGCGACAGGGAAAAAGTGCTTGATATTTTCGAGGAGACATGCGGGGGACGTATGATAGTAAGTTATAACTGTCCGGGCGGGCTGATGTATGATATTCATCCAGGATTCCAGAAACGAGTAAAGGAATTCATAAAGTATTTCAGGAAGACTCTGCCTGAATACGATCAGTTGCTGACAGGTAATGTGATTTTCAGAGAGAGAACCCGTAATATTGGAAGACTCACCCGTGAAGATGCCATTGCATATGGGGTTTCAGGACCTGTCGGCAGAGCATCAGGATTTTCCTGTGATGTCAGGAAAAAAGAACCGTACAGCGCTTATGATCGGGTTAATTTCAATGAGGTACTTTTTAACGATGGTGATACCTACCACAGATATCTTGTCAGGATGGAAGAGATGAGAGAATCAATGAATATCATTGACCAACTGATAGATAATATTCCCGAGGGACAATTTGCTGTGAAAATGAAACCCATAATTAAATTACCTGAGGGGGAATATTATCAGAGGGTAGAGACAGCTCGTGGCGAGCTGGGAGTATATATTATCAGCGATGGTAACAAGTACCCTTACAGGATAAAGTTCCGATCACCTAATTTTGTTAATCTTTCTGTTCTCAATCTTATAGCAAAAGAATTCAAAATAGCAGACCTTGTTGCAATAAGCGGATCCCTTGACCTTATAATACCTGATATTGACAGATGAGGAGTATTGCGATAACACATTTTAATATTGTAGAAAATAAATATATGCCATTTGATATTTACGATTTTACATCCCTTACCAGGTGGATCGATACAAGTCTTCATAATGTGATGTCTCCATTCTGGGCAGTGGTTATTGAATTGTTCATAGTCGGGGTGCTTTTTCTTCTCTTTTATGCCTTAATAGGTCTTTTTCTTGTATATGCAGAGCGTAAAGTTTGTGCTTTCATGCAAAACCGGCTTGGGCCCAACAGGGTTGGACCATTTGGAATCTTCCAGACGATTGCGGATCTTATTAAGCTGCTCTTTGTAGAACTTGTTCCAATAAAAAATGCCGATAAGTTTCTGTTCAATCTTGCTCCTTTCATAGTTATTATCACTTCATTTATGGCGATTGCAGCAATACCCTTTGCAAAAGGACTTCATGCAATTGACCTGAATATCGGAGTCCTTTATCTTATTGCTGTGTCCGGATTGGGAGTCATCGGGATCCTTCTGGCCGGATGGTCGAGCAACAATAAATACTCACTTATTGGGGCAATGAGGAGCGGAGCTCAGATAGTAAGCTATGAGCTGTCCGTAGGTCTTTCGCTTATTACAGTAGTTATTCTTGCCGGCACTATGCAGCTTTCGGAGATTGTTGAAGCCCAGGCTACAGGATGGTTCATTTTCAAAGGACATATTCCGGCTTTCATAGCATTTGTAATTTTCCTTATTGCCAGCACTGCGGAAACAAACCGGGGTCCGTTTGACCTTGCCGAGGCAGAATCAGAGCTTACTGCAGGATACCATACTGAATATTCGGGAATCAAATTTGCTTTTTTCTTTCTTGCAGAATATATGAATATGTTTATTGTTGCTTCAATTGCAGCAACAGTGTTCCTTGGAGGCTGGATGCCCTTACACATAGGATACTGGGGTGGATTTAATCATTTGATGGATTTTATTCCTCCTTTTTTATGGTACCTTTTAAAAACTTTCTTTGTAATATTTCTGATGATGTGGTTCAAGTGGACTTTCCCCAGGTTAAGGATAGACCAACTTTTAACCCTTGAATGGAAATATCTTCTGCCAATAAATCTATTTAATGTTGTCTTAATGTCGTTTGTTGTGCTTATGGGATGGCATTTCTGATCAAAAGTTTTATGAAAGAGAACTCTTAATGAGAAGTATAGCAAATTATATAAAAAAAATTATAAGCGGTATCTGGTCTCTGCTCAAAGGGATGAAGGTAACCGGTTCATATTTTTTCAGACCCTCGACAATAGTAACCCAAAAATATCCAGGCAACCGTAGGGAACTTGTTATGTTTGAAAGGTTCAAGGGCGAGGTAATAATGCCTCATAATGAAAAAAATGAACATAGATGCACAGGATGCGGTATTTGCGAAATCAATTGTCCTAACGGGACCATAGAGGTCATCGCAAAAACTATTCTTACTGATGATGGCAAAAAGAAGAGAGCTATTGACAAACATATTTATCGTCTTGGAATGTGTACATTCTGTGCCCTCTGTGTTAAAACATGCCCTTCAAATGCACTTGCATTTTCCCAGGAATTTGAACATGCTGTGTTTGACAGGGCCAAACTTATTAAAATTTTGAACAAACCAGGATCCCAATTGATGAAAGGAGTTGAATGATGACTTTGAACCAGCTGATGTTTATACTGTTTTCAACTATCATAATTGTATTTTCCATACTGACCGTTACTAGCAGAAGAATTTTAAGGGCAGCAGTTTATCTTCTTTTTGTCCTTGTCGCAACAGCAGGTCTTTATTTCATGCTTAATTATGAGTTTCTGGCTGCGGTGCAGTTGACATTATATGCGGGAGGTATTGTTGTTCTGATAATCTTTTCAATACTTCTTACCAGTCATATCGATCTGAAGTTTGAACCTGTTGGCTTGAAAAAGTCACTTTTTTCTGCTATGGCTTCAATAGCAGGTGCAATTCTGACCATTATTACAATACTTGATTTCAGGTTTTCAGCTACTTCAGAGGCTGCCAGAGAAGTGAACATGAGGCTTGTGGGAAAATCCCTCCTCTCAGTAGGAAAAGATGGTTATGTGTTGCCTTTTGAGGTGATTTCAGTACTCCTGCTGGCATCAATGATAGCAGCAATCGTAATTGCCAGGAAGGGCGGACCTGAAAATCCCCGATCTCAAAAAATAAATCAAAAAATAATATGAACGCAGGAGTTCCATTAAGCTATTTTCTGATCCTGGCTGCAATCATGTTCTTTGCCGGAGTTTACGGGTTCCTTACAAGAAGAAACCTTATAACAATACTAATGTCTGTAGAGTTGATTCTTAACTCCGTTAATATTAATTTTCTGGCATTCAACAGGTTTCTGTTTCCACACAAACTTGAGGGATTTTTCTTCAGCCTGTTCATAATAACTGTAGCCGCATCCGAGGCAGCAGTAGCTATAGCAATTATAATCAATATTTATCGCAGGTTCACAACAATTAATGTTGAAGATGTTGATGTTATGAAATTCTAATATTTACAATTTACGGCAGAAATGCTTATGACAAATTATACATATACAGTCCTGATACTGCTAATTCCTTTCCTGGTTTTCATATTGCTAGGTCTTACAGGCCACCACCTTAAATCAAAACTATCAGGAATTCTTGGCACAGTAGGAATGGGGACAGTCACCTTTCTCTCCTACCAGACAGCCTTTTATTATTATTTTGCCAGTGATAAAATAAATGATGCTTTTCAGAAAGTCATAGCGTATAATGGGACATGGTTGAAGTTTAATGATAATCTACATATTGACATGGGTATTTTGCTTGATCCCATTTCAGTAATGATGTTGATAGTTGTATCAACAGTGTCATTTATGGTTCATATTTACAGTCTTGGATATATGAAAGGGGAAAAAGGATTTGAGCGTTATTATGCATTTCTTTCCCTTTTTTCTTTCTCAATGCTTGGACTGGTGGTAGCTACAAACATTTTCCAGATGTACATCTTCTGGGAACTTGTTGGGGTATCTTCATATTTGCTTATAGGTTTCTATTATATGAAACCTGAAGCCGTTAGGGCTGCCAAAAAAGCTTTTATAGTAACCAGGTTTGCCGATCTTGGATTTCTGATAGGGATCCTTATCCTTTCATTCAATACGCGAACATTTGATTTTATTACCCTTACTGATCCATCAGGACCGGCAATAAATATGGGGCCGGGTATTAACTTTCTTGGACTCTCTGTCATGACATGGTCAATGATTTTTATTTATATGGGAGGTGTTGGTAAATCGGCAATGTTCCCGTTTCATATATGGCTTCCTGATGCAATGGAAGGTCCGACTCCGGTATCTGCCCTCATACATGCGGCGACAATGGTAGTAGCTGGAGTATACCTTGTTGCAAGAATGTTTCCCATTTACGTTTTATCTGCACAGCCGGCATTGGAAGTGGTGGCATATATTGGTGCATTTTCGTCGTTATTTGCAGCAATAATAGCATGTACACAGATTGATATAAAAAGGGTTCTGGCATACTCTACAATATCCCAGATTGGATATATGATGCTTGCATTGGGTGTTTCAGGTTATGGAGGTCGTGAGGGGCTAGGTTATATGGCATCTATGTTCCATCTTTTTACACACGCCATGTTTAAAGCATTGCTTTTTCTTGGAGCCGGTGCAATAATCCATGCTGTGCACAGTAATTTTATGACTGATATGGGAGGTCTGAGAAAATTCCTGCCTGTCACTCATATCACTTTCCTGATAGCATGCCTTACTATTGCAGGTATCCCTCCTTTTTCCGGGTTCTTCAGCAAGGATGAAATACTGGCTGCGGCATTTCATAATAATAAGCTGCTTTTTTCTGTGGAGTATTTTGTTGCTGGAATTACTGCCTTCTATATGTTCAGACTTTATTTCAATATTTTCTGGGGAGAAGATAAAAGTTATCACCATACTCCGCATGAAGCACCTCTAAGCATGACAATTCCACTGATAATATTAGCAGCAGGAGCTGTATTTTCGGGATTTATCCCTTTCAATGAATTGGTTACCTCAGATGGGAGAGCCTTTGAGACAGAAATTGAAAGGAATATCGCAGTACCATCAGTTTTAATTGCTCTTGTCGGAATAACAGCCGCATTTGTTATCTATGCCAGAAAAACAACCATACCTGACAGGCTTTCAGGGATATTTAAATACTTATATAAGTGGGCATATAATAAATTCTATATTGATGAGATTTATTTGTATATAACAAAAAAGATAATCTTCAGATATATCTCAGAACCTGTTGCCTGGTTTGACAGGCATATAGTGGATGGGACGATGAATGCACTTGCAGTGATGACTCAGGTTATTTCTTTCAGAATAAGGTATTTCCAGTCGGGCCAACTCCAAAAATATGCATTTGTATATGTCTCCGGAGTGGTTGCACTGGCAGTTGTCTTAATCTATCTGTGGATTTGACAAATTCATTAAAAAGAAATTATGAATATTTTATCACTATTCGTACTGGTACCTGTTTTGACAATTACAGCGATCGTTCTTTCGAGAGATAGGCGGCAGGCAAAGATGATTTCGGCAATTGGAATGAGTATTCAGATGGTTTTGTCAGGAATACTTGTTTTCCTATATGTTTCGGCACGCAATTCAGGAGAAGCAGCGGAAATGCTCTTCGTGAATGATCTTATCTGGTTCAAAAGCCTTAACATACATTATGTTGTCGGTGTCGATGGAATTTCAGTGGCAATGATTGCTTTGACTTCCATAGTTGTATTTGCAGGTGTTTTTGCTTCGTGGGAGATGGATTATCTTACAAAGGAGTTTTTTATTTCACTGATACTGCTGGCAACAGGTGTTTTTGGATTTTTCATCTCACTCGATCTTTTCACAATGTTCCTTTTCTATGAGCTTGCGGTTATACCAATGTATCTTCTTATCGGTATCTGGGGAAGCGGACCAAAAGAGTATTCAGCCATGAAGCTGACTCTTATGCTTATGGGTGCTTCCGCACTCCTTCTTGTAGGTATATTGGGAATTTATTTTAATTCTGCACCTTACGGTGGAAAACTGACTTTTAACATTCTTGAAATTTCAAAAGTAACAATACCGATAAAAGCTCAGTACATCTTCTTCCCTCTTACCTTTGTGGGTTTTGGGGTTCTGGGTGCCTTGTTCCCATTCCATACCTGGTCTCCTGACGGACATTCATCAGCCCCCACTGCAGTATCTATGCTGCATGCCGGTGTGTTAATGAAACTAGGCGGTTACGGGGCCTTCAGGGTAGCAATATTTCTGATGCCCGAAGCAGCTAAAGAGCTTGCGTGGATCTTTATAATTCTTACTACAATAAGTGTTGTTTACGGGGCTTTTGGTGCAATTGTACAAAAAGATCTTAAATACATCAATGCCTATTCTTCCGTGAGTCATTGCGGCCTTGTCCTTTTTGCAATTCTTATGATGAACCAGACAGCAATGAATGGAGCAATAATTCAGATGATTTCGCATGGGCTAATGACCGCCCTGTTCTTTGCACTCATCGGTATGATTTATAGCAGAACACACACAAGAATGATAAATGAGATGGGTGGACTTATGAAGTTCATTCCTTTTCTTTCAGTATGCTATGTGATAGCTGGTCTGGCATCACTTGGTCTTCCTGGGTTGAGCGGATTTGTAGCCGAAATGACGATTTTTGTTGGAGCTTTTCAGCATCCCGATCACTTCCACAGAATTACTACTATAATTGCAGTTACTTCCATTGTAATAACTGCAGTTTATATCCTACGGGTTATAGCGATACTGTTGCTCGGAACATCAGAAAATGAGCATTACTTTCATCTTACTGATGCAGAATGGTATGAAAGGATCTCAACAATCTCACTTATTGCGTTTGTAGCCCTAATCGGACTTGCACCTTTCTGGTTAACATCATTAACTGGTACGAGTCTTCAGCCAATAATAAATAAAATATTTGCAATAAATGTTTTTTAAAAAAGCCAGCTTTGTTGAACTTTATTAATCTTAATTGAATATACTTTACATACAATTAATATGAATCCTGGGGATTTTGCATTGATGAGACATGAACTTCTTCTTACTGCTGCAGCACTTACAGTGCTGGCAGCTGAAATATTCCATGGCTCAAAAAGCAGGAAATCAATAAGTTATTTTGCAGTTATTACTTTCTTTGTAATTACACTGGCAGGATTTCTTCCTTCACCTTCAGGAAGTCTGTTCGGCAATATGTACATTGCCGACAAGACAAGGCTGATCATGAAAAACATTCTTAATATAGGAGCTTTGCTTGTATTGTTTCAGTCTTTAACATGGATTAATAAAGAAGAAAACCATGACAGGGTCAGTGAATATTTCATTCTGCTGATTTCAACGCTTGCCGGGATGAACTTTATGATCTCAACTGGCCATTTCCTTATGTTTTATATTGGACTTGAACTGGCAACAATTCCTATGGCCGCTTTGGCTGCCTATAACAAATATAATAACAAATCGGCTGAGGCTGGTATTAAACTTATTCTTATATCAGCACTTTCCTCGGGCGTTTTGCTGTATGGACTGGCGATGATATACGGCACCACCGGATCGCTTTATTTCAGTGAGGTGGCCCAGACTTTTCAAAATAATAATCTTCAGCTCCTTGGATTTATTTTCTTCTTTTCTGGGATGTCATTTAAAATATCTATTGTGCCTTTTCATCTATGGACAGCAGATGTTTATGAAGGTTCACCTGTGAATATAACATCATACCTGTCTGTAATCTCAAAAGGATCTGCAGTATTCATTTTTATTATTGTTCTGTTCACGGTATTCCCGGCTGTAATAGAAACCTGGCAGAAAGCCATATATGTCACTTCTGTTTTGACAATGACTATTGGAAACCTTTTTGCGATCCGTCAGCAAAATCTTAAAAGGTTTCTAGCATTTTCATCAATATCTCAGGCTGGCTATATTTTTCTTGGTGTGATTGGTGGCAACCAGATGGGGATGGCCTCTGTGATTTATTATGTTCTCGTGTATATTTTCTCAAATCTGGGTGCGTTCGGTGTGGTGGCTGCAATCTCAAATGCCACAGGTAAGGAGAATCTTAATGATTATAACGGACTATACCATACAAATCCTCGGCTTAGCCTTGTAATGACCTTGGCTGTGTTTTCACTGGCCGGTATACCTCCTGTTGCAGGATTTTTCGGGAAGTTCTTCCTTTTTACTGCCGCAGCTGAAAAGGGTTATTATCTGCTTGTAACAATTGCAGTACTTAATACAATTATTTCTCTTTATTATTATCTTCTTGTTGTTAAGGCTATGTTCATAAATGCAGATGAAACACATGTTGAAAATTTCATAAGTGATCTCCCCACACGTATCGGACTCGGAATATGTGTTGCAGGTATAATTGTGACAGGTTTTGCCAGTATTGTTTTTGAAATAATAAGGGAAGTTAGTTTTGGAGTTTGACAAGTTGTCCAGATTATGGCGATAAATAATTTAAAACATATTATTGGCGAAATTGATGGAATAAGGTGTACAATCATTGAAACCGGGGTTTCAGGTGAACGTGCTGCATTTCTTCGCCAGCTTCTGGAATTCAATAATCTTGAAGTCAGGGAATTAATTATTCCTTCTGAAGTCCCGGGAGAAGAGCCAAAATATACTATCGGAGTAACTGATATAGTTTTCAATCCTGTTTTTGCAATTTATGAACGCCAGCTTAAGACGCCGGAAGGCAGTTTTGTAACCCCGGGATACTGGCTGCAGGAATGTATAGATTGTGATCCCCGATACTGGCTCAGAAGAAAGAAAAAAAATAACCCTTAGGAGAAAACGAGGAAATTCCGGTTATAGATTGTCATCATTCCAGATATCCCACGAACGCTCAGCCTGGGCATAAAGCATTTTTAAACCATTAATGACAGTACAGCCCCTCTCCTTCCCTTCTTTTAGGAAAGATGTCATTTCAGGATTATAAACAAGATCAAAAAGAATCATTCCTTCCTTCAGGTCATCATATCTGAGATCTGGCCGGGTCAGGATATCTGGATACATTCCAAGAGGCGTTGTATTGATTATCAACTGATTGTTCATGAGGATGTCTTTACTAAGTTCTGAATAGGTAAGACACCCAGGCTTTTTAGTCCTGGAAATAAGTGTATATTTTACACTTATTTTATTTAATACATGACATACGGCTTTGGAACTGCCGCCTGTTCCCAGAACCAGTGCATTTTTCAAACTTTCAGATAGAAATGGCATTAAAGTGATCTGTATTCCGTAAATATCGCTGTTAAATCCGGATATTTTAATCTTGCCTTCGGTTCTCTTTATTTTTAATACATTAACAGCTCCAACTTTTTCTGATTCATAGTCAATAGAATCAATTATTTTAATTACGGAAGTTTTGTAAGGTATTGTAACATTCAGACCAATTATTTCAGGATCAGATTTTAGAAGATCATGCAACTGCCCGATACTGGATAGAGGATAATTATCATAAGAGCAATCAGTTATCTCTTCTTTTTCAAATTTTTCAGAGAAGTATTTTTTTGAGAATGAGTGTCCCAAAGGATATCCAATGAGGCCGAATTTTCTCATTATTAGTAATTTAGAGATAGCAGACCCTCAAAATGACTATTTTTTAAGGTCATTGGGCAGAAATTGGAAGAAAGTATCACCTCTCAGCCCGCATCTGAGCGATTCAAGAGGGATGATCTCATCAGGGGGAATGTTTCCAAGGTTAACATTTGCTCCGAAATGTTTAATAAACCAAGCCTGTTGAACTTTAAGCGGGGCTTCCCATATGACATTCTCAAGTTTAACATGTTCTGAGATTGCATCTACTACCGGATGATTTATTGATCCATCGTCATTGTAAATTCCAACTGTACCTGATTCCCGTGCCTCTGCAATTACTTTGGAAGATCCTGCATCAAGTTCTGACACCATCATTTGAACCCATTGTTCCGGTGTATAAATAATGTCTTTCTTTTTTGATCCCACTTCAGAAATCACACTTCCTCTTTTTGCAAGTACTTTAATATATTCAAGTTTCTTTTTATGGTCAATCTCATACGATCCATCAGAAATCTCAACAAGTTCAACCTTATGTTTATCAAGAAAATTGACATAATCTTTAAACATGTCTCTGATAATAAATGCTTCAAACAAAGTACCTCCGAAATATGGAATACATCCTGCTTTTTTATAAATCTCGATTTTTTTCTCAAATCCAGGTGTAAGAAGCGATGTGCCGAATCCCAGCTTTATAAGGTCGGCATATTCACTGCCCACAGACATGAAGTCCTCGGCCTCCCTTATGCTTAGTCCTTTATCCATAACCATTGTGATGCCATAATTTCTGGGCTTTGCAGGTCGTTCTGGTAAATACGGTAATATATTCTTCATAAACTGGCAGTATTACTTTAGATTAAAATCGGATACTAAAACAAGTACAATGAGCAGGTTAAAATAAGGATTTTTTATAAAACTCTGATCTCAGAAGATATTGTAATCATTTAGAATTCTTTTTATTTTCCGGTTATGAAGGTCAATGGGATAAATATCCCTGAAATCATAAAAAAGCTCTTTTTCAGCAGAGAGAGCAAGTTCAAGATGTCTGCAGGACTTTTCAATATTTCCTGCATCCATATAAAATGCTCCCAGCAGATAGTTTATTCCAGGCACATCGCCAATTATTTTATATGCTTTCTCGAGATATGGTAAAGCTTTACAATTATATCCTTCTTTTAGAATTATTCTTCCAAGATCTGACCATACTTCATTGTAATAAGCATCTATCTTTAGGGCTTCTCTGAAGCACCGGAGAGCTGCTTTATTTTCGCCTGCTAAATAGTGTGCTTTACCCAGAAGATACCATATTTCAGGATTTTCATCATCAAGCCTTACAGCTTTTCTCAGGAAAATAAGGCTGTCTTCAGGATTACCTGAATCGAGAGCCAAAATGCCAAGGCCAAACCAGGGATCTGCAAATTCAGGAGCAAGATCAATTGCTTCATGGTAATATTTCTTGGCCAGCACCAGATCTCCTGTCTTTTCATAACATTCTGCAAGGTAGGTCATTGCTTCAAAGCTATCAGGCTCATTCTCAAGATATTCATGATAAACTGGAATAGCTTCTTCAAATCTTTCCAGATTACAAAGAATATTACCTTTATTAAACAGGGCAAAAGCATTGGTTGAGTTTACCGCAAGGGCATAATCATAAGCAGCCAGTGCTTTGTCAGGTTCATCGAGCTTATTATAAATGATCCCAAGATTATACCAGGCGCTATCGGAAAATGGTTCTTCCTCAAGATATTTCAAATAGTATTTAATACTTTCATTATAATTCTCAGTCTTGTCGTAGGCATAAGCAAGATCATAAAGATGGGCAAAAAAATCTGGTTCCAGTTCAATAAGTTTTTTCAGATAAGGAATAAGATGTTCGTAATAATTCAGATTTTGGAGCACTGAAGTTATTGAGAACAGAATATTTGCTGTATCATCTGAATCCAGAGTCAGGGCAAAGTCAAACATCTTTTTAGCACCATGAATATCACCAAGTATACCCATTGCGGTGCCTTTAGCAACATAGATCTCGTGGTTGCCGGGCTCTATATTCTCAAGTTTTTTAAGGATTCTGAGAGCCTCCACTGCACGGCCTTTATCAAGAAGGACCCTGGCCTTCCTTAATTGTATCGATACCGAATTAGGGTGTTGTTGGGATGCAAGGGTTGCTGCTTCAAAAGCTTTCAGAGAATTATTGCTCTCGATGTAATAATCGATAATTGATTCAAATTCAATAACATCAAAGAAATAACTCTCATTATTCTTTCGCATCCTCTCGAACTTCTGGACAGCCTTTTTAATTTCCTCCTCATAGGAAAACCCATATTTATCGTCTTCCATCCCCTGAAATTATAGAGTACAAAAATATAAACATTTAAATTATTCTTGTGTCACTGATTGCATAATTATTAACATTCAGCATTTTTTTTCATCTGGTTTCCAGTCAAATAGGATAATATGTTAAAATATTTTCACTTTTTTTCAAAATAAACGCAACCATTTATTTGATTTATTCATCTATGCTCTTGAAACCAACATTCACAATATATAACCTAATTTACCCTAGAATTAACCTAAATTCTACTTTTGAGAAACCGGGATTTTCCCGGTTTTTCATTTTCCATTAGTATATTCGTATTTGTTTATAAGACTAATTTTACGACTCGTGCCATACAAGGAGAGCTGTTTTTGAGTGACATTTTAAGTGTTTCTCCGGGATTGTCTTATTTGAGCAGCTCGCAGTGTGTTTTTTAGAAGGGCTACCCTTGTCATTGGTCCGACACCACCTGGGACTGGGGTAATAAATGAACATTTAGGTGCAACATTTTCAAAATCAACATCTCCTGTGAGTTTCCACCCACTTCTTGTTTCGGCACATGGCACTCTTGTTGTTCCTACATCAATAACTATTGCTCCTTCACTCACCATTTCAGCTTTAACAAAACCTGGAGAACCCAAAGCTGCAACAATAATGTCTGCCTGAAGTACAAAGTCATTGATATTTCTTGTTCTGCTATGTACCAGAGTGACAGTTGCATCCCTTCCTTTCTGAGACAGCATTATGCTTAGGGGTCTTCCGACTATATTACTTCTGCCAATAATCACGCAATGTTTACCTTGGATCTCAATATTGTATCTGTCGATAAGTTCAATTATACCATAAGGAGTGGCTGGCAGGTATCCAGGAATTCCCGTTACCATTCGTCCAATATTTACCGGGTGGAATCCATCGGCATCTTTTTCAGGATCAATTGCTTCAATAACCCTATTCTCTGAAATATGATCAGGAAGCGGCAATTGAACAATGAAGGCATCGACATCTTCGTTTTTATTAAGCTCAATTATCTTATTAATGAGCTCATTCTCAGATATTTCAGCAGCAAATCTAATAAGTGTGGATTTAAATCCGACTTCGGCACAATCTCTAACCTTATTATTAACATAAGTTTCACTTGATCCTTCATTACCTACAAGGATTGCAGACAGGTGAGGAATTTTTTTGCCTTCAATCACCATTTCTGCAACTTTTTCACCTATCTCCTTCTTGATTTCAGAAGCTATCTTTTTGCCGTCTAGAACAGTATACATAGTTTTTTATTTTCTTCCCGGGAATCCTGCCATATTTCTGCCACGGGTCATCATTTTCATCATTCTTCTTGTTTCATCGAACTGTTTTAAAAGCTTGTTTACATCCTGAACGGTTGTCCCGCTTCCCAAAGCGATTCTTTTACGCCGGCTCCCATTCAGAACAACAGGATTTTTTCTTTCCTCCGGTGTCATACTTCTTATTATTGCTTCTATTCCTTTAAAAGCATTATCGTCGATATCAAGATCTTTAACTGCTTTGCCCACTCCAGGTATCATCGACATCAGATCTTTGACATTACCCATTTTTTTAATCTGCTGAATTTGGGCGATGAAATCGTTAAAGTCAAATTGATCTTTTGCAATTTTCTTCTGCAGTTTTCGTGCTTCTTCTAAATTGTATTGCTCCTGGGCTTTTTCAACAAGTGAAACGATATCTCCCATTCCCAGGATTCTATCAGCCATTCTTGAGGGATAAAATATATCAATCGCATCCATCTTTTCACCCGAGCTGACAAACTTTATTGGTTTATTGACCACAGATTTAATTGAGAGTGCAGCTCCTCCCCTTGTATCACCGTCAAGCTTAGTCAACACAACACCGTCGAAATCGAGGCGGTCGTTGAATTCCTTTGCTGTATTAACGGCATCCTGGCCTGTCATAGAGTCAACCACAAACAAAATTTCATGAGGATTTATTGAATTTTTAATTAAAGAAATCTCATTCATCATTTCCTCATCAACAGCCAGGCGGCCTGCTGTATCAATGATTACCACATCATTGTTCTTAAGTTTTGCCTCCTTAACAGCATTCTTAATAATCTGAACAGGATTCCTGTTGTCTTCTTCTGTGTAAACAGGCACCTCAATCTGACCCGCGATTATTTTAAGTTGCTCAATAGCAGCAGGTCTGTAAACATCACCTGCGACCAGTAAAGGATTCTTGCCCCGTTTTGACTTCACCCATTTTGCCAGCTTCCCGCTGAAAGTGGTTTTGCCGGAACCCTGAAGTCCTGCTATTAATATTATAGCCGGATTGATTTTAATATTAATATCAGATTTATCACCTCCCATAAGATCAACAAGTTCATCATGAACTATTTTAATCATCATCTGAGAAGGGTTTACTGATTTAAGAACCTCCTGACCAAGAGCTTTGGACTTAACCGAATCAGTAAATTGTTTGGCAATCTTAAAGTTAACATCAGCATCGAGAAGTGCTCTTCTAACTTCCTTTAGGGTTTCTGCAATATTGATTTCTGAAATTCTTCCTTGTCCCTTAAGAATTTTGAAGGACTTTTCAAGCCTTTCGCTTAAATTTTCAAACATATTATTATAATTATAAAAATACTACATACGTTCAGGCATCTCAATGCCCAACAGCCACATGCCTTTTGATAACAGATCGCTTGTGATCCTGGAAAGATAGAGTCTGAAGTCTCTGAGAGCCATATCCGGTTCTCCAAGAATAGAGAAATCATGGTAAAACTGATTATATTCCTTCGACAGATCATAGCAATAGTTTGCTATCAGAGCAGGGCATAGATTTAAAGCAGCTTCAGAAACAGTATCTGTGAACTTCCTTAACAGTTTTATCAGTTCTATTTCTTTTGGTCCGGGATTTGCAGTCCGAATAGAACGTTTTTGGGGATATATTCCTAATTGTTCTGCCTTACGGAAAACAGATCTTATCCTTGCATATGTATACTGGATAAATGGTCCGGTATTACCATTGAAATCAATTGATTCCGCAGGATTGAAAGTCATATTTTTATGGGGATCAACTTTCAGAATAAAATATTTAAGTGCACCCAGGCCTATTTTTCTAAAAATTTCTTCTCGTTCTTCGTCAGAATAATCTGATAATTTTCCCAGCTCAAGAGAAACTCCCTTTGCAGTCTCTTTCATTTCTCTTATTAGATCATCAGCATCGACAACTGTACCTTCTCTTGATTTCATTTTACCTTCAGGCAGTTCTACCATTCCATAAGAAAAATGGATAAGACCATCGGCCCATTTGTAGCCCATTTTCTTCATAAGTGCCCTCAGTACCTGGAAATGGTAGTTCTGTTCATTCCCAACCACATATATTGTTTTATTAAAAGCAAAGTCACGATACCTTTCGACAGCAGTTCCAAGATCCTGTGTCATATAAACTGCAGTACCATCTGAACGAAGTAAGAGTTTATGGTCAAGACCTTGCGATGTAAGGTCAGCCCAGATTGAATTATCATCTTGTTTATACAAAATATTATCATTCAGTGCTTTAAGAACAATTTCCTTCCCAACAATGTAAGTTTCGGATTCATAATAGATTTTATCGAAATCCACTCCGAGTAATCTGTATGTTTCATCAAAACCATCATAAACCCAGGAATTCATCATTTTCCAGAGTTTCACGGTTTGAATATCGCCAGATTCCCATTTAAGAAGCATCTCACGCGCTTCACGTATCAGCGGAGCTGAATTTCTTGCTTCATTTTCACTGATCCCCTGTTTGACAAGTTCTTCGATCTGATGTTTATATTCCTGTTCAAATTTCACATAGTATTTTCCAACAAGATGGTCACCTTTTATCCCTGAAGATTCAGGGGTCTCATTATTCCCATATTTCTGCCATGCCAACATAGATTTGCAGATATGAATTCCACGATCATTAACTATGTTGGTCTTAATAACTTTATGTCCACAGGACGAAAGGATACGATACAGGGAAAATCCAAGAAGATTGTTTCTGATATGGCCAAGATGAAGAGGCTTATTTGTATTTGGTGAAGAGTACTCAACAAGGATTACTTCGGGATCAGAAACTTTGCAGTTTTTAAAGTAGTCATTTTCAGAAACAATGCCATCAAAGTATTCAATCCACCATCTGGTTGAAACCTCGAGATTAAGAAAACCTTTTATTACGTTATAGTTTGATATCTCGGGGAAATTAGACACCAGGTATTTTCCTATACTCTCCCCTGTTTGTTCAGGAGTATTTTTTGAGAATCTCAGCAGTGGGAAGACCACAAGAGTAAAATCTCCTTTAAAATCCTTCCTGGTTTCCTGCAGCTGAATAAGATTATCAGGTACTTTAATATTATATATGGCATTTACAGCCTCTTTTATTTTTTCCTTGAGAACGATCTCCATTACAGTTGAAAAATTTCAGCCAGCAAATATAACATTTTAAAATCATCGACGTATAAGCTGGCATATTCGGGAGCCGGGCTGATATGTTTTTAAGAGAGGATGTTTTATTTTTATACCAATAAACAGTTTTATTTGACAATCGATCATTTCTTTTTGATAAAAAATATCAAAACAAATAAAAAGAAATTTTACTTTTGAATATGATATTTAGTTTTAAGAAGAAATAAAAGAAAGCCTGCCATGAAGGAGCTTAAAAATATGTATATCGAACAATCTGAAAAAACTCCGCTGGTTGATTTTAATAATATCACCGGTGAACTTATCCTTTCAGGAAGATCAATTCCTATTAATGCTCCAAGGATATTTGAACCAATTCTCGAATGGGTGAATGAATATATCAAAGATCCTAAACAAACAACAAATTTAAGACTTAATCTTGAATATTTCAATACGGCATCTTCCATCTGGCTGGCAAAAATAGTAAAAGCTCTTACCAACATTGATAAGCAGGATTGTGTACTTGTTCTGCATGTATATTTTTCAATTGAGGATTTTGATGATATAGATGATATAAAAGATGATCTGAGCCCTGTGATTGATGTTATCAGCAATTCAAAAGTAAGTGTAGGATTAAAGATTTACGGGACAGATGAAAAGGGGAAAATATTAAAAGAATCTATGATTTTTATTTAGTCGCTCTCACACAATACTTCCTTAAAAACAGTCACTTTTAATTTTTTTGAGCTACCTTTATTACGGTAATTTTATTGGATTGCATTATGCGCACATCGTGTTTTGTTCTGCTTTCAATATTTATCGTTATGAAGACATATTCACAGTCAGGTTCTGTTGATAGGAACCCCGCTGTTGCGGGAAGATTCTACTCGGCAGACAAAGAAACTCTTAAAAATGATCTGTCAAAATTATTCGAGAATTGTGTCAAGACACCCCATTTAAATAGAGTAAGATCTTTAATCTGTCCTCATGCGGGTTACATTTTTTCAGGTTCTGTTGCAGCCTCTGCATATTCGGCAGCCGGGAGTAAGGCTGGCTATAAAAACATTTTCATTATTGGATCAAGCCATATTATGACATTTGAAGGTGCTTCAGTCTATAATATAGGCGATTTTATTACACCCTTAGGGAAAATAAAAGTCAACCGGGAAATTGCCAACAACCTTAAGAATAACAACAAACTCTTCGATTTCCCGGTTGATGCACATATCAGAGAGCACAGTATTGAGGTGCAGGTTCCTTTTATTCAATATTATTTTGAAGGAAATCCTATGATAGTCCCGATAATAATTGGAACCAGCAATACAGCAACAATAAAAAAGATTGCCGAGATACTAAGGCCATGGTTTAATCGTGATAACCTCTTTGTTATCAGCAGCGATTTTTCACATTACCCGTCATACAAGACAGCCAATGAGGTTGATAAAGCAACAGCTGATGCAATCCTTACAGGGAACCCACAAACATTTCTCAACACTCTAAAAAAGAACTCATTGAGAGGAGATCCAGGACTTGCAACCAGCATGTGCGGATGGACCTCCGGATTACTTCTCCTCTATCTTTCAAGTGAAGAGAAGAACCTTGAATTCAAAAAGGTAGATTACTGTAATTCAGGAGACTCCAGATATGGAAACAAAGATGAAGTGGTAGGTTATAATGCTATTATTTTAACTCAAAAGGTTGCTTCAGGAGACAATTCAGAAAGTCTCTCTGAAAGGATCTCTTTTACCCCTGAAGAAAGTAAAGAACTTATTTCACTTGCACGCGAAAACATAAGATCGCTTCTATATGAAAATAAAAAAATTGCTGTTAATAAAGAAAACCTTCCAGCCATATTCAATGAGCCTCTTGGTGCATTTGTAACATTAAAGATAAATCATGTGCTCAGGGGTTGCATAGGAAGGTTTATTTCATCTGACCCATTATATCAGGTGGTAATTGAATCATCAAAGTCATCAGCCTTTGAAGATCCAAGGTTCCCTCCCCTCACTAAAGAAGAATTTAAAAAAACAGATATTGAAATTACTGTACTGGGACCTTTAAAAAAAATAAACAATATCAGCGAGATTGTGCTTGGACGTCATGGAATATATATTAAAAAGGACTTCAGATCAGGGACTATGCTGCCTCAGGTTGCCACTGAAAATGGTTGGAGTGTTGAAGAATTCCTTGGATATACCTCAAGGGATAAGGCAGGCATCGGATGGGATGGATGGAAAAATGCTGATATTTATATCTACGAAGGTATTGTACTGGAAGAATTGAAAAAGTAACTATGTATCATATTGTTGGCATTTTACTGACAATAACCCTGCTATATTCCCTAAGTTACTTTTTTTTCAGGAATAAAATATTCTCTCTTCAGTTCCACCGAAAACTATGGAACCTACTTCTGGCTGTGGCGTTTCTGATTACTGCTACCGGCGGCCTGATTCTTGCACTTCAGATTACCTATAAGTTGAATATCCCGTTTATAAAATCTGTTCTTAAATGGCATGTCGAATTTGGTATTGGTCTTGCTGCTACCGGAATAATACATTTCCTGTGGCATCTTTCGTATTTCAGGGGCATTTTCAAGTCTCATGAATCTTTAATAAGTTTCCCGGACAAATTTCCTACAAGGAACAGAGAAGAGATTAGAATCAATCTTTTCATCGTGGGTTTTGTAAGTACTGGGGTGCAGCTTCTGTTGCTCAGGGAAATGATTAATATTGCAGGGGGCTACGAATTGGTATCAGGCACATTTCTGGGTTCATGGCTTATCGGATCTGCAGCAGGAGCATTTATGGCATCAAAGTCAAATCTTGATGACCCTGGAAAAATAAACCTGATGTTCTTCACAGGGCCAGCTATTACGATTTTTCTCATGCTTCTCTTATCCCGGCTTTTTCTAAAATCGGGTGAAACACCATCTTTTCTGGCCAGTGTCATTTTCACATTGATAGTTCTTTTACCTTTTTGTTTCATTTCAGGTTTTACCTTCATAAAACTTTTAATTGAAACCGGATCTGATAATGGCCCGGGTGCAGGTATATCATTTTCGGTTGAGACTACCGGAGGCATAATTGCAGGTATTGTAATTTCTAGTCTGAGTACTATAAGGTTAAATACTTACCAGGCTCTGATTCTTATAATTATTCTGGGCATTTCATATCTTGTTTTGTCTTTTTACAGTTTAAAAAGACCTATTACCATTATATTTAAGATCATTATCCTGGCAGTTTCATTTTCTGTAATTGTAAGTTCTCCCGACAGACTATTCAGACAATTCTTGCTCAGGGGAATTAAAATCATCCAATCAAAAGACACACCATACGGGAACATTACTGAGGGAGAGTACAACGGAGAAAAAAGTACATTCTATGATCACAGGTTAATTTTTTATCATGAAGATGTCATCGAACGCGAAGAAGATATTCATTATGCAATGCTTCAGACTTCAAATGTTGAAAGAGTTCTGCTGATATCAGGATCGCTTGGTGCTCACTTCCGTGAATTACTTAAATATCCGGTAAAAGAAGTGCAATTTGTTGAACGGGATCCTTCTCTTATAAGAGCCGAGGGGGTATCTGATACTACAGGAAAGATAAATCTGGTAATTGAAAATACTGATGCTTATAACTACATAAAAAGAACTGATGAAAAATTCGATGCAGTAATTCTATTGTTACCTCCACCTTCATCGCTTCTTTTAAACAGATATTACACCTTGGAATTTTTTCGTCAAGTTAAAAAGGTGCTGAAGCCAGGGGCTGTCTTTTCATGTTCACCAGGCATTAACCCAGACTATCTTAATGATGAGGCCGCGACCTTTTTCTCATCTGTTTACAACAGTCTTAGTACAGTGTTCAACAATGTGATTCCGATAAGCGGGAACAAATTGTATCTGATTGCATCTGATAAGAGAATCTCAACTTCTATATGCGACCTTGTCGAGAAGAAACAAATCCGTAATACCTACGTAGGTCCAGGTTATCTATCTGATGATCTGATAACTGTTAAATCAAAAGAGATTTTATCTGTGATTGACAAAAATATAAGGCCCAACAGGATTCTTACACCTGTTGCGGCATTTTACTATCAGATTTACAGCCTCAGCAAAAGCCAGAATCAACGAATACCAACAATCTTCTTCCTGGTGCTTTTTTTCATTTTTCCAATTCTATATGTAAATAGAAAAAACCTTCTGATGTATTTTAGTTCTTCAGCTCTTGCGGGCTATGAGATCATTCTACTGCTTGTTCTACAATCGGCTGTAGGGAATATGTATCAGCTTACAGGTATGATAATTGCTGGATTAATGGCAGGATTGGCAGTCGGGTCAGGCATGAATATAAGATTCTTTGAAAATCACTCTTTCAGGCTTAAAGCCTTGTTACTTATTATTTATTACTGTTTAATGTATTTATTTGCAGGCAGTATAATATCTTCAGGTGATAAATTCATGGTAACAGCATCTTTGATTATTTCCGGTTTTATACCGGCAATGATAACAGGAAATATTTTCAGGGAATTTACTGCCGTTAATAGCTTGTCGAAGGAATCTTCGGCTGTTTACGGTGCAGATCTGTTGGGATCGGCACTCGGATGCTTAGCTTTTTCAGGTCTGATTGTGCCTTTCTTGGGTATAAAACCATCGCTAATTGTTTTCCCATTGCTGGTTCTAGCAGGATACCTTTTTGCAATAATGGCAAGAAAATGATAGCATTTTGGTAAATTTGCTGATTGCGATAAAAACAAAAAAATGAAGTATAAGGATAATCAAATGACTAAAAGGGAATTTATCAGAAAGTGTGCAGTCTTTTCGACTGGATTGTTCTGTATTCCTTGCAGCAGGGGGTTTTCAGAGACTTCCGGCAGTGCGGAAGGAATTTACATGAGGGAGGCAATGTTCCAGGAAGTTACGGCAAGAGGAATCATGTGCAGGATCTGCCCAAATGAGTGTGTTCTTAAAGAAGGAGAGGTTAGCAAATGTAATAACAGAAAAGTCAGAAAATCAAAGTTATATACAATGGCTTACGGAAATCCCTGTTCGGTAAACGTTGACCCGATGGAAAAAAAGCCACTATATCACTTTTTGCCTGGCACAAAAGCATTTTCAATAGCAACGGCGGGATGCAATCTTGTCTGCCTCAACTGTCAGAATTGGACGATTTCCCAAACTTCGCCTGATAAGACAAGGAATTATGACCTTATGCCTGAAAAAGTTGTCGAAGAATGTATCAACAAAGGCTGCAGTACGATAGCTTATACATATTCAGAACCTATGACATTTTATGAATATGTTTATGAAACGGCTGCAATTGCAAGAAAAGCAGGAATTAAGAATATCGTAAAGTCCAATGGATATATTTACCCGGATCCGCTCAAAAAGCTTTGCAGTGTGATAGATGCAGCAAATATTGATTTAAAAGCTTTCGATGAAAGTACATATCTTAAATTATCAGGAGGAAAGCTTCAACCGGTACTTGATTCATTAAAAGTATATAAAGAGATGGGTATATGGCTGGAAATCACGAATTTGATTGTTCCAACCTGGACTGACGATCTTGCTGAGATAAGGAAAATGTGCAAGTGGCTTAATGATAACGGATTCAATAAAGTTCCAATTCATTTCAGCAGGTTTTTTCCAGTTTATAAGCTTGAACAACTGCCTCCGACTCCTATTGATACTCTCAAAAAAGCTGCGCAGATTGCTTTGGAAGAAGGCATCCAATATGTTTACACAGGTAATGCACCTGGTAATGAAATCTCGGATACGCGATGTCCTACATGTAAGACCGACCTTATAACCAGGGTAGGTTTTAAAGTCACATCTAATACACTTAAGAACGGAAGGTGCAGCAAATGCGGCCGTATTATTGAAGGTGTGTGGGCATAAAATCAATTGCGCACGATATAACAAGAATACTTCGGGAAAATGAAACAGACTGATGTAAAATCGCGTATTGAAAAGCTCAGGGCTGAAATAGAGGAACATAACAGAAGGTATTATATTCTCAATGATCCGGTAATCTCCGACTTTGAATATGATCTTCTTTTAAATGAGCTGGAAACTCTCGAGAAACAGTTCCCTGAACTTAAAAGTGAAGAGTCACCTGTAAGCAGGGTCGGAAGTGACCTGTCAAGAGAATTTAAACAGTATGAACACATTTATCCTATGTTGTCGCTGGGAAATACTTATAGTTTTGAAGAAGTCAGGGAGTTCGATAACCGGGTAAGAAAAGTTATTTCTGAAGATGTTACTTATGTTTGTGAGCTTAAATTCGACGGGGCATCTATCAGTTTGAACTACAATAAAGGATTGTTATCAAGGGCATTAACAAGAGGTGACGGTACAAAAGGTGACGACGTAACCGAAAATATTAAAACTATTAAAACGATACCTCTCAGAATTGAAAAGAAAGACATTCCTGAAGTGTTTATAGTAAGGGGTGAAGTGTTAATGCCAAGAGCTGTTTTCAATGAGATTAACGAAGAAAGGGCAAGAGAGGGATTAAACCTTTTTGCGAATCCCCGCAATGCTGCATCAGGTACTTTAAAGCTTCTTGATCCTTCGATTGTTGCAGAAAGGAAGCTTGATTGCCTGTTTTATTTTCTATTGGGTAAAGATTTACCTGCAGATAATCATTATGACAACCTTTCCTTTATTAAGGAATGGGGCTTCAAAGTTGCTGACACTTATGTTTTATGCAGAAATATTGAAGATGTGATCAGATATATAGAGTCGTGGGAAAATAAGAGAAACGAACTTCCTTTTGATACTGACGGTGTTGTTATTAAAGTCAATTCAATAAATCATCAAAAGATTTTAGGATCCACCGCAAAATCCCCCAGATGGGCAATAGCCTTTAAATATAAGCCGGAGCAGGCGCTGACAAGACTGCTTTCAATATCATATCAGGTTGGAAGGACAGGGACAATAACTCCCGTTGCAAATCTTGAACCTGTTTTACTTGCAGGGACAATTGTAAAGCGTGCTTCTCTACACAATGCAGATCAAATTTATCTACTTGATCTGCATACAAATGACATGGTATATGTTGAAAAGGGTGGTGAAATTATTCCTAAGATAGTTGGAGTTGACAGCAAATCAAGATCTGACCATAATAAGGCTATAAGATTTATAGATAAATGTCCTGAGTGCGGGACTGAACTAATAAGGAATGAAGGTGAAGCAAATCATTTTTGTCCAAATTATCTGCATTGTCCACCTCAGATAAAAGGGAGAATTGAACATTTCATAAGCAGGAGAGCCATGAATATTGAGGGGCTGGGTGAGGAGACCACGGATCTTCTTTTCAACAGAGGGTTAATAAGAAATGTTGCAGATCTTTATGATCTGACAATGGAACAGCTTGTACCCCTTGAAAGATTTGGAGAAAAATCAGCTGCAAATATTCTTAACAGTATCAAAAATTCAAAGAATACTCCATATCACAGAGTAATTTTTTCACTCGGCATAAGGCATGTTGGGGAAACTGTTGCTAAAAAGATATCAGCCAGATTTAAAACAATAGATGAACTGATGAATGCTCGGCCTGACGAATTGACAAGCATTAATGAGATAGGCCCAAAAATAGCTTCAAGCATTATAAACTACTTCAACGATAAGGAAAACATTGAGATTATAAGAAGGCTTAAACTGGCCGGAATTCATCTTGAAAGCGAAGCTGATGAGGCAGTTACAACAGGAGAGAAATTAAAAGGTAAAACCATAGTTATTTCAGGTGTTTTCAGGTTACATTCCCGCGATGATTATAAGGATATTATTGAAAAGAACGGAGGGAAAAACTCTTCATCAATATCTGCAGGAACTTCATTTGTCCTTGCCGGTGAGAATATGGGACCATCAAAAAGAGAAAAAGCCAGGGAACTTGGCATTGACATAATAAACGAAGAAGAATTTCTAAAAATAGTAGGTGAAATATAATAGCCGTGATTTAATTATATTAATAAAAAACTGTTAGGTTTGCACCATGGAATTGTTCAGGAATTTACGGTTAAAGACCGGCAAATCTATTCTTGCGGGCAAATCGTCAAGGAAAAGAAGAAAACCATCATATACCAATTTTAAGAGCATAAAGAACATGGGATTGGTATGGGATGCTTCAAAACCTGAGGAGTTTTTGCTTTTGTCCCGGTTTCATCAGAAAATGGCCGACATGAATATAGATCTGACTATATTCGGATACTTTCCTGGTAAGGTTCTACCCGATCAGTTCACTGCAATAAGATATCTTACATGCCTGAAAAAAAATGAGCTTGATTTTTTCTATAGACCCAAATCCCATGAGGCTTCAAAATTTATGGAAAAACATTTTGACGTGTTAATAGATGCTAATTTTCAGAAAGTTCTTCCACTTGTCTATATAACAACACTTTCTCATGCAGGATTAAAAGTCGGATTAGGTGATAATGAACCGGAAAAATCACCATTTGATCTGTTAATATCTCCAAATAAGCCCATTAGTCTTGAGAGTTATCTCGAACAGGTTATTATTTACCTTGACATGATAAATTCAGATTCAACGAAAAAAGCTGTTTAGCAGAAAAAAATGAAAAAATTCAAAGGAACCGGCGTAGCAATAATTACGCCATTTAAGAATGACTTCAGCATAGATTTTGCAGCATTGAAAAGGATTACAGAGCATGTGATCAATGGTGGAATCAATTATATTGTGGTAATGGGTACCACTGGAGAAGCCTCGACACTTACAAAAGATGAAAAGAAGGCAGTACTTTCGTATATAATTGAAGTGACAGATAAAAGAGTTCCCATCGTAGCAGGATTTGGCGGCAATAACACTCAGGAAGTTGTGAACAATATCAGATACGCTGACCTGAAAGATGTCGATGCTATCCTTTCAGTTGTCCCTTACTATAATAAACCAACCCAGAGAGGGATTTTCCAGCATTTCAAAACTATATCTACCTGTAGTCCAATACCTGTAATTTTATACAATATCCCCGGAAGGACCAGCTGCAATATGACTGCAGAAACTTGTCTTGAACTTGCACATGAATGTGAAAACATTATAGGTATCAAGGAATCTTCAGGTGACATTAGCCAGGTTATTAAAATAATAAAAGGGAAGCCAGATAATTTTGTTCTTATATCTGGCGATGATATGCTTTCATTGCCTGTTATTTCTCTTGGTGGAGCAGGTGTAATATCAGTGCTTGCAAATGCATTTCCTGTTCAATGCAGTGAAATGATCGGGAATGCTCTTAAGAACAACTTTAAGGCAGCCAGGGAGATCCAGTTTAAATTCAATGAGTTAACCGAACTTTTATTTACTGACGGGAACCCCTCGGGTATAAAAGCAATCATGAATAGTTTAAATCTTTGTCAGAATACTCTAAGACTGCCTCTTGTTCCTGTAACCAAGATCACCATGTCAAAAATTCAGAAAGCAATAGAAGAAATAAACAAGAAGTGATCATCTGCCTGCTCTAATATCCGGACTAGCAGATTGCGGCATTCCATGACATTGTTTATATTTTTTACCACTCCCGCAGGGGCAGGGGTCATTTCTTCCAACCTTTTTTTCAACTCTTACCGGTTCTGCTTTCTGGTTTTTATCCGGCCCACCTCCTCCCGTGCTGCTGTATTGAGAGAAGTCGCTCTTGGATGCGCGGTACTTGCTCATGTCGACCTGACGGCGACGCTGAGCCTCTTTTACCTGCTCAGGATCCTGAATCGGAATATGTCCTTTCATAAGCGTACTCACTACATCCTTATTTACCTTTGTGATCATTGTCTTGAACAGCTCAAATGATTCAAACTTATAAATAAGAAGAGGATCTTTTTGTTCATATGTTGCATTCTGAACAGACTGCTTAAGTTCATCCATTTCTCGAAGGTGTTCCTTCCACGCCTCATCAATTGTTGCAAGAACAACTGTTTTTTCGTAAGCTTTAGCCAGTTCTTTACCTTCAGATTCTGCAGTCGCCTTTAGGTTGGTTATCACCTGAAATACTCTGACTCCGTCGGAGATTGGGACAACTACATTCTCATAGGCATGAGACATTCTTTCATATACATCTTTTAGTACCGGATAAGCCTGCTGTGAAATCATATCAACCTTTCGTTTGTAAGTATCGAGCACTTTTAAATACACTTTTTCAGTAATTTGCTCGGGGCTACTTTTCATAAACTCCTCTTCACTAACAGGGGAATCCATTGAGAATGATCGAATCAGGTCAAAATCAAAATTTTCAAAATCCCCATTTTTATGGTATGTATCAACGAGGTTCTCAGTTACGTCATACATCATATTTGCCACATCGACAGATAACCTTTCTCCTAGCAGAGCATGACGTCTCTTTTTATAGATTACTTCTCGCTGTGAATTCATCACATCATCATATTCAAGAAGTCTCTTCCTTATTCCAAAGTTGTTTTCTTCGACTTTTTTCTGCGCTCTCTCTATTGATTTTGTGATCATGGGGTGCTGGATCATTTCTCCGTCTTTTAATCCCAGTTTATCCATGATACCTGCTATTCGTTCTGATCCGAACAATCTCATCAGTTCATCCTCGAGTGATACGAAGAATTGAGATGAGCCAGGGTCTCCCTGTCTTCCGGATCGACCTCGTAACTGCCTGTCAACCCGTCTTGATTCATGGCGTTCAGTTCCAATTATTGCCAGTCCACCAGCCTCACGCACTTCAGGGGTAAGTTTAATATCTGTTCCCCTTCCAGCCATATTGGTTGCAATTGTAATCGTACCGGATCTGCCTGCTTCGGCAACTATTTCAGCTTCTCTCTGATGAAGTTTGGCATTTAAAACATTATGCCTGAGACCCTTCATTTTGAGCATCCTGCTTAAAAGTTCAGATATTTCAACCGAGGTGGTCCCCACAAGAACAGGACGACCTTGTTTGTTCAGCCTTACAATCTCATCTATTACAGCATTGTACTTCTCCCTTTTGGTTTTGTAGACAAGATCTTCCCGGTCAATTCTGATTACAGGACGATTAGTCGGAATGACAACCACGTCAAGTTTGTAAATATTCCAGAATTCACCTGCTTCAGTTTCAGCAGTTCCGGTCATTCCAGCAAGTTTGTGATACATTCTGAAGTAGTTCTGAAGTGTAATAGTTGCATAGGTCTGTGTGGCCTCTTCTACTTTTACATTTTCCTTGGCTTCAATTGCTTGATGGAGTCCGTCAGAGTACCGACGGCCTTCAAGGATACGACCAGTCTGCTCGTCAACAATCTTGACTTTGTTATCGATTACAACATACTCCACATCCCGGTCGAACAATGTCCATGCTTTAAGCAATTGTGTCATTGTATGAACTCTTTCAGATTTAACTGCATAGTCCTGAAGTAATTCATCTTTCTTCTTAAGTTTTTCCCTATCACTCAATCCTGTCTTTTCAAGATCTGCAATTTTGGAACCCACATCCGGCAGAACAAAAAAGCTCGCATCTTCAACAGAGGTTGATATCAGATCAAGGCCTTTCTCAGTAAGTTCAATAGAATTAGCTTTTTCATCAATGATGAAATAAAGCTCTTCCGTGACCTTAGGCATATCCTTGCTGTTATTCTGCATATAGAAATTCTCTGTTTTCTGCAAAAGTGTTTTATTTCCTTCTTCACTAAGAAATTTTATAAGGGCATTATTCTTTGGCAAGCCTTTAAAAGCTCTAAGCAGCAATTTACCTCCCTCTTCATATTTTTCTTCAGAAATCAGTCTTTTAGCATCAGCCAGAATTTGGGTAACGAGTTTCTTTTGGGCATTAACAAGTTTTTCAACTTTTGGTTTAAGCTCATCGAACTGTTGGGTGTCGCTTTTTGCTGTTGGTCCTGAAATAATAAGTGGTGTCCGTGCGTCATCAATAAGGACTGAATCGACTTCATCAACAATTGCATAATGGTGTTTCCTCTGAACAAGGTCTTCAGGATTGATTGCCATGTTGTCTCTTAAATAATCAAAGCCGAATTCGTTGTTTGTACCAAATGTTATATCGGCATGATATGCTCTTCGTCTGTCGGCAGAATTAGGCTGGTGTTTATCGATACAATCAACTGTGAGACCATGAAACTCATAGATGGGCCCCATCCATTCTGAGTCGCGTTTTGAGAGATAATCATTCACAGTTACAATATGTACTCCTCGACCTGCAAGGGCATTGAGAAATACCGGAAGAGTTGCAACAACAGTCTTCCCTTCACCAGTGGCCATTTCGGCTATTTTTCCCTGATGAAGTGCAACTCCACCAATTAGCTGGACATCATAATGAACCATGTCCCAGACTATTTCATTACCTCCAGCCATCCACCTGTTTTTCCAGAAAGCTTTATCTCCTTTAATTGTAATACTTTCCCTTACTGCTGCCAGATCTCTGTCATATTGCCTTGCTGTTACTTCAAGGATTTCATTTTCCTTAAATCGCCTGGCTGTTTCTTTAACAATTGCAAATGCAGGAGGAATAAGCTGGTCGAGTTTTTTCTCCAATTTTTCATTTATTGTTTTTTCAATTTTGTCAATCTCACTATAAAATTCTTCCTTACGGTAAACATCATCTTCAGCTTCAGCCTTTTCCTTCAGTGATCTGATTTCGTTCTCATCAGCCTCAATTTCTTTTTCTATTTCCTTCTTAAGCATTGTTGTCTTATCTCTGAGCTGATCATTGGTCAATGCTGACAAAGCTTCAAATTCTTTGTTTATCTTTTCTATGTAGGGGCTGATCTCTTTCATATCCCGCTCATACTTATTTCCCAGAAAAAGACCGAGAACCTTGGTTATTACGCTCATTTTTAATTGTTTTACACGTTTAAGAAGTTTTTCGCAAAATTAGCTAATTTAAAAATAGGAGTAGTTAAAATTCTTTATTTAATATTTAAGCCAACGGCAAAGTGAAAATAGATCAGATGTTCTGGGAATCACAGACAGAAATTCTTATTTCATAAATTTATGAATCACTTTATCAAAGAATATTTAAAAGTTCTGGAAACAGAATTGTTTCTTACAACTATGAAATATATACCGGGCTTATGACCTGAAATATCAATAAGTAATTTGGGATCTGAATATGATTCTTCTCTGAGAATGCATTGCCCTGTTACATTGAAGATACTAATATGGCAAGGAATATTTCCGTTTGTTTCATTAAAAGAGATATTAATCAATCCATGCCCAGGATTTGGATAGACCACTACATCTGATATCTTTTGGTCCACTACATTATCCACAAGGGGATTTATCTTCAGATCATCGATTGCCCATCCCCAACCACGGGCATAGGGATCGGCATATAACCTGAATCGTATAAGCATCGAATCGCCATTGGATATTTTGTCACTGATTTTGGGATAGAAGGTATGTTTCACCATCATTGACTCATCTCCCACATAAGTTGAATTCTGCCCCTCGATTGAACTGTTATAAGCTTCTTCCCAAGTTGAAAGAAATCTGCTGTCGTAGCCATCAGCAAGACTGAACCAGTTTTTACCGAAATCTTTTGAACCTTCTATTATAACATAATCATAGAAATCAGAAAATCCGTAAATAGATCCTTCAGCTCCTGGTTCGACCAGAACTACTTCATCGTATGAAATCACCATACCTGATGCATCAAAAATGACAGGATGTCTAAGCACCGAACTGAACTCAAGGCTCGCATAATCCTTATCAGGGCTTTCATAAGGATGTTGTGAGTGCAGGCCATTTGAACTGAAATTAACAGGTCTTGTAATTTCAAATCCTGAATTGAAAAAGTCAGAAGCAGCATTTGAAAAATCGGTAGAAAAGCTTCTGACCGTAGTGCCAAGAGCTTCTATCCTTATTGAGTAAAATCCGTCTGAGGGTAGTTTTCTGGTATTATGCCCTGCTGCTTTATCAACTGCAACAAATCTGTAATTTAAAATATCACCTCCTTTCAAGTGCTCTGGCTTTACATCAAGATTAAGAAGGTAATTATTGTCCGGACGCTGTTTCAGACCCAGAAACCGGCTTTCCCCTTCGTTTATTTTATATTCTATGTAGACAGTATCTATTCCCAGATTATCAGTTACTTTGGCTGTCAAATTTATCGAATCTATCTTTTCGAAAAAATAATCGGTTTTTGAATGAGTGATTACAGGTTTGACTGTATCGGTACCAATAAAAACTGAATAAGGCTTTTTTTGTGCAACAGATGGAGACCTGTATATTCGCTGGAAATCGTCAATTGCGTAGAAGTAATAATCCAGCTTCGTATTGTAAGATAAAATGTTAATCTTTCGAGTAAACAGATTTTCTGAAGTTAAAGCCGACATTATAAGGGTATCGGATGTTTTAAATCCATCAAATGAATAAACAAGTCCGACATTGTCTCTGTTAAACAAAGTATCTGATTTTATAATTGCACCTATTTCTATTTCTGAAATATGTTCTTCGGTATCCTTCAATTCCCTTGGGAGTATTCTTGTATTAATCCATCCGAGATCTCCAAGAATTGACATGGTCAGTTTGCCAGGATTATGTATTGCCTCACCTCTGTCTATATAGGGAGTCATGAGTGCATTTTCCTTTTCTGTCCTTGTTTCATCAAGGTGAGAAACACTCGAGCCCGAATCCCATATTGAAGGGCTGTAGAGCCTTGCCCTTCCACCTGCAAGATATTTCTTTGTCAGAGGTCCGTCGAAATATAGTTGTCCGCCTACAAGTTCCCTGTATAGAGCTTCAGTATTCTGACTAAATAACAATGTATCTGTAAGTCTTTTTCCATCAAGATTTTCAACAAAAAGGTCGTAAATGACAGGAATATTGCCAAGTCCGTATGATCCTGTATTATTTTCAACATCCATACTGTCGAAAAAACCCAGCCCATGGCATAGTTCATGAATAATTACAGTTACAAGGTCATATTTGGTTGCGGGTGTTTTTCCGTCTGTAGGATAATACCAACTGATATTACTATTTAATACAAGCTCCACGTCTGCCTCATAATCTTCATTAAGGCTTTTCCCTGATATTTTTTCAGCGACTGAGACAGGATAATAGGCCCTGGGCAAAAAAGCATCAATACCCCATCCTCCTGCAAAGGCTGTAATAGAGGAATTGCCAAGAACTCCGCTGGAAGAGATTTTAGTCCATGATGCTTTGATTGTCATTTTCAGGTCAGGAGGCAGAACAGACTCCAGAATAGCGACTGCGTATTCCATAGCTTTTTTCGCATCAGGAGTAAAACCTGAATAAGTCACATTAATAATTCCTCCACCTTTGGAAACAGATCTGTTAAAGAATTCCTTGGGCGGAGGAATATAAATTGATGTAACTTTATTACCAGCATAGCAAACACCCGTAACAGATTTATTTCTTATCAGTTCCTGGGCATTTATGCTGCAAAGTATAAATGTGATTAGAAAAGCTGATAAAATGAAATTTCTTTTCATGTAGTAGCTGCTCCATCCGCTGCAGGTGCTCTTAAGCTCATTATATCCCTGTCAAACTGATACATGTTATTTTTACCTATCAATCTCAGTTTGTCAAGAATGGTCCGAACTGATGCCTCTTCTTCAACCTGCTCTGTTACGAACCATTGCAGGAAATTATGTGTGTTGAAATCCTTTTCTTCAAGTGTCATACCCACTATTTCATTTATACTGGCTGTGATAAATTCCTCATGTTTAAGAACTTCCTTAAACATTTCTTCAACTCCCTTATAATCAGCTTCTGGTTGCTTAAAAGCAGGTATAATTGCCTTGCCTCCCCTCTCATTAACATATTTAATGAATTTCAACAGATGAATTCTTTCTTCATCTGCCTGAGCATATAGCCAGGAAGCAATACCACTAAATCCGCTTGTTTCAGCCCATGAGGCCATTGCCAGATAAAGATTTGATGAGAATCCTTCTCTTTCTATCTGACGGTTACAGATGTCTTCTATTTTCTTTTTCAACATGACTTTTAATTTAAGTTATTAATAAACGAATTTACTATTGTTCAACATTTAACAGCAGATTCTCTATACTTGAAATAAGATCTCCAAGAGAAAATGGCTTTGAAAAAACAGCATTAGCACCAAGTGCTTTCGCAAGGTTTAGATAACTGCCAGGACCGGCTTTTCCTCCGCCTGAAATAGCTATAACTTTTATACCTGGTTTTTTTTCTCTCATCTTCATTATTACCTTAAGTCCGTCTTCTTCAGGCATTATAAGATCAGTAATAACCATATCTGTCAATCGAGGTTTGAACTGGATCAGCGCATCTTTGCCATTATCTGCTTCAAGAACAGTATAGTCTTTTTTAACAAGTGCTGTCTTAAGCATTGTCCTTAGTTCCTTGTCATCTTCTATTAAAAGTATAACCGGCATCAGTCATTCCGCAAAAAGCACATCATCAATTCTTTTAAGGAAATTCTAATAACAAAATTATCAAGTGTTATGTTCAAACCGCTCAAAAGGTAATTAACTGGACTATCAGGCTCCTAATTTATAAAATCTTATTATTTTATTCAGGAATTATCATTATTTAGTGCAAAAAGGAAGGTAAATACTGCAGGCTGTTCCCAGGTTCTTTCTTGTTGAGATCTTGATAATTCCATCCAGATCATTAATTATCTCTTTGACTGTAAAAAGTCCGATACCTCTTACGTTACCAGAACTTCCATAGATCGGCTTGAATAAATTCCTTTTCACTTCTTTGTCAATACCTGGTCCGCTGTCTTTTATGATTACACATACATATTTCCCATTTTTAACATTGGTTTTTTTAACTGGTTTAAGGTTTGTTACCTGTACCAGCGATGATCTTACTGAGAGAACACCACCCTTATCTTTCATTGCTTGAATTGCGTTAATCATAATATTGAGAATCGCTCTAAACAGCTGCAACGGATCGGCCAAAACACACAGACCATCATTTTTTAAATGAGACTTAATCCTGACATTATCAGGTGTTATAGATCTAACAATATCAATAGCTTCATTTATTATTGAAGTTACACTAACTTTTTCTATTTCGACGGGATGACTGCTCCCAAGTCTAAGTATACGATCTGACAGAAGTGCTGCCTTTAAAGCCGATTTCCGGATTCTTGACACTTTTTCGTATAATGATGAATCCTTGGGAACTTCATTTTCAAGCAATTCAGCGTAACCTGATATTGTTGAAATAAGATTATTAAAATCGTGCACTATCCCTTCGGTTAATAACCCAACTGTTTCAAGCCCAAGCTTCCGATAATCATTTACTTTGTCAGAAGATATATTTTCTTTATTTATTTTCGTCATTACCAGTGCGTTACTATGAATGTTTAATTCATTTAATTTTACATCAGGCAAATAAAATTCTAATTCAGGTGATATCGAGATTAAATGCTTTCCTGAATTCCTTAAGTTGTGGATACTTTGATACAAGGTAGCTGTACTTTTGTTCGTCGGAATAAATTATTTCATTTGATTCAGAAACATCAACGACAGTTTCAATATCAAAATCCTTAATGTCAAATTTAACTGAAAGAAAGTTCAAGAGTCTTTGCTTGTAATTTAGAATAAATATATCTTTTTGTGCAGCATTGTTAAGATGCAATCTTATTATGTGATCATTTTCTATTTCGGTCCGGATAGATTTGAACATACTTGTAATTCTTGTTCCCTCCCCTTTCAGCTGGTTGGTAAATTCATTCCAGACCTTTTCGAATGAAGGCAGGTTGAAATCAGGAAATTCAGGAGGATTGGACAATTGATTGGTAACATTTTCTTCCCTGATCGACTTATTTGCTACCGTTTGATTGTTTTCATCAGAGATAATATCCTTTATTGAGAAAGATTTTGATGGTTTCGCGGGTCCCTGAGAATTTTTTCCTGATTGTTTCAGTTCCGGTTTTTCAGTTTTCAGACCACTCGTTTTAGCAGCATCTCTGATGATCTCTGATTTAGAAGGAAGTGGAAAATCGTCAACTTTTACATTTGGAATTTTAAGTTCAGGCTTTTTTTTTTCAGATTCTTCAGTCAAATCTTCAACGATACGGCACAGACGCAAAAGAAACAATTCTGTGTGGAGCCGTTGGTTTTTACTTGTTTTATAAGATATGTCTGTATTACTTCCCGCTTCAAGTGCTTTAAATAAAAACTCCTCTGAGCATGCTTTAGATTGTTGAAGATATCTTTGCTTTATTGACGGTGTAGCTTCAAGAAGCTTCAAAGTAACTTCATCTCTGCTGATAAGCAGATCGCGAAGATGGCTGTTAAGTCCTGTAATAAAATTATGTCCATCAAAGCCCTTTTCAAGTATCTCGTTGAAAGTCATCAGAACTGAAGAAACATTTTTTTGGAGGGCGCCCTCAACAATTCTGAAGTAATATTCATAATCAAGGACATTAAGGTTTTCAATTACATCCTTATAGGTTATTTTCTTTCCGCTTAGGCTTACGATTTGGTCAAAGATTGAAAGTGCATCACGTAGTGCTCCATCAGCTTTTTGTGCAATAATATGAAGTGCTTCTTCTTCAGCTGTAATCCCCTCATTTTTTGCTACATAAACTAAACGGCCAACTATATCCTCCACTTTGATGCGATTAAAATCAAAAATCTGGCATCGCGATAAAATTGTAGGAATGATTTTATGCTTTTCTGTTGTAGCCAGTATGAAAATAGCGTGTGAAGGCGGTTCTTCAAGAGTTTTAAGGAAAGCATTGAAAGCAGAGGAGGAGAGCATATGAACCTCATCAATTATATAAATGCTGTATTTACCGATCTGAGGTGGGATTCTTACCTGTTCGGTCAGTGTTCTGATATCGTCAACTTTATTGTTGGATGCGGCATCGAGTTCATGGATGTTAAATGATCTTAGTGAATTAAATGACAGGCAGGATTCACATTTATCACAAGCTTCTGCATTATCACCAAGATTGATGCAATTGATTGTTTTTGCAAAAATCCGTGCACAGGTTGTTTTTCCAACTCCGCGTGGTCCGCAAAAAAGATATGCCTGTGAAAGATACTTTTTTTTGATTGCACTTTTAAGCGTGTTAGTTATTGAATCCTGTCCGACAACCATGTCAAAAGTTGAGGGCCTGTATTTTCTTGCCGATACGATGAAGTTTTCCATAAAGTGTTGACTTCCTTTTCCCTATTTGTTCTGATTTACAAATATAGTTAAAAAGAGTTAGTCGGATATTCCTTGGAAGAATTTAGGCTGTTATTGTTAACTCAGAGTAAATCTGTATGTTATCTGTTTTAATTTTTAGTCTGATTTATTTTTATTTAAAAAATATTATAGTACCTTTGCGAGCCAATTTCATTAAAATTTTAATTATTAAACACGACTATGTTGAATCAGTACGAAACCGTTTTCATTGCAACTCCCGTTTTGTCTGAAAATCAGATGAAGGAAGCGGTACAGAAATTCAAGAAGGTCATTACCGAGAATAATGGTGAGATCGTTCATGAAGAGAACTGGGGCCTGAAAAAACTGGCCTATCCTATTCAAAAAAAGTCTACAGGCTTTTATTACTTGATTGAATTCAAAGGAACTGGGGATCTTGTTGAAAAACTCGAAGTTCAATATCGAAGAGATGAAAGGATCATTAGGTTCCTTACATTCAGAATGGAAAAATTTGCTGTCGAGTATGCTGAGAAGAAAAGAAAACAAAAAGAATCAGAAAAAGTGAAGGAGGAATAAGATATGGCACAGAATGAATCAGAGATAAGATATTTGACACCGCCTACAGTTGAGGTAAAAAAGAAGAAATACTGTCGTTTTAAAAAGAACAGGATTCGCTATATAGACTACAAGGATCCTGAATTTTTAAAAAAGTTCCTTAATGATCAGGGCAAAATACTGCCACGCAGAATAACAGGCACGTCATTAAAATTCCAGAGGAAAGTGGCTAAAGCTGTAAAAAGGGCCCGCCATTTAGCCTTACTTCCTTATGTTACAGATCTTTTAAAATAAGGAGGAGTTATGGAAATTATTTTATTACAGGATGTAAATAAGCTCGGACAAAAGGATGACATAGTCCATGTGAAAGATGGTTACGGAAGTAATTATCTGATCCCTAAAGGACTGGCTATTGCAGCAACTCCTTCTGCAAAAAAAATGCATGCCGAGAATCTGAAGCAAAGGGCACACAAGGAAGAGAAAATAAAAGCAACCGCACAGGAGACAGCGGCTAAATTATCAGGTATTAAACTTGTTGTCGGTGCCAAAACAAGTTCTTCAGGTAAAATATTCGGATCTGTTAATACTATTCAGATAGCAGAAGCTTTAAAAGACAAGGGATTTGATATTGACAGAAAAAGTATCACACTTCCAGAGGAGCAAATAAAAGAAGTCGGCACCTATAGTGCGGTAGTAAAATTGCACAGAGATGTAAAAGTGGAGGTTCAGTTCGAAATAGTTGCTGAATGAATCTTTACATTTACCCTTTCGACCAGTAGGAGGCCTGAGGAAATGTCTGGTTTTACCTATTTGGTGAGAGGATATCAAAGGAAATTTTAGTGTTGCAAATGAAAACAGGTCGCATTCCACTTAATCAGGGGTGAAAGAAGTTTGATAACTCTTTTGATAATACCTGTTCTTTTAATAAAGGTCATGAAAGTCTTTCCTTCTTTCGTATTTCAGGTCAGCAAGAACCGATGACTTGACCCGGATTGTAAAATTCCACATTTTCAAAGTGCCGTTTGGGACCCAGTTGAAACTCATTGTCCAGCAATGAAGATCACGGGTTATCCCTATCTGGGTCATAGTTATCTCCTTTCCTCTAAAATCATACCCGCTTGTATATGTTACAGCCATCTTTTTGGTAAGGTTCACATTACCTGCGACTGACAAAGTCTGGGTTACCATTGATTTAAATCCGGGCTTCTGGTAACTTAAGTTATAACTGACACGAGCAGACCAGGGAACATTAAAAATGGCATAGCCATACTCATCAAACCGGTTATCTGCGGAATTCTGTCCTCCTGGCGGTCCGGTCTGTGTTAAACCTGTCCTCTGCCCTGCCATTGTCGCCTGCTGCGAACTTTGCCCACTACTCTTCTTGTCTCCTCTGAGAAGTTCTCCGAGGTCAAAATCGAGGCTTAAATTAAAACTTGTCAGTCTCATCAGCTTTTTGTTCTGGGAAAAAGCAAAAGTGCCTATTGTCTGCCCTTTATCATTTAAGCCATAAAGTGAGAAACTACTGTTTGCTGAAACACCAAAATTATTGAAAAGGGTGGTTCTCAAGGCCATAACTACAGGGGACCATTTCATTGAATCAGCGAATATATTATATGAGGTATTAATGCTGAAATTATCAATGATTTTAATCTTTTGAGGTTTACCTGTCGTGTCGTTTTTTGCAAAAACTTTGGCTTCTAATAAGTTTGTGAGGCCTAATGATATTGAACTGCTGCGTCTTCCCAGAGCCGGAGTTCCAAAAATGTTATCGCCGAATATCGAGTACTCGTTCATATTGCCTATTGTATCCCTTTGTACCTGCCTGTACATATCACTGCTCAAACCTTTGAAGACAGGAATAAAGTTATAGCTTATAGAAGGCTTCATTACATGTCTTATCGCCTGTATCCTTGATTCAGGTCTGAAAGTAAAAGTACCGAAGATCTGCGGATTAAAACTTGCACTTATTGATGGACTTATTGCGTGTCCGTAAAAAAATCCTCTTATTGTATCGGTTACAATAGTAGGAACTCTCCGGTTAAGTGCAGTGTCAAGATAGTTTGGTACCCAGCGTTTATCATACTTCTGGGTATATAAGACACCCTTATATGAGACCTGAGGAGAGATTGAAAAATTCTTGAAAGGACGGATTTGAAGGCTGAGAGGTGCTTCGTGCTTGAATCCGTTCCTCATATTTTTCCATACTCTGTTTGTAAAGAGCAGGCTGTCATAAGTACTGATCTGATTATCAAGTGAGGCAGAGTACTGGAACTGTAATTCCTGATACCACTTTTTAGCACCGACACTTTTTCCTTTGAGTGGATAAAGCCGGCTTATATTGAAATTTATTTTCGGCAGATTAAGGCTCACAGTTTTGTTTTTTACATTTTGACTGTGATTCATACTTGCCGACAGGTTGAAAGGGGAACCTTCCCATGTCTTTGAATAGCTTATACTTGACTGACGTTGTGTTGTAACGTGTTCTGAGACTGTATAGCTATTGGTTTTATCAAAACCGCTCGAACTCATATTAACACTTGCAGAAAATCTTGAACCCGGTCTGGCCTTTGCATTCTGGTTATAAGACCAGCTTATCTTATAATTTGTGGCTTTGCTGTAATCTGATAATCCCCTATGACCTGATACATTATTAGCGTAACTGAAAGAAAACTGACCACTGTATTTATAAAGTTTGTTATAATTAGACTCAGCAGTAAGCATCCAGGTACCATTTGTATATATATTGCCCTTGATTGCCAGGTCAAAGTAATCACTTACAGCAAAATAATATCCTCCTTCAGTAAGATTATACCCCCTTTGCTGCTCTTGTCCGATTCTGGGAATCAGGATTCCTGAAGCTGCCCTTTTTTTCTGAACCGGAAAGAAACCGAATGGAATTGCAACCGGCAAAGGAATACCCTCAAGCACAAGGTTGCCGGGGCCGGAGATGATTTTTTTACCGGGATAAACTTTTGCTTTTGGAAGGTTAATATAAAAATGCGGATGCTCAGCATCGCATGTCGAATAAGTACTTCTGGATATGTTGGAAGTACCGTCATCCAGCAGTTTTGTAACAGAACTTCTCAGCAATCCGTCCTGTTGTTTTGTAACTATATTGTAAGCAATTGCTTTACGTGTAACAAAATTATAAATAAGTGAATCAGATGCATATTCCTCTGACCCTTCCTTAAAAACAGGACTCCCGTGTACCTTGCCTGTGGAATCCCTTATTCCTGATGCAAAAACAGTGTTTTTAACCATATCGAAAACAATGGAGTCAGCCTTTATCTCAATATTACCGTATGTAACTACAGCCTGATTGATAAGTATTGCAGTCTTTTTTATCAGGTCATTTTTTTTTTGTCCTGCTGCAGTGTAATTTACCTGTTTATCTATTGCTGCCGGGGATATTTTCTTCAGTTTTAAATAAAGCGTATCATTTTTTAGTGTATCCGGCTTTATTATTGCTGAATCATGTACCGGGATAGGCTCCTGAGAATAAAGCAGTGGAAAATGGACCATCACGAGGAACACTATAAGTAACCTATTTTCCTTAAAAAAATACAACTTAAATACTATTTTTGTATAGTTTTTGTGTGACGTCGGGATGTCAGGCGCAAAACTAATTAAAAAACATGAACACAATATGGATACCGATATTAAAAACGGCAAACACCATACCATTTATTTTGACACACTAAAACTGATAATACCATTTCTATTTGTAATTATATCTGGACTGACTTATATTGAGGGTCAGGAAAAAACATGGTTAATAGTCATAGACCCTGGTCATGGAGGAAAAGATCCCGGAGCACTTGGGTCGTTTGCCAAAGAAAAGGACATTAATCTTGCAATAGCTCTCAAAGCAGGTGAATATCTTGAAAAAAATCTCGGTAATGTAAAAATACTTTTCACAAGGAAAAGTGATGTTTTTGTTGGATTGAATGACAGGGCGGATTTTGCAAATAAAAACAAGGCTGATATTTTTATTTCAGTCCATACCAATTCGATACCAAAAAAGACAATTAAAGGGACTGAAACCTGGATCATGGGACCTGCGAAAGATGAAGCGAATCTTATGGTGGCGATGAAAGAAAATGAGGTAATCAGATGGGAGGATGATTTCACTACCAAATATGAGGGATTTGATCCTAAATCCCCTGAGTCATATATAATGTTCACGGTAATGCAGAATATATTTCAGGAACAAAGCACATTGCTTGCTTCAAATATCCAGAATCAGTTCAAAAATCAAGCCGGAAGAAATGATCTGGGAGTCAAACAGGCTGGTTTTCTTGTTTTATATATGACGACAATGCCCAGTGTGCTTATCGAGACCGGATTCCTCACAAATCCGGAAGAAGAAAAATATCTTACATCAGAAACCGGCCAGGATTATCTGGCATCAGCAATAAACAGAGCAGTGCTTACATATATTCATGAGATAGAAAAAAAGAGTCTTATATCCCAGGCATCAAAGAATCTGAATTCCCAGAAAACTGACTCAACAAGCAAAAAAGATGTTGATACATCAGCTGTTGTTCTGTTTCAGGTTCAGATTGCCTCTTCTACCAAAAGACTTGAAATGAAGCCTGAAAACTTCAGAGGGTTAACTGATCTTAGGGAAATACAAGCAGATAACAGGTTTAAATATACGACGGGCAGTTTTTTAGATTATTCAGAAGCGGTTACACATTGGAAAAAGATCAGGAAAACCGTACCCGATGCATTTATTATTGCAGTCCATAACAATATAATTCTACCTTTGGAAGAAGCAAAGGCTCTTACAAAGAACAAATAAATACAAATGATGAAAAAAATCTCAAATGAAGTAAAAGTTGGTGCAACAGCATTGCTAACTATTCTTGTTTTTATATGGCTATACAGTTTTTTAAAAGGGAGAGAGGTTTTCAGTAGCAAAGCCCACTATTATGTCATATATGATAAAGTTGGCGGGTTAGCAGAATCCAGTCCTGTTGAGATCAATGGCTATAAAGTTGGTGTTGTCCAGTCCATCAGGTTTGTTGATCCCGAAAGTGGTAAACTTCTTGTGGTACTATCGGTGGATAAAGGATTCAGGTTGCCAAAAAACACTGTTGCAGAAATTACCACAGCCACACTTATTGCAGGTATGAAAGTACAGTTCGTTTTTGGTAATGGCCCCGGAACTTACTCAAACGGTGATACAATTCCAGGAAGACTTGCAACATCTCTTATAACAAAACTTGAAGAAGAACTAATACCTCTTAAAAACAAGGTGGAAAGCGTTATTGTCAAATTGGATTCCACTATCGGGTCGGTCAATGAAATACTGAATCCTGAGTTCCGATCCAATATCAATTCAGGAATGGAAAGCCTTAGTAAGACTGTAAAAGGAATTGAGAAAGCTGATATAGGAGCTTCGCTTAATAATATTAAAAGACTCACCGGAGTTTTGGCCGAGAATACGGAAAATATTAAAAACACTTTCCAAAACCTGGAAGCTTTTACAGACACTCTGGCTGCAGCAGATCTTTACACATCTGTCGGCAGTCTTAAAAGCAGCCTCGAGAGGCTGACATTGCTTCTGGATAATATAAATAATGGTAAAGGTACGGCCGGGCAGTTGTTTACAAATGATTCAATTTATAAAAATCTCAATAATAGTCTGGCAAATCTGGATAACCTCCTGCAGGATCTTAAGGCAAATCCAAAAAGATATGTACATTTTTCAATGTTCGGCAGAAAGAACTGACAAGAATAAAAGTATTTTTGTAAAATTCAGACTAACTTGATCTTATTATCAGATATCTGATCGATGGCAAAATAATACTAGTTTCTTCTTATTTATGCTGGTTTTTGCCCATCAGAAGCTAATAAATTGTAAAACACACACAAAGGGAGAATATATATATTATCTTATTGATATTCAATAATTTAAAAGGTGAAAAAAATTTTTTTCCATAAGTAACTGATGATTAAATCCATATACTTTTTTTGAAAAAATCAAGCAAAAAAAATTTTTTTTTTAACCTTTTTTTTTACAAATATTGCTTTCTGATTTTCCTGTTTTGGAACCATAAAACGAACTAACTTTTATGAATAAATCGCATATTGATGTTTGGAATAATTGTCTGCAAATAATAAAGGATATTATTCCTTCTGTCAGTTTTAAAACGTGGTTTGAACCTATAATTCCGTTAAAACTTGAAAACAATATTCTGACTATTCAGGTTCCAAGTCCTTTTTTCTATGAATATCTTGAAGAACAATATATTGACATTCTAAGGAAGACTCTCAGACGTGAAATTGGTGCAGATGCCAAACTGGAATACAACGTAGTTCTTGAAAATGCAAATTATTCTGATGGAAAGCCTTATACAGTAAGATATCCTTCCCGTAACAAAACCGATCTTAATAACAAGCCAGTACAGGTACCTTTCGATGTAACGCAGCCCTCAATAAGGAATCCCTTTGTGATCCCTGGGATTAAGAAAGTTCATTTTGATCCCAGGTTGAATCCCGATTATAATTTCAATAATTTTGTAGAGGGTGAATGCAACAGGCTTGCCAGATCTGCTGGAATTGCTGTGGGTAATAACCCTGGGGGGACTGCATTTAATCCGCTGATGATTTATGGTGATTCCGGACTGGGAAAGACTCATCTTGCTCAGGCCATAGGAATCCTTGTCAAAGAAAAACATCCGGATAAGGTTGTTCTTTATGTAAATGCCAATAAGTTCCAGACGCAGTTTGTCGAATCCGTAAGGAACAACAATAAGAACGACTTTCTTCATTTCTATCAGATGATAGATGTGCTTATTCTCGATGATGTCCACGAGTTTGCGGGTAAAGAAAAAACCCAGGACACATTTTTCCATATTTTCAATCATATTCACCAATCAGGCAAGCAACTGATCCTTACTTGTGACCGTCCTCCTGTGGAGCTCCAGGGTATGGAACAGAGGCTGCTTTCAAGGTTTAAATGGGGTCTTCAGGCTGATCTCCAGAGACCAGATTATGAAACAAGGCTGGCTATCCTTAAAAAGAAAGCCTATAATGACGGTATCGAACTGCCAGAGGAGATCTTTGAATACCTTGCTGCTAATATCTCTAATAATATAAGGGAACTTGAGGCTGTACTAATATCCCTTTATGCCCAATCCACCCTTAACAGGAAAGAGATAACCCTTGACCTTGCAAGACAGATGGTTGAAAAACTTGTAAGTACCTCTCGTCGTGAAATAACAATTGAATACATACAGAAAATAGTTTGTGATTATTATAAGATACCGATAGAGCTTATTCAGGGAAAGACAAGAAAAAGGGAAATTGTACAGGCAAGACAGGTATCAATGTATTTCTCAAAGAGTCTTACAAAGGCCTCACTGGCAAGTATAGGATCTCGCATAGGCGGGAAGGATCATGCAACAGTGTTACACGCTTGTAAAACAGTTAATAATCTGATCGACACCGACAAACATTTCAGAAACCAGATAAACGAAATAGAAAAGAAATTAAAAGTGTAAAAATGGACATAAAGACTTTTACTGAAAAGTTCTTTGAAAAGTATGGGAACAGGAATGAAAGTCCTGTTCTTTTTTTCTCCCCGGGCAGAGTTAACCTTATTGGTGAACACACTGATTATAATGGTGGTTATGTTTTTCCATGTGCGCTAAACTTCGGCACTTATCTTGCCATACGAAAATCGGAAAGTAAAGTAATAAAGTTCAGTACCCTGAATTTCAGCGATGATGACGAAGTACCAATAAATGAACGGTTTGTTAAAAGAGGGGAAAAATGGAGCAATTACCCACTTGGGGTTCTCAATGAATTTATAAAAAATCATGTCAGCATCCGGGGGCTTGAGATGCTTTTTTATGGAGATGTTCCGAATGGTGCCGGATTGTCATCATCAGCATCGATTGAAATGGTAACTGCTGTCGCATTAAATGATTTATTCAATGCCGGATTTGAAACAATCGACCTTGTCCGGATGAGTCAGAGAGCTGAAAATCAATTTGTCGGAATGAACTGCGGAATAATGGACCAATTTGCAGTAGGATTTGGGAAAAAAGAGCATGCGATTTTTCTAAACTGTGATTCACTTGATTATGAAAATGTTCCTATAAAACTTGGTGATTTATCGCTTGTAATAACGAATACCAATAAAAGAAGAGGCCTTACCGACTCAAAATATAATGAAAGAAGATCTGAATGTGAGAAAGCTGTGGAATTGCTTAAGCCTTACAGGTCAATAAAAAATCTTAGTGAGCTGAGGGTTGAAGAGATATCTCTACTAGGCAATTACATTAAGGATTCAGTAATACTGAAACGTGCCAGACATGTAATAAGTGAAAACGGCAGGGTACGTGAGGCTGTTTCGGTTCTTAAGGAAAATAACCTTGTCCGATTCGGGGAATTAATGAATCAATCACACGATTCACTTAAAAATGACTATGAAGTAACAGGAAATGAACTCGATACTCTTGTTTATGAGGGGAGAAAGCTTCCAGGTGTTGTAGGTACCAGAATGACAGGTGCTGGTTTTGGGGGATGTACAATAAGTATTGTAAAAAAGGAACATTTGCAAGCCTTCATAGAAGATTTAGGGTCAGTGTACTATAAAAAAACCGGCTTAATTGCAGAGTTTTACCTTCCTGAAATTGGTGAAGGAGCAGGACGAATTGAACAGATTTAATATTACCTCCGGCCCCGGAACTGGTTCTTATCAATATCTTTGACACATCTGAATCCCACAGTGGCATTTCTGTCAAATCCGGGGGAAACCAGCAACATGATCTGAGTCTTATTGAGGGGCTGCGGTCCGCCTTCAATATACCACCAGCTTGAATCAGGTTTGTAAAAACTTCCGCCTCTTATTATTAAGAAATAATATGAGCCATTAAAATACATGTCATTAGTAACCTGCCAAATGTTTCCCACAAGATCCATTACACCATAAGGACTGGCTCCTTTTGAAAAAGCATCCACCGGAGTTGATTTACCGAAAGCATTGTTGCATAATGTTGCATGAAAATCATTTCCCCATGGCCATTGTCTGTTATCTAGTCCCTGAGCTGCCAGTTGCCATTCCGGCTCTGTAGGTAGCCTTTTCCCCGCCCATTTTGCATAGGCATTCATATCATCATAACTAACATATACTACGGGGTAATTCTCCGTTCCTGGTTTATAAATACCATATTCCCAATGCCTTAAATAACGGGTGGTATCAACTGGCTTGTACCCGGAATTTGAGATAAACTCATAATACTGTGCATTTGTTACAGGGTATTTATCAATAAGAAAGCTGTCGATCTTATGGACCATATTACTTATGTCAGGATATGGAATGAATTCCTCCCTTGAATTGACAGAAAACCTGAATTCAGCACCGGGTATCAATACCATATTGTTTTCAGTTTTAACCGCCCTTTCAGTCCTTACAAGTTTGCTTATCAGCCACGGTTTTCCACCTTTAATTCTTAAGATATTTTCATCCCTGAGATGTTTATTTTCCAGAAGTTGAATGACAATTTTCCCTTCATAAAATCCAAAAAGATCCATTACGGAAACAACTGTATCCGATTTAATATTTATTTCCTTTGATTCAGAACTGTAAGCTGGATTACCTTTCCAGATCAGAATTTCACCTTGTTCTAAGCTTGAAATTGCAATCGAATCACCTTTTACAGATGATTTCAGCAAAACGGGCAATGCCGCGATGCAATCAACCGAACCTTCTTTTCTTGTACCTGATTGATTTTGCGGCCAACCGCTGGTTACAACTGAGATTTTTAGTTTTTCATTATTAATTTCCGTTACTAGATCTTCGTGCCGCCATAATGAGACATAATGTTTTCCGCTTTCAGCTTTTGTTTTAAAAAGTTCTCCTGAAAAACCTTCATGTTTCATATTAAGTACTGTAAATATTTCCTTATCAGCCGATTTCCATCTATTTACAAAAATATTATCTGATGATGTCTCAATTAAAGGCGTCCAGTTTGGATCAAGAAAGGCATCATTATTCTGACGAAGGATAAATGTTGTCTCTGCCAGGAAATCAAGATCGGCTTTGTAATTTTCATTTCTGCCACCTGGTCTGAACAAATTCAGTTCCGTTCCATAACCGTTAAAAAAGGCAATTGCTATTTCCCTGTGCAGTTCATCTTCTCCCACATCACAAACCCTGAAAATAGAGAAATCTGGTTTAATGAGTTTATTAAGATTAAGTTCCGGGCTAAAATAAATTGCATTATGCACCCTGCCGGAAATTATTCCGGGCATATCCTTGGCGACTGCCATTCCCTCTGAGTACATAATAACACCTTTTCTGACACTGTCGGCCGTGTTCTGAAGCTCAATACTTGAATTTCCCCGTGTATCAAGTACCACTCCGTCGGCTTCAGTTTCGCTAATAAGCCTGGCAAGTCCTTTCATATGGTTCTCTTTTCTGGTTCTCTTATCCCATGGATTATATGAAATGAAGAATCTGGTCCCGTTTTGATGTGACAAACGCGAAAAGTTTTTCAATTGAGCTGTTCCGCCCGGAAGGTCCCTGTACAAATCCCACTGGTTTCTCTGGTCAAGCCCAAGCCGGGGCCACGTTGGCCAGATTCCATAAACATCAATATATCCGAATTGAGTTTTACTATTTCTTAGGATATCAGGGAATGTATACTTACCTGTAAGTCTGTTATAAAATTCTCTGTCCCAAGCCATTTGTAAAACAATGAGATAAGATTCCTTTATCCAGGCAAGATCCTGCCGTTCATAAAGGTTATTATTGAATTTTTCGAGGTCAAATAAATACTTATCCCTGAATATCTTTTTCAGTCCGTTTTGCCATTCACCAGTAAAAACTTCAAAATACATTCTGTAAATTACTTTAGCCCGAGGAGGCAACCTGGTTTTATATCTCATTCTTTCACCTTCAACCACCTGGATACGTCTTGAAACTGCACAAATGGAAGTATCCCTATTTATATTGAACGATGCATAGCCCATTTCCCATGCATTATCAGGCAAAATAATCCTTAACGGCCGATAGCCTGGGCGAAAGAGACAGGCACGCGCAAGGTCGGGAGGACCGTATCCGGTTATAATAACAGTCTCATTATCTTGCTCAAATGGAATTACATTACTAATAAAAATTGTATCATCTGATACATTTTCGAATGTACAATTCCAGATTGCTGATAAAGATGTATTTTGATTAAGGATCAACCTGACCCGGTTTTCAATTGTCAAATAATATGAAGAATCATCTTTAGAATAACTATATGAACCTGTATTAAAGTTTTTTTCATCTATAAGAAAACTTAAAATTGGTTTTTTCCGTTTAAATAACAGATTAGTGCCATCGGAAAGGACAATACTGTCGGTTTTAAGCCCAGGTCCTGGCGAAATTTTGACTTTACCAATTGTTTGCGATTTAAGAAAACATGGAACAGAAAAAATCTGGAGAATTAGTAAATATTTTAAAATCAATCTATTAATGATCATGGGAAACATTTTAATTAAGCTTTTGATTTTGTTGCAATTTAAAACATTGATAGAACTTAAAAAACTGTTTCCCCGTAACTGGAAATTCCATAGTTCTTAAATGGACAATAGCCATCTATTCGGAGTCAATGAATGATTGCTTAATAGTTAGTATAAAAACATTGAAGAATTTGAAACTGCGGACAATTTACATATTAAATTTCCTTTTGATTCTGACTGTCTGTATTTTGTTAACAGGAACAGGATGTACTTCGACAAAAAAAAGTCATTCTTATAATAAGAGAACGAAAGTATCACGTTCAAGCACCTCACAGCTGGGGAGAAACCGGTACTATTTTTCACCATCTTATCAAAAAAAACTTTATAAAAGCTATAAAAGAAAATAGTCACATTCCTGTTTCATTCATCGCAAAAGAAAGAAAGCCCATCATAAGCAAGTACAATGCCGGCTGGCAGTTCTTGGGAAACATCATTATGTCTTCCCATTTGATGCCCTATGTGGGTTATAAATGCTTTCCTCGGGGAGATCTGCCTTACAAAATCTATTGCTTCGCGAAGACTGAAATGGGAAATATGTTTCTCTTTTCTTAATGCATTAATAACAAGATATTTAACACCAATTATTTTTTCTTTCGTCTCCTCAGGAATATAATTGGCATCCGTAATGTAGGCGAAATTACCTATCCGGAAACCATAGACAGGAAGTTTGTAATGATATACTCGTAAGGGGATTATTGTAAACTGTGAAAGCTGGAAGCCATATTCCGTTATAGGATTAAGCCGCATTTTTGGTATTCCCGGATATTGATATTCAGCAAAAACATAAGAATACTCCTTTCTGACCGCTTTTTGTACGCGATCCTCAGCAAAAATATCAATTGCATCCCGGCTTTTATAATTATAAGCCCTGACATCATCCATCCCCGCAATATGGTCTTTGTGTTCATGGGTCAGGAGTATCGCATCGAGTTTGCGAACATTTTCTCTCAGCATTTGCTGCCGAAAATCCGGACCCGCATCAATTACAAAGGATGTATTATCCTTTTCAATCAGGATTGAAGTCCTAAGTCTCTTGTCATGACTGTCTTTCGAAATACAAGTTTCGCAATCACAGGCAATTACAGGAACTCCCTGAGATGTGCCGGTTCCAAGAAATGTGATTTTCACTCTCAAATAATTTCATAACAAACCTACTTTAAAAATCCCTAACTCACAACATGTACATAGATTTTGGATCAGCTTTAAAATTCTGGCATAATTAGTATTTTTACAGATCAAAGCATCTGTTGTGGCTGGAAAGATTTATATGATACCTGTTACGCTGGGATCTGATGATTTCAGAAGTGTAATACCAGAAAAGGTACTTGAAATTACAAGGGGGCTAAGATACTTTGTTGTTGAAAATATCAGAAGTTCAAGGAGATATTTAAGACTGATAGATAAAGAATTCCCAATAGCTGAAACTGTTTTCTTTGAACTTAACGAACATACTGATTCTTCAGTCCTATTCAGTTATATTGAACCTGTTTTGAAAGGGAAAAATCTTGGTATAATGAGTGAGGCAGGATTACCTGGCTTAGCTGATCCCGGAGCAAAAATCGTAGCAATGGCTCACAAGAAATATATTAAGGTGATACCATTGGCAGGCCCGTCATCTATCATTTTGTCGTTAATAGCATCAGGATTGAATGGCCAGAAATTTACATTCAACGGCTATCTTCCTGTAAAACCAATAGCAAGAGATGCTAAAATAAGGGAGATTGAATCAAGATCAAGGGAAGGAACAGCGCAGATTTTTATGGAAACTCCTTACAGGTGCCAGAAACTCCTGGAAGCGATTCTTAAAATATGCAACAATAATACCAGGCTTTGTATTGCAACCGATATTACAAAAGAGTCGGAAACAATTATCACTAAGACGATTTCGGAATGGAAGAAAAGTGTTCCGGATATTAACAACAGGTTATCAGTATTCATAATCCAATAGACCAGCTGCCTTTAAACCGAGTCAGATTAAATTTATCGAACAGATACTAATTGACAGTTAGTATCTGGATATTATAAATAAGGATAGCTCTTGGAGGAATTTTTTCCCCGTCGCCAATCAGACCGTAACCAAGAAAAGGAGGCAGAATAAATACTGCTTCACCTCCCTGCTTTAGCATTCTTAGGCCTTCATTAAGACCTTGTGCAAGTTCGCTTTTGCCGATTATTATTTCTTTGGGACCAGATAAATCCGATGAATATATTTTTGTACCATCAAGAAGGGCACAGGTATAATTCATCTTTATCCTGTCATTATCGTTTATGAATTCACCTTTGCCCTCATTTTGAATCAGATACCATAACCCGGTTGGCGATTCGTTCATCTTCAGGTTTTTTCTTTCAATATAATTCTCGATAATCTCCTTGTCCTTCTGAACGAGAAAGCGATTAAGCTCAGTCATCTGTTCCACACCAGGTTTTGCAGCTTTGCCTTCACCGACGGATTGCCTTTTACAGGAGAGGCTGAACATTAGAAGCAGTATAAAGAATACAGGCATATAAGGATGGAAATCAGGTTTCATTTTTCAGCAATTCAGCATTTGCCTCAAGGGTTTGAAGAAAATAAGTTATTGTATTTTCAAGATTATCATAAAATTCACCGCCCGATGCATTCATATGTCCTCCTCCAGAGAAATACTTTGAAGCAAATGAATTGACGGGGAAGCTTCCTTTTGATCGGAAGGAAAGCTTCACAAAGCTGTCTTTTTCAACGAATAATACTGACAGAACAATACCTTTTATTGAAAGGGGAAGATTAACAAATCCCTCTGTGTCTCCCTTTACGTGATTATACTCTTCAAGATCTTTCTTAGTGAGATATATGTATGCGGTATTGTATTCAGGAAGAATTACCATGCGCTTATTCAGAGCAAGGCCCATAAGTTTCATCCTGTCTGCGGAGAAATTATTATAAACAACATTCATGATTTTCTCCCTGTCAATCCCTGAATCGAGAAGATCGGCAACAATTCTGAATGTATTTCCTGAGAAAGCACCATGATCAAAATTACCAGTATCAGTTATTATCCCGACATAAATATTTTCAGAGAAAATTTTGTTATCGAAAGGCTTGTCATTTATCTCACTGATTATATTATAAATAAGTTCAGCAGTAGAACATTTGGAAGGATCAGTTATTATCAGATCAGCAAAATTATCAGGATCAAGATGATGGTCAATTATAACCTTTTTTGCCTTTGAACTGATCACCGATCTTTCAGCTTCCCCAAGTCTGCCAGGCTGATTAAAATCAAGCATTATAATCAAATCAGCTCTTTCAATAATGCTTATACATTGTGATCTTTTTCTTATGTAAATATTAATCAGATCCGAATCAGTCATCCATTTAAGGAATTCCTGAAGGTAATTCGGAGAAATCATTTCGACATTCTTTCCCTTGAACTTAAGGTATTGATAAAGAGCTAGTTGAGAACCAATGGCATCACCATCAGGATTTATATGACAGATAAGCACTATGTTATCCGATGAACTAAGAAGTTTAGAAAATTGTTTTGTATATTTGCCAACTTCAATCACTTTTTCTGCAGGTTTTACAAGTTGTCAAATATAGGAAAATTCCTTAAGACAGGTAGTTCCGCAGATGCCAATTATGCAATAACATGAACGGAGATTACACATTTTCTATTATTAAGCCTGATGCGATGAGGACAGGCAAAGCAGGTCCAATTCTTGCCATTATAAATGAAAACGGTTTTAAGATTGTTGCAATGAAACTTGTGAAATTGACTATTGAGCAGGCAGAAGAATTCTATGCGGTACACAAAGGGAAACCTTTTTTTAACGATCTCGTCGAGTTTATGATAAGTGGGCCCGTAATTGTTATGATTTTAAGACATCAGAATGCAGTTGAAGAATTCAGGAAACTTATAGGTTCAACAGATCCTTCAAAAGCTGATCCAGGGACGATCAGAAAAATTTTTGCCGTCTCAGTTACAATGAATGCTGTACATGGCTCTGACAGTGATGAAAATGCCAAACGCGAATCATATTTCTTTTTTTCAGAAACTGAAAGGTTCTTTTAGCCTCACTCATATTCAGAGTCTCCACAAATGTGCAATGCAAAAATCTGCACGAACTTAATTGAAGAATTAATGTTATTAGATTTGCTAAACTTTTATGTCTGTTATGGTACCTGATTCAACACTAACCATTTCCGAAAGAAAAAAAATTGAAAGATATTCTTCTGCCTTTACCTTGTCGGATATGGAAATCTTTATTTTTCCGGAATTGTTCTATCCACTGGTTCTGGCAAACATTATGTCTCCTATTATCTGGAAATGGAGGGAGGATCCTTGGTTCAAAGGGATAGAAAGCAAGAGCTTTAATTATAAAGTCAACAGGATAAAACAATTTATCATTCAGAATTATGTTTTCAACCTCGATCTTTCAACCTGGGGATTAACAACTAAAACCAGAGAAATTTCAAGGTTCAGTGATTTTTTTGATATGGAGATGTTGAAGCAGTCAAATGCATTATTTGGATATGAAGGTGACAAGTATTACTTCGATATAGACATCAGAAAACACTTTGGCCTCGACAAATATGATTCCGACATTATACCATACTGGAAGACTGAAACAGTAGAAGCAATGACCGCATTTGTTTACAAAGAGAACTTCAGCACCGGAGCAGGAGAATGTGTCAGTCTGTCAGCACTTTATGCTGCCGCAATGTTTATTATCGGTAGAATTCCGCTCGACAAAATATTTCTTATTGCCACTCCATTGCATTCACAAAACTTTATTGTTGAGAAAGATGGATTAATAACAAACAACAGGCGTATTGTTACAAAAAACATGTGGTACAATGGCACCTCACTTTCTGAAAAAGCACGACGTGCCCTAGAAAATGAAAAAGTTACAATTGTTTCACATATATCCGGATACATACATACACTATACAAAGAAGCAACAATAAGCAGGAAAGCATATGAACTTTTTATCGTAAGGTTAAAAGATTTTCTAACTACTGAACTTAATGATCTAATTTTTATAAACTTCCTTCGGTTTAAATCAAAGTATAAATCATTGTTCCAGTATATTTGCAATTGTTCCGGGAACCGGCGATATATAAGTCTTGAAAAAATGTTCGAATATGAACATACAAGTAAGTATAATGTAACTCGAGAGACAAGGGAATTACTTGTAAATGAAATGGAAGGAGATGAATTTCATCTGAGCCCTCTCCCAGGTAAAATTTTCCTGAATGATATTGAAAACATTTTAAGCGGATCCGGAATTAGAAATCTCCAGGACTTCAGGAAAGAATTTGAAAAATACGCTTATCATCTTCCGAAAAATAAAGTTGATGAATTGTTCTCAGATCTGAGCAGCTTCATAAGTACAGATCCAAAAATCCCCAGCGTTTCAAAATCATTTGTAACAACCATTATACCAGACATTAACGTCAACGACACACGTCAAAGTATTATTCAAAAAATAATTGATTTATCAGGCAGGTCTGAGGTAGCGCATCTTACGTTATATGTATACAGAGACATGGATAAAATTGATTGGGAACCATTTATTAAAGCTGCATTTGAAAGAAATCCTGTATGTTTTAATGATCTTAATGATAAATCAATTAAAGAAGTTTATGAATTGTTGAAAGTTATGCCTAACGATTCAATTTATGAAGGTCAAAGGCTTGCTCTTCCTGATGAGGTCTGGAATTTCCAAAGAGGAGATGGCATTGAAAAAGCCTTATTACTCTGTGATTTCATTTTACAAAAAAACAAAAATTCTAAAATCTCCGTTGAAATAAATATTGAAAATGTCATTGTTGATTACGATACCAGCTTGTATCAGTTCAATTCATTAAAATCGTTTAAAAGGTCTATTAAAATATCGGGGAATAAATATTCCGTTGAGATTTTATCTTAGAACAATATCTTTTATCACCTCTGATCCTGCCTTTTCATTAAGTTTTTCTTTAAGGGCTTCTCTAAGCATCATCAGTTCACTCCTTACAACAGATGAATTCAGATGTACGTAAAGGATCTGATCTTTTATATAAACTTTTAATGTTCTTGAAGATATTGCCTTGCCAACTGTTTCTTCCCAAGAATTAATAAGATTAATCTCCAAAAGTTTGCCTTCCAGGTTCATTTCTTTGATATAATCTTTTAGTGCTTCAGCCAGAGAAATTGTTTTGCTGCGTCTCATTTTAAATCAATTAGTTCCCATTTTTGATTATTTCTTCAATTCCGGAATCTCCGATTCTGAATAATCTGAAATCAATACTGACCGACTTAAGGATATCCTCCAGCCGGTCCTGATGAGTGTCAGTGATAAATATCTGTCCAAACCGGTGATTTCCCACAAGCCTGATAATCTGGGCAACTCTTTTTGCATCAAACTTGTCAAAAATATCATCGAGAAGAAGTATAGGGGCAAATCCGGTTTCCCTTTTAATATAATCGAACTTGGCAAGTTTAAGGGCCACAAGGTAAGATTTTTGCTGGCCCTGCGAACCAAGGGTTTTTACCGGATAACCGTCCATTTCAAAAATAAGATCATCTTTATGTATCCCAACTGTTGTATATTCAAGCGACCGGTCCTTAATCAAAGAATTTCTCAAAGCAGCGCTAAAATCTGCATTGCTTAAATGAGACCGATAGCACAGGCTGACCTTTTCCTTTCCTCCTGAAACCAAAGAATAATATTCCTGGAATACTGGACTTAGATCATTTATGAGGTGTTCTCTTTCCGAAAATATAAACGTACCATATCTGACAAGTTGCAGATCCCATATTGACAACATTTCATCATCTGTATCCGGAGAATTTTTCATATCTCTTAGCACTTTATTCCGATTTTGGAGAGCTTTGTTATAGTTCAGCACCGATTCAAGATAGCTCCCATTATACTGGCTTATGATTTTATTCATAAACTTCCTCCTTTCATCACTTCCTTCAACAATAAGAGCACTGTCGGCAGGAGAGATCATCACCACGGGATAACGGCCTACATGATCTGATAATCTTTGGTATTCTTTTCCATTCCTCTTTACAACCTTTTGCTTCTGCCTGTGAAACGAACAGATGATATTATCTTCTTCTTCTTCCCAGGAAAATAACCCCTGAACGATAAAATAATCCTCATGGTGCTTTACACTTATACTGTCGATAGCATTGAAAAAACTCTTCGTAAGTGAAAGATAATGCACTGCATCAAGGATATTTGTCTTACCAACACCATTATTTCCCACAAAACAGTTTATTTTTGGAGAAAATTCCAGATCAGCATGGGAATAGTTTTTAAAATTTGTTAATGAAAGTCTTTTAAGGTACATAAAGGCCATTTAAAAATTCAGGTTCCGCTTGAAAATAGCATTAATCCTATTTCAGCTTCGCGCTTCATACTATTTGACAATCTCGATCATTAATGTATAAGTTGATTCGAAATAGCATTTTTGCCATAGGAACAAAGTTAATAAAGAAATTATGTATATCGCCATGATTATCTAAATTATTAATAATCACCTACATATCGAGCTGCAAATATGATCCCATTTTTTTTTGTATTTGTTTCAATATAATTATAAAAGAACTAATTTTGCGGAGTTAATTTTTTAAGTGTTTTATGGATAAACTGTTATGGCAAAAGGAAAGAAAAAAAATGAAAATCCGCAGGGCATAAAAAATGTTGAGGAAACATTGACCAGAACTGAACAATTTCTTGAAGGAAATTACAAAATATTACTTACTGTGCTAGGAATAATAGTTGTCATTGTTGGTTTGTTCTGGCTGGCTAGGCTGTATCTCAACAACAGAAATGAAGAAGCACAGGTCCAGATGTATCAGGCCCAGAGATATTTAGAATCAGATTCTCTCAATCTTGCCCTGAATGGCGATGGAAATTATCTTGGATTTCTGGATATTGCCAAAGACTATAAATTTACAAATGCAGGAAATCTTGCCAGGTATGGTGCAGGAATATGTTATCTTCATCTTGGACAATATAAGGAGGCAATTGATTATTTAAACAAATATTCAAAAAAAGACAAGGTTATCGGATCTCTTGCAATTGGAGCAATCGGTGATGCATATGTCGAACTTGGTGATAACCAGAAAGCTATAACAAAATATCTTGAAGCTGCTGATTTTGCTGAGAATTCTTTTAATACACCTGTTTTTCTTATGAAAGCCGCAGAATTATATGAACTTGAAAAAAACTATGCTGAAGCACTTAAGTTATATCAAAGGATAAAGGATGAATTCCCTGAAAGCACTGAAGGTTCGACAATTGATAAATATATAGCCAGGGTTAAAATCCTCTTTAATTAAATGAGTACTGCTAACCTTTCGGATTATGATCCTGATCTGGTTCCAGATGCCAGCAAAATGAGGTTTGGAATCGTAGTCTCTGACTGGAATAATCAGATTACCAGCTCTTTACTCAATGGATCTGTCGAAACACTTAAGAAACATGGTGCTTCAGAAAATAATATAGTAGTAAGGCACGTACCCGGAAGTTTTGAACTGACACTTGGAGCACAATTCCTTGCGGAATACGATGATCTGGATGCAATAATTTGCCTCGGTTGTGTGATTCAGGGAGAAACACCGCATTTCAGCTATATCTGTCAGGGTGTCACACATGGTATTACTCAACTGAATCTTGATTACAATATTCCATTTATTTTTGGTGTTCTTACAACTCTTAATCTTGATCAGGCTAAGGAAAGATCAGGGGGAAAGTATGGGAACAAGGGAGCAGAGGCAGCTATTACTGCAATCAAAATGGCTGCACTTCAGCGCGAAATGGAATAACAAAGCTTTTCATCTTTTACATAGCATACTGTAAACACAGTATTGGCACTTGTTGGTTTGATCTTTTGTCATAAAAAAAGGTTCATTAATATCAAACATTTTATTGACTGTCTCGTTTAGACCAACTAAAAATTCTGACCTCAGAGCAGCAAAGTCATCAATAACAAATTCTTCATTTCGTGAGGGTTTTATTGTTAACAAATCTGGGTTTCTCTCTCCCGGATTTTTTTTGATTTTATAAACTGAAGGTGCAATTTTTACCCCTGGATTTTCTCTAAGATACCCTTCGCAATATAGCATGGTCTGCATCCAACAATCAAGTTCTTTTTTTCTATCATCCTTGAAAAGATCACTGACACTTTTAATTGAATCAGATGTAGATCCTGTCTTATAATCAACTACGCGTACCAGTTCTCCTTTAATATCAATCCTGTCGACAATTCCTCCTATTGATATTTCATGAGTGTTTTCTCCATATTTTACACCCACAGGAAAGCTTACAGGTTTCTCAAGGTACAATATTTTGAGAGGTGCAGCCTTTTCATCCATCTCGAGAATTCTCGACAAGTATATATTCAGGACACTTCTGGCTATCAGTTCATTGATTATTACAAAGGAATCATTATTATACGTAAATATTTTCTTTATTGAATCCACTATCATTTGAGAAAGCTGGTCATTATCTTTTCTCAAAGCCGCGAAAACTTTCCTGTCAACAGTTTCATCTTTAAGCCTGTCATATATTTTCTTTATTATCTCATGAAGCAGACTTCCCAGGAGGGCGGGGTCAATCTCATTGGTTATTTTGTCAGGTTCCTTTAATTCGGCAACATACTGGTAATAGAATTTCATACGGCATTGGAGCCAGGTACTTAAAGCCGATGATGAAATTATCCTGTTAACTGTGCCTCCTGTAAACCTTGAAAGCATTTTAGATTGAATCTCTTTGGTTTTTTCCAGATATGCTTTTGGTGATTTTGGATTCTTTATTTCCATTATGAGATTAAAATGGTCAGGATTCAGTTCAGGTTCATACTTCATTTGCAGAAGAAATCTGCTCATTTCTCCGGTCCTCAAACCTTCTGAATTTGAATTAAAGATGAGAGTAACATTTTCAGCTTTATGCAAAAGTCTGTAGAAATGATATGCATAAACTGACTCCTGATGATTAATGGAGGGAAGACCAAACGCTTCACGAAGGCTGAATGGGATAAAAGAGGAAGCTGTTGTTGAAGAGGGCATAATACCCTCATTGACTGACAACATAATTATATTCCTGAAATCAAGGGTTCGTGTTTCAAGCAATCCCATTATCTGTATTCCTTCAAGTGGTTCCCCTGAAAATGGAACCGTTTCCTTTTTTATTATACGTTCCAGTAACTTTGCCCATGTTTCCACTGAGAATTCTATTTCACGGTCCTGTGAAATTGTTTCCATCCTGTTCAAAGAAAGTACAGCCCTGTAAATGAACTCATGCAAAATGTCGACCGGAACAGCTTTTTCGCAGGAATCTTTCTCTAACAACTTATTGATCCCGGAAATTAAATAAAGTATTGATTTAAGATACTGACATAGTAAAAACGGTGTAGAGGGTTTAATAAAAATCAGTCTTAGGAGTTCACTATTTTCAAAATACGAAGAAGGAATAACAATCATATTCTGAATTATTATATCTTTTATTATTTTATTACCTTCTTCCTTTGTCATTTCACTAATAAGACTATTTCGAAGTATCCTTAAAACGTCCTCCGATTGAAAAAGGACCTGTTTATTTTGGATCTTTGCATTTCTTTGCAAATCAATGAGAGATTTAATAAGGTAGTAAACAGGAGTTTCTTTCATGGGATACCCCATAGTGACATTAAAGCTTTTTATTTCATCTGGAAGACTGGACAGGACAGGAATCAAGAGATTCTCATCAGCCAGTATTATGGCTGTCTGATGGGCATTTCCCGGTGTAAGATCAGTTATTTCTTTCACAAGACCTGATATCAGTTTTACCTGGGCAACATCAGAAGATGTTTCAATTATCTTTCTTTTTGTAAACCCAGTTTTTCCGCTTAAATTAGTATCATAGCTCCAATCAGAAGGCATATCATTCCCAAATTCAATTATATTCTTCGTAAGAAAAAAACCTGCAGAGTTTATTTCTCCCTTTTTCATGTATAAATTATCATAATCCCAGTAAAATCTGGCTTTTCCATCATTTTTTAATTTCTTCATCAAAGCCTTTTCACATTCATTAAGTGCATTGAATCCAATAAAATGAACATATTCCCATTTAAAGGCATTCGAATTCAAAATGTCATTTCTCTCTATGACTTTCCTGAAAATAAGCCCCGGATAAGCATATCCTTTTTTTATAATATCATACCTGAATTCTTCATAAAGACGGTAAAGTATCGACCAGACAAAGACAAATTGCTCTTTTTCTCCTGTCAGCCTGTCAGGATTGAAATTAGTCCAGAAACGTCTGATAATTTCTATTTGTTCCTGTGTTAAGGATCCAAACAGATGATCAATCATTCTAAGATCATTTACATTACTGAAGAGCTTTTCAGCATCGACAAGGTATTTGTCAATGTCATCAAAGTCATTTAGAAGCATGTCACCCCAGAAGTAAAAATCATCAAAAGTCTCATTAGTGCCATTTAACGATCTGAATATTTTATAAAGGTCAAACAAAAGGACCTCACTCTCTGCAAGACGCAGATTAGAAAATGTATAAAAAAGATCGTTTATTGTCATAGTTGCAGGAGCCCAGACTGGTCTATCCAATATTTCTGTAAGATATTTCATTAAAAAAAGTCCAGCCCTTCTGTTCGGGAATACAAGACACTGATAATTTAACCGGTTGCGGTGATTACCATATATCTTCTTTGCTACACTTTCAAGAAAATATTCCATTCCTTTTTATGTCAATGATTCATATTCAATCAATATTTCCGCTATCAGAGTAAAGACGTCCCTGCCAGGTATCAAGTTCTTCTAGACGTTGCTCAATCATATTCAGAATCTGTTCTGTGCGTTTACCGTCTAAGAAGTCAGATGTATTGAACCTGGGAGGCACCTCTCCGGTAAAACGTTCAACAACTATTTCAGGATTAAGCCTTTCTAAGAATCTTATGATAAAATCTATATATGTATCAAGAGTGAATATGTGGAAATCACCGGGAAACTTCCTGTATTCTTCCTCCATTTTTGTTCCTTTGATTATCTGAAGCTGATGGAATTTGACAGTTTTTAAAGGCATTTTTGAAATTATAGCTGCTTCTTCAAGCATTTCCTCTTTACTTTCGCCTGGCAGACCGAAAATGAAATGTGCACCGGTATTAATTCCTTTTTCTGCTGTTCTTACCACTGCCTCGACAGCTTCTTCAAAAGAGTGACCCCGACTGATCCTCCTGAGAGTTTTATTATAACACGATTCAATCCCATATTCAACAGTTATATAGTACTTATCAGAGAGATCTCGCAGGAAATTCAGCTTTTCATTATCAATGCAATCAGGTCTTGTACCTATTGTAAGTCCTGCTATCCCTGGATAAGAAAGAGCCTCGTTATACAGATCCATGAGTTTTCCGAGAGAAGCATAGGTATTTGAAAATGGCTGAAAATAAGCAAGATAAGAGACTGCGCGCCTGTATCTCCATTTATGGAATTGAATACCTTCTTCGAGCTGTTTTGTAACAGATTTTTCCGGTAAACAATAAGACGGATTAAAAGAACTATTGTCGCAATAGGTACAGCCACCCGTTCCTTTTGTCCCGTCTCTGTTGGGACATGTGAAGCCTGCATCAACCGAAACTTTTTGAATTCTCGATCCGAAAAGTCTCCGCAAATAATTTGAATACGCGTTGAACCTCCTTTTATGACCCCATGGATAATCTTTTATATTTGTTTTATTATCCATCAGGTCCTTATTATTTTGTTGCTATCTACGTACCAAATGTAAGCCTCAATATTTTCGTATCCCATCTGCATCAGAAGGTTTTTATAAAGATTAAGCTGATCAAAATAATCAGGATTTTCAGCACCAAACTTAAAATCCACCACTGTTGCTTTTCCCTCTCTAATTATAACCCGGTCAGGTCTCCTTATTTCTCCATCAGGCAAGAGTATTCCGGTCTCCTTTATGATTGTGCAGCCAGGCTTGAACCATGAGGAAACGGCAGGATCTGATATGAGCTCTTTTATTTTTATAATTACTGACCCTGATTCATTTTCTTCCATCCTTCCGTCCATTACCATTCTTTTAACAGCAGCTTCCACATCATCAATCGTATTTATGCTTTCAAATACTTCATGCATAAGAATCCCATATTTTCTCATAAAGTCAATTTGCTCATGCCGGTCAGGGAAGAAACCTGTTGAATGAAGTTTAAGTTTTAACGATTGTGGCCTTTTTATGACCTTGTATTTTTTTAGTTTTAAGTTTTTTTCACCATTCAGGATGGCTTTATGTTCTGGAATAACACCTAACTCAAACCTCTTTTCTTCCTGTTTATAAAAACTACTCAGGTTTATACCTTTTTCACCTGCATAATTCATTTCTATTGACAATGCACTCCGAATTACTTTTGCTATACCGATTGCTGGACCTGGATTTTCAGGAGCAAATGCATATAAAACATCTATTGCTCTTGTCATTGCTACATAGAGAAGATTGATATTATCAAGAAAGGAAGAATAACGTTCTTCATAATAATTTTTAGAAAAAATAGTTTCCTCCAAGTCAGAACTATATCTAACCGGGACTATTCCTAAATCATCAAATGGTGCTACACTGGGCTTTACCCATAAATAAGGCCTTTTTGTGTGCTTGTGGTCTAAATTCCATGAGAGAAACGGAAGTAAAACTACAGGAAACTCCAATCCCTTTGATTTATGAATTGTCAAAACCTTAATTGCATCCATTCCGGAAGGTAGAATCAGCGATTTTGAACTGCCAGTTATCTCCCACCAGTCTAAAAAGGATTTGAAATCAGAATCTTTATTCCTTGAGTAATCTAATATGAGATCCTGGAAAGCAACCAGGTAAGGTACATTCCAGGAATAACTGCCAAGATTAAAAAATCCAATTATCTCTTCAGAGGCTTCAAAAAGAGGCAATTGTCCGATTTTATCTAAAAATTTCTCAAATCCCTCGGGTAAATAGTCTGATAATTTCTCAGTCAAGTTCTCTTTTGTTAGTTCTACCTGCTCCGGATCCTTCCATCCTATAGCAAAAAGATAAGACCGAAGCATCAGAGCCCTGCTCAGAAAATCTTGTGGATCAATTATGATTTTAAGAACAGAAATTATGAAAGAGATTGCATCTGAATTAGAAATAATCAGTGAATCGTTGGAAATAATGTTCAAATCCCTTTTATTAGCTTTGCCATCAGAAGCAGAAGAAGAATATTCGATCACTGTTTGCAGTACCTCCGCTCCTTCTCTTCCATCCCTGACAAGAATACCTATATCTGATAAATTATATCCTTTCTCAAGAATTGATTCGATTATACCAGGAATCTTTTCAAGGACCTTGTTTTTCCAGCTTATCTGTTTTACGGGTTGAAATACCTCACAGGAAATCAGTTGTCCGTCAATCTCTTCATCAATTGTCCCGACATCATCAATAAAGTCTATTCTAACATATCCTCCGGAAGCCTTCCCAGGATCAGTCTGAACAGCTTCGGAATAAAGTCTTTTAAATTTGGGGAATCCATAATCATCAGGAAAGTTCTGGTCAATTAAATCAGGTATCAATGAAAATAATGAGTTATTGAAGGAAATGATATTTGAACGGCTTCTGAAATTATAGTTAAGAGAAACACTCCTGATTCGGGAACTGTCAATATCTTTTTCAAGCATTCCTCCCAGTATTCTCCAGTCACTGTTTCTAAATCTGTAGATCGACTGTTTTATATCTCCAACAACAAGGTTTTCAAACCCTTCTGACATACTGTTGTTAATCAGTGGTTGAAAATTTTTCCATTGCAAAATGGATGTATCCTGGAATTCGTCAATCATATAATTCTCATATCTGTTCCCTATTTTTTCATATATAAAAGGCGTCTGATCGCTTCCTGTAATTAGGCTGAGAAGCTCACCTGCATCAGAAAGCAGGAACATATTATTATCAGTAGTGAGATGATGAACTTTGCTTATAATATCTGATAGTATTCCAAGTGCATATATATCATTAAGTATAGAATTTGCTGTTTTATAGGCAATAATATTCTCATCATTCTGTTTAATAGCTTCTTTCACTATGTCTCCAAAACCAGCCTCTATTGCATTCTGAAGATTCTGAGAAAGTTTGCCGGTTGACCATCTGGGTTGATCATCACATATCGATCTGACTTTTTCATTTGGTTTATTGATTCTGCCATCAGCCAGCGATCTTAAATATCCCGGAACACCTCTGCTCTTATTATAAAACATTTCATCTGCAAGCTGATAATCAGTAAAAAAAGCAAGCGCCCTTTTTCCTAAATCACGCATTGTATTCTCAAAAGAAAATTTCAGCACTTTCAGCTTATTTATATAATCGAGGAGGAAATCCTTATTTCCCAGTTTGTTTATTTCCTGAGACGATAATATCTTGAATTTTTCTTTGAAAAGTTCTTCAGATAGTTTCACAATTTCTTTTCTGATATTCCAACTTTTCTCCTCATCGAGATTTGAAAAGACATATTGTGTAAGCCAGTTTCCGAGTTTCGGATCGGTTGCTGATGATTTTATTGTTTCATCTACAGCTAATGAAAGGATAAGATTATGATCTATTTCGATACTGAATCCGGAATTTAGGCCACATTCTCTTGTAAAAGCCCGGATAATCTTCTGAAAGAAGGCATCAATTGTGCAGACTGAAAACCTTGAATAATCATGCAGTATTGATAATAGAATTTCTCGTGCCTCCCTTCTTATTGTGTCTTCTTGTTTTCCCGTTGACTCTGACAGATCCTTTAAATATTCTGAATGGACACCAGAGGCTAACCTGTATAACTGGTCAAGTATCCTGCTTTTCATTTCGGCAGTTGATTTATTTGTGAACGTAACTGCCAATATTTTCCTGTAATGATATTTTCCTGTAAATATTAATTTAAGGTAATTTCCCGCAAGTCTGAAGGTTTTTCCTGAACCTGCTGAGGCGCTGTATATTGTTAATGTGCCGACACCCATGATCCGATAAAGTTACCAATTTAAAGCCTTTTAATTACCTTTGCTCCGTGAAAAAAAAGGTAGTAATCGGATTATCAGGTGGTGTAGATTCAAGTGTCGCCGCATGGATTCTCAAAGAAAAAGGTTACGATGTTTCAGCTCTCTTTATGAGAAACTGGAATGATCCAACCGGGCTTCTTCAGAGCGAATGTCATTGGGAAGATGATCTTATGTTCGCTGAAATGGTAGCAAAAAAACTCAGAATTCCATTTCATTTTGTAGACCTCAGCGAACCTTACAGGAAAAAAGTTGTTGATTACATGTTTTCAGAATATGAAAAGGGACGTACTCCAAATCCCGACATACTTTGTAACAGAGAGATCAAATTTGATTCTTTTGCAGATGAAGCAAGAAAAATTGGAGGTGATTTAATAGCTACCGGTCATTATTGCCGCAAAGAATCTTTCAAAACCGGTGATTCAATCGTATACAGACTGCTTTCAGGGAAAGATCCCAATAAAGATCAGAGTTATTTTTTATGTCAGATAAACCAGGAACAGCTCAAACGCTCACTTTTTCCGGTAGGAGATCTCACAAAACCTGAAGTAAGGAAAATTGCCGGGAATCTCGGGCTCCCTACCGCCCGACGTAAAGATTCTCAAGGGATTTGCTTCATTGGTAAAGTACATCTTCCGACTTTCCTTCAACAAAGACTTGAAAAAAAAGAAGGCCCGATAATTAAAATAGATTCAGAGTTCTGCAAAAAAATATGGATTCATGGTGCTCCAGAGAAGGATTTTAATGAAGAAGAATTGAGGTTCAATTCGGAACCCTATGTGTATGACATAAATGATGGAATCAAAGTAGGATCGCATTATGGTGCACATTTTTTCACAATAGGACAAAGGAAAGGATTAAATATTGGTGGTTTTAAATTCCCTCTTTTTGTAATTGGGACAGATATTGAGAAGAACATAGTTTATGTTGGTGAAGGTCAGGCACATCCAGGACTTTATCGGAAAGGTCTTAGAATAAGGCATGATGAGATACACTGGATTAGAAGAGATCTTGAGTTGAAAGAAGGAGAATCAGAAGAATATGAAGTAAGAATAAGATACAGACAACCATTACAAAAAGCAATATTGTATAAAAAAAATGGTTATATGTACATTATTTTCAACAAATTACAACGAGGTATCACCCCTGGTCAGTTTGCTGCATGGTACGCTGGGGAGGAACTAATAGGATCAGGCGTAATTGAGAAATAAGTTTAAATATATAATTAATCCTATTCTCGTTGGTGAATTCCATTTGGACAGAACAGCAGATATAGATTTTGATTTAGATTATTGTTTTTTTGACAATGGAATTTATTGTGAGCGATGGACAGGCAAAATTAGTTCTAAAGATTGCTATGTTTTTTAACAAAAAGCAGTTAACAAACTAATTTTATGGCAAAATACCTTAAATAATGTAATTGTGCCTTTTTTAAGACAGTCTGTGCTTATAGTCTTTGTAGCCGAATCTTTTTATTAATTTAAACTTATTGTCCCTTGTCCACATACCTATTGAGGGGTGCTTGACACCATTGAATGTGGTAGTTTTTACCATTGTATAATGGATCATGTCAAGGAAAACAATCCTGTCACCTGGATTCAGTTTTTTTCCAAATGACCATTCTCCCATAACATCCCCTGATAGGCATGAATTGCCTCCAAGTCGATAAGTGGGCGATCCAGGAACAGGATCAGTTGCACCAATTATTGCTGGTTTATATGGCATTTCCAGACAGTCGGGCATATGTGCCGTAAAGGATACATCAAGAATAGCTGTCTTAATACCTTTATTTTCAACGATATCCTCAACTGTTGCAACCAGTTCTCCAGTCTCCCAGGCAAATGCGCTTCCGGGTTCAAGTATTATATGAAGCCCTGTTTTCCTTTTGAATCTTTTCAATAAATCTATCAGGTGTTTTGTATTATAATCTTTTCTTGTTATGAGGTGCCCCCCTCCCATATTTATCCATTTTAGTTTGCCAAAGAACTTTCCAAACTTTAATTCAACTATATGAAGGACTTTCTCAAGAGCAAAGGAATCTGATTCAAATAAAACATGAAAATGGAAACCTTCAATACCTTCAGGTAATCCATTGTTTAATTGATCTGCTGTCACGCCAAGCCTTGATCCTGGAGAGCATGGATTATAGATACCATGACTGATTTCTGAAAACTCAGGATTGATCCTCAAACCTGCTGAAATTGGTTTCGGATACCTTGCAACAAGCTCTGAATATTTTTTATATTGTTCCAGTGAATTAAAGGTGATATGGGAACTGTATCTGAGAATTGAGCGGAAATCAGAGCTTTTGTAAACAGGAGAATATGTGTGAGCCAGCACACCCATCTCTTCAAAACAAAGACGGGATTCATGAACCGAACTTGCAGCAGCTCCATTTATATATTCCTTTAATACCGGAAAAACACCCCACATTGCAAATCCTTTGAATGCCAGAATTATTTCGGCACCTGACTCATCAGCCACATTCTTTATAAGCTCAAGGTTCTTGCGAAACCGATTTTCTTCAATAACATAACATGGTGACGGTATAATCTGGTAATCTATGCTCATGGTAATTCAGTTGTATTGATTACTTTTATACTACAGGTCAGTGTTAAGAAAAATCTGCATGTACACTGCTGTTAAGTGGTTGTACTATAATTTTTTTTTACAACTCAAGATCTACATTGTGAAGTTCCACCCATGGAAGTCCCATAAGTTTAAGCTGTTCCATAAAAGGATCGGGATCAAATTCCTCAACATTGAAAACGCCAGGCTTTTTCCAGATTCCCTTAATAAACAACATTGCACCAATTGCTGCCGGCACACCGGTAGTATAACTGACTGCCTGGGCTCCAGTCTCCTTATATGCAGCTTCATGACTGCAATTATTATAAACATAATAGGTCTTCTCTCTGCCGTTTTTAATACCTCTGATCCTGCATCCAATTGAAGTCTGTCCTTTGTAATTTTCTCCAAGCTCACCAGGATCAGGAAGTACAGCTTTAAGAAACTGTATCGGTATTATTTCACGTCCATCGAACATTACAGGTTCAATACCTGCCATGCCAATGTTTTGAATAACACGAAGATGAGTAAGATATTCCTGTCCAAATGTCATCCAGAACCTTGCTCTTTTCAAAGTAGGGAAATTCTTCACAAGTGATTCAAGTTCCTCATGATAAATAAGATATGATTCTCTTGGGCCAATATCAGGATAGGTCAGAGCTTTATGGATTTCATGTGGTTTTGTATAAATCCATTTTCCGTTTTCCCAGTATTTGCCTTTTTGGGTCACCTCCCTGATATTGATTTCAGGATTAAAATTTGTCGCAAAAGGTTTTCCATGATCACCTGCATTACAGTCTACAATGTCGAGATAGTGGATTTCGTCGAAATGATGTTTTGCTGCATAAGCTGTGAAAACTGATGTTACCCCCGGATCAAATCCACAGCCTAGGATTGCTGTAATGCCAGCTTTTTTATATCTGTCCTTATATGCCCACTGCCAGCTGTATTCAAATCTGGCCTCTTCCAAAGGTTCATAATTGGCTGTATCCAGATAAGAAACTCCTTCAGCAAGGCAGGCATCCATTATATGAAGGTCCTGATATGGCAGGGCTACATTTACTACAATTTCAGGACCGAAAGTTTTAATTAGTTTCCTTAAAGCCGGAACATTGTCGGCATCAATCTGTGCGGTGCTAACTCTGTCGCTTCCTGTTTTGGCTGCTATCGCATCACATTTAGCCCTGGTACGGCTTGCCAGAAGGATTTCAGTAAAAACATCCGGAAGTGCGGCCATTTTGTGTACTACCACTGTTCCAACACCGCCTGCACCTATGACAAGTACTTTTCCCATATCTTATTTCTTGTTTTGTCAGTTTCAAAGATATAATTTTAAAATGAGCCCTCTAAGAACTATTATCTATTTAGGAACTGTAGAATCAAAATCTTCATCAATTACTTAAAAAATTAATTCTGCTTATATTTACTTCTGATTTAAGAAACGCATGAAACTGATTAATCCACTTTTAATAACAAGAGTTTTAAGCACAATTATTTTTATAGAAGCATGTTCATTTTTGCTCTGTATTCCTGTTTGCATAAATTATAAAGAATCATCATTACCTTTTCTATTATCTTCAGCCATAGCTGGTTTTCTTTCAGCTGCATTTTACTTTTTTTCAAAGGGTAGCGATACTTCCAAATTCAATAACAGGGACAGTTACTTAGTAGTGACGCTCGCATGGATACTTTTTTCGGTAATCGGAGCACTACCATATCTTTTTAGTAACACAATACCTTCTTTTATTGATGCCTTCTTTGAATCTACCTCAGGGTTTACAACTACAGGCTCATCAATACTTAAAGATGTTGAAGTTCTGCCATACTCAATCCTTTTCTGGAGAAGTCTGACGCACTGGATAGGAGGAATCGGGATAATAATGCTTGTTGTTCTGGTGCTTCCTTCTTTAAGGGTTAGTGGTTACCAGCTTTTCAGCCTCGAGTCATCACTGAAAGAAAAGACCCACCCGAAAACCAAAGCTATTGGATTAAGATTATTATTGATTTATATTACACTAACCGCTCTGGAATTCATTTTTCTTGTTTCTGGAGACATGAATCTTTTCGATAGTATTTGCCATTCATTCGGAACTATTGCCACAGGTGGTTTCTCTACAAAAAATGCGAGCCTTATGGCATTTTCATCATACAGCCAGTATGTAGTGATGATTTTCATGTGCCTGGCTGGAACAAGTCAAATAGTTTACTACTATATTATAAAACTGAACATCAGGAAAGTCGTAAGCAATGAGGAATTGTGGTTTTACATTGCTGCAATCCTGATTGCAGGAGCTTTAGCCTCTTCAATACTCATGGTTACAACAGGAAAATCTGCCGAAGAAGCTATCAGGGAAGGATATTTTCAAACAATCTCTATAATTACCTGCACCGGATTTGCATCTTCTGATTTTCTATTTTGGCCACCGGCTGGCGTAGTGCTGTTGTTTCTTCTAATGTTTTCAGGTGGAAGTACAGGTTCCACAAGTGGTGGTATAAAGATGGCCCGTCATCTTGTTGTTATTAAAAACATCAGAAATGTTTTTATCAAATTAGGGCACCCGAATATGGTTACATCCATAAAGCTTAATGGGAGAACAATTAATGAATCAACCAATGTTTCAATCCTTTCCTTCATAGTCTTGTATTTCTTCCTTTTCATCCTGGGGACTCTTGTTATTGCAGCCATGGGAGTTGATCCAGTCTCATCTGCCTCCTCTGTTGCAACATGCATGGCAGGAATCGGACCCGGCCTTGGAACAATAGGCCCAATGAGTAATTTCTCAGGTATGCCTGAAGTGGCTAAAGTAATCCTCGGGTTTCTAATGATTATTGGAAGACTTGAAATAATTACTGTTTTTGTTTTGTTTTCCAGGTCCTTCTGGAGGCTCTAAGCAAGAAACTCTCTCACAATTTTGAGGTTGTCGGGGGTTCCCACATTAAACCAGTAACCGTCGTCATGCCTATATGTATAAATATTATGAGATGAAGCTAATTGAAGGTACAAGGTGACCACTGTATAAATACCGTCTTTCATAAAATGAAAAATTTCAGGATCAAGTATCTGGACAGATGAAAAACCAATTTCTGTAAGGGTGTTGTCTGTATTTCTGGAAAGTATTTTTTCACCAGTGGATTTATTAGTCCATCCATTAAGCAGTCCTTCTCTGTCTATCAGAAGTAATCTGTTGCCATCACGTTTTCTGACAGCAAGAGTAGCCAGACCTTTTTTCTCCTGATGAAATTTATACATTGCCGAAAGATCCAGATTTGTAACTATATCAGCGTTATATACTAGAAATGGATGATTTTTAAAAAAACTTCTTGCCTTATAAAGTCCTCCTCCGTTTTCAAGTAAAAGATCCCGTTCATCAGAGACAGTTAATCTGAATCCCATACGTCTGAGTCTTTTAATCTCATCTTCAACCATGTCAGCCAGATAATGAACATTGATAATTATATCATCAAAACCAAAATATGAACAATACTCTACTGCCATCTGAAGCAGAGTTTTTTCATTGATTTTCAGTAGAACTTTTGGACAGGATTCAGTGATTTTACCAAGTCTGGTCCCCTTACCGGCAGCCATAATCATTGCTTTCATAAATAGAGATTTAATGGTTTTTTCTAGCCAGTTTCACGAAAAGGGGTGATTCAGGTATCACCTTAATTGTATTATACAATTCAGAAAGTTTAATATGGCTTTCCGCAAGAGATGTTATTTGTAATAAAAGTCTTACTCCCGGTACGATACTATCAGTGAAAGTAGGTTTTTGCTCATATAATCCTCTGAACCCGAATGCTCCAAGAGCCTGCATCAGCCTTATCATACTGAATCCGCTGTAATGTCCCCTGAATTTATTTTTCTCCTCAATTGATTCTGAACAAAACCTGGCAATATAGTGTTCAAGTAACTCTTCTCTTTTGTTCCCTGGCATATTGATTTTTGCATCATATAATAATGAAGCCACGTCATATTGAGGTGCTCCTTTTCTCCCACCCTGATAATCGATAAACCATGGCTCAGTTCCAATTATCATTACATTGGCAGTTTGGAAATCCCTGTAAAGGAAATAATCCTGTCCGGTTTCAAGAAGGTAATCTGCCAGAGTATTAAAATCGTTTTCAAGACGACGCTCGTTGAAAGGTACGGCAAGCAGTTTGAGGAACATGTATTTGAAATAGTTCATATCCCACATCATAGATTGTCTGTCGAAGCTTTTATGAGGGTAACAGAGCTCAAGGTCAAGCCCTTCTATGCCACGTGTTTGAAATAAGATAAGTTTTTCAAGAATTTTTTGGTAAAGGATCATGGTTTCATTGTCAAAAACCGAATCAGGATGTTTTTTATGAAGCCAGGTGTATAGATTGTCATCTCCAAGATCCTGCTGATAATAAACAAATTTGTCAGGGATATAACCGAATATTTCAGGTACAGGTAATGATTTTTCCCGGAAATGTTTTGAGAAGCCGATAAATGCTTCATTCTCTTCAAAATTTGCATTATATGTGCCTATAATGCTTTTATCCTTAATCAGAATTCTGTAGTACCTTCTGTCTGATCCGGATCGGGGAAGGGGGTAAACATTTATCTTCTCATTGCCAAAAAGATCCTTATAACCCTGTGATATTATCTTTATGATTTCATTATCTTCCATAGTTTAGTTCAGTTAAGTTTTAACCCGGGGCCTTCTTGTTTCTAGACCTTGATAAAGATCTTTCTGGTATATAGGAATAAAACAGCAAGCCAGATGAGCAACATCTGGAAAATAGCAAAAAGTAAACTGCCGTTCATGTTTCCTGCAACTGGCAAAAATATTTTTTCGTACATCCAGGAATAAAGACTGATGCTTTCCCCTCCTGAATGTATTTTGATAATGTAGAGTATTAATTTGGTCCAAATTCCAGCAAGAAAAAAAGCAAACAGTGCATTTGTTCCGTAAACCCTGAAAAATACACCCCATTTCTGCCACTTAAGCACATCTGATAAAAAATAGACGGCAGCAAAAACAAGCATAGCCAAGCCTGATGTATACAAAACATAAGAACTTGTCCAGAGAGGTTTATTTATTGGGAAGAATTCATTCCAGAGAAGTCCCAGTCCGGTCAAAGCTGCACCGATAAGTAAAAGCTTCAGAACATTTGTGGAATTGGCTGTTTCTTTGCCAACCAGCGCACCTGCGTAAAATCCTATCAATACGTTACATATTGAAGGAATAGTGCTTAGCAGTCCTTCAGGTTCGAATGGAATTCCAAATCCTTTATAGAGATGATTTTTTCCTAGAATTGCTTCATCAACTTTAACAGCGAAGTTGCCTTCTAAACTGTAAGGATCAGGCCCACCAAAAAATACCAGCAAACCCCAGTAAACCAATAATAAAAAAGCAGTTACAAGCCAAAGATAGTTTCTGCTGAAAGTAAGGCAGATTAAAGCTCCTAATCCGTAGGCCAACGCAATCCTTTGCAAAACACCCATAATTCTAAGGGTAGCATAATCCCTTGAAAAATATGGAAATATTGTCAGAAACAATCCCAATGCAAAGATAGCCAGCATGCGACGGAATATCCTGAAAAGGGAACTGCCGTTAAGTTCGTGTCCATATTTTTTCAATGAGAACCATATTGAAACACCAACGATAAATAGAAAAAATGGATATACAAGATCAGTTGGTGTACATCCATGCCAATCGGCATGCTTCAAAGGTGGATAAACAAAACTCCAGCTTCCTGGAGTATTGACAATTATCATAAAAGCGACAGTCATACCTCTGAAAATATCGAGGGATAACAATCTTTCTTTCTTTGCCATTTTAAAAAGTTAAATGTATTGTAAAAATAATACTTTACACCGATTAATCATTTGTTTGCCTTTTCTAAGTGTTTTCTGACTTACTGTTCGTTATTATGAAACCTTTTAATAATTATCATTTTTAATGCAGGAAGAGATCCGTGGGAAAAATTTATACCTTTGGTCAGCTTATTTATCAATCAATTACCATCATTATTTTGTGCCATGAAAAAAGTGATTCAAAGTTTCATCCTTATTAATATTTTAATTTTTTATGTGTCGGATGGATTTTGCCAGCAGGCAGAAGCTCCGTTCCTAAAGTTCATTAATCACCCATGGGTGGATTCTGTAATGAATACACTTACCACTGATCAGAGGATCGCACAGTGTATATGGATAGCTGGTTATTCCAACAGGGGAATCTCGCATGAGATGGAAATAAGTGACCTGATCAGGAAATATGGAATAGGTGGTATAGTGTTTTTTCAGGGAACTCCTCAAAAACAGGCAGAGCTGACTAATTATTACCAGAGCATTTCAAAAGTTCCTTTGATCATTTCTATGGATGCAGAATGGGGACTTGGAATGAGGCTTGAAGGCGTTGAAAAATTCCCTTATCAGATGACATTAGGAGCAATAACAAATGATTCGATGATATATAAGATGGGAGTAACGATAGCACGACAGATGAAAAAACTGGGTGTTGCATTGAATCTGGCTCCGGTTGCAGACATTAACAATAACCCGATGAATCCCGTTATTAATTACAGATCGTTCGGTGAAATAAGGGAAAATGTCACCTCAAAAGCCATTATGTATATGAAAGGATTGCAAAACAATGGCATAATTGCCTGTGTAAAGCATTTCCCAGGGCATGGAGATACTCAAATCGATTCTCATCTCGACCTACCAGTCATCAATCATTCAAAAGTCAGGTTGGAAAGCATCGAATTTTTCCCCTTCCTTAACCTTATTAATGAGGGAGCAGGAAGTGTAATGACCGCACACCTGCATTTACCTTCATTAGATCCAACATCAAATCTCCCTTCAACCCTATCCCCTGTCATTATTGATGATTTGCTTAAAAAACAAATGGGCTTCAAGGGTCTTGTTATAACAGATGCAATGAATATGAAAGGAGTTACAAAATACTTTAAACCGGGAGAGGCTGAAAGCAAGGCACTGTTAGCAGGCAATGATGTGATTGAGTTTGTGACTGATGTCGATGCTGCCATTAGGGAGACAAAGAAACTTTTGGACACCAAACAATTATCAAAAAACGATATCGACCAGAAATGCAGAAAAATCCTTGCTGCAAAATATTGGGCAGGTCTTAATAAACCTGTTTTTATAAATGAGGAAACCATTGGGAATGAACTTACATCTGCAATAACCAAAGCTCAGATTATGGATTTGTACGCTAATGCCCTGACTGTCCTTAACAATAAAGACAATATCATACCTGTGAGAAATCTTGAAAATGTCAAAATTGCTATCCTTTCAATCAATAAAAATGTTGCTTCAGATTTTCAGAAAAGACTACTCTGTTACCATCCGGCTGATACTTTTGCAATTGTTCCCGCTAATGAAAAAATCTCTGAAGATCTTCTGGCTAAGTTATCTGACTATGATATTGTTATAGCTGGCATATTCGGGACTGACCAGAGGCCAGGGAATAATTTTGGAATAAAACCGGAGTTGAACCAGTTTCTTAAGAAACTTACATCTAAAAACAGAACAATAATAACCTATTTTGGCAATCCTTATGCCATTGATAAACTGGAAGGAATTCAAAACGCAGACGGACTTGTTCTTAGCTATCAGGAAAATGGTTATACCGAGGATTTGTCGGCACAGTTAATATTTGGTGGTATCGGAGGATCAGGTAAATTGCCTGTCACAATCAATAGCAAATGGCCTGCGGGTCATGGTATTATTACTCCGGGTAATTTACGGTTAAGGTATGGAATACCTGAAAATGCAGGTCTTTCTTCTCGTAATCTTCAAAGGAAAATAGACTCAATTGCTTTATCAGGACTTAAGCTTAAAGCTTATCCGGGGTGTGAGGTGATGATTTCAAGAAAAGGTATTGTGGTATTTCATAAAGTCTACGGCTATCATACATATGAAGGAAGGACTCCTGTTGCCAAAGACGATTTGTTTGATCTTGCATCAGTTACCAAAATCTCTTCAACCCTGGCCGGATTAATGCTGCTAAATTCACAGGGTAAATTTTCTCCCGACGGCAAACTTGGAGATTATCTGCCCTACTTCAGAAATTCAAACAAAGCCGATCTTTCAATGAGAGACCTTCTTACTCATCAGGCAGGTCTTGTTCCGTTTATGCTTTTCTGGAAAGAAACTATGAAATCCGATTCAACTTATAAAAGAAGATTTATAAGCCATGATTTCTCAAACAAATACCCTTATAAAGTTGCCAATAACCTGTATATAAGTAAAAACTTCAGGCACAAAATGTTTTCAGAGATCAGGAAAAGTCCTCTTGGTGAAAAAAAATATGTATATTCTGACCTGACTTTCATTATTTCGCCTGAAATAATTGGTCAACTTAGTGGTGAAAAATGGCATGAGTTTGTTACAAAACACATTTATCATAAGATTGGAGCTTTTGATATATGCTTTAATCCATATCTTAAGTATCCCGTTGAAAGGATAATCCCAACAGAGTATGATTCACTTTTCAGAAGACAGCAGTTGCAGGGTACCGTTCATGACGAGGCTGCAGCGCTCCAGGGAGGAATATCCGGACACGCCGGACTTTTTGCTACAGCAAACGACCTTATGAAACTTATGGAACTATACAGAAGGATGGGGAAATACGGAGGGGAGCAGATAATTTCTGAAACCGTATTGAGGGAATACTCAAAGGTTCAGTTTCCTGATAACAACAACAGAAGAGGCCTTGGCTTTGACAAACCTTACCTGAATAATAATGAACTTAACCAGGAAGAGACTTATCCGACTAAGAGTGCATCACCTGAAAGCTTTGGCCATTCAGGTTATACGGGCACATTTGTCTGGATTGATCCCGTATTTGAAATCAGTTATGTTTTCCTTGCCAACAGAGTGTATCCGACAAGGTATAATACCCGCTTGTATGACAACAATATAAGGACAAATATCCTTCAATCGGTGTATGACTCTATCGCCGATTACGGTGAAGAGAACCAGTAATTGTTTTTTCTCCTGTCAGTGGATAAGTATTATTCAGATCCTGTCAATTGGATTAAGGGGTTGATAATCTCCAACCTATTTCTTGATGTCAACAAGTTCCATTGAAGACATTAATTTACTGTTCTTGTCGTATGATTCTGTCTTAACCATACCAACTCCCTTTGAATACCATTCGAGACTTTTTGATTTGACATTTAGTCCCAAAACTGTGGCATTGACATCTCCGGAAAACTTGACGCATTTAAAGGTTCCGGCTTTAACAGTGATATCTTCAATGGATTCCACTTTTCGGTTTGTAATATCTGCAGACATCTTTAGGTTGACAAAACCCATTTTAAGAGCCATAGCGACTGAAGCATCCGGTAAAGAGGCTCCTGGTTGAGCATTAACAGGAATTTCCATATTGTTTCCTGTTATTTCAAGCTCTGCCGGGATTTCTCCTTCCTTCTGAAAAGCACTCTTATTGACAAAGTTACTCATGTCCATATAAAGTTTATCACCCTTCTGATGAATTGTGATCTCGTCCTTATAAACTAATGATTCCTTAGGATCAATTGATTCAACGAGATAGGTAATATCAAGATCATTGCCACTTACATTAACTTTGCTTATAGTATATCTGACAGTTCCGGTTTCTTTTAGTTTCTTATCAAAACTTTTATAAGTAAGAACTGTTCCAACTTTTGTGGCGAAATATGTTTCCTGCGCATTGAGGGAAACAACAGATAAGAAAAGTGTAGAAAAAGCTAAAAGTCTCTTCATAATTTGCTGGATTAATTTGTTTAATGAAAATCAAAAGTCCCATTCAGTAAATTTTGGATAAAAGTTACTATTTTTTTTGGGAAAATGATCTTCCCTTTGTTAGATTATGATCGAGACATAATATCCTCTGATAATAGAAAAAGCATCTGAAGATAATAAGTTCAGATGCCTTAATAATTCCGATGTGCCCAGAACAAGACTCGAACTTGCACACCGTAACCGGCACCAGCCCCTCAAG
>CAZEUL010000019.1:0-85775 GCA_964514725.1 uncultured Rikenellaceae bacterium
TATCCAATCCTACAGAATGAACAAAAAATCGATTTAATAAGGATCAACTAATTAACAAGCAGAGACAAAATATTTTAATATGGTCAAGGTAAAAAGGCTGATGTTCTTACTTTAAAATTGAAATATTAATTCATTTCATCCCTGATTCAGTGAATTTCAGTCTTAGTATCTAATAATGATCTATGGAGTAGAAGAAAAATCTTACTTACGATATACGAAATGATGAATTCATTCTTTTCTAATTAAATTCAGGAATTGATGTGATAATGTTCCCGGATGAAAAGGTAATTTGTAAATATCGTATTAAAATCTGCCAAAAATGATAACTGTCATGCATCAAATATTAAATAATTTCAACTGCTGTTTTTAGGGAGATGACCCGTTTTGGTAATAATTACTTTTTATGATGATGGAATCACCGGAAAAAAATGAAGGATATATAAGCAAGTTGCACAGGATGTGTATGACAACACCTACTGTGTTATGGAATGATTCATGTTCGACAGAGGAGTTGATAAACTCAATAAAGCATGGAGCTGTAGGAGCAACGTGCAATCCAGTGATTGTGGAAACCGTTTTAAAACAGGAATGGGATATCTGGGAAAAAAGGATACCACAGATCATCAGTGCGAATCCTACTGATAATGAAGATGATATTGCATGGCGGTTAATTGAAGAAATGTCTGTCAAAGCCGCAAAACTTCTGGAGCCTGTTTATTACAGGGAAAAAGGAAAGAATGGAAGGCTTTCAATTCAAACAGATCCGAGAAATTACAGGAATACAAAAAAAATCCTTGACCAGGCTGAGAGATTTAATAGCCTTGCACCAAATATTATTGTCAAGATACCTGTAACAAGTGCAGGTATCAAGGCAATTGAAGAGGCAACATATAGAGGAATAAGCATTAATGCAACAGTAAGTTTCACTCTGCCTCAGGCGATAGCTGTTGCAGAAGCTGTAGAACGCGGGTTATTACGACGCGAAAAGGAGGGTAAGGATATTTCCTGGATGGGCCCGGTTTGCACAATTATGGTTGGAAGGCTTGATGACTGGCTAAAGGTAACAGCTGAAAAAGAAAATATCATAGCAAATCCTGACATTCTTGACTGGGCTGGTGTGGCTGTGATGAAAAAAGCTTACAAAATTTACAAAGAAAGAGGATATCGGCTTCGTCTTCTGAGCGCTGCATTCAGGAATCATCGACACTGGTCAGAATTTATAGGAGGCGATATCGTAATCTCACCTCCATGGCTATGGCAGCAAAGATATAATGCTTCTGATATTGAGGTGATAAGCAGGATTGAAAAACCGGTTGATCCGGCCATAATTAATGAACTTGAGAAAAAATTTGCCGATTTCAGACATGCTTATGATGAAAAGGGGTTGACGATTGATGAGTTTGACACATTCGGAGCAACCAGAAGAACATTGCATCAATTCTGTCATGCCACTTCCAATATTATTTTCATGATGCGTAATATATTGATCTGACCTGAATAAAAAAACTGTTTCTGAGCTACTGATACCATTAAAGCATTTGGATTTTGATCAGATATTATCTTTAAATACTATTAGCATTGCGTGAATTAGCTAAACATGCAACTGTATTTAAGAAAATGCTAAAATAGCATTACAGAATGATAATAAAGCAAGGTTTTAATAATGTATTTCTACATATTTTTAATAATTGTGAAGAAGATTAATTGATTTCCTTATTAATTGAAAGAATTTACATTCACCGACTGGATAGTTTGTATAGGTTATGCCCTGTCGATTTTGTGTATCGGCCTTTGGGTTTCACGAACAAAGAAAGGTGAGCAAAAAACCTCCAATGATTATTTCCTGGCAAGCCGTTCACTTCCATGGTGGGCGGTAGGTTCGACATTGCTGGCTGCAAATATTTCAGCAGAGCATTTTATAGCGATGTCGGGGTCAGGGTATGCAATTGGCCTTTCAATAGCAGCTTATGAATGGATAGCAGCCATATCACTAATAGTTGTCGCAAAATTTTTCCTTCCCGTTTTTATTAAAAAAGGGATCTTTACTATGCCCCAGTTTCTTTCCGAGAGATATGACAAACGTGTAAGTGCTTGTTTTGCTGCATTTTGGATACTAGTCTATATTTTTGTGAACATGACAGCGGTTATATACCTGGGAGCACTTGCAATGGAAAGGATAATTGGTATCCCACTGGTCTATGGAGTAATTGGATTTTCAGCATTTTCTGCACTTTACTCATTGTGGGGAGGAATGAAAGCAGTAGCATGGACGGATGTTGTGAATGTAATTGTTCTGGTTCTTGGCGGACTATTAACAACTGCTCTTGCCCTTAATGCATTAAGTGACAGCAATGGTGTTATTGCCGGTTTCGGTGTGATCCTTGAAAAAGCTCCTCAGAAATTCCATCTTATAATTGAAAAAGGGACTTTGTTTGCCCCAGATGGGCAAGGCGGGATGAAGGATGCGTTTTCTGATCTCCCCGGACTTGGAGTTGTTCTGGGATCAATGTGGCTAACCAATCTGAGTTTTTGGGGTTTTAACCAGTTCATTATCCAGCGCGGACTTGCTGGAAAGAGCCTGAAAGAGGCACAATTAGGGGTAGTATTTGCAGGCTATCTAAAACTACTTATCCCACTCCTCGTTGTCATCCCTGGAATTGCAGTTTTTGCCCTGGGTATAAAGCTTGGCAAATCAGATGAAGCTTATCCCTGGCTTATAAGAAATATCGTTCCTGTTGGTGTTACGGGGCTTACATTTGCAGCAATAGCAGCCGCTGCGGTTTCATCCATAAGCTCAATAGTCAACAGCACTGCAACAATTTTCACAATTGATATTTATAAAAGTTTCATCAATAAAAAAGCATCTGATAAGCAAATGGTAAGAACCGGAATGTTAGTAGCATTTTTTGCTTTGTTGATTGCCACTTCAATTGCTCCACAGCTCAGATCTTTGGATCAGGCGTACCAGTATATTCAGGAATATACAGGCTTTATTTACCCTGGGGAATTCCTTATTTTTTTCTGTGGCCTCTTCTGGAAGCAAGCTTCAGCTAAAGCAGCATTGTGGACAGCAATCCTTACAATTCCAATGGGATTGGGGATGAAAATGCTCTTTCCTGAAATGCCTTTTGTCCTGCGAATTGGTTATGTTTTTATTATTCTTTCATTTGTCATGGTCGGTATCAGTATGACTGACAGAAAATCCAAAACTTTAAATACCATTGATTCCGGCTCGGGAAACAGGATTGCTGGATACGGGATCAGGATGATTGCCATAGCACTTCTCATCGGTATAATAGTCTCCTTCTTTGTTCATCCCCTACGGCATTTGGCACTGGAAGCGGCATACGTCCCAGTAGTGACATTTATACTGATTGGTCTAATACTGATATTGAACAATAAATTTATGAAGATGGACATAAAGGCCATAATAATCGATAGTGGTATGTTCCGCACTTCTTCAACATTTAATTTAGCTGCAATCGGAATATGTGGAATACTTGCAGGATTATATTATATTTTCTGGTAGCTGTTTGATAATAATACTTCTAAAATGAAAAGTGATAAAAAATGCCCGTTATTATCAAAGTCCTCACAAGGCACGGATATTTATCAGCGCATTACCACATCAGAAGCCGGATGGGAATATCTTAATTTCATGGCCAGAATATTAAGATCCGGTATGCGGTGGACAGGTAAAACAGGTGACAATGAGTATCTCTTTGTGTTGCTTGGAGGTAATTTTACTGCTGTAACTTCAGAGGGGTCATGGACAACCACCGGTGGAAGGAAGGATGTCTTCAGCGGGCTGCCACATGCATTGTATCTGCCAATTAATACCGAATTTGAGATCATTCCTGAAAGTGAGACACTTGATATTACATGTGGTTGGTGCCGGGCAGAGATGAAATTTCCTGCACATTTTATTACACCCTATGATGTTTTAAATTTGGGCATTGAACTCCGGGGAGGCGATAATGCCAGCCGACAAATAAACCGGATCCTGCCACCAGGATCGAAATGCAACAGACTGGTATGTGTTGAGGTCTATACGCCTTCAGGAAACTGGAGTTCATTCCCGGCGCATAAACATGATAGCAGGAAAATTGATCCTTCAACAGGGGCAGTTATTGAAGCAGACCTTGAGGAAATTTATTTTTATAAAATCAGCAAACCCCAGGGATTTGCATTGCAGAAAGTATACAATGATGACCGGTCGCTTGATGAAACAGTTGAAGCACATAACAATGATGTAGTAATGGTTCCTGAAGGGTACCACCCTGTTGTGGCATGCTTTGGATATAATGTTTATTACCTTAATTTCCTTGCCGGCAGCGATCAGAGTCTCGCCAGTAGCGACGATCCGGATCATAAATGGATCTATGGGTCATGGAAATCAATAGACCCAAGGTTACCATTAGTTACGATTGGAATGAACGAAAAATAATTTTACAACATAAAATAATTATGACAACTAAAAGAATGACAGTAGGCCAGGCAGTTGTAAAATTTCTGAAAAATCAGTATGTGGAGCGTGACGGATTTGAACAGCAATTTTTTGGAGGTTGTCTTGGAATATTTGGCCATGGCATTGTTGCAGGTGTTGGTGAAGGGCTGCAGGAGAATCCTGATTTTCGTTACTTCCTGACAAAAAATGAACAGGCTTCTGTACATATAGCAATTGCATATGCCAAGATGAAAAATCGCCTGGGAACTTTTGCATGTATTTCCTCAATTGGTCCGGGAGCAACCAATATGATAACCGGAGCTGCCTGTGCAACTATCAACAGATTGCCTGTACTTTTAATCCCCGGAGATATTTTTGTATCGCGAAACGTTGCTCCGGTTCTTCAGCAGCTTGAATCATCTTTTTCACAGGATATTTCAGTGAATGATTGTTTTAAGCCAGTATCAAAGTATTGGGACAGAATCAGCAGACCTGAGCAGTTAATAACTTCTCTTCCGGAAGTAATGAGGGTGCTTACTTCTCCCTCTGAAACGGGAGCAGTAACACTTTCCCTTCCTCAGGATATTCAGGCCGAAGCTTTTAATTTCCCTGAAACATTGTTTAAAAAAAGGATATGGAGAATTGCACGTCCCAGGCCTGACTACAGTCTGCTAAAAAAAGCTTCTATGATGATCAGGGCATCAAAAAAACCAGTCATAATTGCAGGTGGCGGAGTGATATACAGCTCAGCAACAGACATCCTTAAAAAATTCGTTGAAAAGACCGGAATCCCCGTTGCTGAAACCTTTGCCGGAAAAGGTTCATTGCCCTTTAATCATCCATCCAACCTGGGGGCAGTTGGAGTTACAGGAACTCCCGGCGCCAATGAGTTTACTTCTTCTGCAGATTTAATTATAGGTATCGGAACAAGGTACACGGATTTCACTACAGCATCGAAAACAGGATTTCAAAATCCGCGTGTTAAATTTATAAATATCAACATAGCTGAGTTTGATTCATTTAAGCTCAATGCATTACCTCTTGTTTCTGATGCACTTACCTGTCTTGAAGAACTTATTGAACTGCTCAACGGATACCAGGTGACAAATGAACACCGGGAAAATGCTGCAAACCGTAACCTCCAATGGGACAAACAGGTAAGTGAATTCTGCAAAGAAAGAGGCACATTGCCAGTCACACAAGCTGAGGTAATCGGGGCAGTAAACGAGTGTGCAGGCCCTCGTGATGTTGTCCTTTGTGCAGCAGGAAGCCTTCCAGGTGATCTTCATAAACTTTGGAGAACCCTCGATCCTAAAGGTTTTCATCTTGAATACGGCTATTCAACCATGGGGTATGAATGTGCTGCAGGAATCGGAGCAAAAATGGCATGCCCTGACAGGGAGATTTTTGTTATGGTTGGCGACGGGAATTACCTTATGATGAATAATGAAATATTAACAGCCATTCAGGAAGGCATAAGGTTCACTATCATCGTTTTGAATAACCATGGCTTTGCCAGTATCGGGGGATTGTCTCAGTCAGTAGGGTCTCAGCGATTCGGGACAAGATACCTTTATCGAAACCAAGAGACCGGACTTCTGACCGGAGATATCCTCCCTGTGGACTTTGCACAGAACGCAAAAAGCCTTGGAGCAAATGTAATTGAGGTTAAGGATATCCGCTCACTTAAAAAGGCTATTCTGTCGGCAAAGACCCAGACAAAAACTACAGTGATCACTATAGAAACAGATCTTTATAAAGGAATTCCAGGTTATGCATGGTGGGATGTGGCGATTTCAGAGGTTGCTGAAATAAATTCAGTTAAACTGGCTTATAAAAATTACATTAAGAATAAGAAAAAACAGAAATATTTTCTGTGATGGTCTATGCTGTAATTTGCATTGTCAATAAATGTTAAAATCATGAATCGAGTTAACTATGCAGCTGCCAAACACATTTATTTCAAAAATCTGAAAACGAAATTCAAGTCTGAAATCCTCACACTGATTATGAATGCCGGAAAATCAAAATAAAACAATAAAAGAACAAAATCATGTCTAAAAAGCTGAAAAATTATATAAACGGGAAATGGATTGAAAGCAAGAGCGCTAAATATCTTGATGTCCTGAATCCGGCCAATGGTAACATATTGTCAATTGTTCCCGCCGGATCAGCTGAAGATATAACTCTTGCAGCTGAAGCTGCAAGCAAGGCCTGGCCTTCATGGAGGAACACTCCCGCAGCACAAAGAATACAATATCTTTTCAGAATGAAACAATTGATGGAAGAATATTCCGGTGAAATAGCTGAAATCTGTACGCGCGAATGCGGAAAGACCCTGGCTGAATCCAAAGCAGAAATAATAAGAGCTATTGAAAACATAGAGGTAGCCTGTGGTATTCCAAAACTATTACAAAGCGAATTCTCAGAGGACATTGCAAAAGGAATTGATGAATTCCTTATCCGTCAGCCTCTGGGGGTCGGCGCCTCCATCTCACCTTTTAATTTTCCGGTTATGATACCATTCTGGTTCATGCCTTATGCAATCGCATGCGGAAATACTTTTATTGTAAAGCCTTCTGAAAAGGTACCCATGACCATGACACGCATATTTGAAATATTTTCAGTACTTGGGCTGCCTGATGGAGTGCTGAATATGGTTCATGGCGGTAAGGAGACAGTAGACACTATCCTCGAAAATCCTTTAATTCCTGCCATCAGTTTCGTTGGTTCATCTCCTGTGGCAAAATATATTTACCAGACAGGTGTTTCACATGCAAAACGTGTACAGGCCCAGGGAGGTGCAAAAAACCCTGTTGTCGTTATGCCCGATGCTGATGAGGAAAATGCAGTTAAAATTATAACAGACAGCGCCTTTGGATGTGCAGGACAAAGATGTCTTGCTGCTTCAATTATTATAATAGTCGGAAAAGCAGCCGGAAATTTCACGCAAAAAATAGTTAAAGCAGCAAAATCGAGGAAGATTGGGAACGGTATGGAGCCTGGAGTTGAAATGGGACCCGTAATCACCAGGGAAAGCAAGGAAAGGATTGAAAAACTTATACAGAAAGGCATTGATGAAGGAGCAAAACTGATTCTTGATGGACGTAAAATAAAAATACCGGGATGTGAAAAGGGAAATTTTATCGGACCAACGATATTTGAAAACGTAAGTATCGAATGTGAGATATACAAAACTGAGATTTTCGGACCTGTTCTCAGTATTGTTTATGCCGGAACTCTTGAAGAGGCTATAGAACTAATCAATAAAAGCAGCTATGGCAATTCTGCTTGCATTTTCACCACTAGCGGGGCCGCAGCCAGGAAATTCAGACACGATGTTCTTGCAGGGAATATTGGGATTAACATAGGTATAGCGGCGCCTATGGCTTTTTTCCCTTTCAGCGGATGGAAGGAGAGTTTTTTTGGGGATCTACATGGCCAGTCAATGCATGCTGTAGAATTCTATACCCAGACAAAAGTAGTTATAGAACGCTGGCATGAAGAGTGGACAAGGAAATTCTAACATTAACCGCTAACCATTATCAAAAACAAAACTATATGATTAAGATCGCAAATGCCCCTTGTTCATGGGGGGTTCTTGAGTTTAACCTTGAAGGCAAGGCTGCCGGTTTTGAACAGGTACTTGATGAAATGAAGGAGACTGACTATCAGGGTACCGAGCTTGGCGACTGGGGATTTATGCCGGTGTTGCCTGCTGAATTAAGAAAAGAGCTTGATAAACGCTCCCTATCGATGGTGGGTGCTTTTGTTCCGGTTTTTCTCAAAGACAAGTCCAATCATTCTCCAGGTGCCGAAGCTGCAGTAAGGACAGCAAAACTAATGGCTGAGGCTGGTTTTCCGGAAGCTTTTATTGTACTTGCAGACGAAAACGGCAGAGTTAAAGAAAGGACAATTAATGCAGGGAGAGTAAGGCCAGAAATGGGGCTATCGGTTGATGAATGGAAAGTTTTTTGTGATGGAGCTAACCTGGTTGCACATGAAGTTAAAAATAAGACAGGACTTCGTACAGTATTTCATCATCATTGTGCCGGGTTTGTTGAAACACCGGAAGAAATTGAAAACCTTTTAACATTTACTGATCCTTCACTGATAGGACTTGTCCTCGATATGGGACATTATATGTTCGGCGGAGGCGATCCTCTTAAAGCATTAGAAAAGTATTCCAAAAGAATCTGGCATATTCACTTCAAGGATTGCCATCCTGAAATTTCAAAAAGATCAAGGATAGAGGGCTGGGATTATTTCAAATCAGTTGGTAATGGTGTATTCTGTGAACTTGGAAAGGGAGCAGTGGACTTTCACACCATTGTTAAAGAACTTAACAAACAAAAATATTCAGGATGGATTGTCGTTGAGCAGGATGTCCTTCCCGGAATGGGAAATCCAAAAGCCTGTGCACAACGCAATAGGGATTTTATTAAATCCCTGGGGTTGTAACAATTAACCCAGCTTAAAAATGAAGTGATACTTAATAAAAACACCTATGAAAAGACTTAAACTTGGAGTGATCGGAACCGGCCGTATAGGAAAGGTTCATATAGCAACACTTGTTCAATCAGTGCCACAGGCTGAAGTGACAGCTATAGCCGACATAAATCTAGCTAATGCAAATGAGGTGGCGAAATCTTTCGGGATAGATACTGTTTACAACAGCCATAAGGAAATTATTAATAATCCCGATATTGAAGCGGTAATAATCTGTTCTTCAACAGATACGCATGCAAAATATATTGTTGAAGCTGCTGAGACTGGTAAACACATTTTCTGCGAAAAACCAGTGGATCTATCCCTGGAAGTTATTAAAGGAGCCCTTGAGGCGGTCAGTAATTCAGGTGTAAAGCTTATGGTCGGATTCAACAGACGTTTCGATCCTAATTTTATGAAAGTTAAACAACTGGTTACAGAGGGGAAAATCGGCAATCCACATATACTGAAAATAACCTCACGCGACCCTGCTCCACCTCCGGCAGAATATAGTGCTGTTTCAGGAGGGATGTTCATGGACATGACAATTCATGATTTTGACATGGCACGGTATATTGCAGGAAGTGAAGTTACAGAAGTATTTACAAGTGCTGCAGTACTTATCGATCCTGCTATTGGCGATGCGGGTGATGTAGATACTGCAATAATTAATCTTAAATTCGCTAACGGAGCACTTGGTGTGATAGATAACAGCCGTAAAGCAGTTTATGGGTATGATCAGCGTGTTGAGATATTCGGATCAAAAGGAATGATTTGCACTGATAATAATTACCCCGAAAATCACAGATATTACGCTACAGACGGTATACATAGCTCCCTTCCGCTTAATTTCTTTATGGACAGATACCTTGAATCATATGCGAATGAAATGAAGATTTTTTGTGATGCCGTAATCAGAGACCAGCAGCTCCCTGTAAACGGTGACGATGGACTTTATTCCGTGGCTATCGCTATGGCAGCAAAGAGATCTTTCATCGAAAAACGCCCGGTCAGGATTGACGAGATAATATAGAATTACTAAACAGGATCATTAGTTACAAAACTTTATCAAACTGGTAGAAGAGTAATATTTCCGGATATAACAGCCATTGTCGTCATCGGCCGTCTTAAAGTTCATTAACAATAAGGCCGTCCTTTATTTGAAGTATCCTGTCGGACATGCCGGCCAATTGGCGGTCGTGAGTGACTATGATTATAGTTTGTCCGAAAGAGTCCCTAAGCCTGAAGAACAGTTTATGAAGTTCATTTTTATTTTCAGAGTCGAGGTTTCCGGAGGGTTCATCGGCAAGTATTACTGCCGGATTGTTGATAAGTGCTCTTGCAACTGCCACTCGTTGTTGTTCTCCGCCGCTCAGCTCGGAGGGTTTATGATCAATTCTGTCGGTCAGGTTAAGGAATCCCAGTATTTCAAGAGCGCGCGCTTCAGCTGCAGCTTTACTTTTACCTGCTATATATGCGGGAATACATACATTTTCAAGTGCCGTAAACTCGGGAAGCAGCTGGTGAAACTGAAAGACAAAACCAATATTGTTGTTCCTGAAAGAAGCAAGGGCTTTTCCCTTCAGGCGGCCGGTATCGGTGCCATTGTAATAAACAACACCTGAGTCTGGACGATCAAGGGTTCCAATGATTTGAAGCAGGGTTGTTTTGCCTGCTCCACTGGCACCTACAATTGAGACGACTTCTCTATCCCTGATTTCAATGTCAATTCCCTTAAGAACTTTGAGATCTCCGTATGATTTTGTAATTGCTGTTGTCCTGATCATTGGCGTGGAAAAGGGAAAGGATTACTTGGAGAAATGGTATGTAAAATCTTAAAGGGCTTAATATTTTATTGAGATTAATCAGTGTATGTGTAGCTGTATGGATTTTCGGGTTCTTTTGATGAAGGCGGAGTTTTTGCGGATTCCTTTTCCTGATTTATATCTTTTTCAAGGTTTTCTTTAACTTCATTTACATCCTTCTCCAGGGTGTCCTTAACTTCATTGACATCATTACGGATATCATTAGTGAATTCGTTTACCTCTTTATTGATATTTTCTTTCACTTCATCGACATCTTTGCTAATGTTCTCCGACATTTCCGTCACATCTCTTGAAATGGACTCTGTAACCTCGGTGATGTCTCTCCTGATTTCGCTGGTGCTGGCTTCGAACTCCCGGCGTATATCGTCAGTAGCTTTTCTGAAATCGCGCATACCTTTTGATAGTCCCCGGGCTATTTCTGGCAGCTTGTCAGCGCCAAAAAGAAGAAGAGCAACGATTATTATAACAAATATTTCCTGACCGCTCATCTGCCTTTTCTCCTTTCATCCATCAATAGTTATGCAAAGGTAAAAAAATTTTATTTGATTTCAGATAACAGTCACCTGTAATACCTGAACCAGCGATGCAAATCAGCAATGAAATAATAAAATGCCATAAAAGTCAATTTTAAAGATACTTTTGCGTGACCACTGAACTCTGAAAAAAGACACAAAGTTCGTAAAAGTATGAAAATTAATGATTTACCCTTACAAACTTTGCAGTTGGCGAGAGATAAGAATCCCAGTTATGAGAATCTTTCAGGTTTTAATTCCTTTCTTACGGGTTGTATCATATACTATTGATGAAGCTACAAATATGGAGCTGTATGTTCCGGTAATTATCCCTATGATCATGGCAAACAGGAATCCCCTTATGGTTTCGCCTCCGAAGAAAAACATGGCAATAAGCACCAGAATTGATGTCATGCCGGTATTTAAAGTACGGCTCAGGGTGTCGTTCATTGCAAGGTTTATTACTTCCTTGACCGGACGTTTCCTGTGGAGAGGTATAAATTCTCTCAGACGGTCAAACACAACAACAGTGTCGTTAACAGAATAACCTATAATTGTAAGGATGGCTGCAATGAATGACTGGTCAATTTCCATAGAGAACGGAAGGATTCCCCAGAACAAGGAATATATTCCAATTACAATCAAAGTATCATGTGCGAGGGCAACAAGGGCTCCAAAGCCATATTGCCAGTTCTTGAAACGTATGAAAATATAAATAAACATTATAACAAGAGAAATTGCCACAGCCCACACTGCTCTCTTTTTTATGTCTGAAGCAATTGTAGGTCCAACGGTTTCAGAACTTACCCTGTATTTTTTAAGAAACTCATCCTTTGAGACATCCTTACCAATCATGCCTTTCAAACCATTGTAAAGCGCTGTCTCTATCTCATCATCGACTCCTGTTTCACCTATTTTGTATTTTGTTGTTATTCTTACCTGGTTATCGCTACCAAATGTCACTACCTGGGGTGCTCCGTTGAAAGCATCGGTCAGATTTCGGGCTACATCGGCTGTTTTAACACTCTGATCGAATCTGACAACATAAGTACGGCCGCCAGAAAAATCAATTCCGGGATTTAGTCCTCGCATAATAAGTGATCCTATTCCAATTAATGTTATGGCAATTGAGATTGCATAGAAAAGCTTTCTCTTACCTATGAAATCGACATGAGTATTTTTAAGAATATTGGCAGTAATCTTTATTGAGAATGAAAGATTTGCATTTTTCTTAAGCAGCCATTCATATATCAATCGTGTGATGTAGATAGCACAGAACAGGGAGGTGAAAATTCCTATAACAAGAGTTGTTGCAAAACCTTTAATAGGGCCGGTCCCGAAAATATAAAGTACAATACCAGTAAGTAGTGTTGTTATGTTGGAGTCGAGAATTGCTGACATTGCACCCTTATAACCATCAGCAATAGCCAGCTTAATACCTTTGCCGGCTCTCAATTCCTCACGGATCCTTTCATAAATCAATACGTTTGCATCAACAGACATACCCATTGTAAGGACTATACCGGCTATACCGGGAAGAGTAATTATAGCTCCGAGTGAGGCTGAAACACCTATAAGAAGGAAAACGTTTCCTACAAGAGCAATATCGGCAATGGTGCCGGCGCTTCTGCTGTAATAGAATATCATATAAAGCAGAACTATTAAGAAGGCAATAATGAATGAGACCATACCAGCGTTTATTGCCTCCTTGCCAAGGGTAGGTCCGATGATTGTGTCTGACACGATCCTTGCAGGTGCAGGCATTTTACCTGACTTAAGAATGTTTGCCAGGTCATTTGCTTCGTCAATTGTAAAATCGCCAGTAATTTCAGTATTGCCTCCGGTTATTTCGTTCTGAACTCTCGGATATGATCTTACATAACCATCGAGAACCACAGCTATGCATCTTCCTATGTTTTCACGTGTCATCCTTGCCCATGTTTTTGCACCCTCGGCATTCATTGAGAAGTCAACTTTAACTTCCGAACCGGTGACTCCTGATGATGGTCTGGCTGATGTGATTACATCACCACTTAGAGGAGGCCGGCCATCGCGTGTTGTAACTTTTATAGCATGAAGCTCATACATTGTTTTTGTGGGATCGTATTTGTAAGGATTCTGACTCCACACAAACTTAAGATCCCTAGGGAACAAAGCCTTGATCTGGTTCATTTTCAGATACCTGTTTACTTCAGCTGTATCAATACCGGCAGCCAGGCCGACCATACATGAAGGCAGCGGCTGTCCCTGTTCATTGACCCTGGGGCTGAGTACTCCAAAAAGAGGATTCTGAAGGTTGAATTCCTCACGCGTTGATGGCGCAGGGGTGGCTGCTGTATCCTTCTCAATAAGGTCAAGTAAGGAACGATTAGCTGCTGAAGTGTCGGCTACTGCCGATTGTTTAGCCTGCTTTGTAAGGGTATCCTTTTTTACAGTTGCTGCCTGTATTTCCCTCAAAATAGTATTGGCCTGGGAAAGAAAACCAATAACTTCACTATTCTCGTAGGTCTCCCAGAATTCAAGGTTAGCAGTTCCCTGAAGCAATTCTCTTACCCTTGCCGGATCATCCTGTCCCGGCAATTCAATAAGGATGCGACCTTTTGTTGCAAGCTGAGTAATATTAGGCTGAACTACACCAAACCTGTCAATTCTGGTCCGGAGAATATTGAAAGCATTGGTTATTGCATCTGATATTTCCTTATCGAGGACTTTCATCACATCTTCATTAGAAGAATTGAAATTGATCTTATCTCTCATCTCCACCGTACCAAAAATTGCAGCAAGTTTTGCATTTGGATCAATCTGTTCAAAAGCTCTTACAAAATGAGTAAGAAAATCTGTTTGACTCTGTTTTTGATATTCAGCTTTTGCCATTACAAGCGCCTGGTTGAATGTTTTGTCAGTGTTATAGTTCGATAATGCCCTTATAATATCTTCTACTGAAACTTCGAGAATAACGTTCATTCCGCCCTTCAGGTCAAGACCCAGGTTCATCTCCTTTTTCTGAACCTCCTTGAAGGTATAGCCAAGGTAACTCCATTTTTCCTTTGGTAAAGCAGAAATAGAATCAATATAGTTTCTTTGCTTTACCAGATCTCCCCCGGCATATTCTTTTGCATCATTTCTGACTTTATAAGTAGCGACCGTAAATGAAAGCTGGTATATACATACTAAAGCCAGTGCAATTGCCAGAATAGTGATAGCAGTTTTGTTTTGCATTTGTACCTTTTTTGGATTATTTCTTTTTTTTCTAAGTCAGCCTGATTGAGGCGCAAATATATAATTTTTTAAAATAAAATCGTAGAGGCTGTGTTAAAAGAAAAGATTCACACTGGCAGGTTATGTTTAGAGTTAAATTTTGTCTTCAATGTCCATAGGGGAATCACTGACTTCATGGAGTCAGATCAATTTTTTTAACTTTTCTTTAATATCTATTTAATGAGATTTTGGGGGACTTTGATGTTTAAGATTTTGCCAATTGTGACATCCAATTGCTATTAATTATCTATTTCAGTTTGTTTTGGGTAATCTATTGATTCCTTTATAGTTAAATATTTATTCCCATATATTTTCAAAAAGGACATCACAAAGTAACACATAAGATGACGGAATAATATTCATATTTATGTGTTGGTCAGGTTAAATTAATCACAATAAAATCATGCGATCCTAATCAAGAAGCTTTTCGTAATCTGTCTCGAGAGGTTTATTATTAATAAAATCATATAACGACAGACTGCGGATATTATAAAAATAGTTCCAGTAGTTTTGCAATGCCTGAACATATGCTCTTTTATTCTGATCTTTCTTGGTGTCAGCATTATTGAGTTCAAGAATCTGAATTTTACCAATCAGGAATCTTTGTTTTGTGACTTCGTACATTTTCATTGCAACTGTATCAGATTTGGCGGCTACAGCAACCTGGTTACTCTGAAGGTTAAACTGTTCAACATCAAGCAGAAGGTTCTGCTCAAAATCAACAAGAGCCTGCTGCGACTGAACCTGGGCAAGTTCAAGGCTTGATTTGGCCATTCGGTATTTCCCTCGTCCCAGTCCCCAGTCAAGAATAGGAAGAGTAAATCCGATCCTGGCGGTTTGCTGCTTGTTAGTTTTCTGATAAGCTGAGAGAAATATTGGATCCTGATCACGCACACCATAAGAAGCGATCAGGTTAGCATTAAAACCTTTTTCCGCTTTTGCTTGTGCAAGATTGCTTTCGGCAGTCATTACAGTAAGCTGCTGGTTCAGTATCTCAGGATTATTTGATAATGCAAGTTCGAGTACCTGCTGTGAATTTATCTGCAAATCAGGAACCTTTGAGGGCAAAATTAGTTCAAGTCTGACATTTTCATTGAATCCCAGAAATGATCTGAGACGGATTTCCCTGTCTCGCAAATTCATAGCCGCTTCCTGACGGGTAGTTTTTGTATTCAGCCACGAGAGCTCCATCTGAAGAAGTTCATCTTCTGAAATAGTTCCAAGCTGGTACCTGCCTTTTGCGATCCTGTAAAGTGTATCGGCATTTGAGAAATTCATCTCAGCAATATCCCTGTTAATCTGGGCAAGCGCTAGTGAAAAGAAAAAATTCACTGCAGAAATATGAACTGATTCTATATTCGATAAAAATGTCTTTTTTGCAGTTTCATATTTAAGAGGTTCAGTCTTTTTCTGCCATTTTAAGGAATTGTACCTGAAAAGAGGTTGGTTAAGTCCAATACTTATTGGAACGGTGATATATCTTCTTGTCTCATTTTCAAAATCATTATAAAGAGTCAGATCTGAGTTAAGATAAATTGTACCTCCCGTAAGACCAATGTTCTGAGATAAAGAAAGGGATCCCAGATTACTAAGGGTATTGGTCGATTTATAGTCCCATGTCTCGGTATTTGAATTCCAGACTCTCTCGTATGCGGTGCTGTAATTTGGTGTTGTACCGGTTAATGTAAGTGATGGTCTGTACTGCGCTATAAAAGTTCTGTACTGCCAGTAACTGGCCCTGAATCTGTGTTTAGCCATCAGCGCCTGAGGGGATTGTTCTTCCGAAAGCTTTATGACTTCATCAAGAGTGAGTCTTTTTAATTCCTGTGGAAAGGATTTCTGAAAAAGCGACAAAAAGGTTAACAAAAGAAAATATAAATGTATTTTTTTCATTTTTGATATTTTATTCATACCTCAATGATTCAATAGGATCTCTTTCCGATGCTCTTTTGGCAGGTGAATAACCAAAAGCAACTCCGATAGCTGCAGACACGCCAAATGCAACAAATACTGAAAAGAACGAGATTACTGTCATAATACCTGCTATTTCCTGAATCAGTTTAGCCATAATTACACCAAGGAAAACACCTACAAAACCTCCGGATACGCTTATAAGAACAGCCTCAGATAGGAACTGAACCACAATATCCATTTTTTTCGCACCAATAGCCATCCGTGTACCTATTTCTTTTATTCTCTCCATTACAGAAGCAAACATTATGTTCATAATTCCGATACCGCCGACAATAAGAGAGATACTGGCAATTGCCCCAAGAACAATATTAAAAATGTCTTTCGTTCTTTGCTGCTGTTTCAGAAGAAGTTCGGGCACGGTTATTTCAAAATCCTTAACTCCTGAATGTCGCCTGGTAAACATCCGGCTTAAAATCTCGGTTGTCGGATTAAGCTGCTCTGTTTCATTTACCTGAACAACTATTCTATCGAGCTGGTTATAATTTGTTTCTGAATCCGATCCGGCATCAGAACTTCCTGATACTACTACTGTCATCGGGCCATGCCCTCCAAAGATCATAGCATTGGTACTTGCAGCTGACACCAGTTTGGTATTGACCAGTGCCCTGTTCTGGAACCTAAGCAGCATTGTCTCTATGGGAATATAAATGTTGTCGTTATAAACATTAACTCCTTTTTCCTCAAAACCAGTAAGATTCACATTTGTCTTTTGCAATACCCCTATAACTTTTAACCAGATGCCATTGAATTTAATATACTGGTCTATCGGATTTATCTTACTGAAGAACTTCGCCCTGATATTTGCTCCAATAATACATACCTGGATACCGTTTTTTTCCTGGTAATCATTGAAGAATACACCTTCAACGAGAGGCAGGTTGTACAAATGGAAATAATCATTTGATACTCCGACAAGCTTGGCCGTATATTTTACTCCGTTCATCATAGCGACCGAATTAAATGATATTTCAGGGCTGATACGCTTAACTGAAGGAATAGTTTCCTTAATTGCCTCAACATCCAGCATATTAAGCCCTCTGGAGAATTTTTTCTGCTGCTTTTCCGATGTTTCTTCAGTTGAGGATGTTTTTTCAGGGATGATAGGATTGATGATAATGTTATTCACTCCAACCATTTTCATCTGTTCCATAATTTCCTGTTTGGCTCCTTTGCCTATAGCCAGCATGGCAATAACGGCTGCAACTCCGAAAATAATACCAAGAGCAGTTAGCATCGATTTCAGCTTGTTGGAAATAATTGATTCAACAGCTATTTCGATATCATGAAAATATCTGAAAAAGAATTTAAACATACCATGAAGGTTTTAGACTAAGGTTTTCAATTAGGATTCCTGGTACCAGCAGCAGGTGGAGGATTTGAACCCTGACGGACCGACCTCTGTTCAAAATTTACCCTGCGTGCTGATGTATCTCTTCGCATTCCCTGCTGGGCATTACGATTACTCATGAATCTGCGAAAAGCTGCTGTATCTCCGGGACCGCCACCCTGACCAGGCCGGAAATTACCTCTCATATTTCGCATCATTTCCGGATTCATTCCACCCTCAGGTAAACGAAACATTTTCTGGCTGGCTTTTGCTGCTTCCTCCCTGGCTTTTTCCTCTTCAAGCTTTTTCTGCTTAGCCCTTTCCTTATTAATAGCGATGAGTTCCTGCCCGGCGAGTCTGAAATTTTCCGGTTTTTCAGGAGTACTTAAATATAATATGTCACCTTCTTTTAAGCCCTGTTCAACAATTACACTGTTTTCGTTGGATTCACCCAGCAGTACAACCTGTTTGTTTCCATTTTTCATATATACAAAAGGAACACTGTCGGTTCCGGTCTGAACACATTCAAGAGGAATATACAAAACATCATTGATGGTTTTAGTGATGATTTTATTTCCGGTTGTCATAGATGGTCTTAGTATTGGATCAGTACCGTCAACCTTGATCTGCACTTCGAAAACTTTGGCATCAGTGTTTGGCAATTGTTCTCCTATATTTGCTACTGTCAAGACTGTTCCGGTATATGATTTCTCCGGGAAGGCGTCAACCATTATCTCCACCTTCTGACCTGGTTTGACCTTGCTGACATCTATCTCATTGACATATGTTTTTGAAAGCATTGACGACATGTCGGGAAGCGTTGCAACAACATTGTCCCAGGGTGATATTGAAGATCCAATCTTGCGTTTTGCGTTTGTTCTGTCTCGCTTATAAATAACCATCCCGTCGGCGGGAGCTGTAATTACAAATTTTGATAGAATATTCTCGAAATCATTGACCCTCTGCTGCTGATCAGCGAGATTCTTCTTGATGGTTCTCATTTCGGTCTTTGCCTGTTCAACTTTGAGGCCATAAGTTTTTATTGCCTGATCGAGAGTACGTTGAGCCCTGTCCAGAGCAATTTCTGCCTGACGGATGGTTGTAGGCGGTTCATACTTTGATTCCTGAAGGGTTATCTGTGCTTCTTCCACAGCATATCTAAGATTTTTAATATTATCTCTGAGTCCGCTCAACGTGACAGCTGTATCGAGCATTTTAACTTCCAGGTTATTCTGTGCTGTAATAAGCTTTTCTCTTTCATCCTTCAGGCTGTTATCAAATTGTGTCCTGTCGAGAGTGGCTATATAGTCGCCAGCTTTGACCTCAGTACCTTCCGGAACAAGATCTGTGATTTTAATATCCATGGCTCTTATATTCCTGCTTTGCCTGAAATCCGGACCGGTTATATCCTGAGAATTTTCTGCCTGCAGCTCACCGGTGGTTGACACAATAATGTCAAACTGCCCTTTCTTCGCTTCCACATATAGATTTGCCACATCTTTTTTTCTGGTAATTCTACCTATTACAATCAGAATAATTATTGCCAGAACGGCAACAATCGCAGTTATAATTATCGTTCTTTTCATCCCAATTATGCTGGTTTATAATTTTGTTAATTTAAAAGCAGACGACAAAATTACCCAATTCATTTACCCGCTTTTAATTTTTAACAACTTTTAATATTACAATATCTTAAGTCTTCCTTTAAAAGACATCTCTGTGCCTGTGTTTATTCCGGCCGGAATAAAAACATTAGGATTATTATGATTTTTTAACAATCCTGATAATTTCTTCGGCAAGGTTTTCGGCTTCCACGGCTGTTCTTCCCTCAGCGTAGATCCTTATAACCGGTTCAGTATTGGATTTTCTGACCTGGACCCATCCTTCTTCATGTTCAATTCTAATTCCATCCCTTTCATCCATCTGATGATCTGAAAATTTCCTTCGTACTTCATCGAGGACAAGAGTGAAATCCGTTCCGTCAGGCAGTTCCAGTTTTTTCTTTGCAATTACATAATCAGGATATATATTTTTCAACTGACTTACTTTCATTCTGCTCTTGGCAAGGTGTGTCAGAAATAAAGCAATTCCAACAAGTGCATCCCTTCCATAATGGAGCGCCGGATAAATTACACCGCCATTCCCTTCTCCTCCGATGACCGCATTTCTTTTTTTCATTTCTTCCACCACATTAACTTCACCAACGGCCGCAGTAAAGTAATGACGTCCATATTTTTCTGTAATATCCTTCAGCGCTCTTGTTGATGATAAATTGGAAACTGTGTCACCAGGGGTATATTTCAACACATAATCTGCAACAGCAACAAGGGTATATTCCTCACCAAACATTGATCCGTCTTCACAGATAATTGCAAGACGATCGACATCCGGATCAACTACAAAACCTAAATCGGCTTTTTCCCTTATTACCAGATCAGAAATATCGGTAAGATGCTGGGGAAGAGGTTCTGGATTATGAGCAAAATAACCATCAGCACGGGTATTAAGCTCAATCACTTTTAAAACACCCAGAGATTTAAGCAAATCAGGTATTATAATTCCGCCTACTGAATTAACACAATCAATCGCCACTGTGAAACCTGCATTAATTATAGCTTCATTATCAACCAGACTTAAGCCCAAAACCATATCAATATGTTTCCGTTTCCATGAATCATCACAAAAAAGCTTTCCTGTTTCGTCAAGTTTACAGAAGTTGAAATCTTCATCTGCAGCTATTCGAAGTACCTCATTTCCATCGTCAGACGATAGAAACTCACCATCTCCGTTAAGGAGTTTAAGTGCATTCCATTCAGCAGGATTGTGACTGGCTGTAATTATTATACCTCCATCTGCACCTGTGCCTGTGACAGCAAGTTCGACAGTTGGAGTCGTTGCAAGACCTAGATCTGTTACATCAATCCCAAGGCTCCTCAATGTATTGATCACCAGGCTTGAAACAATGGGGCCCGAACGCCTGGCATCTCTTCCGGTGACAACTTTTAGTCTCCCGGTCTGATTTTTCCTTCTTAACCATGTACCATAAGCTGCCGAAAATTTTATAACATCAATTGGAGTAAGACCTTCTCCGGGCCTGCCCCCTATAGTTCCCCTTATACCAGAGATAGATTTTATGAGCGACATCTCTACTAAATTTTTAAGCTAACAAAGGTGCAAAAAAAAAGTGAAATCGTTATGTTGTTAATAAATTGTACCTTTGTCAACTCAAATTATTTTTTAATGGAGAAGGGTATAACGCGAAGCAGAATAAGGTATTCCAGGAAAAAGTTACAGTCGAAAGAGCCCGTAAAAGAGCCTGGTCTGATACGGCTCAACAGGTTCATCTCAAACAGTGGGTTATGCTCAAGAAGAGAAGCAGATGAATATATAAGAAAGGGCTTTATCACTGTTAACGGGAATATTGTTACCGACATGGGAATTAAGGTTTCAAAGAAAGATGATGTCAGATACAAAAACAAGCGGTTGTCTGCAGAGAGAAAAGTATATATTCTTCTTAACAAGCCAAAGGGATATGTTACAACTGTTGAAGATCCCCATGCTGACCATACCGTAATTGAATTAATAGGCGATAAATGCCCTGAACGAGTTTATCCGGTTGGAAGGCTTGACAAGGCAACAACAGGAGTACTACTGCTTACAAATGACGGAGATCTGACAGGCAGGCTTACTCATCCGAAATATGAAAGGAAGAAGATTTATCATGTCTTCCTTGACAAAGATGTTACAAAGAATGATCTTTTCAGACTTGCCGAAGGCATTGAACTTGATGGTGAAATAGTCAGAGCCGATGCTGTATCATATGCAGACTCTGAAGACAAGACCCAGATAGGAATTGAGCTTCACTCAGGTAAGAACAGGGTTGTAAGGAGGATGTTTGAAAGCATGGGCTATAAGGTCAGGAAACTTGACAGGGTTTATTTTGCCGGTCTTACAAAAAAAAATCTGCCTCGTGGTAAATGGAGGTTTCTGACTGAAAGTGAGATTAACATGCTAAAAAGAGGTATTTCATAAAAAATATCAAATGAACCACAGATCAGGTTTTGTAAATATCATCGGGAATCCAAATGTGGGAAAATCGACAATTATGAATGCCCTTGTCGGGGAGAAACTTTCAATTATTACCTCAAAAGCTCAGACTACCAGACACAGGATAATGGGGATTGTCAACGGAGATGATTTTCAGATTGTCTATTCTGATACACCTGGTATTATCAAACCAAGATATAAACTACAGGAAACAATGATGAATCTGGTCAATGTTGCTATGTCTGATGCTGATCTGATAATCTATGTTACCGATGTAAAAGAAAGTATAAACTTAAAGAATGAGATTCTTGAAAAGATAAAGAATTTACATATACCCGTACTGATTATCATTAATAAGATTGATCTGACAAATCAGGCTGATCTTGAAGCCCTGGCAATAAAATGGAAAAATGAGTTTCCGGACTCACCAGTAATAGCTATCTCAGCATTAAACAAGTTTAATCTTGACACACTTCTGAATTCGATAGTTGAGAGGCTGCCTGAAAATCCTCCATATTTTCCTAAGGATCAGCTGACAGACAAGTATGAGAGATTTTTTGCTTCCGAGATAATCCGTGAAAAGATACTGCTTAATTATGAGAAGGAAATACCATATTCTGTTGAAATTGAAATAGAGAGTTTCAGGGAAGAAAAGGAACTTATCAGCATAAGGGCAATAATACATGTCACACGTAACAGTCAGAAAGGAATCATTATAGGCCACAAAGGTGAAAAACTAAAAAAAGTTGGAACTGAAGCCAGAAAGGATATTGAGGAATTTTTCTCAAAAAAAGTATTTCTTCAAATGTATGTAAAGGTCAATAAGGACTGGCGTGACAGGCCATTTGAACTTAAAAGATTTGGTTACAGATAGTTAATTCCGGGTTACCGGTTGTGGATGGGGCTTTTAAACATATTAGTCCTAGATCCGCAATCCGAAATCCGCAATCAATACTTAAGATGAGCAAGATTGTAGCAATAGTCGGACGACCAAATGTTGGAAAATCTACTCTTTTCAACAGGCTTACCGACTCGCGTGATGCAATAGTTGATGAAGAGAGCGGGGTGACCAGAGATCGTATTTACGGTAAGGTTACCTGGAACGGAATAACTTTTTCGGTTATTGACACGGGCGGCTATGTTAATAACGCTGATGACATTTTTGAAGAAGAGATTAACAAGCAGGTCCTAATAGCAATTGAGGAGTCTGATATTATTTTATTTATCACTGATGTTACCTGCGGAATACATGAACTTGATATTTCTGTGGCTGATCTTCTTAGAAAATCAAATAAAAAGATTATACTGGTAATTAACAAGGTTGATAATAATGAAAGATTAATGGAAGCCTCTGAGTTTTACGCTTTAGGTATTGGTGATTATTTTCCAATAAGTTCAATTAACGGAAGTGGGACCGGGGATCTGTTGGATGCCATTGTTAAAAATCTTCCAGAAGGACCGGATGACATTGTTCCTGAAATTCCAAGAGTTGCCATTGTCGGACGTCCAAATGTTGGAAAGTCATCTCTGGTTAATTCTCTTCTTGGAGTGGAAAGAAATATTGTAACCCCTCTTCCAGGTACAACAAGGGATTCGATTTATACAAGATATAAAAAGTTTAACCACGATTTCCTTCTTGTAGACACTGCAGGGTTAAGGAAAAAAGGCAAAGTAACAGAGGATATAGAGTTCTACTCTGTAATGAGGGCTATAAGGACAATAGAAAATTCAGATGTCTGCCTTCTTATGATTGATGCAACACACGGTCTCGAAGCACAGGATCTTAATATTTTCTCTCTTATTCAGAAGAACAACAAGGGATTGGTCATTCTTGTCAACAAATGGGACCTTATTGAAAAAGACTCAAATACTTCTGCCATATTTGAAAAGGAAATACGGCAAAAGACTGCCCCCTTTACAGATTATCCAATACTTTTCATATCAGCAGTGAATAAACAGAGGATTCACAGGATTCTTGAAATTATTGAAAAGGTAGATTCAAACAGAAAAAGAAAAATACCTACCCCGGAGCTTAATGAGTTCATGCTTGAAATAACCAGAAATAATCCCCCTCCCTCTCTTAAAGGGAAGTATGTTAAAATAAAATACATAACCCAGCTGCCCACCTATTCGCCTTCTTTTGCATTTTTCTGTAATCTCCCACAATATGTGAAAGAACCTTACAGACGCTTTGTCGAAAACAGATTAAGAGAAAAATATGACTTTTCCGGAGTTCCCATCAGAATATTTTTCAGAAAAAAATAATTTACTTTGGTGTGGTTTTTGTGATTAGAATATCTGAACTGCCAGAAATGAAAGATAAAAACATTATATATTCTGTCTTATTGATTTTTTTAATGACTTCGTGCATTAAAATTGATACTCTGCCGCCAGAACCTGTCATTGAGTACAGGAACTTCACCGTTTTTGACACTACAGACATTCTTGGAAACGACATTAAAGGAGGGAGGCTAAAGTTCTACTTTGAAGACGGGGACGGAGATCTGGGGTATCTGCCTCCGGAGGCACAACAATCGACAGATTCAATAAATCTCTTTTTGACACTCTACAGGATGAAGAACGGGGTAATGTCCCTTGCACCTGATGACGATCCGCTTAAACCATCGGGATACAGAATCCCATACATGGAACGTCTCGGACAAAACAAGATTCTCAAAGGGAACATTACAGTTACCTTCATGTATCTGTTCTATTCAAAAAAGGATACCATCAGATACGACTTCTATATTAAAGACAGGGCGGGCCATATAAGCAATACAGTGTCAACAAGTGACATTCCTCTGTACTATAACGGTACGTATCCTGAATCACAGACCAACTGACCTATATTTTTACTCCCATAAAGAGAATATCATCCACCTGATCATAGTTTCCTTTCCAATTAAGGTAGTATTCAAGCAACATTTCTTCCTGCTGTTTAACAGGTAATGATGATATTTCGCTGAGAAGATTCTTTAATCTTGCTATTTTCATCTTTTTACCCTCAGGTCCTCCGAACTGGTCGGGCAATCCATCAGTGAAAAGATATATTGTATCACCTTCATTTAAATAATATTCCTGATCATCAAAATATTTCTCAAGTACAGTTTGTCCTCCGACAGACGACCGGTTACCTTTTATATAGTAAGTTTCGCCTCCCATAACTATGATAACCGGTCTCATCGCTGATGCAAATCTGACATGCCTGTTATTAAGAGAAAACTCACAGACAACTATGTCCATACCATCATTTGATACACCTACTTCAAGGTTCTGATTTAACGTGGCAAATACCTGTTTATCAAGCATTGATAATATCTCTGAAGGACGTGAAATCCTTTGCCTCAGCACAATATCCTGGAGCAGGGTTGAACCGATCATCGACATAAAAGCACCTGGAACTCCATGACCTGTAGAGTCAGCACATACCAGAATGAATTTTTCATCATCAAACTTGTCGAACCAGTAAAAGTCACCGCTGACAATATCCCTTGGGCGGAGAATTACAAATGCCTCACGGAAATGTTCCCTGAGTTTGTTAACGTCAGGAAGTATACTTGCTTGTATCCTTCTTGCATAATTTATGCTGTCTGTTATCTCCAGGTTCTGAATTTCGATCTCTTCTTTTTGCTTTATAACAACCTGTGTTCTTGCCTCTAATTCTTTTTCAAGATATTCCTGTATCTTTTTCTGAGCTTTTTCGCGTTCACGTACAATAATAACCACTATTCCTGATGCAAGAATAATCATTAACGTAATAAACCACCAGGTTCTCCATACTGGCGGCCTGATATTGATTTCAAACTTCAGAGGAATATCCTGTGAAAGACCATCTTCATTAACAGATATAAGATTGAATTCGTATTTCCCATCTCTTAGGTTATAAGTGACCTCGCGCGATGAAGATATTTTGGTCCAGTCATTATCATAATTCTTAAGGAAAGTGCTGTAATAGACCTTTTCAGGGTTACTGAAGTTGATCCCTGTATAATTTACGCGCACAGTATATCTTTTCCTGTAAGGAAGAGAAAAGACCTCACGGTATGGGTAATCAATATCATTGATTGTAATGAAATTAATATTATTTACTGGAGGCATTATGTTTTTTCTGTCTTTGGATCTGTCATAAACAATGAGACCTTCGGTGGTTCCGATCAGGATTTTTCCCTCCGGGGACTCATAGATTGCATTTGGATTGCATGTACCTCCTTTTGCAAAATCAGTTTCATAAGTCCTGGTTACACCTGTCAGGGTATTGTATTTGGAGAAACCTCTTTCATGGCCAATCCAAATATTATTTTCATTGTCGGCGAGAATACTGTAAGCATAGTTTGACATTATCCCTCCGGAAGTATTTATGTTTTTAACTGAATCTCCGTAACATTTGAATATGCCGTTACCCTGGGTTGCGGCCCAGATATTTCGATCCTTATCAATGGTTAATGCCAGTATTTTATTCAGCAACATACCATACATCGGCGTTGATGAGGCAATAATTCCGGAATCGGGATCTATCCTGTAAAGTCTGTCACTTTCAGCAGCAACATAACCACTGCCATCCGAAGTCAGAAGAACCTGGTTTATACTGTTGTGCGGAAGGCCGTTATTAATATTGTATCCTTTTCTGATTTCTCCCGACTTTTTTGAAACAATAATAACGCCATTCAGGGTTGAAAGCCATATATTATCACCCAGTATTGAAATATTGGAAATATAATCGGACCCGGAATCACCTGATCTGAAAAACCCTGCGACGCGTCCTGCCGGGTTCCTTAAGAACATGCCCCCTCCCTTTGTACCGATCCATATGTTCTTTTCCTCATCGATGTTGTAGGAGCTTATCTCATTGCGTCCCCCACCAGATGAGAAAGCAACAAATATCCTTGTTTTATAATTTTGAGAATTGATAAGATAATATCCGGAAGGTGTACCAAGGAAATAGTCATCACCCAGCTTTCCAACGTAAATTATGCTCTTTGGTTCTGAATCATTACCGGGCACAATAAATTCAAATGCATCTGTTCCCAGCATGGATAAACCATCACCATTGAAACCGATCCAAATGTTTTCCTCTGAATCCTGAAAAACAACATTGACATTATCGCCCGCCATGCCCGAAGCTCTTGTAAGAAATTGTACAGATTTAAGAGAATCACCTCTGTCTGAAAAAGATAATCGGATTGCCCCTGATCCGGTAGTTGCAATCCAGTAATTGTTATCTTTTGCAGGATGAATGGCTTTTATCGTGAGAAGTTCAAGTTCCGGATAACCCACTAACCGTGATAAAAGACTCCTGGTTTCTTCTTTCCTGAGAAGGAACAAACCATTGCCATCAGTTCCTACCAGGAAATTGTTGCTGTCATTCATCCGGATTATTGCCATGACCCTTGAGTAATCAAAGCCTTCAATTGTTTCTTTGATAATCAGTGAATCTCCTGTAATGGAACATACAAGAATATTCTCCTGAGTGCCTAAAAGCAGTTCATTATCTGCTGAAAAGCAGGCGGAGAGGATATATTGATCCGGCTTGATGGACAGTATTTTAATATCTGCTGGTCTTGAGGTTCTAATTCTGTATATTGATTTTCTTTGAGAAACAGCATAAATAAATCCGTCATTATCTTCCAGAATAACACTTATTGCTGATGTGTTCTCAGTCTGAATCTTATGGAGGGTTCTCTCCCTATAATAAAGAATTGTGCCGTCATTGCATCCAAACCAAAGGGTTCCGTTGTGATCCCTGACGGATGCAGTAGGATATCTGGTTGTTACAGAATCAGGGAACACTGACCTGTAAAACTCAAAACCATCAAAGCGCGACAGACCTACTGTGGTTCCCACCCAGAGATATCCATCCGGGCTCTGGTTAATTGTATAAATTACCTTGCTCGGCAGGTTATTTTCGACCCCGAAGTTTTTAAACTGAAATGCCTGACCATTTAAAATTTCAGGAATAATAAACATGCACACTATGGTGCTGATCATAATTTTGCGCATGATTAGACCTAATTATAATTTCCCCTATTTTTTTTGAATCTTTTTTATCCCTATCACTGGTTGATAGACAGGAACACCTCCGATGGGTGAACTGAAAAACTGAAGGGCATCCCCTCTTTGGTTCTCAAGTGAAACAACTACATTATTGTTCCTGACAAGACTACTTTTTTTCTTATGAAACTGAAAATCGAGAGATTTACCTATCTCGGCCTTCTCAACAGGAATTTTAGATTCTGCCCAGTTATCTTCACCTGAAATAGGTACTGAAATTCCCTGTTTATATGTTGAAACCACCAGAATAAATCCATCATCATCCCAGTCGAAGTTTTTTTGTTTAATTGATACAATTCCTGTATCTACATACGGGTAAATATGGGAGACACTTTTGGTATCATTCCACATTCTGAAGGTATATTCATAAGTAAATCCATTGGCACCCTCAATCGGAAGTTCGCTGTCAGCGGCCCGGCTTAAATAGTATCTGTAAAGGTTGCCGTCATCTCCGCTGAATCCTTCACAGACTATCTTGAAAATATAACTTCTCCATTTTTCATTATAGTCACCCTCTGTCGGATTGAACGGGCCAAATGAAAAATATTTATTATCATATCGGGTATCTTCACCAAAGACTCTGGATGCTAAAAGATTACCTGATTTGTAATTGGCCCCGTCAATAAGACCTCGTGATTCTTCGTTTTTATCCGGATCAACTCCCTTCCCTCCATAAACTGAAAACATGGTTTTAGAATTCCAAATTCCCTGTAATTCATCATTTTCTCCCCCACAATCAGGATCAAAAACCTTAATATAGAACTGCCGGTTGAAATCCTTTGGGATAGTAAAGAAAAAGACGGAATAAAAATCATCATCACCCCAGGAAGTCTCCCCGTCTTTTCCGAATGTGACAAGAAAAGGAATATTTTCATCTTTCCCCGGAATAGCCTGACCAGTGACCACAGGTGAAGCAATAGCCGCAGAAAAAACAGATAAAAACAGTGCCCTGAATATTGCAGTATTAACTTTCATTGATCTGTAAAAATAATCTTTTTCAATTTCATGGTTTATTCATTATCGTAATATTTTTTGACACACATACTTCTTTTATTACCCCTCCCGGCTGAGGCTTGGATGAAACAATAAGCTGCAAATTGTATGTTCCTGGTTTAATAAATGATTTCTTTACATTTTTACCAATTGCCATTGTTTCATCATCAAAATTCCAATAGAATCTGGAGATATCCCATCCGGGCAGATTTGTATTTTCAGCGCTGAAATTCACCTCCTGCCCCACAAAAGCAGTATCAGCACAAGTAATATAGGGCTGTTCAATCTCCTGGACCATAAGAATCTGCGTCTTTTCATTCTCTGTTACTTCATTGGTAACCAGGTTTATTACATCAAGCTGAACCAGATAAGTTCCGGGACCTGAATAACAATGCTGTACAACATCACCTTCACCCGTGTTTCCATCACCGAACTTCCATACATATTTAAAAGGTATCGTATCGTACTTTATGGCATTTTCTTCAATAAATTCATAGCAATAACTGTTTTCCTGAAGAGTATCGCAGTCAGACTTTCGAATTATTGTTACGATAAACTCATAAATATCGTCACTTCTTCTTCTGTTTGAAGTAAAAAAGCCTCTTTCAAGATCATTCATTGCAACAAAAGCAAAATCATCGGCTGTAGAATTGATTGGTTCCGGCAGTCTTACCGGCATCTCCCATGTTCCGTTATTATTTTCGCAATAATAAACGTCCAGGCCACCTACTCCGCCAGGTCGGTTTGATGTAAAATAAAGCCTGCCCCCGGGGTGAAGGTAAGGGTAGTTCTCAATTCCCTCAGAATTAACTGCCTTCCCGGCATTTACAGGGGCACTCCATTCATTGTTAATTAATTCACAGTAATAAATATCAGATCTGCCCATCCCACCAGGCATATCTGATGCGAAAAAAAGATACCGGCCATCACTGCTGATAGAGGGCTGACCTATGTCGTAATCTGTGCTGTTATATTTAAACGGACGTATTGATTTAAGCTCCAGCCCGTCAAGATCGGCAATGAAGATACCACTCCTGTTTCTGAATTTCCTTTTTTTTGCAGGATCACCTGTTTCAATTTCGCTTGTAAAATAAACAGTTTTTCCATCGGGTGAAACAGCCATGGGCCCATTGTTAAAAAGCTCGCTCCTCTCTGACCTTATCTCTTCAGGTTTTTTCCAGCCTGATGAATCCTTTCTTTCTGCAAAATATAAGTTAAATAACCGTCTGCCATCAAATGCGGTTCTGTCAGAAATTCCGCTGACACGCCTGTCGGAACAGAAAACAAGACCATCCCTGAAAAGGACCGGTGATATTTCATTGTACAGTGATGAATTGAAGGACAATCTGGTTACCTTGTAAACCTGTGGCCCCTGGGCAGTTGAATTTATATTCAACAAACCGGTAAACAAAGTAAGCAATATTGTCATCAACCTTTGACTCATATTAGAAATACCTTGGATTTGCAGCACTTACCTTGTAACTGAATTCATATCGGAGGATAAACTCTGTCGACCCTTTGGAAAAAGGATTCATCCTTCCATAGGGATAATCATAGGAAAAACCAAACAAAAGCTGGTTGTTGATCTGCACCTGAAGGATTCCAACAGCCACCTGTTCTGAAATTCTCCATGAAGCTCCCGCCCAGATAAGATCAGCTATAATGAAATTAGCATTAATATCAAACTGAGAAACTTTTTTTGTACTGCTGATTGAATAGTCGAGTAAAAAAGAGGGTTTGAATTTCAACACCTGGCTGACAGGGATAAGAGTACCTGCTGTCATTAAAAATTCATACTGGCCAAAACTATGGTACGGCACAGTGGATCCATTGCTGTTTCTATGATAATTAAGAAATCCAGGTATCGACAGTCCGGCAAAATATCTGTCTTCCATATAATAAATTCCCGCTCCTATATTTGGAAGAATAAAAGGTTTGTCATTGGATTTGAAAACAGGATCGTCGGGATCGTTGAGAAGCAGACTTGAGTAATCGGTTTTTGAAATATCAGTACCAGCTTTTAATCCAAATGATAATTTACCTTTCCTTAATCTTATATGGTAAGCATAGTCGGCATAAATGCTGGTCGACTTTGTTGCCCCGTACTGCATGAATTGTGCCAGCAGTCCAAGTGCAACCTTATCATTCTTAAGCGGAGTGTGAAATGATAAGGACTGAAGCAAAGGAGATCCTTTTGTCCCCATCCATTGTATCCTGTATGACATGAAACTGCTCAATACTCCTCTTGTTCCTGCATAAGCAGGGTTAAGGACAAGTCCGTTTTGAAGATACTGACTGTAAACAGGAAAACCCAGAGTGATCCTGGAGGAGTCAGCGGAATTCTGACCTGAAAGTGAATTAAAAACAAAAAGAAGAAAAAATATATAATTCCTGGTTTTCAGCATGCCTTTAAGCTATTTTTCAGTCCCATCATTTTGTTATCCTCAGTTCAATATCTCTTAAGAATTATAAAACCACTTCTCTTGAACACTGAGTTGTTTCTTTTAGATGTCAGTTTAAGCAGATAGTAATAAGTGCCTTCAGGAAGATCAATCCCTCTGTTGTTTTTGCCATCCCATATCTTCCATTCATTTCCGTTCCTGTTCGAAGCAGAGAATACTTCTGCTCCGGCACTGTTTATAATTATCAGTTCAGCAATTTGGTTATCAAGGTCAAGACCCCGAATCACAAAAGTGTTATTGTAACCGTCAGGATCATCATTAGGAGAAAAGCCTTCGGGTATAAAAATGTCGTTTACATAAACTTCAACAATATCCTCAACTTTGCATGCGCCTCTGGTTACTGTCCATTTAAATTTGTTAAAACCCCTGGAAATACCGGTTATACCTGTTTTATTGTCGCTGTCGTCAACAAAGCTGCCCGAACCTTCAAGAACGCTCCATTTACCGGATCCTCCTGTAACAACAGGACCAGCATTTAATTTAATAATATTATCAAAGGAATAAATAGAAGTGTCTTTGCCTGCATCTATGACATAATCAGGAGGAAGAGAATCAAGAACCAGTTCTATGGTGTTGGAAATGCTTGTGCAGCAGCCGTTTTCTCCCGAACTTATTTTCCTTCTAAAATAGACATCTCTGGTCATAACCGGGGGCTGATAGGAGCCATTGGATGCATTATTAGTGCCTGAAGCAGGACTCCAGTTTACTGCATCAGTGCTTGTCTCCCATAAATACGAATAGACACCCGATCCTCCAGTGAGTGTCAGTCCGGCAGCCTGAGACAGAAGTTCAGGAAGATCATTTTTGCATACAGTCTGATTGCGAGACACAGTATTGTTTTGAATGGGCGGCAGAACATTTATTTTTAATGATCCGCTTTCCGTAGAACACTGACCTGAAGTAGCTTTTCGTCTGAAGTAAGTTGTAGCTGTCAAAAGCGGGGGCTGATAATTACGGGCAGTTCCTGATTCATTGACAATCGTCCAGTTAGTATTATCTGATGAATACGACCACTGAAAGGAGTAGTCTCCCGGGATATTTGTGCCGCCTGATGGCATTGATCCGGTCAACCTGTTAGGTATACTGCCAGAACATAAAGTTGTATCATTCGTCCCACCGCCGGAAAATGAGATTGTGTTTCCTTCCAATGGTTTGTGAACATTTATTCTCACAGAGTTACTTATGCTTGAACAAGCAGATGAATATACAATCCTTCTGTATCTCAATGTGTCTGTAAGAACTGGAGGAGCAAAATTCTGGTTTGTTACATTAACATATCCTGGAATATCTGTCCAGTTATGACTTAAAGTACTGTCCTGCCAGGTATATGTATAAGTACCTGGTCCTTTCCCGTTAAGAGGCAGTGATCCGGTAATCTGCAATGGTAAAGTACCTGAGCAGATAGTCTGATCTGCCGGAGAGATTGAATTGTTTGTTAAAGAAGGGTATAAATTAAGTAGTACCGAGGCGCTGTTGTTGACGCACACATTATTGCTGCCCGACATAACGACCCGTCGGAAATACTGATGACCCGGAAAATATGATGCAGTTTCAACCGGATCATAATCAGTGCCGTTGTTCGAACCAGTGGCTGTGATCCAGTTATTACCGTCAGTACTGCTCTCCCACCTGAAAACATAAGTTCCATCACCGCCTGAAAGAGCAGGGGCAACACTTCCCGTAAGATTGGTGAATTGCATCCCGGAGCAAATTTCCTGCTGAACCGATGAAATAGTATTATTCTGTATAACCGGAAGGACATTGATTCTTATTGAATTGCTTGTACTGACGCATGCGCCGGAATATACAACCCTTCTGTACCATGTTGTTGAATTGATCCCGGTTGAAGGTTGATAATTTTCATTACTGCCCGAAGTCTCCGTATAAGTCAGGTTATCCTGGCTTGATTCCCATCTGTAAGCATACTTCCCGTTTCCGTCAATAAGTGTCTGTACTGAATGTAAAACCTGAGGGGTCTGACCGTAACAAAGAGTGTCAGGGTTGCCGATGGTATTATTTTTTATATAGGGATGGACCACAATCATTACAGGCATACTGATATCGGTAATTGCAGCTCCGTTGTCAGTCACAACCCTTCTGAACCAGGTTGTTGAGGTAAGTAAGCCAGGAGGAGTATAGTTTCTCTGATTGTTTGTCCCAGGGGCAGCCGTGAATCCTTCAGATGCTGATGTGGTACTTCTCTGCCACTGAAAGGTATAAGGAGGTGTGCCGCCAACAGGTTGCGACCCTATTATAGTCCCATATACTACATTTGAACAGACAGAATCAGTCTGATTCAGTGTGACAGCTGATCTGATTGAATTAAAAAGGAATCCGTTAAGGGCAGGGAAAAAGTTGAATTTTATTTCGCCTGTACCCTCTCCTGGTATTGGAGGAGCAGGAGTTCCTCCCGACACATTTGAACCTGAAATATTTGCCGGCAGGGTTGAAGAGCTCAACCATATCAAACCTCCTCCACCGCCTCCTCCCTGGCCAAAGCCTCCGGTATTTGTACCTCCGTTTCCTCCGTTTGAAGCTGCAGAAAGCTGACTTTTAAGATTCTGAAATGATAATACTATTGAACCTCCGGCTCCGCCACCGCCAGCTCCTGCATCAGATACAGAGTTTGAAGACGTCGCTCCTGACGATCTTATAAGATGTCCTTTTGCATCAATAGTATCTGCAATAACAACTACTATTCCTCCGCCATTCCCTCCTGTGGAAGCTGTCGAACCTGATGCCTGTGTTGATGCACCGCCACCTCCACCTGCAAATATTCCGTTCTGAACTATTGTTCCTCGTATGTTCATCCCTCCAAAACCCCCGTCACGAGGATCGTCGCCGCATTGACCAGGGATATATTTTTCAAGACCTCCATCTCCCCCTTTCCCACGATTGGAACCTCCTCCACCACCGGAATAACGTCCATTCCCACCACCTCCGCCGGTAAAATTCCTTCCCTGCCCTTTTGCATGATTTGGATACAACAGAGCCCCTGTGTAATCATGTATTGCAACACCTTCTCCTTTTAATCCTGCATTGTTCCATGCCAATGGATAGGAGTCGTGATTATTTTCCGATTCATTACTAAAAACGCATTCTCCTATTCCTGATACTCCCTGAGCACCAATAAATCCTTTTCCTGAGACATCAATATCAGCTTCCATCGACAACTTCCCTCCTGCAAGAAATGCAAGTACCCCTCCTGTCCCTGTCAAAGGATCCCATGCCTTACAGGTCAGCAAACCGTTTATTGTTGGTGAATTATAAAAAGGCACCCTTATTAACTGAACATTGCTGTTAATATCATATGTATTTATGTATGTATTTCTTGTAAAATCAACCCTGCCGGTGGCATAGTTGACAGACAACACAATAAGAAACTCATATCCACCCGGTGTGCCAAAAACTGATTGAACATTCGCACCATAAGAACCCTGGACAGTCTGTATCCCTACTCCCTGCATCTGTATCAACATCACATAATCACCTGAATGAAATTGTTCGACCTGGGTAAGATCGCTTATAATAACATATCCCGGACTGACAGAATTCACTTTGGCATAATGGTTTATTATACCATTAATTAGTTCCTGTCCAAGCAAATAATTGTTTCCTGCACCGATAAAGAACAAAATAATGATTTTGAAAATGATAATATTCCGTGTCAGATAGTTTCGCATCAGGATGCTGATTGAAAATCTAAACTACATATTAAATTTCTAAAAAATTCAACTAAACTCCGGTCGAAACTGATTAGCCGGTTTCTGATCGTCTATAAGTAACGGGAATTCTATATAAAAGATTGTGCCTTTATCCGGTTCTGATTCGAACCATATTTTCCCTCCTGCTCCTTCAACATATCTTTTGACTATTGACAAGCCCAGACCGGTGCCTGATGATTTGGTAGTAAAATTAGGAGTAAACATTTTATCCCTTATAGATTCAGGAATTCCTATGCCATTGTCGGCAACAGAGACAATGACTTTTTCATTTCCGACTTCCATACTTATTTTTATGACCCCTTCCCTCCCTGCCGGAATTGACTGAATACTGTTTTTGATAAGATTCGAGAAAATACCATTAACATGTTCCTTGTCGGCATAAATTAATATCCTCTTCCCGTGCGACCAACTAACCCTGAATGAAACATTTTCAGTATTCTTAAAAAGCTCAAGTGTAGTTCGCATACTATCAATAAGATCTATGCTTGAAGGCTTGGCTTCAGGAATTTTAGCGAATGAGGAAAAAGCTGATGCAATGGACGACAGGTTGTCGATGAAATCTATCTGGTTCTTTGCAAAACGTTCAAGTTTTTTTTCAAAGCCGGGAACTCCGTCTTTCCATGACTTAAGCAGCTGCTGAACATTAAGCTTCATTGGGGTCAAAGGATTCTTAATTTCATGTGCAATTTGTTTGGCCATCTCTCTCCAGGCATATTCCCTTTCAGAAAATGCAAGCTTTCTGGCACTTTCATCCAGCTCGTCGACCATTCGGTTATACTGCCTTACCAGCTCTCCCACCTCATCATTCCCTTTGTAATACAGATGTTCGCTTTTCTTTCCAAGTTCAACAGATGCAAGCCGGCTGCTGAGTAATGTCAGAGGGGAGGTGAGGCGCCCACTGATAAAAACGACAAGGCTCATTGCTAAAACTATGAGCAGAAGGGTGAAATTAATCACCGCCACAATCATATTCGATATCTCCCTGGCAAGAATGCTCTGCATCCTGAAATAGGGAAGGTTTAAGTAAAACAGAAGTTCGTTGTCGGCATTATAGAATGGCATATACGCCGAAATATATTCAAGATTGCCGATCTTTTCATTTTGAAAATATTCTGACTTCGTAAGATTTGCCAGATTTATAAAGGCAATATTATTCATCCTCCTGCTTAAAAGGTTATGGTAAAAGACCTCAGGTCGGGAAGTTGCTATCATATAGCCTGTCAAATCATAGAGATTAATATCTGTATTGAATATATTTGACAGTTTAATAAGTATTTCATCGAGGACTAAGTAGCTGCTATAGCTTACTCCGGAGGTCTGTAATTTCTCTGGTATCCGGGTTTCCAGTTCAATGTAAACTGAATTCAGCTTTTCTTTAACATTCTCATAATGCTTCCCTCTGTATTGTTTTATTGCAAGAGAAGCAATAACATACCCGACAATTGTAAAAGACAGCAACAAGATCGCTATAAATGATAATTGAAGCTTCTGCCGGAAGTTAAGTCCAAAAGGACCCTTAAATGAAGGCCTTCTTATTAAAACAAATACAAGATTGGTAAAAATGAGGATAAATGCAAAAAGGTATGCAAATGATATTATGATATCCTGGAATGACAAGGCCGGCCTGCTGATCACCACAGTTACATTGCCGTTTCTGTAAAGCATATGCTTAAAGGAATCTTTATTAAATGACCGGTAATCCTCAATCTTGTCAATGTAGGCGGCATCGGTTTTATTAAACGGATAATCTCCTGTCCTCAGAACAAGCTCACCGTTTATATATTTAGCAAAGGAGTAGTCTTTTAATCTCGAGTAACTGTGGTATTTTTTATCAAGGAGCAATTCAGAATAACCAGGCTGAAAAACATTTATGTCACTGTAAAGATCAATGAACAAACCGTTTATCCGGTTGTTGCTGAAGTCAAAATATAATCTGCCCAGATAGTTTGAACGTCCAAGTTTATTGTCAATATAATAAAATCCCGTTCCTGTAAGCTGGTTGCCCTGCCGTTTAATTTTGTCATCAAAGAACCGGAAACAATCATCATAAACTTCACCCGTTTCAGCTATCCTTAGTGAATCTTTTCTGGCACATAATATAATATTGATATTGAAATTACCCCAGTAACCATTAAAATACTTGTCTCTTATATAATCAGAAATCATCTCAACGTCATCTTTCTCAAAGTATTCAACGTCCATTATTCTCCGCAGTATAGAATCAGCAGAAATGGCGGGCCAAATATCAAGCAAAAGATGTTCAGCAGTAGGGTCATTTTCAGTCGAGTAGGATACAAGTTGAATTTTAATTTTCTCTTCTATTTTCAGTTCTGAATTGTAAGTGATAATAAACAATGAATACAATCCAAATATGAGTGTAAAGACTACAGATTTGTTGAAACTTCCTGTTTCCATTTTTCCTGTAATCCTTATCCCTCCTATTACAAGGATATAGAAAGCTGCCAGAACAAATCCTGCCAGGGACATCCTGTAGAAAAAAACAAGGAATACAATCATTGAAATGAATCCGGGTATTACAACATATTTGGTTGGCAATGATTTTATTCTGTTGATGACTTTGAGAAAATAGAGGAAAGGAACCGCGAAAAGGAATGAGACAGAAAAAAAACCGGCCAGGCTGAGGCCGTTCAGATCTAATATCCTGTAGGTTTCGAAATTTATATTTGAATTCAGAATAAGATGGCTGAAAATGAGATGATAGAAAAGGAATAGAAAGGCCCCTGCGATAAAAGTAATTGTCAGCACAAGATAGCGTCTGCCAGGTTTAATGTCAATATCTTTTAGAAAATCAGAATATCTGTAAAAAAGATATGATATAACTGAAAGCAAAACGCTGAATAACAGCAAATGGCCCAAAGAAGGTATAAGTAAGTTTAATGAATATTTATATGGAGAGAAAAGCTCAGTTTGTGAAAGCATTGAAGGCCTGCCTGTAAACAGAATCAGAAAATAAATCCCGGCAAGAATGACAAATGAAGCTGACAGCGCGAATCTCTTTCTGTTTTTAAAGGCAAAATATTCGTTGAAACGGATAACCAATAATATGACCAACAGAAATGACAATGCCCATAAAAAAAGCGGGAGCATTTTAAAGTAACCGCTTCCTTCCTTCTCTTTGGGATAGATTAGTGAGAAGAGGAATGTCCCATCACCTGCAGTTATGTGGAATTCTGATGCATTTTTATCGGTACTAAAACCTACATTTCCTTTTATACCGAATTCCGGCATATAACCATTTTTAATTATATCATTTTCAAAACCGTAATCATTCCTGAGTCTTAACAGTCCCACAATCTTTTCATTCCCTGCCTGAATATTCCTTGTAAGAAACCATCCGTTCTGAACAAAAATCAGAGGACTTACAGCCGATGAATCAGCAAGAAAACCCGGAACATCGAAATTATTATCCGACCAGTAAATAAGCTTGTTTCCAATATATTCCAAAATTGTGATACGATTTTTTTCAGCGAGAGAAAACAACCTGTTCTCGGAAGTTGACCCATGACTTTCACCTTTGGCAAGAATCGGTTTCATGCCATTAAGGCATTCATCCATAATCTTCTCCTTTTCCTTCAGTATCCTGTTGAACCTTTTTGTCCTGAGCAAATATTCAAGATCGCTGAAGTAGACTGATTCAGATATAAATGCAAAAAGAATAACCAGAGCAGTTATAATTACATGCGAATATTTAATCCTGTGTTCTTTCATTATTTTAATTTACAGTCTATTCGTGGTGATAAGGCTCTCCTTTAATTATTGTAAAGACTCTGTAAAGCTGTTCTGCAAACAACAGTCGTACCAGCTGATGGGAAAAAGTCATTTTTGACAATGACATGCACATGTCAGCTTTTTGTAAGACTTCCTTCGAAACCCCGTATGCACCACCTATGACAAACACAATTCTTTTCTTATGCATCATAATCAGTTTCTGCATAAGGGCGGAGAATTCAAGCGTTGAAAATTCTTTCCCCTTTTCATCAAGAATTATAACATAATCATCCTTCCCGAACTGACTGACAATTTTCAATCCTTCTTTTTCCTTTAGATCCGGGCGGGGTATTCTACCTGAGTTCTTTACATCAGGAAGTGTAATTATTTCGAATGTTCCATATTTTTTCAACCGGCTCTCAAAGCTGCGCACTCCTTCGCTTATGTATTTTTCCGACGTTTTCCCGGTTTGCAGTAAGACTATCTTCATAACTATTGGCGCGACTTTTGTGCATAAGAAAAAGCAAGGCGCTATTACAAAAGTAATAATTTAAAGTGTGCAGTCTCAAAGTTTATTTTCAGAATGAGTCCGCCAGATTTCAACAGAAAATAAATTAGATTAAATTTGTGATTGAAATTGCCTGAAGGCTGAAAAGAAAAAGAAACAGATGAAATTTATCAAATTAATAACTGCTGTGGCCTTTATTGTTACCACGATGATTGCATCGGCGCAGGAGCAGGCAAGGATACCTGGCGGAATTTCAATTGCTTTAAAATCGGGAAATGCCACAGAGCTTGCTAAATATATGAATTCTACAGTCGAGATTCTTCTGCTTCAGACTGAAGATTTTTATAAAAAGAATGTGGCTGAGACTATCCTGAAGGATTTTTTCAAAGAATACAAGACCAAAGATTTTGTTATCCGTCACCAGGGTGCAAGAAATGATGCTCAATATGCAATAGGGAATCTTGAAACTGAAAAGGGTGTTTTCAGAGTTTATTTTCTGCTAAAAAAGGTTGACCGGGAATTACTAATACATCAAATCCGTATTGAACCCGACAATGGAAAATAAAATTCTCCATGACTTCATAAAAAAAAGTCTTGAAGAGGATATTGGTGAGGGAGATCAATCATCAATCGCTTGTATCCCTGCGGAAGCCACTGGTAAGGCAAAACTCATTATCAAGGAAAAAGGACTGCTTGCAGGCTGCCGTATTGCCGGAGAGGTGTTTAATGCTGCCGATAATGAATTAAATTTCAAACAAATTATTGCCGACGGCAAAAGTATAAGCCCCGGAGATATTGCTTTTTATGTCTCAGGAAGAATTCTCTCAATTTTAAAATCAGAAAGACTTGTGCTTAACATAATGCAACGGATGAGTGGCATTGCAACAAATACACGCGAATATGCAGACAAGCTGAAAGGATTAAAGACAAAAATCCTTGATACACGAAAAACAACACCGGGAATGAGATTCCTTGAAAAGGAAGCAGTAAGGATCGGAGGTGGATATAACCACAGAATGGGCCTGTACGATATGATAATGATCAAGGATAATCACATTGACTATGCAGGAGGTATTGAGACAGCCATAAAAATGACCCGGGATTATCTCAATAAAACCGGCAAAGATCTCAAAGTGGAAATAGAAGCCAGGAATCTTGATGATGTCAGGAAAATTATTTCAATCGGAGGGGTAGACCGCATCATGCTGGATAATTTCAATCTTCACGATACAAAGGAAGCTGTCAGAATTATTGATGGTCGGTTTGAAACCGAATCTTCAGGTGGTATAACCATTGATACTGTAAGGGATTATGCTGAATGCGGTGTTGATTTTATATCTGTGGGAGCGCTTACACACCATATAAAAAGCCTTGATATGAGTCTTAAAGCATTTTGATAAATGCATATTTTTAAAGGATATTGTTTATTTACTGAAACCTGGAAATTAAAAAAGTTCATACTTCCCGGTTTTAATAGTTTTCCGTTTGAACCTGATCATATTTTACCGAAAAAAAATAATTCCTTATAAGCAATATAAAGAAAAAATGAGAAAGTGGTTTTATATACCGGTGATTGTGATACTGATTAGCAGTTGTAAGGGTAAACTTCCGGAGACCTATCTAACTCATGAAAAAGCTTCAGCCTATTTTAAGAAAGTTGAAGAAATATGTAACAGGGATAACGGGAAACTATGGGGAAGCAATCTGTACGGACCAATGATGTTTGTCGACAGAACATCCAGGCAGATTATAGCAAATCATCCTGACAAAGATGGAATACTTAAACTAAAAGATGGCGTTTACACAGGATTATATCCAAGGGAAAAAATAATAAATAATACAATTATTGATTTTGGAGGTACATTGTTTGGTATAGCACCTCTGCCGCCTGAAGAAGATGAATACAGGATAACAACCAGAGCAATTCACTGCCTTTTTCACCGGTTACAGTATCAGAATGGGATCTATCCTGCAGTTTTCAATTCTCCTGATATGGATGAAAAAGAGGCCCGTATATGGATCAAACTTGAATGGCGTGCTTTAAAGAAAGCAATCACGTCTGAAGGCGAAGACAAGCGGCTTGCAATCAGGGATGCCCTTATATTCAGATGTGTTAACCAAATGGAATTCCCAAGAAATGTTGATGAAAGGAATCACTATGAAACTTATGAGGGACTTGCTTCATTTTCATATACACTTCTGGCGAGTGAGACGATTGAAGATTTTTACAAACAACTCTTCGAATACCTTGACAGAATTTATTCTTTCCAATCCTATGCTCAATCCTACGGCGGTATACATGGAGCACTTTATATAACTCTCCTATACCAGAAAGATTATAATATCAAAACCCTTCTTGCCGACAAACTGGACATTGCAAATATTGTTAAGAATATATATCAGATTGAATTACCGGGAATCTGCAGGGATGTTGCGGGAAGCATAGCAATCAGCTACAACATCGATGAAATATACAAGGAAGAGGCAGAAAGGCTTCAGGATATTAAAAAGAGAATCTATAAACAAATAGAAATATTTAATGAAAAGCCGGTAGTTTACCTTGACCTTGAAAGCCCATATTTTGATTTTGAGCCTGAAGATGTTCATGCTCTCGATACAATAGGAACCCTTTACAGCAATATAAGAGTTTCAGACAACTGGGGAAAACTTACAGTTAATAAATACGGATGCCTTATATCTGCTAACTATAAACAACTAAGAATTACAGCAAAGGGGCTTAAAGTTGATAAAAATCATATTTACGGTGAAGGATGGCATATAATACTGAATAGCGACTGGCTGCTGGAAAAGGCTGATCAGAATTATTTTGTAAGAAAAATGGTCCCTTGAAAAGTCTGACATAATTTAATGCCGGAATCAGACAGACCACCAATATATTACTGCTTATTCATCAAGGCTTTCAATGATTCTTCAAGGGATTTGATTTTTAGTTCCGCATCCGCACGTTTTTTCCTTTCAAGCTCAAGTATACTGTCAGGAGCATTCTGAATGAATCTTTCATTATCAAGCTTTTTCATAACTGATGACAGGAATCCCTTGAAATAGTCAAGATCTGCCAGAATCTTGTTCTTTTCACTTTCAATATCGATCTTCCCACCAAGCGGAATGTAGTATTCTGTAGTGTTTATCATAAAGGTTATACAATCCTCCTGTTTCGCGGTAACAAACTGGACATCGGAGAGATTACATAATTTCCTAATTACAGGCAACAACCAAATATCATAGGATTCTCTATCACTTCTAATCATAAGTTTAATTGAATCCTTATTGTGTATATGGTTATCTTTTCGGATTGTCCTTATCGCACTCACAACTTCTTTTATTCTATCGAATCCTGAGATTGTTCCATGGTTATACTTTTTTACTACAGGCATACGGCTGATCATAAGGCTCTCACCATCTTTTCTGTCAGCTATTTGCTGCCAGATTTCTTCGGTAATAAAAGGCATGAAAGGATGAATCAAATGCAAAAGGGTGTCGAAAATCGATATTGTTGCCTCGTATGTTTTTCTGTCCACGGGCTTTTTATATTCAGGTTTAATTATTTCAAGGTACCATCCTGAAAAATCATCCCAGAATAATTTGTACGTTTTCATAAGGGCCTCTGAAATCCTGAACTTTTTAAAATTTGAATCTATATCACCGTGAGCTTTTTTAATGGTCTCATTCATCCATTTTACAGCTGCTGAAGAAGATTCCGGCTGGGGAATCTTATCATCAATTTTCCAGCTCTTGACCAGCCTGAATGCATTCCATATTTTATTTGCAAAGTTCCGTCCCTGTTCAGGAAGTGAATCATCATAAAGAAGGTCGTTTCCTGCAGGCGAACAAAGCATCATGCCAACCCTTACTCCGTCTGCACCATATTTTTCTATAAGATCAAGGGGTTCGGGTGAATTGCCAAGTGATTTGGACATTTTTCTCCTCTGCTGGTCACGAACAAGCCCTGTAAGATAAACGTTCCTGAAAGGTTTATCGCCCATGTATTCATATCCTGCCATTATCATCCTAGCTACCCAGAAAAAGAGAATTTCGGGTGCTGTTATAAGATCATTTGTGGGATAGTAATACCTGAGATCTTTATTGCCGGGATTGTTTATGCCATCGAAAGATGTGATAGGCCATAACCAAGAAGAAAACCATGTATCAAGGACATCTTCATCCTGTCGGAGATCGTTCATTGAAAGTGAATTATTACCACTTTTAATTCGTGCCATTTCCAGTGCTTTGGATGCATCTTCCGCAACAATGGGTTCATTTTCTCCATAATACCATGCCGGAATTCTATGGCCCCACCACAATTGACGGCTTATGCACCAATCATGAACATTTTCCATCCAATGCCTGTACAGATTCCTGAACTTGGATGGATAAAGATGTATTTCACCATTTAAAACAGCATCAAGAGCCGGTTTTGAAATATCTTTCATCTTCAGGAACCACTGTGTAGAGAGTCTTGGTTCAATTACAGAATCTGTCCGTTCCGAACGTCCTATTTTATTGTTATAATGGACAACTTTCACCAGACTGCCTGACTTGCGTAACTCTTTTTCAGCCAGTTCCCTTGCCTTAAACCTGTCGACACCTGCAAAAAGGCCGGCTCTTAGACTGACAGTACCGTCATCATTAAAAATATCTATTGAAGGAAGATTATGACGTATTCCTATTTCATAATCGTTTATATCATGTGCCGGAGTTATTTTAAGACATCCTGTACCAAATTCCATATCTACATAATCGTCGAAAATAAATGGGACCTCCCTTTCAACCATGGGAACAATAACTTTTTTCCCTTTTAGGTTAAAATATCTCTGATCAGCTGGATTTGCACAGACAGCAGTATCACCAAGAATGGTCTCAGGTCTTGTAGTTGCTATCATTATATAGTTATCCTCACCTACTATTTTATAGCGGACATAGTAAAGCTTTGATTTTTCCTCTGTGTAATTGACTTCTTCATCCGACACAGCCGTCATTGCTTCCGGATCCCAGTTGACCATCCTTACTCCCCTGTATATCAATCCTTTATTATAAAGATCGACAAAGACCCTGATTACTGAACGATAGCGTTTATCATCCATTGTAAAAAGGGTACGGTCCCAGTCGCATGAAGCACCCAGCTTCTTGAGCTGCTCAAGAATAATTCCTCCATGCTTATGCGTCCAATCCCAAGCATGCTTGAGAAATTCCTCCCGCGTAAGATCTCTTTTTTCAATTCCTTCCGACTTTAACTTTGAAACAACTTTTGCTTCTGTTGCAATAGATGCATGATCAGTACCCGGAACCCAACAGGCATTCTTTCCAAGCATTCTTGCCCTCCGGATAAGGATATCCTGAATTGTATTATTAAGCATGTGCCCCATATGCAATACACCTGTGACATTTGGGGGTGGTATAACTATTGTATATGGTTCCCTGTCGTCAGGAACGCTTTTAAAGAATCCATGCTTCATCCAGTAGCTGTACCACTTATCTTCAGCTTTCGCAGGTTCGTATTTGGAAAGAATATCCATAGCTGGTTTAAAGAGTTAATTTTTTTAACGAAATGCAAAATTATGAAAATTAACAATATCTTTGACATTCGTAATTTCAAGGTACCCTGCACTTCATAGGAATACCGGAGCTATTTGAAACAATGTATAAACTGTTTTACGCGAGTTTGACAGAAATTACTAAAGTTTGGATAATAATAAATTAAATCAAAACAGATGGAATCGTTGGTTTTAGACGATTTTCAAAGAGTTGAAACTAAATGGTTGGTTATGAAAAAAAGAATTGTTTATCTAGCGGTCGTTGCATTATTGCCTTTAATGGTTCAGAGTCAGGAAGTTAAGAACTATGCTTTCATCATTGGAGCGTACGGCGGAATTGACATGAATAATAATGGTTATCGCATGTTGACCAATTATTACGGCAATGAATTCTCTGCTTCCGGCATTACTTCCTGGAATATAGGTCTTGATTATGGGGTAATGGTGAAAAACAAATTAAGGCCAAGAATTGAGGCGAAATATTTACAGATGAAATATTTTGCCGATTGGGATAATGCCAATCTGGATAATCTTGATAAGTCGACAGTATTTTTGTTCTCAGGAAATGTAAATTTAAGACTTGATTACCTTCTCCTGAACAGCCCTAAATTTCAGATATTTGTTTCACCTGCGGTTAAATGGGAGTTCGTAATTGACAGAGAAGTTAAGAATTTTATTAAGCCTGAATTTGGCGGCGGCCATAACTGGAGAAGCTACAATGACATAATTAACGAGAATCCAAGAAGTATTATGGGAGGTGCCGTTTCAGGTATTATTAAATATAATGTGACCAAGTACGTAGGTTTAACACTGAGTCCTGAATACACCCTCTTCTTCAGGAAATTTGTAAAAGTGAATGACAAAGCCTATTCAAGAACAGGTTTGAATGTGGGAGTTGAGATAAACTTTTATTAAACTGATGGCTGCTCGAATCAGGTACGAGTTAATTATTTGTTATTTAATTTTAAATCAGATCCTGAAAAGGAATCTTAAATAATAATTTTAATGCCATCTATTTCAGAAAAGGGGAAAAGTATGCCACCTTCCCCTATCAGGAAACTGGTACCTTTTGCCGAGGAAGCAAAACGAAAAGGTAGAAAAGTCTATCACCTGAATATTGGGCAGCCTGATATACCTACACCGGAGGTTGCATTAAATGCATTACGCAACCTGAACCTCAAAGTAATAGAATACTCTCATTCAGCGGGTAATGAATCGTACCGGCGTAAGCTTGTCAATTACTACAGAAAGGCAGGAATAAACGTTGACCATAACCAGATGCTTATTACAACAGGAGGATCTGAGGCTATCCTGTTTGCTTTAATGTCGTGTGTCAACCCTGGAGAAGAAGTGATAACTCCCGAGCCATTCTATGCCAATTATAACGGTTTTGCGATAACCGCAGGTATTAAGATAGTCCCGGTGACCTCAACCATAAAAAATGACTTTGCCCTTCCACCTGTTTCGGAAATTGAAAAAAGGATTTCTCCTCGCACAAAAGGGATCTTAATTTGTAATCCAAACAACCCAACCGGATATCTCTATTCCAGGGAAGAACTTTTTTATATCAGGGATCTTGTAAAAAAATATGATCTGTTCCTGTTTTGCGATGAAGCCTACAGGGAGTTCTGTTATGACGGCAATGAACATTTTTCAGCAATGAATCTGGAAGGGATCGGGGAAAATGTAATCCTTGTCGATTCGGTTTCAAAAAGATACAGTGAATGCGGCATTAGAATAGGGGCATTGCTTACTAAAAATAAAGAGGTTCTCGCCACTGCCCTGAAATTTGCACAGGCCAGGTTGTCACCTCCCGGGCTCGGTCAAATAGCAGGAGAAGCCTCCATTGATACTCCGGCAGAGTATTTTAAAGAAGTGAACCGAGAATACACTATGAGAAGAAACTTCATGGTCGAAACACTCAATAAAATTCCGGGAGTATATTGCCCTAAACCAAAAGGAGCTTTTTATACTGTAGTAAGCCTTCCTGTCGATGATGCTGATGATTTTGCCCGCTGGCTTCTTGAAGTATTTGAGTACAAAAATCAGACTGTAATGATAGCACCGGCCTCAGGTTTCTATTCAACACCAGGCCTGGGCAGAAATGAGGCAAGAATAGCTTATGTTCTGAACGTTGATGACCTTAAAAATGCAATTGAAATCCTGAAAGAAGCCCTTAAGGTCTATCCCGGCAGGAGGCAGGAATAAAATGAGTAATATATTGAGATGCATAGCAATAGATGATGAACCATTTGCTCTGGATATCATAGGGGAATTTTGTTCAAAAATTTATTATCTGGAACTTACCGGTAAATTCACTGATCCATTTGGAGCCATTCAGATCCTTAACGAAAACAAAGTTGATCTTATTTTTCTTGATATAAGGATGCCGCATATTTCGGGTATCGATTTCCTGAAGTCACTTTATAACCCTCCAATGGTCATTTTTACCTCAGCATATAAGGAATATGCACTTGAAGGATTTGAATATGATGTGGTTGACTATCTTGTTAAACCATTTGCATTCGACCGGTTTCTTAAATCAGTAAATAAAGCTTTCCGCCTTTTAAATTCAAAAAACTCAATCATTGCCAATAAAGATGATTCTTTAAGGACATCTTATGACTACCTTATGGTTAAAGTCGAATATAGTACCATAAGGGTGGATCTGGAAGATATTATCTACATTGAAGGTCTTAAGGACTACGTTAAAATTTTCACTTCGGGAAGGCTTCTTCTTACTAAAACAACAATGAAAAATATAATAGAGAAACTGCCGTCCGAAAGATTTTTCAGGGTTCATAAATCATATATAATTGCATTTGATAAAATTGATCTGATTGAGAATAACAGGATTCTGATAGGCAATCAGAGGATACCCATCGGGGAGTCGTACAGGAACTCATTTTTTAATATGATAAAAGAAAAACTTGTGTGAGGATTACTGGTATCTCCTTTTTATGAACCAGAGATCCCTTAAAGACATATCAAGATGCAGTGCCAAAAAATTTTCCCCGAACAGATTCTTTTCTGTTGTTCCATTCTGACCCAACTCCAATGAAATATTTATCGCACTCAAGACACCCTTAAGGGGTAATCCTGCTCCAAGGGATACAGAATAATAATCGATCGGAATTTTCTTTATTATCAGGTACGTTTTCTGATATTGAGCCCCGAATCTGTAGAATATCATCCTGTTGGTCCCCTTGTTCAGACCCTGTGATGGAAATTCGAAGCCGAATGAAATCCTTTCACTATTTCTGGTATTCAGATATGGATTATCAAACTTAATATCCTTCCATACGTTCCTCTCATAATCAATGCCCGCCTTGAAAAAGTTCTTTTCAACTGCTATCCCGATTCCATATGTGGCAGGAATTGAGAACTTTCGGTTTTTACTTTTCAGCTCTTCTATTTCTTTATTTGTGGTTATAGTAATCTCATTCATGGAAGTCAGCTTCTTTGACCTGCCATATATAAGTCCGACCCTGGCCCTCCAATCTTTTATACTGAAGTGATAATTCAATCCGTAACTCAAATGAATATTAGAAAGATAAGTAATATCTTTCAACACATAATCGTAATCATTTGATGCTTCAATCTGGGTAATATTGCCAAAAAGGTATTCGAGGTTTGCTCCTGCTGAAATATTTTTGGTCAGCTGCACCGATGCTCCAAGATAGGTTTTATTAACACCTCCTTCTCCCGAGAACCTTTTGTTGAATTGCATATTGGTTCCTTCCACATCAGCTTTTGTGGTTATATTGTAACCTATTGAACTGTAAGGCATAAATCCAAAACTTGTGGTCAGCCAGGGTGTAACCCTGAACCCCATTACAACGTATTTGAAATTTGCATCAAATGCAGATTGGTCATCTTTATTGCTTGTAAATAAAGTATATTTGCTGAAGAGTCCGATTTCAAAAACTGAGACAAGACTGTCAAGCCCTGAGTAGGATGCCGGATTCATCGGATTTATGTAAATATCAGACTGAAATGCAATACCTGTTCCTCCCATGGCTTTGCCGGGTCCTATACTCTTCCCTTCCATAATTCCCAGTCCAAAAATTGAATAAGGGGAAGATGTAGGTTGTGAAAACGAACTTGCAGGTAACAAAATGGTCAGTGTCAGTATCAGAATATATATTTCTAGCTGCTTTCTCATAAGCTGAATTAATAAGTAATATAAAAAAGCCTGAGTTTTACCGCGGGATTTTGTGTCTCCAGCAAGAGTCTTGCCGGGGATGCTGACATGTCTTCTCTGCTCAAAGAGATCAACAACCCGTGGTAATAATCAAAATATCTGTCTGACAGCTCATTAACCATATAATCAGTTATATCAATACTATAACTTATCTCTTCATACATGTAATCTGTCTTAAGCTCTGAGAATACAGCTTCACCGTCGGAATTTTTTAGTTGCCCAAGCAAGTTTTCATACTTGTCGGATTCAAAAAGAAAGAGTTTTTCCGGCAATTTAAAATCATTATAGCTTTTTTTTTCAGGCTCAAAAATGAGCTCTGCCTTAAGTACTTTCTGCCTGTTCAATAAAAGGAAGTACTGTACTGATGGAAAGCGGACCATCGGCAGCAGTCCGATCATGCCCTGCATAACTGCAATGTTTCCTGTCACAGTGCTTGGAATCTCATTTCCTCCCGGTTCTATCCCTTTAAATGGGCTACTACTGAAATCAAAGTCCACATGATTAAACTGTTGCGTTGACTCACCCATTTTAACAGTTATCTCTCTGGGAAGCGGATATTCTTTATCAAGATGATAATAAACTTTTAATGAAAGACTGTTTTCTGTGGCTTTGAATCCAAGAATAATATTGTTGTCTTCACTTTCCGATGTTAACACAAATCCCTTAAAATAATCCTTGAACCAATCTGCATTTGAAACAATTTGGTCATTGTTTGCTATAAGGTTGAACAGTTCTTCTCCAAGTCCATTGACAGGAATACTTACTGTGGTGTCAACTGTACTTTTAGGTGTTGGATAAAACCTGACTGTTCCCAGAGGTTCAGACTGGTACTCAAATTCGGTATTATTATAAAAGTATCCGTCAGTAAATCTTTCCATGTCTTCAGTAACTCGGTGGATACCGATTTTCATGGTTGAAGTTGTATCCCCTGCATTGAATTTTGAGTAAACAAATATAAAGGCAGCTGAATCGTAAACAGCAGCCGTCTCAAGATTCTCAAAACTATCATACCCAAGGCTAAAGTATGACTTGCAGGTCATTTTACCAACCTTGGAGTCATTGTAACGACCTACAAAGGCAATATTTTTATTTGAAGTGCGAACCGAATCAAGTAATATTGTAGATACATCAACTTTGAAGGTATCAACCACTACAAGATGAGTTTCCGATTCAAGGAAGTTTTCACCAATAGTAAATTGATTAACTTTGGTACAGGATCCTATAAATATTAAAGAAACTGTAAGAACAGAAAAAAACAATGAGGAAAACTTTGTCAATGAGCGATTTTCCTTCTTCGTCCTACCCCAACCGATAACATTCATTAACGTTTTTATTTATGCAAATGAATAGTAAAACAGCTTGGGAACAAAGCATAATATACGAACACCTTAAAATAGTAGACTTACAGGCACATAATAAAGATATTATTAAATATTTAACAATATTATTAAATTCATCCTAATTTTCAGTAAATAGATTTATCGATAATATAATGTATCTGGTCTACAATTTTATGTTGTATATCTACTAGGCTTTTTATTGAAGTATGCTTCAGATAGTTTTGTGTGATTTTAAACAAAAAACAAAAATAACATGACATTCAAAGAGGTGAGGGTTTGGGTAATGGTTCTTGTCTTGATTCTGACTGTACCGGTATTCAATTCATGTTACGATAAGGATGAAGATCCTATTGGCAACTGGGTGGAATTATCAGACTTTGATGGTATCCCTCGTGGTGATGCGGTAGGTTTTTCAATCGGTTCAAAAGGATATCTGGGCACAGGTTATGACGGGGAGAAAAGACTGAATGATTTTTGGGAATATGATCCGGCGAAAAACACCTGGACTCAAAAAGCAGATTTTCCGGGCGTACCACGCAATGGGGCAATTGGTTTTGGTACTGATACAAAGGGCTACATAGGAACAGGATACGACGGCAAATTTAAATACAAGGATTTTTATGAGTTCGATCCTGCAACAAACACCTGGACCCAGAAAGCTGATTTCGGAGGTTCAGCCCGCTATTCTGCAATAGCAATGACAATCAATAATAAAGGTTATGTGGGTACAGGATACGACAATAACTACCTTAAGGATTTCTGGAAATATGACCCTACCGATGATACCTGGACGCAAATGTCAAGTCTCGGAGGAAGTAAAAGAAGAGATGCTGCATGTTTTGTTATAGGTAAATTCGGTTACATTGTCACTGGTATTGACAATGGACAATATCAGGAGGACCTTTGGGCATACGACTCGGAATCTGACAAATGGGAAAGGAAAAATTATATTATCAATAAATCCAATGCTCCTTTTGATGACGAATATACAACCATAACCGGTACAGGTAAAGTAGGATTCACAATCAACAACAGAGGATATCTTGCCACCGGAGGAAAATCCACAGGTTCCGATGTTTGGGAGTATGATCCTGTTGCTGACCTTTGGGATCAAAAAACATCATTTGAAGGATCCTCACGATCAGATGCAGTAGGATTTGTAATTGATAAAAGGGGTTATATTGCCACCGGGAAAAGTGGCACAAACTACTTTGACGATATGTGGGGATTTGATCCAAACTCTGAATACAACGAAGATGACTGATATTAAGAGATTGCCTTTAAATGCCCTCTTCCCGGTATTATTAACCCTAATGATAGCCTGTTCCGGAAGAGGGCATTCTTATAAAATAGATGTATTTAAAAGCGGAAACGGATATGGTTATGACATATTAATAAATAATAAACCCTACATCCATCAGCCCTATATGCCGGCTATCGAGGGTATGATTCCATTTTCCAGCAGACATGCGGCAAGAACTGTCGGATATCTCGTTGTTAAAAAACTTAAAAACCATGAATCACCCACCATTACAAAAAAAGAGCTTGAGCTGATTCTTAAGAAATAAAAGTAGCTGTAAACATATAAATATTCCGGGCTATCACTGAAAGAATAAGTTCATGAATGTTCATTTTCCTTTTAAACCCCAATCTGCCCAAGAATTTAATAAGCACAATGACCAATCATTGAATCCTCTTCATTGTGAATTTACCAAAACCATTGCCAAACAATTCCATCAATAATTTCTGCCCTTTCGACAACCCGGGATGGATTGTTGTTAAACCGCTACCCTAATTATCAATTGTAAAGAAGGTATTTTGCACGTATTTTACCAAATTTTTCAAGATCTGCCTGCCATGTAGCTCTGATCTCGTCTTCCGTCATTCCCTTCTGTATCTGTTCTCTGAGTACCGGACCGGCTGCAAGGACATCAAAATAACTGGTGAAAAACTTCGCCTTATCAGGGAATTCATTATAGGCTTCTATAATCCATTTAAGGTTTATTTTTGGGACTGGTACTAAACCCTCTTTGATGGCATTACGAAGATCTTTACCGTAGCACCTGACACCAAGCAGAGGAGGATTTTTTGCTCCCGGAACACTGCGCGGAGTAAAGCTGAACCCTTTGTCGGGAAGATCAGGGGAACCATAAACCTGAAAAGGGAAATCTGTCCCTCTTCCAAGTGAAAGAGTCGTTCCTTCAAAGAAACAAATTGATGGATATAGATATACTGAGTTCTGGTTCGGCAGGTTCGGGGAGGGTTTTACAGGTAATTCATAAAGAGTTTCATGGGTGTAATTTAGACATGGGATAACTGTAAGATCGCATTTCACTCCTTTTTTCAGCCAACCTTCTCCGTTAAGCATCCTGGCATATTCCCCTATTGTCATGCCATGTACTACCGGTACCGGATCCATAGAAACAAATGATCTGTGCATAGTATCTGCAACATTACCATCATAGTAAAATCCATTAGGATTGGGACGGTCCAGAACTATACATTTTACCTGGTTCTCCGCGCATGCCTCAAGTACATAATGCAATGTAGAGATATATGTATAAAATCTTGTCCCAACGTCCTGAATATCAAAAATAACCACATCGATTTTCATAAGATCGGCAGGGGTGGGTTTAAGGTGAGAACCATAAAGGCTGATCAAAGGAATTCCCGTGGAAGCATCTTTGCCATCTGAAATTTTTTCTCCCGCATCGGCAAGATCTCTGAATCCATGCTCCGGAGCAAAAATTGCTACCGGTTTAATACCTTTGCTCACAAGAAAATCTACAAGGTGAATTTGGCCAACCATCGATGTCTGGTTGGCGACAAGCGCAATCTTTTTCCCTTCAATCAAACCTTTGTACTCTTCAAATCTCGAAGCTCCGGTTATAGGTTTTTTCCCGGCTCCATTGCAGGATGTAACAATCAAAATAAAACACGGTATGTTTAACAGACTAATAATCCTATTCATATTCAGATAGTTTTGGTTTTTAGCGTTAAAATGATTGTATTATATGAAATTTATCTTTTTTCCTTTTCCTCAAATTTGGTTTTAATACAGCATATAATAAATGCATTAAGATTAAATGTGCCTAAAGGGTAAGAGATATAGCATGACATAAACAGAGTAGTTTTTAATAGAGCCTCTGCCACAAGTTAAGATTTTTTCCCCTGTTTTCAAGCTCCTGCAAAAGGAGGTTTTCATTTTATAACCCCAGTTCATGAAAATACTTTAGCTTCCAATAATCCTATACCAGGTAATTGCATAAACGAGAATTATACTGCGATCACTGAAAAGCTCCCTGTTCATATTTATTAAATGAATTGAGGTTCAACAATAAAGACAATTCTGATTTTAATAGAAGCATTCAGTTGAAGGTTTAGATTATCGAAAACCAGGCTTCGGCTGGTTAATCGATTATTTATTAAATTTGGTTGTTTATTTAACTGATGAATTTTCCGTATTTCATAGCAAAAAGGCTGATAAGAGGGCGCAGGGAAGGCACTTCATTTTCACGGCCGATAAATGTAATAGCCATAATTGGGATCGCTTCCGGCCTTTCTGTTATGATACTTGCAGTTTCAATATTAACAGGGTTCAAACAGCAGATAAGGAATAAAATTGCCGGGTTCGGTTCGCATATCCAGATATTAAACTTTGATTCCAACATTTCTTTCGAAACCACTCCAATTAGTGATACACAACCATTTATTTCCGTTATAAAAAAGATAAAGGGTATAAAACATGTTCAGGTTTTTACCACAAAGGCAGGTATAATAAAAACAGACAGGGAAATCCAGGGGGTAGTTTTGAAGGGTGTCAGCAGCGATTATGACTGGAGCTTCTTCGAAAGCAATCTTGTGGAAGGCAGAGTTTTTAAAGTAACTGATTCAATTCGGACAAATGAAGTTATTATTTCAAAAAAGATTTCGGATCTGCTTATGCTTAAAATCGGTGATTCCTTTGCAATGCATTTTATTCAGGACCCGCCACGGAGCAGAAAATTCACAATCTGTGGGATTTATGAAACGAGTCTCGAGGAATTTGACAGAATGTATGTGTTCTGTGACATAAGTCACATAAGAAGACTGAATGGATGGAATGATGATCAGGTCAGCGGATTCGAAATCTATATTGATGACTTCGACAGGCTGGATGAAATGACAATGGCTGTCAGAGATGCAATAGGTTACAGGATAACACAGGTTGAAACTAAATTCAAGGTCACCAATATCAGGATAAGGTATCCTCAAATATTTGACTGGCTTAACTTTCAGGATATGAACGTGATAATAATCATTTTGCTGATGCTGATCGTGGCCGGTTTCAACATGATCTCAGGTCTTCTGATACTTATTCTAGAAAAAACTAATATGATAGGAATCCTTAAAGCACTTGGATCTGAAAACAAAACAATAAGAAAAGTATTTCTCTATCAGGCGGCATATCTTATTGGCAAAGGTCTTTTCTGGGGTAATATCATTGGCTTAGGAATTGCTTTAATTCAACTGAAGACAGGAATATTGACACTTAATCCCTCAACATATTACATCAAAACAGTACCTGTTAATCTCGATCCCATTCACATCATCATGCTTAATGCCGGTACAATGGCAGCAATAATACTGATGCTGCTTGTACCTTCCCAGCTTATCAGCAGGATCACTCCGGTGAAAGCAATACGGTATGATTAATGAGTTTTTACTTGCTCCCTGTTTTCAGGAACAATGTTTTTATAATGCGAATATCTGCTAAGGACTTCATCAACAAAAGCTACTGATTCCCTGCCTTTGAAATATCCGCTTCTTACCACTGAATCATTGAAATACCTGGGATCAGATTTTTTCTGGAGCCATTCTCTGACATTTTTTTCCCAGACTTCAGGATTATACCCATACTTGCCTGCAAGGTTCATGGCATCAAGAATATGGCCCGGGCCTGCATTATATGCTGCCAGAATAAACCGTGTCCTCTCGTTCGCATCAGGGACTCTGGGATCAAAAATTGAATGCAGCCAGTTAATGTACCTGGCTCCCGCATAAATATTATTACTTGGTGAAGCCGTTACATCAATCCCGAAATTTTTGCCAGTCTGAGGCATAATCTGCATAAGGCCATAAGCTCCGGCCCACGATCTGACGGAAGGATCGAACCTGGATTCCTGGCAGATAAGTGATGCGAGGAGACGCCAGTCCCATCCAATGGTATCGCTGTATATTTTAATAATATCGTCGAAAGGAGATACTCTTCCTGTGTGGTTGGCGAAATAATCGCTTCTTATTATTGAACCTGACCGTGAATTCTTAAAGTACTTTGAATAAAGCGTATAATAAGTACCTGTTTTTCTGAATGAGCTTATCCAGGTGTTAAGTTCTTTCCGAAGCTGTTCAGAATGATTTTTTCTAATACCCCAGGCTATATTCTGAATCTGGCTTAAGGGTGTTTTTACATCTATGTCGGAATAGTAAGTTGAATTCACCAATGCAACATTTTCATCACAAACCGTTAGTTCAATGTCGCCATCATGAACCATTTTTATAAGCTCCTCAGATTCAAAGGGGACTTCAATAATAGTAACAGAGGCTCCTGTTTCCCTTGAAAGCGAACGAAGATGAGCTGCATGCGATGAGCTTTTCTGAACATAAACCGTTTTCCCTGACAAGCCGGCATGATCTCTGATCAACCTGCTTTCGAGTTCCTGAGCCGGTATTTCTTTCCAGTTACCAGGCTTTTTTTGCACAAGAACCTGCCGTGTTTCGGTTATCGCATTTGTAAAATGGATCTCCTTCATTCTCTCTGAATTAACTGTAAGACCAATGGCAATTAAATCAGCCTTGCCCGTGTGAAGAAGATCAAAAGATTTGTCCAGATTTTTTTCAGTAACAATTTCCACATCCACGCCCAGATAATCTGAAAGTGCCTGAAGAAGCTCAAACTGGAATCCCATGGGTTCTCCCCGGTAAATAAAATAATCGGTTGAATTAAAATCAGTTACAGCGATCAGCTTGCCCCTTGATTTTATTGAATCAAGGTCAATAGCCACAATGTCTCTTTTATGCAATTTACCGGTATTGTCAGAACACGCTGAAAAAAATGTTCCGATTATTATCAGAATGGAAATATATCTTATCAAAAATCTTGTTTTAGTTATTTACTTTTTTGACGGTGCAAAGATACAACAAATTTTCAATCGTAAAAAGTCCATGCTATGCCGTAACGGAACATCCTGATATTCTGAGGATAGGTTGGAATCATATAGTATTCATAACCCATAAATCCGGAATTTATGTGATCGACCATAACAAAAATCCTTGTCCTTTTCAGCTTTATGTTCAGAAATACATTTAAAAAAGGATAATTACCTGTCTGAACCTTATCCTGCCTGTAAAATATCCCGGTGGCAGGCATATAAGAATAAGAATTGTAAAGAGTATGGTACAACACATCTACTCCAAGCTGCGTATTCAGTTCTCCGTTTGTTTTCCTGAACCGAAAAAGATGCTCAAAGTATCCGGCAGACCTTACAGTTGCCAAAGGCAGATCAAGCACCTCAGAATTGCTGCTTTTCTGGACCAGAAGGTCGGTTGAAAGGTGAAATTTCCAGGCTAGCAGATCTTTTTTCAGATATAGTGATGCAACTGACAAACCTCCTGTATGCTGCTCAGGAAGAGCATTTATTCCGAAGTCGGTATAATTATCAATAATAGCATAATTAACCTTAATTTCCATGTTCCTTCCCGGGTAATAAAAGCCCGTACCGGCATCAATCCTGAAGATCTTGCCAAAATTGTTGCTCCATACAAAATGATTGCCTCCCCATTGGTCATACCAAAATGATGGCCTGGTATTGGTCATGCTGCCTGTTATGGTCCACAAAGCTCTGCCCCTCTTAAATTGAAAAGATTTATTAATATTGCCCCTGAGTGAAAAGTCACCGGCCCTGTAACCACTGAGAAACAATTCACCCAAAGCGGCCCAGCTGAACTTATCTCCAATGTTATTAAATAATTTTCCTACAAGTACGTTGTTGTTCTTTTTCCAATTCACAGTGTCGGAAGGATCGGCTTCGATAAAAGCAGGAATAATCTGACTATACCTGAACAGTTCATTTCTTATTCCAAAGCCTCCGCCCAGTCTGAATTTACGTGAAGTATCCGTAGTAAAATCAAACCTTACTGTATTTTTAATGCTGCGCGCAAAAAGAGAGTCAAAAGTTTCATTCTTGCTTATATAAATTGAATCATAAAAGCCTGTCCCGGGAGATTTATCGGAATATGTCCTGCGGTTATTATCAAGAACAAGGATATGAGAAAAGGTTCCGCTGAGCCTGAAAGGTTTTTTATTTCCGATCTCAGAACTATCGCTGATTTTCGGTGCAGCTCCTGTGCCGACCGTATACCTTTGAACAAGCATCAGGTTTCTGTTTTTAAGGAAGCTTTTTGCCTCATTAAGCCCTCCAAGAGATACAGATACATCACGGGTCTCGTAATCTTTAAGCTGCTCCGGTTTATTAATCCCTCCATTTTCTCCTGCCCTCAGATAATTGAGCCCGACAGCAAAATACATTTTGTATTTTTCTCCCCGGTACGATGAAAAGAGTGTAAAATCCTTATCATCCGATCTTTGATAGCTGTATTGACCCAGGCTGTAAATTATATTGTAGTCGAGACCGAAGTTAAAGAATCTGTTGACGTTCTGTGAATGCCTTACCCTGAAGGTCTGTTCAGCTTTTTCACGTGCTCCGCCGTAAGTCCAAACCAGTTCTGTGAAGGGCCGCTGGGTATTCATGAAAATGTATCTTTCAGGCTGATAAACTAAAGGATAATAATAGCTGATAAGGAACTTATCAGGATCGGTAGTCCTGTCAAAAAAGCTGATCGGATAAAATGGGAGGCCATAATTACCGAGTGTTGCATTTACCGGGGAATACCAGTCAGCATGACGGTAACGGTTAAAAAGTGAAAAAACCGTATCAAAGGGTACCACTATCTCTTCGGTAAGATCATCTGAAAGATTCCATTGCTTCAGAATCCGTGGCTTCAATGTATCCTGACGCTGAGCAAAACCTGCCGCCGGCAGAAGCACAAGTAATCCGGTATAAATGATCCTGCGCATAGGCAGCAAAGATAGGAAATATGGAGAAGTAATTTACAAGAGACAGATATACTAAAAGATGTACTGTGAATAATTGATATATATCATTATATTTATTGATATATGTCAACTTATTTAATGATATAAATCATTTAGAATATTAATATATATTAATTATTGTATTGAAAAATATCAACAAAATAGTTCCCTGGATTTGCTAATCCACATTATCGTTCAGGTAGGCATTATTTTCACGTATAATTGGCCCATCTTCATCTTCTGATGAGAGTGTGAACTTTGAAATTTTGCTTTCGCTTGCTTTATCTGTTGTTTTAAGTGGCATATTCCTTCTTATATATGCCGGCACGTCTTCGAAAGTTTCGATGTTCTCCTTCATGGTTTTGTTGGAAAGGCCCTCCTTTTTAAGAAGGTTTTGCATATGTTTCACTTTCAGAAGGGTTGTTTCAGGCTTTTCCCTTTCGTCTTCCTGTTCTAGAGTTCTGCCTGTTCTTATTTCGCGGACCTGATTGATCTTATCAAGGTTGAAATCAAATTCGCCCTGAAGGTTTTCATTTAACGATGAAATGATTTCCCTTGATGATTTATCATGGACAGTAAAAACATCATCACCTTTTTCAGGTATTACGTGAGGAGGAACCGGATTATTAACTGCAAGCAGTTCCACTTTTTTTGGTTTTGGATGCTTGTAAGGAGTAAAAATGCTGTTGGCGGGAAATCCTGTTGCAATTACTGTAACATTGATACTGTCGTTAAGGGTTTCATCCTGGGACAGACCTCTGATGATGAGAGCATCTTCTGAAGCTGTTTCATACATGTAATCAGTTATTTCGCCAAGCTCATCCATAGTGAGTTCATTTTTCCCTTTACCGGATGAAATATTTATCAGAATGCTTTTTGCTCCTGTTATATCATTTGAATTAAGCAGAGGAGATGCAAGTGCATTCTCAATGGCCTTTAGTGCCCTTCCTTCTCCGGATGCAGTACCCATTCCCATTATTGCCACTCCCGAATTCTTCATTACTGTTTCCACATCAGCAAAATCGACATTAATATATCCGGCCACAGTAATTATTTCTGCTATTCCTTTTACAGCAGTTGTAAGGACATCATCGGCTTTGGCAAAGGCCGTTGAGACACCCTGATCTCCATAAATTTCTCTCAGCTTCTCATTGTTTATGACAAGCAATGAGTCAACATGATCTTTAAGTTCAGTTATCCCGTCTATAGCATACCTGATCCTTATTTTCCCTTCAGATTTAAAAGGGATTGTCACGACGGCGATTGTAAGAAGGCCGGCATCCTTGCAGGCTTTGGCAATAACAGGAATGGCTCCGGTTCCTGTACCTCCACCCATTCCGGTGGTTAAAAATACCATCTTTGTATTTCCCGACAATGCTTTCATTACATCTGCAATGTTTTCCATTGCAGCCTGGCGTCCCACTTCAGGCTTGCTCCCGGCGCCGCGTCCTTCGGTAATTGACTCTCCTATCTGCACTTTTGTCGGTACCGGACTTCTTTCAAGTGCCTGGTGATCGGTATTGCAAACAACAAAGTTGACATCTCTAATGCCTCTCTCAAACATGTGATTTACAGCATTGTTTCCTCCGCCACCTATTCCTATAACCTTTATGATGGATGACCTTTCCACAGGAAGGTCAAAATTCATTAAATCGTCAGTCATGGTGTTGTTTTTAGATTTTTTTCTGAACAGTGTAACAATAACAGTATAAAAACCATATCAGTTTCTTGTGATACTTTGATCTTCGACCTCGAACATCTTCATGAACATATCCTTTATCTTTTCTGCAAGTGTCACCTTTGCCTCCTCATGGACTGGTTCAGAGACTTCCGGCACTTCTTCTTTTTTTGCCTCTGCCTTTTCGTTTATTGTCTTCTTTGATTTAACAAAATCTTCCTTTCTCCCGGCTATAAATGATTTCTTGTAAGTTTCGAGATATTCGAATCCGCGCATGATAAGTCCAACACTTGTTGCGTACATAGGCTGGTTGATCTCATCTCTTCCCGGTCCGGTAAGATGTTCGTTTGGCAATCCTATTCTAACATCCATTGCTGTTTTGAACTTCATCAGCTGTGGAAGATGTCTTAACATTGCTCCGCCTCCTGTTATTACTATTCCTGCAGCAAGCTTATCAGCATAGCCCGAATTCTGAATTTCGAAGTTCACTATATCAATGATTTCCTCCATCCGCGACTGGATGATATAGGCCAGACTTTTAAATGATATCTCTTTTGGTTCCCTGCCGGCTATTCCGGGAATTGAAACAACCTTATCTTCAGGTGCTATGTCGCCTAACGCTGAACCGTATTGTATTTTAAGCTGTTCTGCATGACGAAGAAGAATTGCACATCCTTCCTTAATGTCGCTGGTAATTACATTCCCTCCAAAAGGTATCACTGCGGTATGTCGAATAATGTTGTCATAATATACTGCCACATCAGTAGTTCCTCCTCCAATATCCACAAGTACAACTCCTGCCTCCTTTTCATCATCGGTCAGTACCGCATCTGCTGACGCCAGAGGTTCAAGAATCATATCCTTAAGGCTAAGACTTGACCTTCTGATACATCTTTCAATGTTTTTGGCAGCGGCAACCTGACCAATGACAATGTGAAAATTGGCTTCGAGCCGCCTTCCGCATATTCCAATCGGACTTTTAATGCCGGTCTCATTGTCAACTATAAACATCTGTGGAATTACATGAATTATTTCTTCCCCAATATCCACATGTATTTTGTACATGTCTTCTATAAGTTTGAAGACTTCTTCTTTTTTAATCTCGTCCTCAAAAGAATCCCGCATTATGTAACCGCGGGTTTTAAGGCTCTTTATATGCTGGCCCGCTATTCCGACAAATACTTCAGAGAACATTATTCCTGATCGTGTCTGGACATCGTCAACGGTGGTCTGAATTGCATTTACTGTTTCTTCAATATTTTGAACCACCCCTCTCCTCACTCCTTTTGAAGGAGCTTTGCTAAGCCCGAGAATCTCAATTTTGCCATTCTCGTTTTTAGTACCGACTATCGCCACAATTTTTGTGGTTCCGATATCGATTGCTGCTACATACTGTTCCTTTTTGTTCATAGTTAGATTATGGTTATTACTGTCACTTTTTTTTACAAACTATCTGATCCTTATAAGCAAGATTAATAATTGAATACTTGTTCCATCCCACCTCAGGGAGAACCTTGTCATAGAAAACCTTCAGATTTCTGAGTTTTTCTTTATAATTTTCGGCAGAACCCAGGTGGACAATATGATTCCCAACACGCGGAATAAGATCAATCTCATTGTGACTGTCAACATAGATCTGGTCAATTTGTGCAGACCAGAAATCGTTGCCACTTATGTATCTGACCAGGAAATAGATATCCTTTAAGATTGAATTTTTAATACTTGTATCAAGAACGCTTGTCCCATTGAGCATTGCCTGGCTTATGTTTATATTTCCCCCGACAATATGAAGGCGTGGGGTGTAAAGATTTCTTCTTCTTATAATAATACCTTCATCATCAAGATAATAATCACCGCCTTCATCAGGCATTACCCTCATTACAGGAGTCCTCTGGTCAGCAAAAAGATTCAGGATACCGTCGATTGAAATAAAGGCTTCAGAGGTTTTAAGTTCCCTGTACCTGGTCATTGTGTTTTCGATTTCGTCAAGCCTTATCTCTTTCACAGGTTTTCCGACGGGGTTCCCATTTCTTTCAAATATCTTATTCTGAATATCTCTTTTTGTAACAAAATGATATTCAGATGAATCAGCTATAATTATCTTGAATCCCCTGCATGATTGAAGCTTTGTGGTATGAGAATAGTAAGCAGGAACTGCAATCAGATACAGCGTAGGTATAAATAATAATATTTTGACAAGCCTGTTCATTTCTTATTACTTTCCACCAATTTCTTTTCGATAGGACCAACAAGTCTGTCAATATCACCTGCACCAATAGTAACCAGAACATCAAGCTCTTTAACATCGAGTATCGATGGCAGGTCATCCATTCTGACAAGCTTTTTTGCAGGTGACTTCATGAGGTTAAAGATCATTTCGGATGAAACACCGGGAATAGGTTTTTCCCTTGCCGGATATACAGGAAGCAGCAGAGCCGAATCAAGTTCATCAAGTATTGCTGCGAATCCTGCGGCATGGTCGCGGGTGCGAGAGAAAAGATGAGGCTGAAATATCCCGGTGATTTTCCTTCCCCTGAAGAATTCTCTGACGGATGTTATGAAAGCCCTGATTTCCTCCGGATGGTGTGCATAGTCATCAATATAGGTAAGGCCGGGCAGGTTTACTCGTATATCAAAACGTCTTTTCACACCCTTGAAAAGCAGAACAGCCTTACGGATATCATTTTCATCGACACTGCAGTTAAGTACAACAGCAACAGCTGCTGTCAGGTTTTCAATGTTTATTATGCCGGGAAATGGGAAGTTTATATCTTTCAAGACTCCCTCCGGAGTGTGAATGTCGAAGATAAAACACTCTCTTCTATGCCGGATTTCCCTTGCTGAATAATCAGCACTCTGTGAATAACCGTACGTGAAGCATTGTATCCCTTCAGGAACAATTATTTTATCCTGTATATTGCTGTTTATAAAAAGTTTGCCGCCCGGACGGATCTTTTTACAGAATTCGTTATAGGCTTCAATCAGTGAAGTGTGGTCGCCATATATATCCAGGTGGTCTTCATCCACAGATGTAATGACGGCCATCAAAGGATGAAGCCTGTGAAAGGATCTGTCAAATTCATCGGCTTCCATTACGGTGTAATTGCTTTCCCCCAGAAGCAGGTTTGTATCATAGTTCTTTGAGATACCGCCCAGAAATGCGGAACAATCTATCTGTGATTGTTTCAGAAGATGTGCGATCATTGTGGAAATCGTTGTCTTACCATGGGTTCCCGCAACCGCAAGAGTATCTGTATGGCGTGAGATTTCTCCTAGGATTTCCGATCTTTTAAATATTCTGAATCCGTTTCCCCGGAAAAATGAAATAATTCTGTTATCAGAGGGAACGGCTGGTGTATAAACAATAAGGATCTTGTCAATCAATTCCGTTTTCCTGAACAATGAAGGTATTTTCCCGGGATCATCATCATAAATGACTTCACAACCTTTTTCTGACAGTGATCGTGTTATTGCAGTTTCAGTCCTGTCATAACCGGCAACAACAAAACCACCTCTGGAAAAATAGAGGGCGAGGGCACTCATACCAATGCCTCCGATACCAATGAAATATACACCCTCTATGTTTCTTATATCGATCATCCTGTTGCAAGTTTTAAAACCTGTTCCGCAATTCTTACATCAGCATCATAATCAGCCATTCCGGCGATATTTACTGATAAAAGCTCTTTCCTGTTTTTATCTGAAACAAGCTTCAAAGCTTCAGCCACAAGCCGGTTTCCGACCTGATTATCGGGTATCATTACCGCTGCATTACGGCTTACAAGTGCAGCTGCGTTTTTTGTCTGGTGATCTTCAGCGACATTTGGTGACGGGACCAGTATGGTTGGTTTACCTACCAGGCAAAGTTCGGAGATTGTACCTGCTCCCGCTCTTGATACAATAATATCAGCAGCAGCAAAAGCAAGGTCCATCCTGTCAATAAAGCTGGTAACGAATATATTAGGAATCAGCTGGTTTGAAAGTTTATTTAGAATTCTCTCATAATAGTATTGACCTGTCTGCCAAAGCCACTGGCAATCAGATTTTTTCAGATCTGAAATACTTTCGAGAAGGCATCTGTTTATGCTATCGGCGCCAAGCGATCCGCCAAGCACCAGGATTACAGGCAGTTGAGGATCTAATCCGAATTTATTAAAAGCTTCATTTTTAAGTTTTTGCAGATTGCTGAAATTCTGACGCACCGGATTACCTGTTTTAATAATTTTGCTTTTCGGAAAAAATTTCTCCATTCCATCGTAGGCAACACATATTACAGAAGCCTTTTTTGCCAGTAGTCTGTTTGTGATGCCTGCATAGCTGTTCTGTTCCTGAATCAATATTGGAATACCCTTTTTACCTGCTTCCCTGAGAAGAGGTCCGCTGGCGTAACCGCCAACACCTACAACAACATCGGGTCTGAACTCTGCAAGGATTTCTCTTGATTTTTTCAGGCTCTTAAATAGTTTATTAAGCACGGAAAAGTTTTTAAAAAGACTCTTTCGGTTCAATCCTGTTACTGGCAAACCAATAATTCTGTAACCTGCTGCAGGAACTTTCTCCATTTCAATTCTTCCTTCAGCTCCCACAAAAAGTATTTCAACTGATGGTTCCATTTTTTTCAGAGCATTTGCAATAGAAATTGCAGGGAAGATATGTCCTCCTGTACCACCGCCGCTTATTATTATCCTATTAACTTTTGGCAGGCTCATAAATCTTTTCTCCTTCATCTGTTTTTTCGTCTTCAGGAAGTTCTTCCTGTTTGACTCTGGCATCAACAACTCTGCTGACACTAAGAATCGCACCTATTGAAAAACTCATTACCAGGACAGAGGTTCTACCCCAGCTCACCATTGGAAGTGTCTGGCCTGTAACAGGGAAAAGGCCAACTGCTACAAACATATTCAACATAGCCTGCACGGTTATCATAACCACCAGTCCCATAACCAGGAAAGCAGGAAATCCGGTTTCACATTTTTTCACGATAAGTATACCCCTGAAAAGGAGTATCAAATAGGCAATTATTAGTGGGATTGCTCCAAAGAACAATCCGTACTCCTCGATTATAATGGCAAAAATAAAATCGGAATTTGACTGTGGAAGGATGTTCCGCTGTGTACTTTTTCCCGGAGCTTTTCCGAAAAAGCCCCCTGTTGAAATTGCCACTTTAGCCTGGTTTGACTGATAATCTGCATCTTCATTTGTCTCTCCAGAAAGATATCTTTCAATCCGGGCCTTCCATACTTCAACCCTGTTCTTTTCAGAAACCATGCTGAGTACCATTGCAAACATCACTCCACCAATTGCCGCAATACCAACATAAGCGAGAAGGTATTTGAAAGGCACTCTTCCGATAAAAAGCAGTATCATGCTGATAACAAAAACCATCAGAGCAGTTGAAAGGTTTTCAGGCATAATAAGAGCACAAATAACAGCGATAGGGATCATCATATACTTCGTTACAATCATGAAGTTGTGGAGTTTATCCTGAAACTGAGAGAGTGCTCTGGCGAGATAGATAACAAGGGCAACCTTTGCCACGTCGGAAGTTTGGAGCCGGAAGCTGGTGCCCGGGATTTCTATTGTTCTTACTGCTTCATTAACCCTTGCACCGATGGCAAATGTCAGGATCAGCAAACCAACTGAAGCAAGAAGTATGATACCTGCAAGTTTTGAATAGATCCTGTATGGCAGGTAGTGTACAATTAATATTATCACAAGACTCACAACCAGCATAATGAACTGATTTCTGAGGAAATATGTTGTGTTGCCACCATATTTCAAATAGGCGACACTTGCTGATGAGCTGTAAACTGCAAGTAGGGAATAGAACATAAAAACAACAACCAGGGCCCAAATGACACGGTCGCCTTTGAATGTTGTTTTAAGCCAGCCTTGTTGCATTTTATAAATTTTTAAAGATTTCTGACAGCCTGTTTAAACTGCCTGCCTCTGTCTTCATAATTGTTGAACAGATCAAAGCTTGCACAGGCTGGTGACAACAATACTGTCTGCCCTTTTTTGGCCAGGTAGTATGATGATCTTACAGCCTCTTCCATTGATGAAGTTTCAACAATTGTGTCCACCTTATCCTTAAATGCTTCAATAATTTTCCTGTTATCTTTTCCGAGGCATACAATTGCTTTCACTTTCTGCTTTACCACTGGAAAAAGTTCGGAATAATCATTGCCTTTGTCAATTCCTCCGGCAATCCAAACAACATCTGTTTCCATACATTCAAGAGCATACCATGTTGAATTTACATTTGTACCCTTGGAATCATTGATAAAATTAATTCCGCAAACTGTGATCACCGGTTCCAGACGGTGTTCAACTCCCTGAAAATCAGCAAGGCTTTCTCTGATTACTTCCTTTCTGATGGTCAATACCTTACCTGCGATGGCAGCAGCCATCGAATTGAAAATGTTGTGCCGGCCTTTCAAGGCCAGATCATGAATGGTCATAAGGTTGGTTTTAGTTGGGTAATTAATTATTAAATCATTGTTCTCTATAAAGGCTGCCATCCCTTCCTTCAAATCGGCTGAGAATGGAAGCATGGTCATAGGGAATTTCCTTTTTCTGAGTTCTTCCCTGATCACGGGATCATCGGCCCAGTAGATGAAATATTCTGATTTTGTCTGGTTGAGCGTAACTCTGAATTTGGAATCTATATAGTTCTGAAACTTATAATCGTACCTGTCGAGGTGGTCAGGTGTTATGTTCATAAGGATAGCAACATCAGCCCTGAAAGAATACATTCCATCCAGCTGGAAACTGCTTAATTCAATAACATAATAATCGTGATCTCTTTCCGCAACGGCCATAGCAAAGCTGTTTCCCACATTGCCTGTCATTGCCACATCCTTTCCGGCTTTTTTAAGAATATGATAAACAAGATTTGTTACTGTTGTTTTACCATTGCTGCCGGTGACACAGATTTTTTTCCCTCTGGCAAATCTCCCTGCAAATTCAATCTCTGATATGACAGGTATCCCCTTGTCGCGAACGATTTTCACCACTGGTGCATTTTCAGGTATTCCCGGGCTTTTAATAACTTCATCTGCTGAAAGGATAACATCTTCAGAATGTATTCCCTCTTCCCACCTTATTTTATTCTTGTTGAGAATCTCCCGGTATTGCTGTTTAATGAAGCCTTTATCGGATACAAAAACATCAAATCCTTTTTTTTGAGCAAGTACCGCTGAACCTGCTCCGCTCTCACCAGCTCCGAGTATTACAATCTTCTTCATTCTATCTTATCTTTAGCGTCACAATGCTTATCACAGCCAGCATAATAGCAACTATCCAGAACCGTGTTACTATTTTGGGTTCGGTATAACCTTTTTTCTGATAATGATGATGAAGGGGAGCCATCAGAAAGATTCTCCGTCCTTCCCCGTATTTTCTTTTTGTTCTTTTGAAATAAGATACCTGAATTACCACCGAAAGATTTTCGGCAAGGAAAATTCCGCATAGTATCGGTATCAGGAGTTCTTTTCGTATAACCACTGCAAAAACCGCAATAATTCCGCCTAACGCCAGGCTTCCTGTATCGCCCATGAATACCTGGGCGGGATAGGAATTATACCACAGGAATCCTATTGTAGCCCCTATAAGTGATGCAGCAAATATGACGAGCTCTTCGGAATTAGGTATATACATTATGTTTAGATAATTAGCGTAGATGACATTACTGGAAACGTAGGCCAGGATGCCCAGAGCAGTTCCGATAATAGCCGACACACCAGTTGCCAGCCCGTCGAGACCGTCTGTCAGGTTAGCTCCGTTTGAAACAGCTGTCACTATAAAAATCACGACAGCGACAAAAACTAGCCATGTCCAAAAACGTCTGTGTTCTTCGGGGATAAAAGAAACCAGCCATGCATAATTAAATTCGTTATTTTTAACAAAAGGGATGGTTGTTTTAGTTGACTTACGCTCCATTGAGATCTCTCTCTGAGAATAAAAAGGAGTGACAGGATCAAGGAGTTCGATTTTTTCTCTTTCAGTAAGATCAGAAACAGGTACTTTTTCAATGATTATAACATCATCGCTGAAAAAAAGAGTGATGCCTACTATCAAACCGAGGATTATCTGTCCGGCGATCTTGAACCTTGCAGCAAGACCTGCCTTATTATTTTTGAACACCTTTATATAATCGTCGACGAACCCTATGAATCCCAACCAAATAGTTGTGAGAATCATAAGGATAACATAAACATTGTGAAGCTTTGCAAAAAGAAGTGTCGGGACCAGAATAGAAGCCAGTATTATTATTCCACCCATTGATGGTGTTCCAATTTTCTGGTACTGACCTTCAAGGCCAAGGTCGCGTACCACCTCTCCCACCTGCTTAACCTGAAGAAAACGGATTATTTTTTTACCGATAAGCAGGGAAATTATCAAAGAAGTAATAACAGCCATGGCTGACCTGAAGGAGATATATCCGAACATTCCGGCCCCAGGGACATTAAGCTGATCAAGATATTTAAACAAATAATATAGCATACTTACATGTTATTAGTTTTCAATAACAATGCTGCTTTAAGTTCTTCCCTGTCGTCGAAATGGTATTTTACTCCCATTATCTCCTGGTAAGGTTCATGGCCTTTGCCTGCAACAAGAATTATATCACCTCTGCCTGCAAGCGTTACGGCTGTTTTTATTGCTTCTCTCCGATCGGTGATTCTGAGCACTTTTCGCCGCAGATCCGGAGTTATTCCAGATTCCATTTCATCAAGGATCCTTTCAGGATCTTCTGTCCTGGGATTGTCGGAGGTAAGTATGGTCTTTGTACTTCCTTCTGCTGCAATAAAAGCCATTTTAGGTCGTTTTGTACGGTCGCGGTCACCTCCGGCACCTACTACGGTAATCAGCTGCCTGCCTTCCTCTCTAATTTTATTGATTGTTTCAATTACATTAAACAATGCATCAGGGGTATGAGCATAATCGACAAGGCCCGTGACTCCGCAAACCGAATCAACTGTTTCCAGGCGACCCGGAACTGGTTTAAGATCACTGAGAATTGTCTTTATCTCCTTTCCTGCTGCTCCGAGCAGTTCAGATGCTGCGTAAACAGCAAGCAGGTTCGAGGCATTGAAATCTCCTATAAATCTTGTCCAGACTTCTTCACCCTGGATCCTGAGTGCCATCCCTGAAAAATCCTGTTCAATTATGCCGCCTCTGAAATCTGCCATACCTCTTACTGAGAATGTATGGCAATGTGCCCTGCAATTCTGAATCATCACTTTTCCATTCTTGTCATCAATATTTGTGAGAGCAAATGATTCAGGTGGAAGGGCGTCAAAGAAACTCTTTTTAGCTTTCAGATAATTACTGAGTGTTCCATGGTAGTCGAGATGGTCATGGGTAAGATTTGTAAAGATCCCGCCGGCGAACTTTAATCCTGCCACGCGCTGTTGATGAACGGCATGGGAGCTGACTTCCATAAATGCAAAATCACAACCTTCATCGACCATCAGGGCAAGGGTTTTGTTAAGCTGAACCGGATCGGGAGTAGTATGGGTTGCAGGAAGTTCTTTCTCATTAATATAATTGCATACGGTAGAAAAAAGCCCGCATTTATATCCTAATCTGGTGAACATTCTGTAAAGCAGTGTTGCTATGGTTGTTTTACCATTGGTGCCTGTTATTCCGACAAGTTTCAATTGTGCTGATGGATTTCCATAAAAATTTGAACTTGCCAGTCCCAGAAAATTTGCTGAATCCTGTACTTTTATGATACATGTATCATTATTGTATTCTTCAGGCAGGTTTTCACATACTATCACTGATGCTCCCGAATTTAAAGCCTGACTGATGTAATCATGGCCGTCAGCTGACGTACCTTTTACAGCCACAAACATTGAACCCGGGACAACTTTCCTTGAATCAAATTCAATGGCCGTGACCGGTCTGTCAATGCTGCCGGTGATGGAAATAACTCTTATACCTTTTAATATGTTTCTAACTGAAACCATAAACTGTTCACATATTCAAATCGAGCGAAACAATGCTTCCCTCCCATGCTCTTGCACCATGTTCGGGAGATTGACGAAGGACTCTTCCTCTGCCGTTGTATCTCACTTTTAATCCTGAATTTTCAAGAAGATATATTGCATCACGAAGGCTCATACCTCTCACATCAGGGACCAGACCTTTTTTTATCCCGACGCTCACCAATCTTATGGTATCTCCGTTTTCGCGGGTAGCCACCCAGTCATCGCGAGATGTTCTCCTGTATCTCACATCGAGATCTCCCAGAACTTCATTTATGTCATCCCTGAAACCATTTCCGGCTTCAGGAGCAGATGCTGTCAGAATTTCCTTTTTTTCAGTTCTGTAATCTTTAAAGAACATTGTTGCATAAACTTTGTCAGAGATCTCTTTAAAAACGGTACCTGCAACAACATTTCCGTAATAAACACCATTTGAAGGGGCATTTACGACCACAATACAGGAATAGAGAGGATTTTCAGCCGGGAAATATCCCACAAAAGAAGCCTGGTAACTTATTCTTGATCCCTGCCTGTAGCCTCTTTTGTCAAGAGCAATCTGTGCGGTACCCGTTTTCCCAGCAATCTGGTAGTTTGAGTTTTTAAGGTTGGTTGCTGTTCCATGCAGTACAACCCCTTCCATCATCTTCTTTGCTTTTCTGATAGTTGACCGCGAGGCAATGGAATTGATAATAACCTCGGTCCCGAAGCTTTTTACAACTGTCCCGTTTTGGAGAACAGATGTAACAAACCTTGGTTTCACCATTTTACCGTTATTGGCAACAGCATTATAAAAGGTAAGTATCTGGAGGGGAGTAAGCTGCACTTCATATCCATGCGACATCATAGGCAGAGAGAGTCCTGACCAGAATTTGTCACCGGGATATCTGATCAATGGTGTGCCTTCGCCTTTGATCTGAAGGTCGAGCTTCTGATTAAGTCTCATTGCATAGAGCCGGTTGACAAAATCCTTAGGATTATTCTTGTAATGCTCTGTAATTATCTTTGAAGTCCCGACATTGGAAGATTTCTCAAAAACCTGGCTTACTGTTATTTTTCCATAACCACCCTCTTTTGTGTCTCTTATAATCTTATTATAGAACTTAACTGTTCCGTTTCCGGTGTCAACAATATCGCCGGTGTCAATAACTCCGTCTTCTAAAGCTGCCATAAGTACAGGCAGTTTAAAAGTTGATCCCGGCTCTGTGCTTTCAGCTATAGCATAATTATATGTTTCACGATAGTTTCCATTGACGTCCTGCTCGAGGTTGGCAATAGCTCTGACATCGCCTGTCTTGACCTCCATGAGTACAACACACCCGTGATGCGCGTTATGTTTTCTGAGCTGGTTTTCAAGAGCGCTTGATGCGACATCCTGGAGGTCAATGTCGATAGTTGTGACAATGTCATTTCCATCTCTTGAATCAACACTTTCGGCGTCATCGACAGGTATCCAGTCACCACCTGTGAGCCGCTGTTTAACGACAACCCCGTTTCTTCCTGCAAGTTCCTTGTTGAATGAACCTTCCAGTCCAACCTGGGTCCCGTCTTCCGCCAGACTGATATATCCTATTGTGCGAGCTGCCAGATCGTTGTTGGGAAGTATTCTCCTGTTTTCAGCCCTTGCAACAAGACCTCCTCTGTATTGTCCTTCCCGGAATATCGGAAGTTCTTTAAGTTTTTTGAGAGTCGCGTAATCAACTTTTTTCTTGATAAGGAAAAATCTGTCGCCTCTTTTTCTGGCTTCAGTAATTACTGCTTTCCATTCGGATGAGGATCTTACACCTAATAACCTGGACAATCCTTCAGATAACCCGTCGATACCCTGAGTCCATGTTGTGCCTGTCATACCTGTACTCCTGGTATCCATGTAAATTGAGTAATATGGAATAGAACTTGCCAGAAGACGACCGTCCCGGGCAAGAATATCACCCCTGTTTGCAGGCATTTCATCGGTTTTGAACACATATTTTTCACTCATTTCTGTCCATTTACCTCTCTGAACGACCTGCAGAATGAGAATACGTATGACCAGAGTGACTGCCATCAGGACAACCACAAAATAGAATATACCGCTGCGGAATGTTATGTTATCCCTAACCGACATTCTCTTGTCATTTATCGATTATGATCTTATAAGCAGGTGTTTTAAGTTCTTCAAGTCCCAGTCCTTTTTCCCTGACCATTCTGTATACTTCCGACTGCCTGCTCACATTCATAAGGGTGGCAGATGTTGAAAGCGCTTCTGCCCTCAGGTCGCGAACCTCCCTGGAAAGGCGGTTTGTTTCCCTTGTAATCTTTTCGGCATGGAACCTGTTGCCTATATAGATTGCAACCAGAACTGTAAGCATTATTATATACCAGATATTTCTCAGTATAATCACATCTGATACAATAATTCCACTTAACAGTTCTTTGATGAAATTCCCTGATTTTTGTTTCTTATCGTTATGTTCACTTTCTCCGGTCATCTTCTATATTTTCTGTGCAATTCTTAACCTTGCACTTCTGGCTCTTTTATTATCTTCAATCTCTCTTTCATCAGGGATTGTACCTTTTTTATTCACTATGATGAAAGGAGTAATGATATTCCCATAGAAATCTTTTTTCTCTTCACCTTCAAAATTTCCTGTCCTCATGAAGTTTTTCACCACCCTGTCCTCAAGTGAATGATATGTAATAACTACAAGTCTCCCATCTTTTTTAAGCATTTCAAGGGCCTGCTCCAACATCTCTTTCAGGTAATCAATTTCATGATTGACTGTGATCCTGAGAGCCTGGAAAACACGGGCATAGAATTTATTTTCCTGCCGTATTGGTGCAAGCTTGCCAATAGCATCCATTATATCGCTGACTTTTGTAATCGGTTTTATTGCCCTTGCCTGCACAATTTCCCTGGCGATCTTTTTTGCATTCACAAGTTCACCATAATCATACATGATTTTCGCAATGGCTTTTTCGTCGAGAGTTCTAAGCAGTGAGGCCGCAGTAACGGTACCTTTTTTACTCATCCTCATGTCGAGGGGTGCATCCTGACGAAAAGTAAATCCTCTTTCGGGTTCATCAAACTGATGAAAAGACACCCCCAGGTCAGCTATTAGACCATCAATTGCATCAATTCCATTGAATTTCAGGTTATTTTTCAGAAATCTGAAATTCTGATTTAGGAATATGAGTTTTTTATTGTCAGGAACATTTTTCAGGGCATCTTCATCCTGATCAAATGCGATAAGTTTTCCTGTTTTTAGTCTTTTCAGAATCTCAATGGAATGTCCTCCCCCTCCGAATGTTACATCGACATAAATTCCATCCGGACGGATATTCAATCCTTTAATACTCTCATCCAATAAAGCGGGTACGTGGTAAAACATTATTCCATAGGCTCATTTGTGGTTCCACCTAAAAGTTTTTCAGCAAGGTTTGCGAAATCCTCAGCAGGCATGTCAATAGTATCGTAAACTGCTGCCGACCATATTTCAATTCTTCCATCCTGTCCTGCAAGAACAACATCTCTTTCAGCACCTATCAGATCGAGAAATCTTTTTGGTACAAGCATCCTGTTATTGTTATCCAGAGTCAGTTCAGCGGTACCTTTGAAAAAATTCCTCAGGAACATATTATGTTCCCTGTTATAGGGATTCATTTTTTTCCGGATCTTTTCAAGCTGTCTGTTCCAATCATCAATGGAATACAGCACAAGGCAGTTCTCGAAAATATCCTTTCTTACCACAAAGCGATCCTGGGCCGCAGAAGGCATCTGCTTCTTGAATGCAGCAGGAAGAATGATTCTCCCCTTGACATCCACCTTACATGCGTAATCGCCTATAAATGTGGCCATATCTATGCTTTTCCCATTAAACTGCTAAAGTAAGAAAAAATTATCCACTTTCCCCCACTTTACTCCACCTTTTTTTATATTTTGTTGATAACTTTGGGAAAATGATGCCTTAAACCCGCATTAATTGGATGGAACAGAAGTTGGAGATATTTAGTAATCCTAAACCGATATGTAAAATTGTAATCCATATTCAACCACTTAATTGAATTGAATTACATATAAGTCTCTGTCAGGATCTGAATCTTTTGTGTACAATCATGAATAACTTTGTGTCTCTCTTTGAAACTTAACCAATTGAACCTCAAATTCGGAGTGTTCAGGGATAAAGGTCAGCCCATATCAGATTAAAGATGAAAGAGCCGAATCAGATGATTTTAAGACAATCTCCTTTGGGAATGAGGTGAAAAAATTCAGGATGGTTTAAGGGAGATAAAAAAGATTAAAGTATCTAAATTTCAAGGCATGAACAATAAAAAAGTATTTTTGGTATTTTTGGATTTTATGCTTTTAAATTGGCCGTTCGTCAGATGAATAATTCCACAGGTAAGATAGGCACTTTGAAAGTTGATGTAAGGCAGGTTTTGTATGATAAAAATCCACGATTGGCAAGGAGAATTCCTGAATTTATCATAAACTATCTGAAAAGGATAGTTCATCAGGATGAGATAAATGAATTCCTTGGCAATTACGGACATCTTCAGGATGCAGCATTTATTGAGGCCGGATTGAGATATTTTGAAATAAAGTATAATGTTTTCGGCAGCGAGAATATTCCAAAGGATGGCAGGTATATATTTGTTTCAAACCATCCGCTTGGCGGGCTTGACGGATTGGTCTTCATCTACGAATTATCGAAGTATTTCAGGAGTCTGAAATTCCCTGTAAATGATATCCTGATGAACATTAAGAATCTTTCGGGGATCTTTGTTCCGATAAATAAGCACGGTGCACAGGGAAGGGAAGCAGCCAGGCTGATTGAAGAGGCCTATGAATCTGACAGTCAGATTCTATATTTCCCAGCAGGTTTATGTTCGAGAAAGAAAAAGGGGGTAATCAGGGATCTCCCATGGCATAAAAGTTTTATATCCAAAGCAATACAGCATAAAAGGGATATAGTGCCGGCATTTTTTTCAGGAAGGAACTCTGACTTTTTCTATAATCTTTCAAACGTCAGGAATTTTATTGGTATCAGGTCAAATATAGAGATGCTTTATCTTGCTGATGAAATGTTCCACCAGAAAGGTAAAGTAATTAACCTGGTATTTGGAAAGGTTATTGAATGGAAGAGTTTTGACCACTCGAGAACACCTACTGAATGGGCAGAGTGGGTAAAACTCAAATCATATGATTTAGAGTCAGTCATCGGCTCTTGAAGGTATAGTTCAAAAAACTTCTTAATTGAAGATCAACATTCGCAGAATATTCTGATATTTAGCCAGTCAATTAAATAAAATGAAACCTGTAGCCGAACAACTCCCTAAGGATCAGATAATAGCTGAACTTACAAAAGATAAGCTCCTTAGGAAGACCAACAATGGTAATAATGAGGTTTATATTTTCGATAACAACAGTTCTCCTGTATTAATGCATGAAGTCGGAAGAGTAAGAGAGATTACATTCCGGCATGCAGGGGGAGGTACGGGCAAAGATCTGGACATAGACGATTTTGATTTGGATAAAGAGGATCCTCAGCGACAGCTTATTGTCTGGGATCCCGAAAGAAAAGAGATCATTGGAGGTTACAGGTTTTACTTCCCTAAAAAGGGTTGCACTGAATGTGATTTAACAAAGCTGGCATCTTCATCATATTTCAAATTCTCCGATAAATTCGTCAAAAAATATTATCCTCATCTTATGGAGCTTGGACGATCCTTTGTCCATCCTGATTATCAGTCGCGTACTATGGGAAGGAAGAGTCTTTATGCACTTGATAACCTTTGGGATGGTTTGGGTGCTTTAATTATTGATAATCACCATCTTAAGTATCTGTTCGGGAAAGTAACCATGTATCCTCATTTCAATCAGAAAGCCCGAAACATGATTTTATACTTTCTCAAAAGGCATTTCAATGACCCTGATGGCCTTGTAATTCCCATTGAACCTGCAAATATTGATATCCATGAAGATGAAATGAAAAAGATTTTTACAGGATGGAGATACAAGGATAATTACAAAATTCTATCGAGAGAAGTAAGGAATCTTAATGAGAACATTCCTCCTCTCATAAACGCATATATGAATTTATCGCCCACAATGAGGACTTTCGGCACTTTTATCAATCACAAATTTGGCAATGTTGAGGAGACCGGAATAATGATCACACTCAGAGATATTTACATTGAAAAGATTAACAGACACCTTGCCTCCTATAAAAAGGACTTTCTGATCACATGGTTTTCGCATCCAAATCAGTAGGCTCTTGCATTTCTGCCTTCCATATAATTAATAAACGACTGATTTGATACTTTGTTTCCGCCAGGAGTCGGGTAATTACCTGTAAAATACCAGTCGCCTGTATGCCCTGGACAGGCCTCATGAAGACCTTCTATTGACTGAAAAACGATTTCGACATCGGCTTTAATATCATCAGCCTTGAGCAATGAAGCTATTTTACTGGATAGCGACGCTGTACAAAAAGGTCGATAGATCTCTTTCACCAGGTTTCTTATTTCTCCAACAGGTTTGAGTATTTCTTCGCGGGCTTCTCTGTAAACCTTATGTATCAGGTCTTCTTGTCCGTTTTCCTTAAGAAGTTCGATTGCAGCTTTGAAAGCTATCAGATCTCCAAGTTTTGCCATATCGATTCCATAGCAGTCAGGATATCTAAGCTGGGGTGAGGATGATACAATTATTATTTTTTTTGGTTCCAGTCTGTCGAGAATTTTGATAATGCTTTTTCTCAGTGTTGTTCCCCTTACAACTGAGTCATCAATCACAACCAGGTTATCAATACCTCTTCTTATCACTCCATAGGTGATGTCATAAACATGACTGACAAGATCGTCGCGGCTATTGTCTTCTGTAATAAAAGTTCTCAGTTTAACATCTTTAACAGCTATTTTCTCAACACGGGGTCTCCATGCAATTATTTTTCCCAACTCCTCTTTTGTCAGAGAGCTGCGTTTTGAGATTATTGCGTCAATTTTAGTCTGGTTGATATAATCCTCAACACCTTTTATCAGGCCGTAAAATGCGCTCTCAGCGGTGTTTGGAATGTATGAGAAGACCGTATTCTCCACATCATAATTAACCTTTTCAAGGACCGGTAATGTTAGCAATTCGCCAAGTTTTTTTCGTTCCTTATAGATTTCTTTATCAGTTCCTCTTGAAAAATAGATCCTTTCAAAAGAACATTTTCTGGGTTCTGTTTCTTCCCTAATTTTAGCGACACTGGTTTCCCCGGAAACCTTAATGATTATTGCAGAGGCAGGAGGCAGTTCCCGTACATCATCAGTCCGGACATTGAAAATTGTCTGAATAACGGGTCGTTCCGATGCAATAACCACAATCTCATCATCGATATAATAAAAGGCGGGGCGGATTCCAGCGGGGTCCCTCATGACAAATGCATCTCCGTGTCCGACCATTCCTGCCATTACATAACCGCCATCCCAGTTTCGGCTTGCCTTACTAAGGACAGTTGCAAGATCCAGGTTTTTCTCTAAGAGTGGAGTTATTTCCCTTTTGGTATAACCCTGTTCCTTAAATAACCTAAAAACCCTTTCATTTTCCTCATCGAGCCGGTGACCAACATTCTCGAGTATAGTAACGGTATCAGAAAAGTCAACCGGAGTTTGTCCAAGTTCAACCAGACTCTCGAAGATCTCACCGACATTTGTAAGGTTAAAGTTCCCTGCCAGTACAAGATTCCTTGATTTCCAGTTGTTTTCACGGCTTACCGGGTGCACGTAATCAATATTGTAATTACCATAGGTGCCGTAACGGAGATGTCCAAGATAGACATCACAGGCAAAAGGGACAGACGTTTTGATAAATTCCGGATCCATAAAATTTCCCCTGTGCGCCCTGTTCAGTTTGCTGATATCTTCATAGATCAGGTTAAAGATTTCCGTGATTGGATTAGCCTTGTTTGATCTCTGTCGGAAAATATATCTGTTTCCTGGTTTTGCATTCAATTTTATACCTGCAATCCCTGCTCCATCCTGCCCTCTGTTATGTTGTTTTTCCATCATCAGGTACATTTTCTGGAGCCCCCAGTCCCAGTTCCCGTATTTATTCAAATAGTATTCCAACGGCTTTCGCAATCTCAGCATTGCGATGCCGCATTCATGTCTGATGCTGTCACTCATGTTTACTGTTTATTCAGATCTGGGAAATTAATTATATCAGGTACAAGATATGCATCCGGAAAAACTTTTCGGACCATCAGCAAATATTTTGTGCCCTCGGTACGTGTTCTGAAGTCTCCAACCCTGATTTTGTAGTATCCTGGTTCAGCAAATGAGGCATAAGAGACCAGCTCCTTTGGAAATTTACTAATGAATTCTGCTCTTACCTTCCCTGACTCTTCTCTTGCATTTCTGTTGGAACTGCTATAAATCTGTATCCTGAATCCTTCGATGCCATTCAACTTCATATTATAGAGTATATACCTGTTTATCAATGAGTCTATACCCGGGTCCTGCCGGAGGACAAGCTGGCCGAGTCTGCCGCTTTTATCATTCCTATTAAACAAACTTTCAGTGGCTCCCGGCTGCTGTCCGTAACAGATCAGTTGGAAAAGCATTGCTAAAGGGAAGACCATCACAATCTTTCTGATCATTTTAATTTTTAAGTTTAGCCAAGATCCTGGGCAATTTCATCGGTCATCTCAAGATTATGATACACATTCTGAACATCATCATCATCCTCAAGAGCTTCAATGAACCTCATGACTTTTCTGGCGGAATCCAGGTCGAGTTTTTTTGTGGTGTTCGGAATCCTCTTTAATCCAGCCTCTTCTGGTTCAATGCCCAGCTCACTCAGCTTCCTGCTTACGCTTCCAAAATCTTCTTTTGCACAGGTAACAGTCAGCCTATCATCTTCTATATCAAAATCCTGGGCACCAGCATCAATAAGTTCAAGCTCTAGCTCCTCCGGATTAAAACCTTCATTCTTTATTGTAAAAATGCCTTTTCTCTCAAAAAGAGAACTAAGAGATCCGTTGGTTCCAAGCTTACCCCCGTGTTTATTGAAAGCTGACCGAATGGAAGCAACCGTCCGGTTGTTATTGTCTGTAAGGCATTCTGTAAAGATGGCAATACCACAGGGGCCATATCCTTCAAAAGAAGTCTCAATATAATTATCAGCTTCAGAACCAACAGCTTTTTTTATAGCTCTCTCAATGTTTTCTTTGGGCATATTGGCTCCCTTGGCATTCATTATGGCAAGCCTCAGCCTGGAGTTGGATTCAGGATCACCTCCACCTTCTTTTGCAGCAATAATGATCTCCTTGATGATCTTTGTAAAGATTTTTCCCCTTTTGGCATCATTGGCACCCTTCTTACGCTTAATCGTGGACCATTTATTATGACCTGACATACATTTGTTAAATTATTATTCCTGTGCAAAATTAAATATTTCTTTAATACTTCATTCATAACATGTACTTTTGGGGCATAATTTAAGGCAGCAGGTAATAATTATAAAGCGGAAATGAATGACATCAGGGATGATCTGCATTCTTCAGTGTGATATTAAACCTTATGGGGAAAAAAGTTTATATTGAAACTTACGGGTGTCAGATGAATGTTGCTGACAGTGAGGTGGTCGTTTCAATTTTGTCGGACTACGGTTATCAGCAATCTGAGAACATCAATGAAGCGGAGCTGATCCTTATAAACACTTGTTCAATCCGCGAAAATGCCGAGGATAGGATATGGGGGCGTCTTAAGGTTATGGGTCACCTTAAACGGAAAAAGCCAGAATTAGTGATAGGTCTGATAGGATGTATGGCTGAAAGGCTTAAAAGGAGCGTTATTGACAGGGAACATATTATAGATGTAGTTGCGGGACCTGATGCGTACCGTTCACTGCCTGCTTTGATAAGTGAGGCTGAGGGAGGTCACAAAGCCGTGAATGTTCTGCTGTCAAGGGAAGAGACTTATGGAGACATTTCCCCTGTCAGGATGGATAAAAATGGAGTATCATCATTCGTATCTATAATGCGGGGGTGCAACAATATGTGTGCATACTGTGTAGTCCCTTATGTAAGAGGAGCTGAGCGAAGCAGGGATCCTGAATCTATAATAAATGAAGTAAAGGATCTTATAAAAAAAGGATACAGGGAAGTCACACTGCTCGGACAGAATGTAGACTCTTATAAATGGCACAGCGAAGGGCATATTGTCAGTTTTCCTGATCTGCTCGAAAGAACTGCCATGCTGGATCCAAAGCTCAGGGTGAGGTTCTCAACATCCCATCCGAAAGACATCTCTGATGAACTGCTGAAAACTATCGCCAGGCACGACAATTTATGCCGGCATATTCATTTACCTGTACAGAGCGGAAGCAGCAGGATACTTCAACTGATGAACAGAGAATATACCCGTGAGTGGTATATTGACCGCATTAAAGCAATCCGTTCTATTATCCCGGGATGTGCAATTTCCACAGATATAATAACAGGTTTCTGTACCGAAACGGAAGAGGATCATAATGAGACACTGTCGCTGATGGCGTGGGCAGGTTACGACTTTGCATATATGTTCAAATACAGTGAACGTCCAGGAACCAGGGCGGCAAGAAGGTACAGGGATGATGTTCCGGAAGAGGTCAAGACCAGGAGATTAAATGAAATAATCGCTCTTCAGAGCAGACTCTCGGCAAGGTCAAAAAAGAAAGATTTAGGTCAGACTTTTGAGGTTCTGGTTGAAGGGTCATCAAAAAGATCTGTTGATTTTATGTCAGGAAGGACAACCCATAACAAAGTCGTTGTATTTCCTGCCAATGGTGCTAAACCAGGAGATTATGTAAATGTCTGCATCGAAAGATGCACTTCTGCAACCCTAATTGGAAAAGTTCTTAACCAGCAACCTCAATAGACTGAAAGTCACTTGTTTGCTCTTTTCAGCTTTGGGGCAACCAAGAGTATGGCGGATTCCAGCAGATACTGATGATTGACGCAGAGACTATTTCCAGGAGACAATTCTATTGGAAACAGATAGTTTTAATCTTTCCGCTTAATGATCAGATTAAGTTCCTCAAGCTGTTTCCGGGATATTTCTGACGGGGTATTTAACATTATATCACGCCCGGAGTTGTTTTTGGGAAAGGCTATAAAATCGCGTATTGAATCCTGTCCTCCAAACATAGCCACCCATCTGTCAAAGCCAAAAGCAATTCCACCATGAGGAGGGGCACCATATTTAAATGCATTCAACAGGAATCCGAACTGTTCCTCTGCTTCCTCATCCGTGAAACCCAGGACCTTAAACATCAGTTTCTGGATTGAATTATCATGTATCCTTACTGAACCTCCGCCAATTTCCACACCGTTAATAACCAGGTCATAAGCATCTGCTCTGACTTTGCCGGGGTCACTCTCCATAAGCTTAATATCTTCCGGATGTGGTGATGTAAAAGGGTGGTGCATTGCATAATACCGGCCGGTCTCATCATCCCATTCAAAAAGCGGAAAATCAACGATCCAAAGAGGCACGAATTTGTCTTTCGTCCTTAGATTGAGCCTGTTTCCCATTTCAAGTCTGAGTTCTGACAATGCTGCAAGGGTTTGTTTCTTACTACCGCTAAGCAAAAGTATCAGATCTCCCGGTTTTGCACCGATTATGTTTATCCATTTTTTTAGATCGTCGACTGAATAATATTTGTCAACCGGAGATTTTACAGATCCATCGGTACCATATTTAATATAGACAAGTCCTTTAGCTCCAATCTGAGGACGCCGGACAAAGTCTGTAAGTTCATCAATCTGCTTTCTTGAATACTCGGCACATCCGGGAGCACAGATCGCTCCCGTATATTCAGAGTTGTCGAATACCATGAAACCTTTTCCTTTTACTACCGATGAAAGATTTGAAATCTTCATTTCAAATCTCAGGTCGGGTTTATCAGTGCCATATAATTCAAGAGATTCATTAAAAGGCAGTTTAAGTAAAGGCTCATTGAATTCAATACCCTTTACCTGACTGAAAAGATATTTTACCAGGCCCTCAAATGTATCAAGGATATCATCTCTGTCAACAAATGACATTTCGCAGTCAATTTGTGAGAACTCTGGCTGTCTGTCGGCTCTAAGATCTTCATCCCTGAAACATTTCACTATCTGGAAATATTTGTCAAAACCGGCAACCATAAGGAGTTGTTTGAGAGTCTGCGGCGATTGTGGCAAAGCATAAAATGTTCCGGGCTGCATACGTGAAGGCACTACAAAATCCCGTGCTCCTTCAGGTGTGGATTTAATAAGGACAGGGGTTTCCACTTCAACAAATCCGATGGAATCCAGATATTTGCGAACCTCACGTGCAATATTATATCGAAGTAAAATATTATTTTTGACCGTATTTCTTCTGAGGTCAAGATAACGGTATTTCATTCTCAGCTCCTCTCCTCCGTCAGTGTCATCCTCGATTGTAAATGGAGGCAACTCACTTTTATTAAGTATGTTAAGTTCCCATACTTCAATTTCTATTTCACCGGTTGTCAGTTTTGGATTCTTATTGCTTCTCTCCCTAACCAGGCCTTTTGCCTGAATCACAAATTCTCTTCCAAGCTTTCTGGCTTTTTCACACAGATCTTTATTTGAATCCATATTGAAAACAAGCTGAGTGATACCATACCTGTCACGAAGATCAACAAATGTCATACCTCCAAGATCTCTGGATTTTTGCACCCATCCGCATAATGTTACCTCAGCACCCACGGATTTGATAGTAAGTTCTCCGCACGTATTTGTTCTGTACATAACAGTTCGTTAAGATTTCAGCAAAAATAAGAAAAATGACAATGCACCGGGAACACAATCATGCCTTATTGATTGAAAGAGTCATGAATTCTTAGTACATTTATATCATGTTCTGCTAAGGATGACTGAATTAAAAGATGAATTTTATATGAGGGCAGCAATTGATGAAGCCCGAAAAGCATTCGAGAAGCAGGAGGTTCCGATTGGTGCTGTGATTGTTTGCAATGATATGATTATTGCCCGGGCTCATAATCTTACCGAAACATTAAAGGACCCGACAGCACATGCTGAAATGCAGGCAATAACGGCAGCTGCCGGCTGGCTGGGTGGAAAATACCTAAATGATTGCACCATATATGTTACAATAGAACCATGTGCAATGTGTGCGGGAGCACTTGGCTGGAGTCAGATCTCGAGGCTTGTTTTTGGAGCAGATGATGAAAAAAAAGGATTTTCAACGATAAGCAATCTTTTACTGCAGCAGACAACAAAAGTTGATCGTGGTATTCTGGAGAATGAATGCAAAGAGCTGGTTACAAGATTTTTTAAAATTCGGCGTTAATTACCTTATTTTAAATATCATACTTTTACTAAAACTTAAATCCTTACAAAATGACATTCGACAACAGCAAAACTATAATTGGAGTAAGGATCAGACTATTCATTGCAACAGTTCTTTTTCTAGCTTTTATTATACTCACCTTTATAGCTGGAAAAATCAGATATCCCCTCCTGGGTCTGAGTGAAACAGCATGGACTCTGATACTTGCAGTATGCTATCTTTCATTTCTTTTCTATCCGATGTATTTAAATTACCAGTACCTCTATTTTTCAGATGAAGAAGATAAAATAATTTTCAGGTACTTCAATGCCGGAATTGTCGGAGGGAAAAAGAACTCAGTAGAGATAAGCAAGAAATGTTTCTCGGGATATAAAATTGAAAAGAAATTTTTCGGCCTTAATCAAAGTATTATACTCTACACTCAGATGAAGCAGGGTATAGCCAAATATCCACCTATTTATATCAGTGCCCTTACCAGGGAAGAAAAAAACAAGGTATTACATGTTCTAAATACTTATGCGCCTAGAATAAAAGATGAATCATAGCATTATATGAGTTTAATCATTTTTAAAGAATAAAGCAGAGTTAACCTTTGCAGTATGTTGAGATCAAGTTGCAAGTTGCAAGTTTTCGCTATGGCTTCGGATGATAAAAGAGGTCGCTGAATGCCCGGCACCAGGGATAAAGGTTCGGAGAGATTTAAAAAGCTCTTGTTCAATGACATAAAATATTTAAAAAGATGAAGCCATCTAAAAAAATAACCGATTATTTAATAACCAAAAATACTGTTGAATATGAATGTAGATAAAATTATGAACAACCTCGAAAAGAAGCATCCAGGCGAGGTTGAATATTTACAGGCTGTCAGGGAAGTCCTAGAATCAATTGAAGAAGTCTATAATGAAAATCCGCAGTTTGAATCAGCAAATATCATTGAGCGGATTGTCGAACCTGACAGGGTTCTCGTATTTAAAGTGCCATGGATTGATGATGAAGGGAATGTAAAAGTAAATCTTGGGTACAGAATCCAATTCAATAATGCAATTGGCCCTTACAAAGGAGGTCTTCGTTTTCACCCGAGTGTGAACCTCTCAATCCTGAAGTTCCTTGGTTTTGAACAAATCTTTAAAAATGCACTTACAACACTTCCTATGGGAGGGGCAAAAGGAGGGTCCGATTTTGATCCCAAGGGTAAGTCGAATGCTGAGGTGATGCGTTTTTGTCAGGCTTTTATGCTGGAACTATGGAAGTATATCGGACCTGAGACAGATGTGCCGGCAGGTGATATAGGTGTGGGAGGGCGAGAAATTGGCTTCCTATATGGAATGTATAAGAGATTAAAAGGAGACCATACAGGTGTGCTGACCGGCAAGGGCAGTAATTGGGGCGGATCATTGATAAGACCTGAAGCTACAGGATACGGCTGCGTTTATTTTGCAAATGAAATGCTTGCAACCAGGGGCGAGTCGTTTGCAGGAAAAACTGTAGCAATCAGTGGTTTTGGAAATGTGGCATGGGGGGCAGCATTAAAAGCCACTGAACTTGGCGGCAAAGTAGTTACTATCTCAGGACCTGATGGTTATGTTTATGATCCTGATGGAATATCAGGAAAAAAAATCGACTATATGCTGGAACTGAGGGCTTCAAATCAGGATATTGTTAAACCATATTCCTATGTTTTTGAAGGAGTCGAATTTCATGAGGGTAAAAAGCCATGGGAGGTAAAAGTCGATATCGCGCTGCCCTGCGCCACTCAAAATGAACTGGACGCAGAAGATGCTCAAAAACTTGTGTCAAATGGCTGTATTTGTATTTGCGAGGGTGCAAATATGCCCAGCACTCCTGAAGCAATAGAAATATTCCAGAAAAACGGATTGCTCTTTTCTCCCGGCAAAGCATCAAACGCTGGAGGTGTTGCAACTTCCGGTCTTGAGATGACACAAAACTCCATGAAACTAAGATGGAACAGCCAGGAAGTGGATAACAGGCTTCATGAAATAATGCGCAACATCCATGGACAGTGTGTAAAATATGGCAAACGCCCTGATGGATATGTCGATTATGTAAAGGGGGCCAATATTGCAGGGTTCCTTAAAGTTGCTAATTCGATGCTCGATATGGGTGTGATATAGTTATTGATGAATTCACTATTAAGGGGGTGTCTCAAAAGGGGCACCCTTTCTTTTTTTAGTTTAATGTCACTTTCTT
>CAZEUL010000020.1:0-84896 GCA_964514725.1 uncultured Rikenellaceae bacterium
CTCCGACCTTTGGGTTATGAGCCCAACGAGCTACCACTGCTCCACCCCGCAATATGTTTTAAAAGAACAACCCAAAACAACGTCCGCTAATCGGCTGATATGAACCCCACGATCCGCCAGCCGGCGGATCCTTCCCGCAACGTGTGTGCAAATTTAATGCTAATAATCTAATCAACAAAATTTACTGTAAATTATTTGTTTTCTCCTATATATGGATGCTGCTCACCGGTTTCTAATAATAATTGCTAATTTTACTCCAAATTAATATTATTAACTGAAAAAAATTCAACTATGCCAAGAGTATTTAAAGCCATTGAAATTGAAAAAGAAGAGAAGGAAATAAAAAGAGATTATCTCGACAGGCATATGCCTCATGTAATTTGTCCTGATGAAGTTAAGCGAGGTGAGAAATTTCAGGTTAAAGTGAAACTGGGTGATGAATATCCTCATCCTGATGAACACGATCATTTCATAAGTTTGATTCAGCTCTGGAACCGGGAAACACTGCTTGCCGAGGCACGGTATACTGCCGGCGTTTATGGAAATCTACCCTCGCATGTGGAGATTGATTTCTTTATTGTCGCACCTGAAGTCTCAATGAACCTCTCCGCAATGTCAGTCTGCACCAAGCATGGTCTCTGGCAAAGTGAGGATAAACCTGTCAGGGTAATTTAATAGGATATTTCAGCCTGTTCAGTTCAGGGCCCAGAGCACAGGGCAAAGCTTGGAAGTGATTCTAATGCTAATTGGTTCTTGATTTTTGATTTTTAAATCTTAATTTCATACTCACCAATCTCAAATCATCTCATACCTTTTCTGACTTCCGACTTCCGTCTTAAATTATTATCTTTGCATGCCAGCCAAACATTAGAGTATGCCAAAGAACGAAAATAAGAAACAAAAGAACTGGCGAGACAAATACAGGTTCTCTGTTACCAACGATACTACATTTGAGGAGGTTTGGAGAGTACGCCTTACCCAGTATAATGCATTCCTGCTCATAACCTTTCTGGTTCTGTTTATTATTGGTTCAACAACTTGTCTAATCGCTTTTACAAATCTTCGGGAATTCATCCCGGGTTATCCTGATGTGACAATGCGCCGTAATATACTTCTTAGCGCCATCCGTCTTGATTCCCTGGAAAAAGAGCTTGAAATTAGAGACAAGTATTTTGCAAACCTTAAAGCAATTATATCAGGTGAAAAACCTCTTGAAGCATTAACAATCAGAGACACCACAAGAAATTATAAAACAATAAATTTCAGAAGTTCACCTGAAGATTCAGCTTTAAGAGCTCAGGTTGAGAAAGAGGAGAAATATAATTTGAATATTGGACGGGTTACAGCAGAATCCGTAACAAGTCTGGCCGGACTTCATTTCTTTCCGCCAGTAAGAGGAATAGTGTCAGGCAAATTTGATCCCAGGGTTAGGCATTATGGAACAGATATTGTCACAAAACCACGGTCACCTGTTAATGCAGCCATGGACGGTACGGTCATTTTCACAGGATGGACTATGGAAACAGGATATGTTATTCAAGTCCAGCATGCAAATAATATTGTCTCAGTTTACAAGCATAATGCATCACTGATTAAGGAGACAGGTGATCTTGTCAGAACAGGTGAAGCTATTGCTGTGGTTGGAGATTCAGGTGAAATGTATACCTCCGGACCTCATCTTCACTTTGAGATCTGGTATAAGGGTAGTCCTCTTGACCCTGAAAAACATATTGTTTTTTAATTTTGTTACCTGGTATGGCTAAAAGCATTGCATTGTTGGGATCAACCGGGTCCATTGGCACTCAGGCATTGGATGTCATTTCCAGGTTCCCTGATGAATTTAATATTGAGGTTCTTACAGCCGGCAGTAATACGCGATTACTGGCGTTGCAGACAAGAAAATATCTTCCTGATGCCGTAGTGATCGGTAATAAGGCTTATTATGCTCAGTTGAAGGAATCCATTAAGGATCTGCCAGTTAAAGTTTATGCAGGCGATGAGGCCATTGAACAGGTTGTTACTGGATCAAATATTGACGTTGTGATAACAGCAATGGTAGGTTATTCCGGATTAAAGCCTACAATTTCAGCAATAAAATCGGGGAAGAGGATTGCCCTTGCAAACAAGGAAACCCTGGTTGTTGCCGGAGAAATAATTAAAAAACTTGTCAAAGAATCAGGGAGCAGGATAATTCCTGTTGATTCTGAACATTCAGCAATATTCCAGTGTCTTGCAGGAGAAGCCGGCAATCCTATAGAAAAGATCACCCTTACTGCTTCCGGGGGGCCTTTTCTTAATTATTCACCTGAAATGCTAAGAAATGTCAAACCCCATGAAGCTTTGAAGCATCCAAACTGGGAGATGGGAAATAAGGTAACCATCGACTCTGCCTCGTTGATGAATAAGGGACTGGAGGTGATAGAAGCAAAATGGCTCTTTGATATGAAGCCTGAAAATATTGAAGTGGTCATTCACCCTCAATCAATTATTCATTCTATGGTCCATTTCGCCGACGGATCGGTAAAAGCTCAGATGGGAATACCCGATATGAGAATTCCAATATTGTATGCTCTTAGTTATCCCGACAGATTTCATTCAGATCTTCCAAAACTTGATCTGAAGCTCAATCAGACACTTACATTCTTAGAGCCTGATTTAACTAGATTCCGCAATCTGGCCCTTGCCTATTACGCTCTTAGAGAAGGTGGAAATATGCCATGTATCCTGAATGCTGCAAATGAAGTTGCAGTAAATGCATTCCTGGCGGGTAAAATTGGATTTATGCAGATGTCGGATCTGGTTGAATATACTATGGAAAAGACTGAATATTTTGCCAGCCCTGGTCTGGGTTTTCTCGAAACAACAAATACAAGAGCAAGGGGAATAGCATTAAATTATTTAAACGAATTAAACAGAAAATCATGACAATTCTGATTAAGATACTCCAGTTTGTTCTAAGTCTTTCTATACTGGTAATAATACACGAATTAGGCCATTTCTTTTTTGCCAAGATCTTCAAAACCAGAGTCGAGAAATTCTACCTTTTTTTTGATCCATGGTTCTCACTGTTTAAGTTTAAAAAAGGCGAAACAGAATACGGACTTGGCTGGCTGCCTCTGGGAGGTTATGTGAAAATTTCAGGGATGATAGATGAATCCTTGGACAGGGAGCAGTTAAAACAACCTGCTCAGCCCTGGGAGTTCAGATCAAAAACTTCAGGCCAGAGACTTATGATTATGACAGGCGGAGTTCTGTTCAATTTTGTTCTCGCTATGCTGATCTATGTTTGCGTCCTCTATGCCTGGGGTGAGACTTATCTGCCAACAGCTAATGTAAAATACGGGATTGTTACTGATTCAGTGGGATATTCAATGGGTCTGAGAAACGGAGATAAAATCATTTCTGTAGATAACCAGAAGATTGAGAATTTCATGCAGATAATACCAGACATTGTTCTCAACAACAGAAAATCAATTCAGGTCGAAAGGGACGGAGAGATCCTGAATATACAAATACCTGTCAATGCCATACCTAAAATTCTAAAAGGTAAAGGGATCATTGAACCAAGGACGCCTTTTGGACCATTTGTGGTGAACTCTTTCGGGAAAGATTCGCCGGCAAAAAACGCAGGTATGCTTGTTGGTGATGAGCTAATTGGAATTGACGGGCTCAAATTCGCATGGTATGATGAATTTCAAAGATACCTTTCAGATAAAAAAAACAACCCAGTGGTGCTCAATATATTGCGAAGCGATAAAAACGTTGACCTGCCAATAACACTTACTTCTTCCGGCCTCCTTGGTGTTTACAGCTCCAGGGCATATGATAAAATATTTGAACTAAAAACCATCAATTATGGTTTGCTCGAATCCATTCCGGCAGGTATTGCAAAAGGATTCAAGACAATCGGTGATTACCTGAAACAGTTTAAACTAATTTTTTCCAGACATACCAAAGCTTATGAATCGCTGGGAGGCTTTATAACTATTGGAAGCATTTTTCCGGGAACATGGGATTGGCATTCTTTCTGGAACCTGACTGCGTTTCTTTCAATAATACTTGCTGTGATGAATATCCTGCCTATTCCTGCTCTGGATGGAGGTCATGTAATGTTTCTTCTGTTCGAGGTCGTTACCGGCAGAAAGCCAAGTGAAAAATTTCTGGAATACGCTCAGATTACGGGAATGATTATACTATTCGGCCTTCTTATTTTTGCAAATGGGAATGATATTCTGAGGCTTTTAAGGAAATAAAATTTAATTGCCGGTGATTTTTATTCTTTCACATTAAAATTACAGATGATTAAATAGATTTGACCAATATCTGTATTTTGCAAAAAATATTAATTAATTCATTACTTGCACATAAATAAAGTATTTGTAACTTTGCATAAACTTTAAAAAATACTGAGATGGGAAAAATTGGTGTAACTGAAATAATCCTGATTTTGCTTGTGGTGGTTTTACTGTTTGGTGGAAGAAAGATTCCCGAACTTATGAAAGGGATAGGACAGGGGATGAAAGAATTTAAGAAAGCCTCCAAATTTGATCCTGAAAAGGAAGAAAAGGAAGCCAGCAATGTAAAGTAAATTATTAGTTAGCAAATATCTCAAAGGGACTTCCTGGAAGCCCCTTTTTTGTTTTTACTATTTCTTATTTCATTAGATGTTTTTATTTGTTATAAGCATGGTCAGAAAGTGATCAGACAGGTTCGTATTTTTGGTTACGACGGACCGGATTAAAGCCTGCTTCCCTGATCACTGCCTTGATTCCTTCAGCATCATAACGGTTCTTAACTCCGGCAGAACTTACAACATTTTCCTCAATCATAATTGATCCAAGATCGTTAGCTCCTGAATTGAGTGATATTATTGCAGTATCGCGGCCAACAGTGAGGAGAGAAGCCTGGATATTTTTGATGTTGTTAAGCATCATTCTGCTTATTGCAATGAGTCGGATATAATCAGGCGGACTATATTTGCTTTTGACTCCGTATTTGCTTGACAATGCAGTTCCTTCATCCTGATATGGCCATGGTACAAAGGTTATGAATCCGAAGTTTTCCGGTTTCTTTTCATTTTGAAGATCCCTTAATTTCACCAGATGTTCGATCCTTTCTGAAATAGTTTCAACATGCCCGTACATCATAGTGGCTGAAGTTGGAAGATTTAATTTATGAGCTTGTCTCATAACTTCAAGCCATTCTTCCGAGGTTGCTTTAGCAGGAGAGACTATTTTCCTTACACGGTCAGAAAGTATTTCAGCTCCGGCTCCAGGGAGACTGTCAAGTCCGGAGATTATCAGTTCCTCAAGTATTTTGCTGTATGGCATCTCTTCTCTTTTTGCCAGATATACTATTTCCGGCGGACCAAGAGCATGTAACTTAATACCGGGATACAATTCCTTTAGTTTTGCAAAAAGTCCTTTATAGTAATCTAAACCCAGTTCAGGATTCATACCACCCTGAAGCAGCAACTGATCACCTCCTAGGGCAATCATCTCATCAATCTTTTTTACATATTCCTGAATTGATGTGACGTATGCATCATCTGAATTTCTGGTGCGGCAGAAATTGCAGAATTTACATTGGGAAAAGCATATATTGGTGATATTTACATTTCTGTCAATCATCCATCCTGCGTTGTTTCCGGGATTTTGTATCTGTCTCACCATGTTACCTATAAACATAAGCTCCTCGGCTGGAGCGTGTTCGTAAAGTATCAATCCCTCCTCAGCTGTCAGAGGTTCAAGGTTAAGAGCTTTTAAATAGAGATTTTCGAAATCCATATATGTAAGCATCTCCTGGTGAAAGTAAAACAATATTGAATAACTTATTTTACTATAATGGCAAAGGTAATTCTTTCGGCTATAAACATTTAAAATTTGATTAACTTTACAACCCTTAACCAAAATTATTGCATGAAGCCACTCATATCAAAAATAAACCGGATATCTCCAGAACAATCTGTCGTTTGTATTATCAGCAAGGATCAAATTCCTGATTATATAATTCTTACAAAGTCAGAAAAAGAATATGCAATCAGACAAATACTGGCGGATGAAGAATACGTAATTATTAATTCCTACTTTAAAAACACATACATTATCCGTACAAAAAAATCTGAATTTCCTTATAAGATCAAGGAGGAACTCAGAAAGACTGCTTATAACATCAGGGATCAAATAAAAAGGAATAATCACAGCGGGCTTGTGATCACCTCGGATAATGAAATCAAAGGCTTAATTGAAGCATTTACCGAAGGCTTGATTCTTAGTTTTTATTCATTCGACAGATACCGTACAAAAAAAGAAAAAAGTGATAAAAACGCCTATCCGTCCGAACTGTTCCTTTGCGGAGATATATTAGAAAGTGATATCAAATGGCTCACTGAAATAACTGATGCTATTTACCTTGTTCGAGATATGATTAATGAGCCGGTTAACCATCTTAATGCTCAGGCCCTTTCAGATGAGATAAGGAAAATAGGTTTAAGTGCAGGGTTAAAAGTAGACGTTTTTAACAAAGGTAAAATAGAAGCCCTGAAGATGGGGGGATTATTGGCAGTAAACAAAGGAAGTGTTGATCCTCCTGTGTTTTGTATACTTGAATGGAAGCCGGAAAAAAGTGTAAACGATAGACCTCTTATACTTGTAGGCAAAGGTATTGTTTATGATACGGGTGGCCTTAATATCAAGACGGGCGATTATATGGATAACATGAAAGGAGATATGGCCGGAGCAGCAGCAGTAGCAGGAACATTATATACTATTGCCAGAACTGGAATTCCGGTTCGTGTAGTTGGTCTGATCCCTGCCACAGATAATCGTCCCGGGGGAAATGCATATGCACAGGGAGACATAATTACAATGTATAACAAGATGACTGTTGAAATTGGTAACACCGACGCAGAGGGAAGGCTAATCCTTGCTGATGCAATAAGTTATGCATCAAAATATAAACCTGAGCTTATTATTGATATTGCCACACTTACAGGGTCTGCTGCCATGACTTTCGGAACTGTGGCAATAGCTGTTATGGGCAACGCAGACAGAAAGTATTTCAGGTTACTGGAAGAATCAGGCAATGAAGTTTATGAGAGAATAGCAGAATTGCCATTCTGGGAGGAGTACGGCGAAATGATAAAATCGGATATAGCAGATATGAAAAATGTGGGAGGGAGGGAAGCCGGAGCAATCACTGCCGGAAAATTCCTCGAGAAGTTCTCAGAATATCCTCTTATTCATTTGGATATTGCTGGACCCGGATCTTTGAAGAAAGATGATTTTTATAGAATTAAAACCGGTCCGGGCACAGGCCTAAGATTGCTTTCGACTTTTATTAAGAAATATGCAGAGGAAAAGGAATAATAGTTATGAATAAAAAAGCAATTATAGCAGGTATTTCTCATGGAGATATAAACGGAATTGGTTATGAGGTGATTATTAAGGCACTTTTGGACGTAGCGGCCAATGACATCTTTATTCCCATAGTCTACGGCTCTCCAAAAGTAGCTGCCTATCATCGGAAAGCACTTAATATTAATAATTTTAGTTTCAATAACATAAGGACACCGGAAGAAGCAAGACCTAAAAAGGCAAATCTGATTAACTGCCTTGACGACAATATCAGGGTGGAATTGGGAAAATCGACGGTTCAGGGTGGAGAGGCTGCTTTTATTTCGTTGGAAAGAGCAGTTGCAGATCTTATTAACGGAAAAACAGATGTTTTGATAACAGCACCTATTGACAAGAAAAACATTCAATCCGAGAAATTCCGTTTCAGCGGCCATACGGAGTACTTAAAAACAATGGCAGGTGTCGATGATGTCTTAATGTTTATGGTAAGTGAGAGTATGAAAATTGGTTTTGCCACCGGACATATTCCCCTTTCAGAGGTCCCGGGATTAATTACTGCCGATTTGCTTGTCAGGAAGTTAAAGCTTATGAACCAGTCGCTGATAATTGATTTTGCGATCAGAAAACCACGCATTGCAGTACTGGGGCTGAATCCCCATGCAGGTGACAGTTCGCTGCTTGGTAAGGAAGAGACTGAGATAATTATACCTGCAATACAAAAAGTTCAGCAGGAAGGGATACTGGCTTTTGGACCATTTCCAGCCGACGGTTTTTTTGGTGCCGGATCTTTCATTAAGTTTGACGGTATCCTATCGATGTATCATGATCAGGGACTTGCACCTTTTAAAGCTTTATCATTTGATACAGGTGTTAATTTTACTGCAGGTCTTCCTTTCGTCAGAACATCACCTGTGCATGGAACGGCTTTCCAGATAGCAGGAAAAGGAGAAGCATCTGAAAATTCCTTCCGCCAGGCAATTTACCTTGCCTGTGATATATTCAGAAACCGTCAGATGTATGCTGAAATTACCCAAAATCCACTTAAACATCAGGAAATTGAAATTCATACGGACCGGGTGGATGAATTACCTCCAGATATTTTTAATACAGAGCAGATGCAATGATAGAATATATTAAAGGTATAATCCAGGAACTGACACCGACCTTTGTTGTTATGGAAAATGATGGGACAGGTTATATACTTAATATTTCACTTTCCACATATGCAAAGCTGGAAGATAAAAGGGAGTATAAGATATTTGTACATGAAGTGATAAGGGAGGACAGCCATCAGCTTTTCGGATTTGCTGATAAAACCGAAAGAGAAATATTCCGCTATCTCATTTCGGTTACAGGTGTCGGTCCTTCGACTGCCAGGATGATGCTCTCATCTCTGACTCCGGATGAAATTGAAAAAGCTATATTGGGATCCGATGTCGGATCTCTTAAAAATGTTAAAGGTATAGGTATTAAAACAGCGCAGAGAATAATTGTAGATCTTAAAGATAAACTCGGAAAACAGCCCGGAAGCAGCGAAATATTTTCATTTACAGACAATACTAAGAAAGAAGAAGCGTTATCAGCTTTAGTGATGCTTGGTTTTGGAAAAAGTGCAGTTATTAAAGTTCTCGATAGGATAATCAGGGATGAAAAAAACCTGAGTGTTGAGGATTTGATCAAAAGAGCACTTAAGAGCCTGTAAATAAGAATATTAATTGTATTGAGATCAGGGATATCATATAAGGATCTGCTGAGATTATTATATTTTTTACTATTCTCCTCTCTTGTCCTGGAGTCATTTGAAGCAAGTGGTCAGGTTACAATACCAGCTTCTCTATCGGATACATTAAGAAAATCTCCTTTGAAACTTAAGGACGTTTCCGGTATACCATGGGAATTAGCTCCTAAAGCCCCTTTTTATCTAGATAATCCTTCAAATATTAAATCTACAGTAGTCTACGACCCAGAGAAAAATGAATATGTTATTTACCAGAAAGTAGGGGCTTTTGATTACAGAACTCCAGTCCATATGACCCCTGAAGAATTCAGGAAATATCAGTTTAATAAGGAGATGCGCGACTACTGGCAATCAAGGATATCTGGAAAGGAAGCCGGATTCAAATCAAATCTGATACCTCAGATTGAAGTAGGTGGTGCTGCTTTCGACAAGATTTTCGGAAGCAATGTTATCAATATAGTTCCTCAGGGATCAGCAGAACTTATTTTCGGAATCAATATCTCGCGTACACAAAATCCTACTTTGCCAGAAAAGCTTCAGTCAATACCCACTTTCGATTTCAAGGAGAAAATACAGATGAATGTCACTGGGACCATTGGCGACAAAATGGAGCTTGGAGTTAACTACAATACTGATGCCATGTTCGATTTTGAGAACAGAACAAAGCTTCAGTATTCAGGCAAGGAAGATGAGATTGTTAAAAAGGTCGAGGCAGGTGATGTCACCTTGCCTCTTCCCGGAACTCTTATAACAGGTAGTTTCAGTCTTTTCGGACTAAAAACAGAATTACAGTTCGGAAAACTTAATGTAACCACTGTTCTGTCGCAACAAAAGGGAGAAACCTCGACTATCCAGGTAAAAGGCGGTGCCCAGTCAAATTTATTCGAGATATATGCTGATGATTATGAATCAAACCGTCACTTCTTTCTGTCACACTTTTTCAGGGACATTTATGATGATGCTCTTAAAAATCTGCCGGCTGTAAGTTCAGGAGTCAACATTGAAAGAATTGAAGTCTGGATAACTAACAAGACAAGCAGTTTTGATGAGACCAGGAATATAGTTGCATTTGCGGACCTTGCGGAAAACAGTAGCCATATTTACAATAAAGTGTCTGAATTTCAGGCTGCCCCAGGATCGGAAAGATATCCCGACAATAATGCCAACAGGATGTATAATGCTTTAAACAACACTTATTCGTTAATGCGTAATGTTGACCAGGTAACTGATGCATTCAATACTTTGTACCCGGGTTTTCAGATAGGTAGGGATTTTGAAAAAATTGAAAATGCAAGGAAGCTCAACGAAAGGGAGTTTACTTTGAACCGGCAGCTTGGCTATATCTCGCTCAACACGGCATTAAATACTGATGAAGTCCTTGCCGTAGCATATGAATATACATTTAATGGAAAGGTTTACAAGGTGGGAGAATTCTCAACTGATGGTATATCTGCCCCTCAGACACTTATTCTCAAACTGCTTAAGGGAACAACTTTAAGTCCCAAATACCCGACCTGGAATCTTATGATGAAAAATATTTATTCGCTTGGTTCGGGAAAACTTGAGACAAATGATTTTCAGCTTAACATACTTTATGAGGATGATAAAACAGGAAACTCAATAAACTATCTGCCTGAAGGAAGGCTGGCCAACAAGATTTTGCTGAATGTTATGGGGCTTGACAACCTTAATTCCCAGCTCGACCATCAACCTGATGGCTACTTTGACTTTATTGACGGGATAACGGTAATGGTAAGCAGAGGTAAAATCATTTTCCCGGTCAATGAGCCTTTTGGCAGCCATCTTCGAAAACAGATTGGAGATCCGCAGATAGCCGCAAAGTATATCTTTCAGGAACTTTATGATTCTACTCAAACCATTGCCAAACAGATGGCTGAGAAGAACAAGTTCAAGATGACAGGTCAGTTTAGATCTCAATCTGGCTCGGAAATCAGGTTGAATGCAACTAATATCCCGGCGGGTTCAGTAGTGGTTACAGCAGGAGGAGTGACCCTTAATGAAAATACTGATTACACCGTTGATTACAATCTGGGAACTGTTACAATTATCAACCCTGCTTTAATTGAATCACAAACACCAATACAGGTTTCACTTGAAAGTAACCAGTTTTTCGGTTTTCAGACAAAAACCCTCCTTGGAACTCACCTTGACTATAGATTTTCCAATAATTTCAATATTGGTGCTACCATTCTGCATCTCAATGAAAGGCCTTATACTCAGAAGGTGAATTTTGGTGAAGAGCCGATATCAAACACCATATGGGGATTAAATACCTCATATAAATCAGAATCACAATTGCTTACGAAATTAATCGATAAAATTCCCCTCCTTGAAACAAAAACACCATCAAGCATCTCATTCAATGGTGAATTTGCCCACCTTATTCCAGGTCATTCCAAAGCCATTTCAAGTGCGGGGAATTCTTATATAGATGATTTCGAATCAAGTGAGATCCCCCTTGATTTGAAATCATTTAATGCATGGTCCATTTCCAGTGTTCCTCAGGGTCAGGAAAATATATTTCCTGAAGCCAGGCTTAATAACAATCTTGCCAGCGGTTTCAACAGGGCAAAGGTTTCCTGGTATGTGATAGATCCATTATTCCTGAGAAACGGATCTTCCACTCCCTCCCATATTAAGCAGGATCCTGCTTCACAATCAAGCCATTTTGTAAGGGAGATCTATGAAAATGAACTATTTCCCAACAGAGAGAGTTCGACCGGAATTCCTACAACAATTTCTGTTTTGAATGTAGCCTATTATCCTGGGGAAAAGGGTCCATACAACTATGATACAGAGGCCGGACCTTATTCAAGAGGTATGACCCCTGATGGACGGCTCAACGACCCAAGATCCAGATGGGGCGGCATTATGAGAGAGGTTCTGACCAGCGACTTTGAAACAGCCAATATCCAGTATATTGAATTTTGGCTGATGGATCCGTTTGTTGAGGACCCAAACCATTCCGGAGGGGATCTTTACTTTAATCTCGGAAATATTTCCGAGGACATTTTAAGAGACTCGAGAAAAAGCTTCGAGAACGGACTTCCCGGGTCGCCTGTTGTTCAAAATGTCGATACCACATCGTGGGGCAGAATACCGACAGTCCAATCGGTCGTCAAGGCCTTTGATAATGATTCAGAATCAAGACGTTACCAGGACATCGGACTTGACGGATTAAATGACTCCGAGGAGCAGACTTTTTTTTCAAATTACCTGGCAAAATCAGCGTTGATAACGACACCAGAAGGCTATCAGAAGATACTTAAGGATCCATCAAGTGATGATTTCCATTATTTCAGGGGATCTGATTATGATGCGGAGCAAAAGAGTATTCTTGACAGATATAAAAATTATAATGGACTTGAGGGCAATTCACCTACATCTGCAATGTCAACTGAATCATATCCTACCTCTGGGTCCACCCTTCCTGATATGGAGGATATTAATCGTGATAATACACTCAGTGAAACTGAAAGTTATTATCAGTACAAGGTAAGTCTGCGTCCATCAGATCTAAAGGTTGGGACTAATTTTATTGTTGATGAGATTGAAGCTGAAGCTACTTTCGCGAATGACACCAAGTCAAAAGTAAAATGGTATCAGTTCAAGATACCTGTGAATGAATATCAGAAAAAAGTTGGTGTTATAAGTGATTTTAAATCAATCCGCTTTATCAGGATGTTCATGAAAAATTTCAATGACCCTGTCATAATGCGCTTTGCTGAACTGAATCTTGTGAGGGCTGAATGGCGAAAGTATAATATCGCTTTTACAGAGGGGGGCGAAAGGATAACTATACCTGAAGCAACCGACGGCACCTTTGAAATAGGGTCTGTAAGCATTGAAGAGAATTCAAGTAAAAAACCGGTAAATTATGTATTGCCTCCCGGATTTAACAGAATTGTTGACCCCCAGAATCCTCAGTTAAGGCAGCTTAATGAGCAGTCGATGGTTCTGAAAGTGCAGGACCTTGCTGACGGCGATGCCCGTGCTGCTTATAAAAATGTGAACCTCGACATACGACAGTACAGAAGCCTGAGGATGGAAGTACATGCCGAAGCATTGATCGGGCAACCTCTTGATGATAATGAACTGACAGCTTTTATACGTTTAGGATCTGACTACAGGTCGAATTTCTATGAATATGAAGTGCCTCTTAAACTTACTCCCCCCAGCGACAAATATAATAACGATTCAGAGATAGACAGAGGAATTGTATGGCCTGCATCAAACAGTTTTAAAATAGATCTGAAGGTACTTCAGGAGGCGAAAAAAGAGCGCAACAGAAAAATGGCTCAAGCAGGTTCTCCACTGAGCCTTTCAGATGTCTTTGCTTTCGAGGATGATTCGAACAGAGTATACGTTTGTGGTAATCCTAATCTGAGCAATATAAAGGTCATTATGATTGGGGTCAGAAATCCGATTAAGACCAGAAATCCAGGAAATGATGATGGTACACCTAAATCGGGTGAAATCTGGGTAAATGAATTAAGACTGAGTGATTTTATAGAGAATGGAGGATGGGCGGTAAATACTCATCTGCAGGCCAGGCTCGCGGATCTTGGGACAGTAGATTTTGTGGGACAGGCAAGTACCCCGGGATGGGGAAGTATTGATAAAAAGGTCAATGAGAGAAGCAAGGAAGAGGTTATTAAATACGATGTGTCATCCACACTTGAACTTGGAAAATTCTTCCGTGAAGATCTTGGTGTCCGCCTGCCGGTTTATGTTGGTTATTCCGAGTCAAGGATAAAACCGCAGTATAATCCACTGGATCCTGATATTGAACTTAAGGATGCCCTGAAAGAGGCTCCTGATAAAGAGACCAGAGATTCAATAAAAAATATTGCTGAGGAGTACTCCCGAAGGAAGACAATTTCAATAAATAACGCCGGTATAACAAAACGAGGGGAAAAAGCACATGCATGGGATCTGGCAAACTTCAGTGTGAATTATACCTATAATGAGACCTTCACATCAGGCACAAGAAAGGAAATTGATCTTGAGAAGAATTATAAAGGAGGGATAAATTATAACTATGAAGCCCGCCCCGAAAATGTAATGCCTTTTAAAAATGCAAAATTCCTGAATTCTCCTGTCTTCAGGATAATCAAAGATTTTAATTTTTACCCGTTCCCTAAAAGCATCTCCTTCAGAACTGATATGAGCCGGTATTATAATGAGATAAAAACCAGGAACATAAATAATCCTAACCTTCTTATTTCTCCGTCATTCCGGAAAGATTTTGAATGGAGCAGGATGCTCGACATCAAATACGATGTCACACGCCAGTTGAAAATCGATTTTACATCAACCAATGTTGCAAGGATTGATGAACCCGAGGGAGGAGTGGATAAAAAAAGATACCAGACTGAATATGAGATCTGGAGAGATTCTGTTATGACAAACCTTAAAAGGCTGGGGAGAACGACATCCTACAATCATTATTTTAACGTCACATATAATCTGCCGATTAACAAATTGCCACTTTTATCGTGGGTAAATGCAAATGCAAGGTTTGGTTCTGACTATACCTGGCAGGCAGGTTCGTTGTATCCCGATTCGTTGAATATTAACCTTGGGAATACTATTACAAATCACAACGAATTAACCTTCACAGGCATGGCAAATCTGTCGACACTCTATAGCAAATCAAAGTTTCTGAAGAATATTGAAAATAATACCCGCCCCGATGCGGTACAGCGTATGAAAAAGGATTTCAAGACTGTAACATATACCAGGAACAATGTTAATTTCAAAGCCAATGCCGTAAGATCAATTACACACAATCTAAAAACAAAGGATGTAAAAATAATAATACTTAAAAAAGACGGGACCGAATTAAAAGGACAGATTGACATTATAAATGACAACAAGATAAATTTCACAGCTTCTGAATCAGCTGACGGTGCCCAGGTAACTGTTGAAGGAAGAGTTCCAAAGAAGCGCAATCCGCTTATTGTTACCGGTGAATATTTTGTGAGGGCATTGTTAGGCATTAGATCGGTAAGCCTTACCTATTCTTCGTCCCAGGGTCAATTTCTGCCTGGATTTCTGCCGGAGGCCAAATTTTTTGGTATGTCAAAGGATAACAATAATATAAGAGCTCCCGGATTGCCCTTTGTCCTCGGGTTCAGTGAAAGGAACTTTTTTGACAAAGCAGCTTCAAGAGGCTGGATAACAACCGACACTTTGCTTAACACACCTGCAGTAGCCAGCAAAAAGATAGATCTTTCAATTAGAAGTATCGTTGAACCCTTCCCAGGTTTAAAGATTGATTTCAACGCCGACAGAAGATTCCTTGAAAATACCAATACCTATTATACAGCCGATTATAACGGAAATTTTCCCGACAGTACAAGAAACAGGGTTGTAAATGGAAGTTTTTCAATCTCGATAATTTCCTGGGGGACAGCTTTTGAAAAAATTTCTAAGGATAATGATTATGTCTCCCGAACCTTCGAAAACTTCAAAAAGAATACAGTAATTATATCAGGCAGAAGAGCTGCTGAAAGACAGAAATTAGATCCAGGTTATAATCCCGATATAGATCCTGAAACCGGAGAACAGGTCGATGGACAATATAAAAGCGGATATGGAGCCACCTCTCGTGAGGTATTGATACCTGCCTTTTATGCTGCCTACACAAAATCCAATCCTAACAATGTCGATCTTGCAACTTTCCCTTCAGCATTCAGGATGATGCCAAACTGGCGCCTTACCTTCGACGGATTGTCTAAATTCCCCTTTGTTAAGAAGGTTTTCAGATCAATAAATCTTTCACATCAATACCGAAGTGTATATCAGATAGGATCGTATACCACAAATTTAAATTATGTTGCCAATGGTAACGGAATAACAAGCCTGAGGGACCTTCAGAATAATTTTATACAGCAATATGAAATAAATGTTGTCGCAGTCAGTGAGCAGTTCAGCCCCCTGATCAACCTCGATTTTAATTGGAAAAGCAATCTCACATCAAGGTTCGAATGGAGGAAATCGCGGACCGTGTCACTTAACCTGACAAGCAACCAGGTGACAGATGCAAGAATAAACGAACTTGTTTTCGGTGCAGGTTACAGATTTGATGATGTACAGATCATACTTAAAACAGGCGGGAGCCAGAAAGTATTTAAAAGCGATCTAAACATAAGATTTGACCTTTCAATCAGGGATAATAAAACAATTGCACGAAAACTGATTGAAAACGTGAACCAGCCGGTTGCCGGAATCAAAGTTTTTACAATAGGTGCCACTGCCGATTACGTTCTTAGCGACAGATTCAATCTACAGCTTTTTGCCGACCATACAATAAATAATCCATTTGTTGCAACAACATTCCCGACATCCAATACAAATTTCGGTTTCAGCCTGAAGTTTACGCTTGCTCAATAAACATTTTAAAAACTTAAACAATACCTCCGGATAATCTTTCAAATGTTCCCTTCTTCATGAAAAATGGAATGGACTCTGATTTTTTATTTTTGACAACTAGACATTGAATTTGATTTTTTCAGAAAACGTTTAAAACATACTATTTTCCTTCTTAAGTAGGGAAATTAACGAATCTACATGAAAATAAACGATATACAGAGATTAGAATCTAGTTCCTTTTGTAAAAATTTGAAAAGGTTTCACTTGTTTCATTTTATTTGCTTACACCTAAAGTTTAAATTTTATGTTAAGATCAAAACCTCATTTGTCATTCTGGCAGGTATGGAATATAAGCTTTGGTTTTTTCGGGACACAATTTGTATTTGCTTTACAGAATGCAAATGTCAGCCGGATTATTAAACCTCTTGATGCAAAAGTTGAAAATAGCCCCATTCTTTTGTTTGCTGTCCCTTTGACAGGATTGATGGTTCGTCCAATTTTAGGTCACATGAGTGAGAGGATATGGAACTGTCTGTTACGCAGACGCCCGTATTTTCTGACAGGAGCAATTCTGGCATCAATTGCCCTGATTTCCATTCTTAATTCGCCGGCTTTGTAGATCACTGCAGATACACTCTGAATAATGAATGCTTCGATAAATATCTCAATGGAACCTTTCAGAGCTTTTATTGGAGATATGCTGTCCTCCGAGCAGCGTTCAAATGGATTTTCCATGCAGAGTTTTTTATTTTAACCGGGGCAGTTATTGCTTCTTTAATACCTTATGTGCTTGCAAATGGGCACATTTCCCGCCAGAACCGCAACCAGGCAAACTGATCCCTATGAACGTTAAGGTATCCTTTTCTATTGACGTCGCTGTTTTTCCCCTTTCGGTCCTCTGACCTGTTTTACGTACAAAGGAATATTCTCCTGAAGAAATGGCCGACTTTAACAGAGGCAAAAGGTTTAAAGGAGAAAAATAAAATGATAAGAAAATTATTAATGCAGAACAGCATAATACTGAAAAAAAGGAAATTAACTTCTACAAACCAGAATTTATCTGGTTTAGGTCTAATTTATTTTTAACATATCTGCTTTCCAATTTTGATCTTGATGGTGTAATTGTTTATACTGCGAATTATCATTTTCCTACCTGGAAAAGGATAGCAGATCAGTCTGGGGATCAATTTTAGCGAACAGGGGAATGAGACAGTGAAAGGTGTAAGCCGGATGAGATCTCTTGATATTATTCTTGGAATCAGAAATAGAGAGTTGTCACATGAACAAAAAGTAAGATATGCCGGGTTAAAGAATAAATAATATCTTGAATATGTAAACAAAATAGGGCCCGATGTAATAATGCCAGGGATTCTTGAGCTTATAAAATAATTAAAGGATGCTGACAGGTGTGATGCAAAAGAATCAGCGAGCAGGAACACAAATCTGATTCTGGAAAGACTTTATATAATGAACTAAAGGAATATTTAATTTTAAGTCAAACAAGACAGCCTGAAAAAGTTCTTTGTTTTTGAAAAAATGCCACTGCTAAATTTTATCCGGAATTGATTGCTCACTTTAGACCGGAAATAGAGTGCTCAATATTACCAAAATTTACAATAGATGGGTGAAGTATGCCAGGTTGATCTATTTGTTCCCGGGCCTGAAGTGGGTTCTCAACATGTGTTATTTTATCGGGGTGAGTACTGGTATTGGGGAAGCTGTATTATGGTATGTCTGGTTTAAGGAGAGATAAAACTTCGTCACCCGCTGATGAATATGATACGATGGGCCGAGAAGGATAATCTGGAACAAGAGAATCCAAAAAAAATGGTTACATTTGAGCGAACCAAAGGGGTTAAAATATTATTTAAAAATTTAATTATAAACATAATAAAATGAACGTTCCTGAAAGTTTATTGTACACTAAAGATCATGAATGGCTGAGAGTTGAAGGTGAGTATGGATATATCGGCATTACCGACTTCGCTCAAAGTGAACTTGGTGACATAGTTTTCGTTGAAATAGAAACACTCGGTGAAACTCTGAACAAGGAAGATGTCTTCGGAACCATTGAAGCTGTAAAGACAGTCTCTGACATGTTCATGCCTGTAAGCGGAGAGGTAATTGAGGTAAATCCTTACCTTGAGAATTCGCCGGATGTTGTAAACAAAGATCCCTATGGGAACGGGTGGATGATAAAGATCAGGCTCACCAATCCCGAAGAGGTTACCGAACTTTTTGATGCAGAAAAATATAAATCTTTGCTATAGGGATTTTCTGACCTCTACCTCCTGATATCCTTCAATGATATCTCCGATTTTTATATCATTGAAGTTTGCGATATTGAGGCCGCATTCATAGCCGCCAACGACCTCTTTAACATCATCTTTAAAGCGTTTCAGGGATCCTAGTTCGCCTGTATAAATCACAATACCGTCGCGTATTACCCTCACCTTTGTATTCCTTGTTATTTTACCTTCCTTGACATAACAGCCTGCAACGGTCCCGACTTTTGTGACTTTAAAGATTTCCCTTATTTCAAGAGTAGCTACGATTTCTTCCTTGACTTCGGGAGAGAGCATACCTTCCATAGCGGCCTTTATCTCTTCAATCGCATCGTAAATAATTGAGTAAAGCCTTATATCAATCTCTTCCTTTTCAGCCAGTTTACGTGCGTTAAGTGAAGGTCTGACCTGGAATCCGACAATTATCGCATTGGATGCCGCTGCAAGAAGTATATCAGATTCAGAGATCTGCCCCACAGCCTTATGAATAATATTTAGCTGAATTTCAGGGGTTGAAAGTTTGATAAGAGAGTCGCTTAAGGCTTCAACAGATCCATCAACGTCTCCTTTGACTATAATATTAAGCTCCTGGAAGTTCCCGATCGCTATTCGTCTTCCTATCTCGTCGAGGGTTATATGCTTCTGAGTTCTCAGTCCCTGTTCTCTCTGGAGCTGGGCTCGTTTTGTTGCAATATCCTTTGCTTCCCTGTCACTTTCCATGATATTAAACTTATCCCCAGCCTGTGGTGCTCCGTTCAAACCAAGTATAAGAGCAGGCATTGCAGGACCCACCTCGTTGATCTTATGACCTCGTTCATTATACATTGCTTTTATATGTCCGTAACAGCTTCCGGCGATCATTATATCTCCAACCCTAAGGGTTCCTGCTTTTACAAGGACAGTAGCCGTATATCCGCGGCCTTTGTCGAGAGAAGATTCGATAATTGTTCCTATTGCAGGTTTATCTGGATTTGCTTTAAGGTCTAGCATTTCAGCTTCAAGCAATACTTTTTCGAGAAGCAGATCCACATTCAGACCAGTTTTTGCTGAGATCTCCTGTGACTGGTATTTACCACCCCAATCCTCAACGAGGTAATTCATATTTGCCAGGGCTTCTTTAATTTTTTCAGGATTGGCTGTCGGTTTATCGATCTTGTTGATAGCAAAAATTATGGGGACTCCTGCTGCTGAAGCATGATTTATTGCTTCAACAGTTTGGGGCATAACCCCATCATCTGCTGCAACTACAATAATAGCTATATCAGTAATCTGGGCACCTCTGGCTCTCATGGCAGTGAAAGCTTCATGACCCGGTGTGTCGAGGAATGTAATCTGCCTGCCATCGTCAAGCACAACGGCATATGCCCCTATATGCTGGGTAATTCCTCCGGCTTCACCTGCAATTACATTTGTCCGTCTGATATAATCAAGCAGTTTAGTCTTCCCATGATCAACATGTCCCATAACCGTTACAATCGGTGGTCGTGGCTTAAGATCCTCTTCACGGTCCTCTACCTCTTTTACTGCTTCCTGGAGTTCAGCACTGACAAATTCAACCTTGAATCCAAACTCGTCAGCCAGTAGCGCCATGGTTTCGGCATCAAGACGCTGGTTAATAGAAACAAAAAGACCAAGGTTCATACAGGTTGAGATAATATCCGTCACTGGGATATTCATCATTGTAGCCAGCTCATTTACTGAAACGAATTCAGTAACCTTAAGGATATTCTTTTCCTGTTCAAGCCGATCTTCTACTTCGCGATGTTTCTGACTTATTAATTCTCTTTTTTCTCTGCGGTATCTTGATCCTTTTGATTTTCCCTTGGTTGTGAGCCTTGCAAGGGTTTCTTTTATCTGTTTCTGGACTTCTTCTTCATCTACCTCTGCATGAACAGACCTTTTCTTTATCACTTTTTTCCCTGTCCGGTCCTTCCTTTCAGCAGGAACCGGTTTTTCAACAGGTACCTGTTCTTTCTCCTTTGAGATTCTCTTTCTTTTCTTTTTCTTCCTGAAGTCTGTTTCTCCTTCAATATTAACCTGCTGGTAAGGTACAGGTTTCTTTTTTTCCTCGACAGGCAGATCTATTTTACCTACCACAGTAAGGCCTGAAAGCTTTTTAATTTCAGGTTTATAGAGTTCCACAATATCTTCATCTTCCTGTTCAGATAAAGGGACTGTTTCAGGTTCCTGTACGGGAATCTTTTCAACAGGTTTTTCAATAACTTCAACTTCTTCTTCAGGGACAGGTCTTTTTACAGGAAATTTTTCTTCGACCACTTCGCTGTCTGCCTTTTGCGGTTTTACAATGGGTTTTTCTTTTTCTTCCTTCCTAGCGGCTTTACTTTCTTTTGTAAGGGTTTCTAGATCGATTTTTCCTACTATATGCAGATCGATGTTAGCTTTTGCTTTTTCTTCTTTTAGGACTTCCTCTGCTGTCGGTTTTGCTTTTTCCCCTAAGCTCTTTTTCTCGGCTGGTTCAGCCTGATCGGATTCTTTCTGAACTTTTTTATCAGGAGCCTCTTTTGGCGGTTCCGGCTTTTCAACTTTGGTTTTCAGACTTTTTTCAAGATCAATTTTGCCAACCAGTTTGATATCTGGTTTTTTGATTTCTGTTTTTATGTCAACAATCTTTTTTGATACAGAAGAATCCTTTATAAGAACTTCCTCCTCCCTTTCACGATCTTCGCCAGAACTCTTTTCTGAGAAATCATCGATTGAAACAGTCTCTTTTTTCCGGTGCAGATCCTTAAGAATAAGCTTTTCTGACTCTTTCTTGACATTTAAATCGCTGCTATACTCTTTTAAAAGAAACAGATAAGCTTCATGAGGAAGTTTTGTATTAGGATTTGGATCCAGGTCAAATCCTTTTTTGTGCAGGAATTCCACAATAGTGGATATTCCCACATTGAATTCGCGGGCTGCCTTGCTTAATCTTGTTGCTTTAACATCATCTGTCATAAACTCATCCTGCTTTCTTAAAACTTAGAAACACTAAAAGTCTGTGGGGTTCTTCTTTGCACGAATCATTCAAATTCTGCCTTCAATATATTAACAACTTCCTTTACAGTCTCCTCCTCCAGATCGGTCCGTTTAACCAGGTCACTTATTGACAGATTAAGAACGCTTCTTGCGGTATCACAACCGATGGCTTTAAGTTCATCAATTATCCATTCTTCAATTTCATCGCTGAATTCTTCGAGGTTCACATCTTCCTCATCCTCACCTCCCGGCTCTCTGTAGACATCTATTTCATATCCTGTGAGCTGGCTGGCCAGCTTTATATTCAGTCCGCCCTTCCCTATTGCAAGAGAAACCTCATTGGGTTTGAGATAGATTTCTGCTCTTTTGGTTTCCTCGATAAGTTTGATCGATGTTATTTTGGCCGGACTTAAAGCACGCTGGATAAACAACTGGTTGTTGGAAGTATAGTTTATAACGTCTATGTTCTCATTACGAAGTTCCCTGACAATACCGTGAATTCTTGATCCTTTCATTCCGACACATGCACCGACCGGATCGATACGTTCATCATAGGACTCCACTGCAACTTTTGCTCTTTCACCCGGCACCCTTACAATCTTCTTAATTGTTATCAGTCCGTCAAATATTTCAGGTACTTCAAGTTCAAAGAGCCTTTCTAGGAAAACAGGTGATGTACGACTAAGAATTATGATAGGAGTATTGTTCCTCATCTCGACTTTGATAACGACTGCACGAATTGAATCACCTTTTCTGAAGTGATCGGATGGTATCTGCTCACTTTTCGGAATAATTAGTTCATTACCGTCGTCATCCAATACCAGTATCTCACGTTTCCATACCTGGTATACTTCTCCTGTCACTATCTCTCCGATCCTGTCTTTGTATTTTATGTAGATATTGTTCTTTTCAAGATCGAGGATTCTGGCAGTAAGGTTTTGTCTTAATGAAAGAATGGCCCGTCGACCGAAATCGAGAAATTTGACTTCGTCAGATACTTCTTCTCCCACCTCATAATCCTCATCAATTTCTTTTGCCTTTGATAGAGGTATCTGAGTATTAGGATCTACCAGTTCATCGTCTTCAACAACAACTCTGTTTCTCCATATTTCAAAATCCCCCTTGTCGATATTGACAATTATGTCAAAATTATCGGCTGAACCATATTTTTTTGCCAGCATACTTCTGAAAACGTCCTCAAGGACGCTCATCATTGTCGGGCGGTCAATATTTTTCAGTTCCTTAAATTCCGAAAAGGTATCGATCAAATTAACATTTTCCATCTGGACAATCCTCTTGAAATTATTTTATTGTTAGTAATATCTTTGTCGATTTTATCTGGTCGAAATTGAATGGAATGTCTTTTGTTTCTTTTGCTTTGCCTTTAATTTTCAGTTCTGTTTCCAGGTCAAAGCCTCCTTTTGTAACATTTTTAAGAATTCCGAAGTACTTTATGCCATCATTGGTTATCACGTTAACCTTTTTACCTTGGTTTTTAAGGTATTGTTCAATAACTAAGAAGGGCATTTCAAGGCCTGGGGAAGATACCTGTAACTCATAATCCTCCGAATCCCTGTCGAATATTTTCTCAATATGCCTGTGGAGTGCAACGCAATCATCAATGGTGATGCCTTCCTTTCTGTCGGCAAGGACTGTAATTTTGTTTGAGCTGGTCACTTTAACAGAGACAAGGAATATATCAGTGCCTGATATAAATTCTTTCACTGATTTTTCTATTTTCCCTTTGTCAATCATTTTAGCATAAGATAATAAAATAGGGGACTTCGGTCCCCTAGGTCTCAATTACCCCTCAATTCGGATGCAAAGGTAATTAATGTTTTGGAAATAACAAGCTTTTAATTAAAAAACTATCACGCTGTTAACCGGTTATGTTTATTTTAACATAAGCTCCCTTTAGTCCGCTGGAATTTGCTTTTACAATAAATTCTCCTTTTGCTCCTTTTTCAGCTTTTACGATTACAAGGCACAATCCATTGTAAGCATTTCTTGAATGAGCCTGGAACGGGGTGTGGTTTGTGGCATCTCCGTTATCTGTAGCTACAATGGTTGCGGGGCCTTCTATGCTGAAATTGATAAGGTTACTGCTGCGAGGTACGAGATTCCCGTTTTTATCCTCTATTTTAACCGTGATAAATATCAGGTCGGTACCATCAGCTTTTACATCCTGGCGATCTGCATTTGCAGAAAGCTGTATTGATTTCCCGGTAGTGACAACTTTATCCTCAGCCCATTCAATGCCATTTCTGTAAGCTATAACCTTAAGTTCCCCTGGTTTATATACAACATCATTCCATATCAGCCTGTATTCATATTTGCCTTTCGCTTTTCTTCCAAGAGATTTGCCATTGAGGAATAATTCTGCCTCATCTCCCGAAGTATAGACATGGACTGGAGTTATCTGTCCCAATCTTTCCGGCCAGTTCCAGTGTGGGAGAATGTGGGCCATAGGCAGGTCGGGTCTCCACTTTGACTGATACAGGAAGTAGCGGTCTTTCGGGAAGCCGGCAAGATCGACTATCCCAAAATAACTGCTTCGGGACGGAACTTCCTTCACACCCGTTTTTTCAAGCATTTTAGTTACCTGTTCATATCCCCATGTTCCGGGTTTTGTATCTGAAAAATCACCAGCGTAAGGGGTCGGTTCTCCCAGGTAATCAAATCCTGTCCATACAAATTCTCCGTATGCTGCAGGGAATTTTTCAAGTATTTCCCATTGTTGATCGGGTGTTGAAGCCCATTCAGGATAAGCCACATCGTAAGATGTAATCTGAAAAATCCCTTTGCCAGGCAGATTATCATTCAGGTTACCTGTTACAACCGGAAAGAAATATTCACCCCTTGAGCTTACGGTTGAAGTTGATTCACTTGAGTGAAAACCCAGATTTTCATTTTCCTTAAACGCAAAGAATTTTTCATAGGCGCTCAGGCGGTAATTGATTCCGAAAACATCAAGGGTTTTCTGGAAGCCGTCAGTTCCAGAGTCCGGATTATCGCATCCTGATGTTACCGGACGGGTGGTGTCTTCTTTCTTAATTATTGCTCTTAGGTTTTCGGATAGCCAGGGATTCTTCTGATCAGGGACCTCATTACCAATGCTCCACATTATGACTGATGGATGGTTTCTGTCACGGCGGACCATTGCCCTCAGATCTTCTTCGTGCCATGCATCGAAAATGACATTGTAATCCGCGGGTTTTTTACCTATTCTCCAGGTGTCGAAAGCTTCGATCTGCATCAAAAATCCCATTTTATCGCATAAATCAACCAATTCAGGGGCAGGTGGATTATGGCTGGTACGAATGGCATTGCACCCCATTTCTTTCAGTATCTGCAGCTGACGTTCTGCCGCCCTTATATTGAAAGCTGAGCCAAGAGCTCCCAGATCATGGTGGTTGCAGACACCTTTTATCTCCACCCTTCTGCCATTAAGCCAGAATCCATTGCGGGGAGTAAAATCGAGAGTTCTGAAGCCGAATGATGCTTCGTAAGTGTCGCTCAATATGTTTTTCCGGGAGACAGTTACTACAACTTTATAAAGTTGTGGATTATCCAGACTCCAGAGAACAGGATTCTTTACAGGTATATCGAGTCTGAAGTGATGAACTCCTGAAGCAGTCAGTACGGCTGATGCAAATTCAGGGTCAGCGACGGGTTCCCCTTGAATACCTGTTCGCATATCGGGTTGGTATACTGTAGCTTTTACCATTACTGCAGCCGGGCGGCCAAGATGATTTTCAACTTCTGCTTCAACACTCAACATTCCCCTTTCTTTTGTTATTTCAGGGGTGGTACAAAAAACTCCGTTATAAGCGATATGCAGTGGTGTGGTTTTTACCAGCCAGACATTACGATAAATCCCGGCTCCAGGATACCATCTTGAATCCCAGTTTTTTGTATCGAGTCTTACAGCAATGATATTTTCACGGCCGATAAGTACATAAGGAGTAAGGTCGAGCCGGAATGAAGTATAACCATAGGGCCAGCCTCCCACGAATTTTCCGTTAAGCCAAATCCTTGCATTAGCCATTGCGCCATCGAAATCGATATAAAACCGTTTACCATTGTCCGTTTCTTCGATTTTGAAATACTTTCTGTACCATCCAATACCTTTCCAGGGGAGCAAACCTGTATTGTTTTCAAGGGAATCGTTGAAGGGCCCTTCGATGGCCCAGTCATGGGGTAGGTCAACATTGCGCCACCCGGAGTCATCAACTTCCGGTTCCTGAAGAGCATAAGGTTCTTTATTTGCAGAGACCTCTTCGGATGAAGCTGAATATTTTACAAATTTCCATCCAAGATTAAATGATTCACGTGTTCTGGCAGACTCCTGTGCTGCAAGAGAATTGTTATGCAACATTGTAATCAGTATAGTAGAAAAGGATAGAAGAATTATTCGTTTCATAAGTGTCCTTTTTCATTGTCAATAATCAGATAAATAATCCTTTTAGGAAGTGACAAAACATGAATATAGAATTTTATTTTGATTGATGAATTATTAATTATGGGTCCCTGATGTAATTTATTTATCTCATCAGAAATTTCCGATAATAATCAAAACTTTATCGCGACCCGGAAATATAGCAGGCATAATTATAAGCGGATGGGGAAAGGCATATAAAATGTATAAAAAGGATTAAAAATTTATCTATTTCAATTATCTTAAAATATTTAATGGCAATTCACAGAAAAGACAGTTTTTTGCCCGAACTGCAAAGGATCAGGTTACTTTGCTGTTAGTCTTTATTGTGTACTTTTGTACTCCGGCAATCAACACGCTATTTTTAAATTTACCATAAAATAAATTATTCAAAAAAATTTTATTGAGGTAAAAACCGGTATTGCACAATAAAACTGATGTATGTCTGCAGAAATTTATGAAAAAAGGGAGAAAGAACTTCTTTCTGATTGTACGTTATGTCCGCGAGAGTGCAGGGTCAACAGGTTTGAAGGAGGACAAGGGTACTGCCGTTCTGGTGCCGGAATGAATGTAGCTTCAATATGTATACATCGAGGTGAAGAGCCTGCTATAAGCGGACCTGAAGGAATCTGTAATATTTTCTTTTCAGGATGCAATATGCGGTGCATTTATTGCCAGAATTATGAAATAAGCCGGGCTGGCAGCGATTTAATGGCCAATTCAGAGGAATATGAGGAGGTACTTGATAAAATTGCAGGAATACTGGCTCTGGGAATAAAAGCTGTTGGTTTTGTTTCTCCGTCGCATGTTGTACCGCAGGTCAAAGCTATCATAAGAGGCCTGAGGAAACAAGGATTTAATCCGGTAACAGTTTATAATACGAATGGTTATGATAAGAAGGAGGTTATCAGGGGACTTGATGGACTAATTGATGTTTATTTGCCGGATTACAAGTATGCCACTCCTGAAACTGCGGCGTTGTTATCGGATACGGTTGATTATCCTCAGGTGGCTTTGGGTGCTATTAAGGAGATGTTTTACCAGAAGGGTTCGGTATTGTTTAAAGATGATCATGGAATGGCTGAAAACGGAATATTATTAAGGCATTTGGTTTTACCCGGACATGTTGATGAAAGCATTGAAGTACTGAAAACTGTTGCATTTGAGTTGTCGACAGGAATAAATATCTCACTGATGTCACAATATCATCCCACTCCTTTTGTTGAGGGACATCCTGATTTAAAAAGATCTCTTTACAGATCAGAATACGAGGCTGTTGTAAAGTTTATGGAAGAGTTGGGTTTCAGGAATGGCTGGATTCAGGATATTGAAAGTCATTTGAATTACAGACCCGATTTTAGCAAGGAGCATCCATTTGAATAGTTGCCAGACGGAGGAAAATATCAGGGTCATAATTATTTCAGTTCCTTTAATTCATTATTTGCTTTGCCAAACAAATTCATAAATTTGTAGCCTAAGAATTTTTCAGGTGTCTTACAGGCGGAATAAAAGAAAAATCATAAATGATCCGGTTTACGGATTTATAAGTATTCCCAATGACCTTATTTACGATTTAATTGAACATCTCTGGTTTCAGAGGCTTAGGAGCATCAGGCAACTAGGGTTAACAAATTTTGTTTATCCGGCTGCCAACCACAGCAGATTTCAGCATTGCCTTGGAGCTCTTCATCTTATGGACACAGCTATAAAAACACTCAAAAGCAAGGATGTCTGTATATCACCGGAGGAGGAAGAAGCTACTCTTGTCGCAATATTACTTCATGATATAGGGCACGGTCCATTTTCACATGCGCTTGAGAATTCGATTGTCGATGGAATAACCCACGAGGATATGTCGCTTCTTCTTATGAACAGGTTGAATGAGGCATTCGGAGGGAGATTATCCCTTGCAATTGAGATTTTCAGAGGCAACTATGAAAGGAAATTCCTTCATGAGCTGATTGCAAGCCAGATCGATATGGACAGGCTTGATTATCTGAAACGCGACTCTTTCTTTACAGGTGTTATTGAAGGATCTGTAGGATCAGACAGAATTATTAGGATGCTTAATGTTGCAGATGATTCTCTTGTAATTGAGGAAAAAGGAATTTATTCACTTGAGAAATTCCTTATTGCAAGAAGGTTAATGTACTGGCAGGTTTATATGCATAAGACAGTACTCTCATCTGAAAATCTTTTAGTTAAGGTTCTTAAACGTGCTAAGGAACTTGCTTTGGGAGGGGATGATTTATTTGCAACACCGGCTTTAAAATTCTTTCTGAAAAATAATATCGGGATTAAGGACCTTGGGTTGAATGGTCTTTTTACCCCGGGAATTGTTGCATTTAATTTTACCCGTCTTGATGATTCTGACATAATTTCATCTGCAAAATACTGGATTGATCATAATGACAAAATTCTTTCTGATCTTTCAGCAAGATTGATGAGCAGAAATTTGTATGCTGTTGAACTCCAAAATGAACCATTTCCTTTACAAAGGTTGGAAACACTGGTTGAAAAAACATGCAATTCTCTGCAAATAACCCCGCAAATGGCAGAATATTATGTTTTTACAGGTAATATATCAAATCTTACATATGCTCCTGAAGGACCACATGTACGGATTTTATTGAATAGCGGAAAGATTGTAGATATTACTTCAGTATCTGATATTTTTGATCACAAATTGCTATCAGAAAAGATCATCAAATATTTCCTGTGTTATCCAAAAGAATGCAGATAAAAAATTAATTATATGGAATTCAATGCCAAAACTATTGCCGGATTTCTGAATGGAGAAATAGAGGGAGATCCTGAAATTAAAGTAAATACGGTTGCAAAGATTGAAGAAGGGCATAAGGATGCACTTTCATTTCTTGCTAACCCGAAATATGAACACTACATATATACAACAAAATCTTCGATAATTCTCGTAAATAAGGACTTTGTGCCATCGGGGAAGATAGATGCAACACTGATAAGAGTTGAAAATGCGTATGATGCATTCGCATCTTTGCTGAGGCTTGTTGATCAGTCGAGGCCCAAAAAGAAAGGGATACATCCTACCGCTGTAATTGAAGAGACCTCGGTTATTGGGAAGGATGTTTACATAGGTCCGTTTGTTTATGTTGGCAGTCACTGCCGTATCGGTGATGGCTGTTCCCTATTTCCCCATGTTTATATCGGTGATGGTACCGAGATAGGAAAAAACACTATATTAAATTCCGGAGTGAAGGTCTATCACAATTGTGTTATTGGTGAAAGTTGTGTTATTCATGCAGGGACGGTAATCGGCAGTGACGGATTTGGTTTTGCCCCGCAGTCGGATAGTGAATTTATGAAAATTCCGCAGATTGGGAATGTTATTATTGAGGATAATGTCGAAATAGGAGCCAATGTCGCAATTGACAGGGCTACAATGGGTTCCACTATAATAAGAAAAGGAGTTAAGCTGGATAATCTTATCCAGATTGGCCACAATGTTGAAGTGGGTGAAAATACAGTTATGGCTGGTCAATCAGGAATTGCCGGATCATCCAAAATCGGGAAGAATTGTATGTTTGGAGGGCAGGTAGGAATTGTCGGGCATATTAAAATTGCCGATGGCACTAAGATCGGAGCCAAATCGGGTATTTCAGGTGACATAAAAAATGAGAACACTGTGGTTTTGGGCTATCCGGCAATAGATCACAGGGAATTCCTCCGATGTTCGGTGATCTTTAAAAAACTGCCTGAAATGAGGTCTTCAATAATTCGGCTGGAAAAAGAAGTTGAGGCTATCAAAAAGAGTAAATAGGCATCCTGTTGGATTGTTCAATTTTTTTTGATTTTTTTGTACCGCAAAAATCAGAAACTAACCAAGTGAGAAATGAGTGAAAAACAAAGGACACTGGCAAAAGAGGTCAGCCTTTCCGGTAAAGGATTACACAGTGGTATAAGTGTTACAATTACATTTAAACCTGCACCGGCTAATCACGGATATAAGTTTTTCAGGACTGATCTGCCAGGTAATCCTGTCATAGAGGCACTTGCAGAGCATGTAACTGAAACATCGAGAGGTACGACACTTGTCCAGAATAATGCTTCGGTTTCAACAATAGAACATGTTCTGGCAGCATTGCACGGATTAAAGGTTGATAATGCAATAATTGAACTTAATGGGCCCGAGGCTCCAATTATGGGTGGTTCTGCCTGGAAATTTACAGAGGCAATAAAGTCGGTAGGTTTCAAAGAACAAAAGGAGGAAAGAAACTATTTCACTGTAAAGCAGAAAATTGCTTACTCGGATGAAGAACATGGAGTCGACCTGATTGTTTATCCTGATGACCATCTCAGCATTAATGTGCTTATTGATTATAATTCGAAGATTCTTGGAAATCAGTATGCAATTCTTGACTCGATAGAAGATTTTGAGGAAGAAATAAGCAAGAGCCGCACTTTTGTCTTTTTCCATGAGCTGGAACCTCTTCATAAAAGAGGATTAATTAAGGGGGGTGATCTGGATAATGCGGTTGTTATCCTTGAAAAGGAAGTAGAGCAGGATGAGATCGACAGGATCGCTACCTTGTTCAACAGACCGGGAATAAATAAACACACTGCAGGAATTCTGAATAATACTGAGTTATTTTATCCAAATGAACCAGCCCGTCATAAACTTATGGATGTACTGGGAGATCTTGCCCTTGTCGGACAGCCGATCAAAGGGAAGGTTGTTGCAACACGACCCGGCCATTTTGCGAATACTCAGCTTGCAAGGCTAATCAGGCAGGAGATAAAGAAAGCTCATTCAAAACATAATATCCCGGTATATGACCCTGAACGGCCACCTGTGTTTACAATTGAAGATATTAAGAAAAAAATACCTCACAGGTATCCCTTTCTGCTTGTTGATAAGATTATCTCACTTGATGAAACCACAGTTGTTGGCATAAAAAATGTTACAGTAAATGAACCCTTTTTCCAGGGCCATTTTCCCGGTGAACCAGTGATGCCTGGAGTCCTTTTGGTTGAGGCACTTGCTCAATCAGGAGGATTACTTGTATTAAGCCGGGTTGAAGAACCCGAAAAATATTCTACTTATTTCCTTAAAATTGACCGGCTTAAATTCAAACATAAAGTTGTTCCGGGTGATACTCTGATTCTCAAGATGGAACTTATTGAACCTTTACGCAGAGGGATTGTATCAATGTACGGGCAGGCTTTTGTCGGCAATCACCTTGTGGTTGAAGGCGAAATGGTGGCCCAGGTAATAAAGAACAAATAAACGTGACATGATTTCAAATCTGGCATTTATTAATCCGAATGCTGTTTTAGGAGAGAATATTACAGTAGAACCTTTTGCTTATATTGCCGGCAATGTTGTAATAAAGGAAGGATCATGGATAGGTCCTAATTGTACAATCCTCGATGGAGCAAGGATCGGTAAAAACTGCAGGATATTTCCCGGTGCAGTGATTTCAGGTGTCCCCCAGGATATGAAGTTCAAAGGCGAAGAGACAACGGCTGAAATAGGAGACAATACAACTGTAAGAGAAGGTGCTACTGTAAACAGAGGAACAGCTTCCTCCGGAAAGACTGTTGTAGGCAGCAATTGTCTTATCATGATTAATGCACATATCGGCCATGATTGCCAGGTGGGAAATAATTGTATTCTTGGCAATGGAATAGGTCTGGCAGGTGAGGTTAAAATTGATGACTGGGCAATTATCAGCGGAGGTACTCTTGTACATCAGTTCTCAAGAATTGGAGGACACGTAATAATTGGCGGAGGATCAAAGGTAAGGATGGATGTCCCGCCTTTCATTAAAGCCGACCGTGATCCTCTTAAATATCTTGGGCTCAATACTGTCGGGCTTACACGCAGAGGTTTCGGAAAAGAGCGGATCGATACAATTCATAATATTTACAGAGCCTTATACCAGAATGGAATGAATATTTCTCAGGCTCTGGAATTTATTGAGAAGAATTTTCCGGATTCCGCTGACCGGAACTATATTATTGAATTCATAAGGAATTCAGAAAGAGGAATTATAAGAGCTTAAATAACAGGCAATTTCAAACCTTCTCCCATCCCTGAGCTTTTAATTCGATCTCTGTTCCCTCAGGGCTGATTAGCAAATATCCCTTTGAAGGCAATGTCATATGACCTATTACCCTTACATTTTGAATTTCCTTTATTGTTTCGAATTTATCAACGGGAACTGTAAACAGGATTTCATAATCCTCACCGCCGTTCAGACCAGAGATTACCGGATCAATATGAAATTCTTCCGCAGCTTTGAATGTCTCGGTATCAACAGGTATTTTTTCATAGTAAATCCTGCAACCAGTACCTGATAATTTACAAATATGCATAAGGTCAGATGCCAGACCATCAGATATATCAATCATTGCAGAGGGTATGAGACCATAATTCTGAAGTGCCTTAAACAGGTACAGGGGGAGTTCAGGTTTAAGCTGACGTTCAATAATGTATTCATAACCTGTAAGGTCGGGTTGGAAGGTTTTATCCTTCCCAAACAACTTCCTTTCTCTTTCAAGGACCTGGAGACCCATATATGATGCTCCAAGATCTCCAGTTATGCATATTAGATCATTTGATTTGGCTCCATCTCTTGACACCATGGTTTCCCTGTCAGCTGTTCCTACCGAGGTTATGCCTATTGTGAGGCCTGTAAGAGAACTGGTGGTGTCACCTCCTACAAGGTCGACTGAATATTTTTTGCAGGCAAGGTATATACCTTCGTAAAGCTCACTTACCTGTTCAACTGAAAACCTCGAGCTAATACCCAGTGATACTAGAATTTGGCCGGGTGTCCCGTTCATCGCATAAATATCTGAGATACCTCTTATAACTGTTTTGTAACCGAGGTGCTTTAACGGAGTATAAATAAGATTAAAATGGATACCTTCCATAAGCAGATCCGTAGATACTAATGTGAGTTTGTCCCCATTATCGATCACACTTGCATCATCTCCGGGTCCTTTTAAAGTACTGCTGTTATTTCTGGATGATCTTTTTGTGAGGTGTTCAATCAATCCAAACTTACCCAGATTACTAATCGGGGTGTTAATGTTTTCTGTATAGCTCATGGTATGATTATTCTTCCAGCCAGATAGTAATTATTTTATCCATTCAATATCGCGTCCGAACGGATTCAACGCCACTTCAGTGAGTTTAAAATGCTGCATTCCGAATGGGATTCCTATGATGGTAATACAGAGGAGGAAACCCAGAAAAGCATGTGTTAAAGCAATCCATATTCCACCGCAGAGCAGCCACAGTACGTTCATTACTATATAAAGACAACCGGAAGCTCTTTCCTTGACACGGCTTGTACGCCCAAAAGGCCAGATTGAAAGTGAAGACATTTTTAATGTCTGCAAACCAAAAGGAATACCAACGACTGTGATCATAAGAATAAGACTTCCTATAAAATATTCAAGCACAATAATTATTCCTCCAAAAATTAACCAGATTAGGTTGCCCAGGATTTTCATATTAATAATTCCTATTAGTCGATGACAACAATTTTATCCTTCGGATATCTTACAGAATATGTTAAAATCAGCTGTTTAGTTTCCTGCGAATTAAGATCAAGTTCCCACCTTACTTCACCGGTCTGCTTGTCAATTTTGCCTCCTGAAAGTTCAACTGCCTGAACTTCAATTCCGCTGTTTGAAGAGATAGGAACCTGATCCTTAATCGTTATCCTGATATTATTTGGTTTATTATTCCTGACAGTTATCTCAAATGAATATATTTCTGTTTTGTTTGCACCGAGTGTTCTGGTACTGGTGAAATCCTTTCTTTTTTCTCTTTTTACCAGGATACTGTTATCAGAGCCAAGCGAAACAGCAAGGGTATCTTTCGTCTGATCGACATTAAGGTATGATTTGCCGACAAATGCATTTTCAAAATATAAAGTTGCCTCACCGCCAATCAGCCCCTGGCTTGACCAGTCGGTAATATTACCTGTCAGATAAGTTGCGGATGAAAGTTTGGGTACGGTAACATAGTGATATTCAGCAGGTGATGACGTCCTTTGTATTTCAATGATCTGTATTTTGCCATCCGACGGGATAGAATAGGGAACAGCTACATCGAAAGTAATGGTTGTTTCGCCCGCTTTTCTTTCAACTGCAACAGGAATTGCTTCAGCAGCATTTAATTCAGCAGGTTTTTCCATTGTAACCATGTCATCCGCAGCTTCGCTTTTTTTAACCTGACTATAAGCAACACCCCTTATTCTTGAAACCTGGGGAGCCGGAACAAAATAATCTATGAACCATGGTTGAAGTTCAGGAATATCGCCAGAAATCCATGGAGTGGCATTAGAAAAACTCAGCTTCACGTCTTTCCATGTTACACCGGTGTTCTGGAAAACATTGGCTTTATAAACAATATTGACAGGCCGTGTGATATTGTCAACCCTTATATCATAAGAAGGATACCATCCGGCATTTGAAACAACATAACTGTAAATAAGCCTTGCTGAAACATCTTTTACCGCAGAAATTGTTACTGTTATTTCTCCTGATGGAAGTTTTTGCTTTCCGATTTTTTCCGAAATCTGCTGCTGAAGAGCTGCAATCTGTTTTTCGTAGTCCCTGATAAGCCTGTTTTTTCTTAATATACCTGTTGTTACCTGATCCATACTATTAGTATATAAATCCATAACATTTTTCAGCTGGTCGATGGTGAATGAAGTTTCCTTGACGAGAATTGCCCTGTTTGCTACCAGGAATGCTTCTTTTTCTTTAAGCACAGATATGGAAGCTTTCTCATCTTCCACCTTTAACTGAAGGGCTTCAATCTGACTGCGGATAGATTTTACCTCAGGAAGGTCCTCCAGATTCTGAAGATAATTATTCTGCTGATTTACAGAGAGTATTACAAAATCACCATATCCTTTAACCTGAATACTCTGCGCATCGATGTAAGGGGAGAGCCCTCCCAGCTTTAATATTGTTTTTCCTGCAGGGATTTCAACTGTTGTTTCATGGGTAAGCTGTGCCCTGTCGGTAAAAACTGTAACATGCTTTAAAACAGCTTTTATCTCTTTTTCAGTATCGGCATTTATGGATTTAAAACAGGTTAAGAGTATTATAAATACAAGTATAGACTTTTTCATGACAGTGTTTTTTATACCATTAAAGTTAAGATTTTCTGATTAACTGAAGCTGCAATTATCGGACCGAAAATAATAGTGTTACATTACCCCATTTTTTTGGTGTCAAAAAGGAATTTATTATCGTTTTTCAGTAGTTCTTTTTAACCTTATAGTTAAAAATAAATATGGTTATTAAGAATTTCGCTCAGACAAATTTATTAGATGGAATTTGCTCCCTGGAAATCCGTAACACGAAAAATTTCAGATTTGAAGTTTCACAACATTAATTGTTGTACTTTTTGGTTTTAAGATCAACCTCACTTGTATTTTAATAAGTTGTTAGTTAACAAGTTCGTGGTATCCTATTGCCCCGTGAAGATTATTTTCTGCTGATTTTCCTGCCATCGGGCATCCAGGAACCGGGCAGTTGATTATTTTATGTTTGTTGTTATCCGCAGGTTCCCAACCCATAATTAGGTAAAGTGCAAAAAATCCTATAACATAGGCAGCTGCAACATGCCATCCTTTTTTAATCCACTGGAAAACATCCCGTCCTTCAGGGAATTTATTTGTAATTGCAACACCAGCTGATGATCCGAACCATACCATAGAGCCTCCGAAACCTACTGTATAAGCAAGCATTCCCCAGTCGTAGTGACCCTGATCAAGACAAAGTTTTGTAAGAGGTATATTATCGAAAACTGCAGAAAGGAATCCCAGAGACATTGCTGTAACCCATGATGCACCTGGAAGCTCTTCCACGGGCATCATTGAAGCGCACGTGACGAGGCATAACAGGAAAATGGTCCCTTTTATTGCTCCAGGAACCTCTTTAAATGGAATTTTACGTATGAAAGCACTGATAAGAATTGCTATCCAGACTCCCAGAGCAGGCATATCATAAAGTATATTTGAAGTTATTGCTCCTGCAAGGATAAGTGCTACAATAAGAATTTTTATCCAGTCGACTTTGACATTGGGATCAGCATCTTTCTGAATTCTTTGGTATTTATCCTGCTGACGGGAGCCAAAAAAGGCAAAAAACAGCAGTGCTACCATTGCTGCGACGTATGCATGAAGCACATTTATTGCTGCAACTCCATCAATCCACATCATGGTGGTAGTTGTATCACCGACCACACTTCCGGCTCCACCTGCATTGCTTGCGGCTACAAGCGCTGCAATATACCCTATATGAACTTTGTTTCTGAAAACCACAAGTGCAATCGTCCCTCCGATCAGCGCTGCTGCTATGTTATCGAGAAATGATGAAAGAATAAAAATAAATATTAATAATAAAAAGGGACCTTTCCAGTCATCCGGAAGGTATTTTGGAAGAATGTCAGGAACCCCTGATTCTTCAAATATTTTAGATAGTACCGCAAAGCCAAGCAGAAGTCCGAGAAGATTAAGGATAATACCCCATTCTCCCTGCCGTAATTCTTTGTCCATTATCTGATCGCTAATAGGGGTTGTGCCAAAGAAATGTTCCAAAAAGTTAAACCCGGGGTCAAAAACCAGCTTAAATATTATAAGCACAGCTAATCCTGTTACTGCCACCCAGAAAGTTTGTTTGTGAAACAATGCAACGCCAAGGAGGATAAGCCCGAAAATTATGAATTCCAACCTAACCGGTCCTATTTTCGGAACTTGGCCGTCAGATCCAAAAAGGTAAACCGGCATTAAAATAATAGCCGATATTAAAAAAAATCTTTTCCCGTATTTTGCCAGGCAATTGATAATGCTATTCAACATATATAATGATTTTGTAAAAGTGTTTGAATCGGATTAAAAGGCCGAAATTTATAAATATTTTCTTAATAAAATCCTGAATTAAGACAGAGGATTAATGATCTTTCTTAGCAACAGATATTTATTTCTTCCATCATGGTTAACTCAGTCGCATTATTTTTAATAATTTTGCGTGTTTATTTAGATTAAATTAAAGTTATAACCTAACAAAAAGTTTATCAGTTTGTTAGTATATAAAGACATTATTTGATGGAAAAAGATCAGGACAGGATAATAAATGATGTCACTTCAGGGGAATACAAGTATGGATTTTATACTGATATTGAAACTGATAAGATTCAGCGTGGGCTAAATGAAGATATTATAAGGCTTATCTCTGAGAAAAAGAATGAACCTAGTTGGCTTCTTGAATTTCGTCTTAAGGCCTTTCGTCACTGGCAGACTATGAAAATGCCATCCTGGGCGAATCTTAGGATTCCTGAAATTGATTACCAGGACATTATTTATTATGCTGCCCCAAAGCAAAGACCAGCCCTTGCCAGTCTTGATGATATCGATCCTGAACTTAAAAAGACATTTGATAAACTTGGTATTCCCCTTGAAGAACAGAAGCACCTTTCAGGTGTTGCCGTGGATGCAGTTATGGACAGCGTTTCAGTGAAAACAACATTTAAAGAGACGCTTGCTGAACTGGGTATAGTATTTTGTTCCTTCAGTGAAGCAGTAAGGGAGTTCCCGGAGCTTGTGAAAAGGTATCTCGGAAGCGTTGTTCCTTATACTGATAATTTCTTTGCTTCACTGAATTCAGCAGTTTTCAGTGACGGATCATTTTGCTATATTCCAAAGGGTGTCAGATGTCCTATGGAATTATCTACGTATTTCAGGATCAATTCAGCCAATACTGGGCAGTTTGAACGTACTCTGCTTGTTGCCGACGAAGAAAGTTATGTAAGTTATCTTGAAGGATGTACGGCACCTATGCGTGATGAGAATCAACTTCATGCTGCAGTTGTGGAAATAATTGCAGAGAACAATGCAGAGGTGAAATATTCAACTGTACAGAATTGGTATCCTGGAGATAAGGATGGCAAAGGCGGCATTTTCAATTTTGTAACCAAAAGAGGTCTTTGCAGGGGAGAAAACTCAAAGATTTCCTGGACTCAGGTGGAGACCGGTTCGGCAATTACATGGAAATATCCTTCATGTATACTTCGTGGTGATAATTCAACAGGAGAATTTTACTCAGTAGCTGTTACAAATCATCATCAGCAGGCTGACACCGGGACCAAAATGATTCATATCGGAAAGAATACCAAAAGCACAATTGTTTCAAAAGGTATTTCAGCGGGTTTTGGCCAGAACAGCTACCGCGGGCTTGTTAAGGTCCTAAAAAATGCTATGAATGCTCGTAATTTCTCACAATGCGACTCCCTTCTTTTAGGAGACAAGTGCGGAGCTCATACTTTTCCTTATCTGGAGGTTAATAATCAGAGCGCTATAGTTGAACATGAAGCTACAACCTCAAAGATAGGAGAAGATCAGATTTTCTATTGTAACCAGAGGGGTATTTCGACCGAAGATGCCGTAGGTCTCATAGTGAACGGTTATGCACGGGAAGTAATAAATAAGCTCCCAATGGAATTTGCTGTAGAAGCCCAGAAACTTCTACAGATAAGTCTTGAGGGGAGCGTTGGGTAGATAATTTAAAAATCATTTTGTTAATATGCTTGTTATTAAGAATTTATATGCTGCGATAGAGGGGAAGACGATACTTAAGGGAATAAGCCTTGAAGTAAAACCTGGAGAGATCCATGCCCTTATGGGACCAAACGGATCAGGAAAGAGCACTCTTGCTGCAGTTCTTGCCGGAAGGGATTTTGCTGAAGTTACTGAAGGCAAGGTTACATATTTTGGGAAAGATCTTCTTGAAATGGCTCCCGAAGAACGCTCAAGGGAAGGAATATTCCTTGGATTCCAATATCCGATTGAGATTCCGGGTGTAAGCATGGTCAATTTTATGAAAACAGCCGTAAATGAGCATCGCAAACACAAAGGGCTTGATCCTTTGTCTGCTTCAGACTTTCTTAAACTGATGCGTGAAAAGAAAGAACTGGTTGAAATTGATTCAAAACTTGCCAACAGATCTGTGAATGAAGGTTTTTCAGGCGGTGAGAAAAAGAAAAATGAGATTTTCCAGATGGCGATGCTTGAACCGAAACTTGCGATTCTTGATGAAACAGATTCCGGTCTTGACATTGATGCACTTAGAGTTGTAGCTAACGGTGTAAACAGATTAAAGCGACCTGACAATTCAGTAATCGTAATAACTCACTATCAGCGTCTCCTGGATTATATTGTGCCAGATGTTGTGCATGTTCTTTATGACGGCAGGATTGTAAAGACCGCAGGTAAAGAACTTGCAATGGAGTTGGAAGAGAAAGGTTATGACTGGATAAAAAAAGAAGTTGATAATCAGAACTGAAATGAGCGAAAAAACTGAAATAACAGTTAAATATTCAGGCCTTTATGCTGAAAACATACATAAAATAAAGGAAGGGTCGACATCTTATTTGAATTCTTTCAGGGAGGCTGCTTTTGAAAAGTACTCTCAGCTAGGGGTGCCCACAAGGAAGAATGAGAACTATAAGTATACAAACCTGGACCTGTTCTTTAATCACGACTATAAGACTTATTTTATTCCCGACGAATCAGATTTCCATAAAGCTGAGGAATTCAGATGCGATGTTACCGATCTTGATGCTCATGGCGTTGTTCTGATGAACGGATTCTATCCTACAATAAATGGTAAAATAAATATGCTGCCGGGAGGGATACTTATAGGAAGCCTTAATGAAGCTTCGAGGCGGTATCCTGATCTGATTGAAAAGCACTATGGGAAATATGCACAAAGCACCAATGACGGACTGATTCATCTCAATACTGCAATGGCCTCCGATGGGGTGTTTGTATATGTGCCGCGTGGGACAGTCCTTAAAAAACCTGTCCAGGTTGTTAATCTGGTTGATTCATCAGAAGATACATTTAATCAGCATCGGAACCTTATTATTGTTGAGGATAATTCTGATTTTATGATAATTATTTGTGACCATACTCTTTCCCCGCAGAAATTCCTTACTAATGCAGTTACCGAAATCCATGTGGGTGAAAATGCTCATTTTGATATAATCAGGGTTCAGAATGAACATAATAATGCCTGCAAAATCACTCATACTTTTATTAACCAGGAGAAAAACAGCGTTGCTTCATCAAATAATATAACCCTTCACGGCGGTCTTGTAAGGAACAATACCTATCATTATCTGGGAGGTGAAGGAGCTGAATGCAACTCATTTGGACTTTTTCTGTCTGACAAATGGCAGCATATAGACAATTTTGTCAGCGTTGAACATGCCTATCCGAATTGTACAAGCAATCAGCTTTTTAAAGGAGTGCTCGATGAGATGGCCACAGGAACTTTCAACGGACGTATTTTTGTGGCACCCGATGCCCAGGGGACAATGGCCTACCAAAAGAATAATAATATTCTGCTGACAGACGATGCAAAAATGTACACTAAACCTCATCTCGAGATTTATGCCGATGATGTAAAATGCAGCCATGGGGCTACGGTGGGACAGCTGGATGACAATGCTATGTTTTATCTGCAGTCACGCGGAATCGACAAGAGACAGGCCAAACTCATGCTGATGTTTGGATTTGCCCATGAGGTCATCCAGAATATAAAGGTGGAACCATTAAGGGAAAGGATGGACAACCTTGTAATGCAACGACTTAAGGGGGAACTATCGCGTTGTGCAAGTTGCATGGTAAAATGCGGTTAATACAGAATAAGTTGAAAGATATAGCAGAAATAAGAGCTGATTTTCCGTTGCTGGGTAAAAAAGTCTACAATAAACCCCTTATTTATTTCGATAACGGAGCAACTACGCAGAAACCACAATGTGTTCTTGACGCGGTAAGGGAAGTCTATACAAGCTACAATGGCAATATTCACAGAGGGATTCATGCAATGAGCGATTTAACTTCAGAAGCTTATGAGAACGCGAGAGAAAAAGTCCGATCGTTCATTAATGCCGGGAAAAGAGAAGAAGTTATCTTCACCTCAGGAACAACCGGATCAATAAATTGTATTGCATTTTCATTCGGAGAGAGATTCATAAGCAGGGGAGATGAGATTATATTGAGTAACCTTGAACATCATGCCAACATTGTCCCCTGGCAGATGATGTGCCAGAGAAAAGGTGCAACAATTAAAGTAATTCCTATCGATGATAAGGGAGAGATCGTTCTTGAAAAATACGAAAGACTTCTGACAGAAAAGACCAGAATCGTAGCTGTTTCGCAGGCATCAAACGCTCTTGGGACAATCCTTCCTCTTGAAGATATTATTAAAAAAGCCCATTCCGCGGGAGTTCCTGTTCTTGTTGACGGCGCGCAGGGAATACAGCATGGGATAGTCGATGTTTCAGGGATGGATTGCGATTTTTATGCATTTTCGGGGCATAAGATTTATGGTCCGACAGGAATCGGAGTTCTTTACGGTAAGGAAAAATGGCTTTCAGAGTTGCCACCCTACCAGGGAGGAGGAGATATGGTTGAGAAAGTGACATTTGAAAAGACAACATATAATGAACTCCCTTTCAAATTTGAAGCTGGCACTATGAACTATGCAGGAGCAATTGGCCTCGGCAAAGCTCTGGATTACTTAAAGGAGACGGGGAGAGAAGAAATAGCTTCACGAGAGAAAGCCCTCCTTGACTATGCAACCGGCAAACTGACAGAAATTAAAAACCTTAGAATCTATGGTGAAGCCAGAAGCAAAATTCCTATTATATCTTTTCTCCTCAAAGATATCCACCAGTATGATACCGGTACAATTCTTGATAAGATGGGAATTGCTGTACGCACAGGCACTCATTGTGCCCAACCTGTTATGGACCGTTTCGGGATAGATGGCACTGTAAGGGTTTCAATGTGTTTTTATAATACAACAGAAGAAATTGATATGCTGGCCAAAGGAATCGAAAAGGTTATAAGCATGTTTTCATGAAGATCTTATTATGACAATTAACGAGGTTCAGGATTCCATAATTGATGAATTTTCAGTATTTGACGACTGGATGGATAAGTACAATCTTCTGATTGATATTGGTAAAAGTCTTCCGGTTATCGATCCAAAATACAAGACAAAAGACTACCTGATAGAGGGATGCCAGTCAAAAGTGTGGCTCCGCCCTGAGTTCAACGGACAGAAAATCTCTTTCACTGCCGACAGCGATGCAATAATAACCAGGGGAATAGTATCTCTATTGATAAAAGTTCTTTCAGAACGAACCCCGGATGAGATTTTAGCTTCCGATCTCTATTTTATCGATAAAATAGGACTGAGGCAGAATCTGTCTCCAACCAGGTCCAATGGTCTGCTTGCAATGATCAGGCAGATAAAACTGTATGCTATGGCCTTTAAGGCCAGAATGAATCAGAATACCTGAATAGTTTTAAAAAATCAATTATGGATCCTACAGAACAACTTGAAATTGAAACCAGAATAGGACAGGTCCTTAAAAGTATTTATGACCCGGAGATCCCTGTAAATATTTACGATCTTGGTCTTATCTATGACATAAACGTTGATGATGATCACATAGCTCATATTACAATGACGCTGACAGCACCAAACTGCCCGATGGCTGAAGATCTAATTGAGGAAGTAAAATATAAAGTTGCCGGTACAAGAGGTGTAAAAGATTGTGAAATTAAGCTGACATTTAATCCTCCATGGGATAAAAGTATGTTGAGTGATGAAGCCAAACTTGAACTTGGCTTTCTATAATATATTACAATGAATTGGCAGATCCCTGAGAACTTATCTTTGAAAATCAAGGAAAGAGCTATTGAGCTTGGCTTTGATATCTGCGGCATTGCATTGGCACGATCGCTTGATGAATACGGGCCTGTTATAAGGAATTGGGTTGGTGCAGGGATGCACGACAGGATGGGATATCTTGCCAGAGATATTGAAAAACGCCTTGATCCCAGAAATTTATTTCCTGATACAAGATCGCTTGTTGTAGTGGGCCTTAGCTATTATTCTGAGATAATGCAAAAAGAACCGCAGGTTCCAATTCTTTCACGTTATGTTTACGGGAGTGATTATCATGATGTTATTGAATCAAAGCTTGAATTTCTCTTTGAATTTATCAAAAGCCTGGAGCCAGGTGCCAAAGCTAAAATAGTAGTTGATACATCTTCACTTCTTGAGAAAGCATGGGGAATGGAAGCCGGACTTGGATGGCATGGTCGTAACTCAATTCTCATTAACAAAAAAATTGGATCATTCTTTTTCATAGGCATCCTTCTCCTTGATATTGATCTTAAACCTGATAAACCTTTTAGAGAAGATTTTTGCGGTGAATGCAGATTATGTATTGAAAAGTGTCCTACAGGGGCCATCAACAATAATAGGACAATTGATGCAAGAAGATGCATTTCAAATCTGACCATAGAAAACAGGGGGCCCATCGCTCAGGATATACTACCCCTTATGGGCAGAAGGGTTTACGGTTGTGACATATGCCAGGAGATCTGTCCCTGGAACAGTAAATTAGAACCTAATAAAAGCCCTGAATTGAAACTTGATGACGAAATAGCTAAGATGAAAAAGGAAGAGTGGATGAATCTTTCAAGGGGACAATTCTTAAGGCTCTTTAACCGGTCAGCAGCAAAGAGAATCAAGTATGAACAATTCATCAGTAATATAAGGGCAATCCTGGAGCATCCTGATTAAAATTACCTGTCGCCAATTACAGTTATTACAATTTCCCTTCTGCTTCTAGGTCCATCAAACTCACAGAAGAAGATATTCTGCCAGGTTGAGAGACCTGGTTTGCCGTCAATAACTGGTATGCTTTCGGAAGGACCAACAAGTCCTGCCTTAAGATGAGCGTCACCATTGTCATCCTGCCTGTCATGTTCCCATACTCCCGGGGGTACAAGTTTGTTCAGCAGGGTAATTACATCATTCATAACTGACTGATCCCAGTTTTCCTGGATCATGATGGCAGCAGTTGCTCCTCTGGCATATACTGATGCAATACCATTCTTTATTCCGCTCTCCTTTATTATTCCTTCCACTTCTCCGGTTATATCATACAGTCCATTTCTGGAATAGGTACTCAGGGTTATTGTTTTTTGCATTTTAGTTTTATTATAAAAAGTTTACAGTTTGTTTTTACCTTTCCTTATAAAATTACGTCTTATTGAAAAACCATTCAACAGATTTGATAGAAAAAGAACTTATAGAAGAATGTATTAAAGGAGATCTGCACAATTTCAGGAAGGTTGTTGAAATTAGTACGCCATTTGTTTTCTCAGTTGCTTTCAGAATGCTGGGCGATTATGAAGAAGCCAGGGATGTTGTTCAGGATACAATGGTCACTATATGGGGAAAGATGAAAAGAATAAAATCATCAGACAGTTACAAGACCTGGTTATACAGGATTACCATTAATAAATGCTATGATTTGCTGCGGAAAAACAAACACAGAATTGAATACAGATATGATGATGAAACATGGGGCATTATTGCCAATCACATTTCTGAAGAGAAAATATCTGAACTCGAAATTAGTGATAATGCACGAATAATTAACCTTCTGACAAATATGCTCAGTCCGAGGCAAAAATCGGTATTCATTCTTGCGGAATTAGAGCAATTGTCGTATGAGGAAATAGCAAACATAACAGGGATGAATAAGTCATCTGTAAAATCAAATCTTTACTACGCAAGGAAAAATATTGAAGCGATAATCAGGGAAAAACTATTAAAATGATGCCGGAAGACAGAAACTACAGACAACTATTAGAGATTCTCAGAGAATCAAAACCAGTCATGCCTGATCCGGATGGCATTGAAAACGAAATCATCAAACGGATAAAGGAAAAACAGGAGAAACCATCCAGAACTGAGGTCCTTACTGATAGAATCTTTGGATGGGTTTATATCGGTTGGGTGAGGAGGAGCCTCATTGCGGCTTGTGTGTTTATCATTCTTGTGTTTGTATACCAGCAGACGATAATCATGAGTCAGATTAAACACATAAGCAGACAATCGGTGGTGATAACCAATGAACTGAGATCATTTCCAAGTGAAGATGCCGGGAAAAAACTAACCATTCTCAGGCTGTCAAACAAGTTTCGCTCTGCTGAAGACTTGGGAATTTCCGAAAGTCAGCTCGAGAATTTATTAAAATCTTACGATGAACTGGAACTGAAATACAGGAATCTTCTGAAATTAATCAATGAAGATCCTGAACTAAAGGCTTATATTGAAAAGAGGCTAAAAGAGGATTTAAATAAAATGTCTGATTTATAGAGATATGAAAAGGAGAAAAGTAAAAACAATAATATCCGTGATGTTGCTGATAGTTGCGTCATGCGATGAACCGGAGACAACAGTGACCAACATTGTTCATACCGACGGATCTGTAACCAGAAGAATTGAAATGAAGAGTAAAAAAAATGTTTTTAAGATCTCTGACATTCAGGTTCCGCTTGACTCTACCTGGATTGTCAAAGATTCAATGGAGGTTGGATCTGACGGGGATACAATTTGGATAAAACGTGCTGAAAAAATCTTTCATGACGTAGATGCAATTAACAGAGAATACTTATCTGACAGCGGTGCAAATAAAGATATTAAACGTTATGCACAATACAGTAAGCAATTCAAATGGTTTAATACCAAATACAGATTCTCAGAGGTCATTGACAAAAAGCTTGATTGTGATCATTACCTGTCAGATTTTCTGGATCAGGATGAACTCAGGTGGTTCTTTAGTCCTGCCAGTGTCACCCAACAAAAGAAATCAGGACCTGACAGTTTAAAGTACAAAGCTTTCGGCGATACTGTGGACAAGAAGAGTGAAAGATGGATCTATAAGTGTCTGATGACAGAATTCATATCAGAATTCACTAATCTGATCAGTGGCAGGGAGGGTGCAAACAGAGTCGCTGATTCTTTGAAATCGCATGAAGATTATATGCTGAAGATAATCGAAAAGAATAACAACGAGATTGATAGTCTTTGGTCAGATGAACTTTTACTTGAAGAAATCACCGGTACCCCGGATGCACTAAAATTCAAATCTGAAGCTGATTCTGCAATAAATCTTGCCATTGCTAAAGTAGCATTCGATTTTAAGGAATACACTGTACGAATAAATATGCCGGGTAAGCTGACTGCAACAAATGGTTTTATCGATACCACCGGGCGGTCAGTGCTATGGCCTGTCAGGTCAGATTTCTTTCTGACAGAGAGATATGAAATGTTTGCTGAATCCCAGGTCAGTAATAAGTGGGCGTGGGTTATTACTGCGATTTTTGTGCTCTTTGTTTTTACCGGGATTATCATAAGACGAAAAGAAAAAGGCTGATGATTTCAGCCTTTTTCTTATTTAATAAACCTAATTAACCTAATAAAACCAGAAATCCGTATTTTAACTATTATAGTCTTTAAGCATCAGCATCAGCTTCTGTCTGGTAAAAAAGATCCTGCTTTTAACAGTGCCGATCTTTAATCCAAGCTTTTCAGCAATTTCATGATATTTAAATCCTTCAATATGCATTTTGAAAGGGATTCTGAAATCGTCGCTCAGAGAGTCAATTGCTTTATGAATTTCCTCTTCAGCATAGCTAGATTCAGGAGAGGCAAATCCTTTATCATGGGGCATATTCAGATAATAAAGATCCTGAGTGCCGTCGATGATCGTATTTTCTTTTACATTCCGCCTGTAGTTATTTATAAAAGTATTTTTCATTATTGTGAAAACCCAGGCCTTTAGGTTCGTATAGTCCACAAATTTATCTTTGTAAGTAATTGCTTTAAGATAGGTATCCTGGACCAGATCGAGTGCAGTTTCACGGTCTGCAGTGAGGCTCATTGCGAACCTTTGCAGGTTGCTTTTCATTTCAAGCAGATTGTTATTGAATTCATATATTGTCATGGCATTTATCATTTAGTTTGACAAATATATAAAAATATAAAAAGATATACAACTCTTAATATCTTAAAATCCTGTTATTCCAGGCTTGTTCTAAAACTCTTAGATTTATAATATATTGTAAACAAATAAATTAAATAGCAATTTTCATTTGTATTCTAAGTTTAAAACAAATAGTTGATATTATTAGCCAGATCAATAGAATGGAGTAAAAGTGATAAAACTTACCCTTCCCGGATTCTAAGGCGAAAGATGTATTTTAATTCCTGTTAAGGTTATTAGCTATTTCTTTACTACTTTTAAAACAAAAAGCATGGATCTAAATATCAGGTTGAAAAACGGGGTGGTTCTCCGGGGAGTAATTAAAAGTCCGGGTTCAGATATAAAAGCTTTAATAATAATGGTTCATGGATTGGGTGAACATATACGGAGATATGCTTTATGGGCTGAATGGTTCAGCAGTAAATCAATAGGATTTTTAGGGGTTGATCTTCCCGGGCACGGGAAATCAGATGGAAAAAGGGGGCATATCAGATCATACAATCAGGTTTATGAAATGATTGACATTCTTTTGGCAGAATCAAAAAAGACGTTTCTGGGTGTTCCGGTTTTTCTATATGGGCACAGCCTGGGAGGAGGAATAGTAATTAATTTCTTAATAGACAAAGCACCCGAGATCAGGGGGGCAATTGTCAGTTCTCCCTGGATCAGGCTTGCCTTTGAACCTGACAGAATCAAGATTAAACTTGCTTCAATAGCAAAGAACTTTATTCCAGGATTATCGCAACCAAACGGACTGAATGTTGATCATATCTCAAATGATAAGGAAGTTGTCAAGGAATATATTAATGACCCTCTGGTTCATGACAAAATTTCGGTCAGCCTGGTCCATGAGGCATTCAGGGCTGGCGCAAGGGCTCTTGAGGATGCTCATGAGCTTAGGACCCCAATGCTGTTGATTCATGGTAGTGATGATAAAATCTGTTCGCCTGAAGGTAGTCGAGAATTTGCGTCAAAAACCAAAATGGCTGAACTTAAAATTTGGGAAGGAGGTTATCATGAGCTCCATAATGAAATATTTAAGAGGGATGTGTTTAACTTTGTAGCAGACTGGATAAGCAAAAAGGTCGAATCATAGATTCCCAAAAGGCAATGGAGTTAAGGACAACATTCATAGTACCTCCTTCAGAAAAGAAAATTTCATATAGTACGCCATCGGTATTCATTGGGTCATGCTTTGCAACATCAATTGGCAGACAGTTTGAACTAGGACGGATGCCAGTAGTAATTAATCCTTTTGGAACTGTTTACAATCCTGCATCGGTATACAATACCATAAATACAATTATTGCAAAGAAGGAATACTCTTTTAAGGATTTGTTTAATTATGAAGGGAAGTGGCTGAGCTTCAGTCATTACACAGACTTTTCATCTGTGAATCCTGAGGTTTTACTTGAAAGAATAAACAGGAATATTTTCACTGCCAGCAGTTTTTTGTCTGTTTCGAAATTTCTGTTTATAACATTTGGAACTGCATGGGTATATGAATTGAAACAGACAGGCAGGATAGTTTCAAATTGTCATAAGCTGCCTGCATCTGAATTTACCCGCAGGATGCTTTCTGTAGAAGAGATAACTTCAATTTGGACCGAATTGCTTGTGAACCTGAGTAGCCGTTTTCCAGAGTTGCAAATAGTATTTACAGTCAGTCCTGTCAGATATATGAAAGATGGAGCTCATTCAAACCAGATAAGTAAATCAATCCTTTTTCTCGCAATTGAAGAACTTCAGGAGCGATTTCCCTCCGTTGGTTATTTTCCTGCTTATGAGCTGATAATGGATGATCTCCGTGATTACCGTTTCTATGAAAATGATATGCTTCACCCTTCAACAGCTGCCATTGAATATATCTGGGAAGTTTTTAAAGACTCCTATTTTGATGAAAAATCAATCGGTATTTATCAGGAGATAGCTAAAATTATAAAAGCCAGAGAACATAAAATTCATTCGGATTCTTCTGTACAGATAAAAAAATTTGCAATCGGCATGATTGAAAAGATTGATTCACTTGTTGCAAAATATCCCTTTATTGAATTACAAGCTGATAAGGAGTACTTTTCAAAACTTATCAAATAGGAACAAATAAACTTCTCTAAAGGTCAACGATGAATGATTAACAGATTGAAACAACAGTCTGAATGCAGTTATTTGGATAAAAAACCGTTCTCTTTTCAGGAGAACAGGTTGATGAATTCCTGCGGATTTCTGGTGACAACGATATTTTCGGGGATCTTTATTTTCCAGGGTTCCTGAGAATCTGTGAAGACTATCTTTTTTATGAACAAAGATTTACCAATATTACTGAAGTAAACAATTCTTTTATCAGTAAAGTCAAAAGTACCTGAGTTTACAATAAGTATGCTGAAGGGTTTTATCTTGTGGATTTCAATTACTTCAGAAGCAGGTAATATTCCTCCTGTAAATATTACGTCATAACCACGTTTCCTGAGAACATATTTATAAAACAGGAAATTATTTTCTGACATATTATCAGATGTGTTGATCATGGCTACGGTAGATTTTGTATTCAATGAGGAGACGCTGAGTTCAAAGTCCTCAGTAATAAGTATCTGCCTTATGATGTTCCTGATGAACTGTTCCTGGGCTCTTGACAGGCTGCCTGTCTGCCAAAGTATTCTTGATTTTTCGAGCAAAGGATAAAAATATGATGTATAAGCTTTTTCAAGGCCATATCGTCTGATTAGAGGTAACAGAACACCAATGAATTGCTGATCGTTGAATTTGCTTGCCGACATAAGGATTTTTCCAGGCTGGTAATCCGCATCAATTGTATCATTACGACTGTTTATTTCCCTTACCTCTCTTGATAGCTCATCATCATCAAGCAATGCTATTTTCGAAATTTTAAGCCCGTTCCTGTTAAGATAGGCAACATTAAGTATCTTTTTTAGATCTGATTCACTATATGTTCTTATATTGGAATCAGTCCTGTCAGGCTCCAGAATTTTATACCTTTTTTCCCATATTCTGATTGTATGGGCTTTTATTCCCGAGAAATTTTCAAGATCCTTTATTGAGAAAACATTTATCCCCTCTTCCATAATAACACAATATTTCTAACTGACGGAAATATACAATCACCAAATGTTAAACAATCCAAATAGAAGGTTGTTATTAAATGAGGCAAAAATCTTTTGTTTTGACAGGATCCTTCCCCATGAATCCCTTTTTTCAGATAATAAACTTAATCTGGATTCTCAATCATAATCTTCTTTACCACCCTTGAACCATCATTAAAGGCAATCGTAACAAGATACATACCCTTTTTGGGGTTTTCAAGAAGGACTTTTGTAAATGACTGAGGATTCTTATATTGAGCCCTGAAAATATCCTGGCCTATCATGTTTGTTACCTTTACAAGTTTCATCTCTTTATCAGTTTTTATCGAAAAGCTGTTAAACCTGACAGGTACCGGATAAATACTGATATTCGGGCTTGTATTTTCTCTCAAATAAGCCTTTGATGAAAAGTTGCTGAAAAGATTAATGGTATCCTTCTGAGCCTGAAGAGGCAAGGTAAAAATCAAAAGAGAGATGGCGAGTAAACTCTTTTTCATGAATACCATTTTTCAAACATTATATAACACAAAAACTGTGCTAAATATACTACAAATTATTGGAATCCGTAATAAATGATTTTGCTTTTTCCAGATCTGAAGGAATATCAATACACAGACTTTCCCAATGTGTAACTGCTGTTCTGATTTTGTATCCGTTTTCAATCCATCTGTTCTGTTCAAGTGATTCAGCAAGCTCCAACGAGCTCTGATTCAGTTTTGTGATTTTCTCAAGAGTGGCGGTCTTGTATGCATAAAGGCCTAAATGTTTAAAGTACTGATGATGAGAGGTCCAGTCATTCATTTCGGAATCTCTTACAAATGGGATTGCTGCCCGGCTGAAATAAATAGCATTACCTGAGATGTCGATTATTACCTTCGGCTGATTTGGATTGAATATATCCTCTGATGGCAGAACTTTCCTGACAAGAGTTGCTATTTCAACAGAAGGATCAGTAAAACACGATTTTAAAAGTTCGATCTGTTCAGGTCGTATAAACGGCTCATCACCCTGAATATTAACAATCACATCGAATTCAGTTTTAAATTCATCTCTGATTATGGAAACAGCCTCAGCACAACGATCAGTTCCACTCCTGTGCAATGTTGAAGTCATTATTCCTTTCCCTCCAAAGCTGTTGACCAGTGCAAGGATTCTTTCATCGTCGGTGGCAACAAAAACAGCATTCGATGATTTGGCCGCCTGTTCATATACCCTCTGAATCATTGGTTTCCCGCCTATAAGGGCCAGTGGTTTTCCAGGGAACCTGGAGGATGCATAACGTGCAGGAATTATGCAGGCAAAATTGTAGTTTTCGGCAGTTTTCATAGGGCTAATTTAAGAAAATACAATTTCCCAATGTTTTAAAAATATCTTAAATTCGCACCATCTTAATTCATTGTATGAAAGACCTTCAAAGCATAAAGCAAAGGTTCGGAATTATAGGCAATTATTCAGGGTTAAACAGGGCCATTGATATAGCTGTGCAGGTTGCACCTACCGATCTGTCTGTCCTGATAACCGGTGAAAGCGGTACAGGGAAGGAGGTATTTCCGCAGGTTATTCACAGTTATAGTACCAGAAAGCATGGACCATATATTGCTGTGAACTGTGGTGCAATACCTGAAGGTACTATAGATTCAGAACTGTTTGGTCATGAAAAAGGAGCATTTACCGGAGCCACTGAAAGCAGAAAGGGATATTTTGAGGTTGCCGATGGCGGCACTATCTTTCTGGATGAAGTGGCTGAACTCCCTCTTTCGACACAGGTAAGGCTCTTAAGAGTACTTGAAACAGGGGAATTCATTCGTGTTGGATCATCAAAAGTCCAAAAGACAAATGTGAGGGTTATTGCTGCCAGTAATGTTGATGTTGCAAAAGCAATCGAGAATGAAAAATTCAGGGAAGATCTTTTTTACAGGCTCAATACGGTGCCTATTAAAATCCCTTCACTGAGAGAGAGAGGTGAGGATATCTTTCTTCTTTTCAGAAAATTCGCTGTTGATTTTGCTGAAAAATACAGAATGCCGGCTATAAGGCTGAGCAATGAAGCAAAAAACATTCTGCTTAATTATTCCTGGCCTGGCAATGTTCGACAGCTCAAGAACATTACCGAACAGATATCAATAATTGAAAGTGAGAGGGAGATCACTCCGGAAATTCTTCAGACATATCTTCCTGATTTTTCTGTCAGCAAACTACCTGTTCTGATGAAGCAAAATGAAGAGAAATCATTTTCTACAGAACGGGAAATCATGTACAAGATACTGTTTGACATGAAAAGTGACATGAACGACCTGAAAAAGCTGGTCTTTGATCTGATAAAAAGAGGTGAAGCAGATATCACATTTCATGAATCAAATTCAGGAGCTCTGAAAAACCTTTTTGGTGACACTGTTCCTGAAGAAGATCTGAACGGAACCAATAAAGCCAAGGTTCAGGATTTTACCATTCATCGAGATAGAGGAAATATTCAGGATACTGAAGAAGTAGTAGAAGAATCACTTTCACTTGCAGGCAAAGAGGTTGAAATGATCAGGAAAGCTCTTGAAAAATATAATGGCAAAAGAAAGTTGGCAGCCCAGGAACTTGGGATTTCCGAGCGGACTCTGTACAGAAAAATCAAGGAGTATGGGATCGAAATGTAAGGGTTACCAAAAATATATTGTTAATAAATTAACAATATTGTTTATTGTGCTTGCCTTTCCATTGATGAATGGTTGCAAGGTAACATATTCATTTTCAGGTGCCAGCATTTCACCCGAGGTGAAGACTCTCAGTATCCAGTATTTTCAGAACAGAGCAAGTCTGGTCCAGCCCGGATTAAGCCAGAAGCTGACAGATGCTCTTATTGATAAATGCAAATCCCAGACAAATCTCAGCCTTATCAACGGTCTTGGGGATGTTAATTTTGAAGGTGAAATAACCGATTATAATACCCGCCCGCTGACAGTTTCTGCCGATGCTTCAGCTGCAGTAAACCGGTTTACTATTACAGTCAAGGTGAAGTTTACAAATGCTATAGATCCTGACCTGAGTTATGAGCAGTCTTTTTCAAGATATGAAGATTATGACAGTGCTCTAGATTTGAGCCAGGTCGAAGATAATCTTTCGGAAAAGATAATTGAAATGATTGTTGAAGATGTCTTTAACAGGGCTTTTGTTAACTGGTAATAAGCCATGAATAAGGATGACTTTTTAAGGCTGTTAAGTTTAGATACTCCTTTTGACCGTACCATAACAGGAGAGATCAATGAAATTGTAAATACTTTCCCATATTTTCAAACTGCTCATTTACTCCTCCTAAAGGGTTTGAGAGAAACATCTGATGTAAAATTTGAAAGCCAGTTAAAGAGTTCCGCCATTCATATCGCTGACAGGGAAATACTTTATAACTTACTGAATTACAAATTAAGAGAAACGGAGAAGCCTGAAATTTCGCATGAGAAGGAAGCGGTGGAGGCAATAGAAAAAGCTCAGGAATCACCACAACATGTTTCCGAAATATCAGAAGAATATACTGAAAAACAAGAAACTCCTGTTGAAATTGCTTCTACAGTTGAAGAAACAGTTGAAAAGGTTTCATCTGACCAGCCTGTGACTGACTCTTTTGCCAAAGAATCTGAAGAGGCTGCCTTTCCTGAACCAATTAAGATTGATACAAGCGTCGATAATGAACAGGTTGTGATAGAATCAGCAATGAACAGTGATGAGCTGATAGATAAGTATGAAACCGGTGAAGGCGAAAAACCAGCAGAAAATCAGGTAAGATTTGACGAATATATGATTGGTCGATCAATCTATTATTCTACAGTTGTTGATGAAGAAGCAGAAAACAATGTTTTCGTATTTGAAGAGGAGACTGCACCTGTCGAGGAGGAAATATTTTACATGGATCCTGGTTTTGCGGTTGGGGAGAAAGAAGATCTGGGGAAAAAGGAAGTCACTTCAACTGATAAGGGTCTGTCTGATAAAGATTCATCATTTGAATATTTGTCCGGAACTTTAAAAATCACTGAATCGGAATATGGACCTGAATCCGAATCAGTTTCTGGATCTGAAATTGAAATTGTACCAGTACAGGAACCGGTCTCTGACATAAGCGAGGAAAAAATCCCTCAGGTGACACCGACTGAGAAAGCCCAGACTGCTGAGATAAAAAGCAGTATTCACAGAAAATCGCAGGCTGAACTCATTGACAAATTTATTTCGGCAAATCCCCGAATTGAACCCATTCGTGAGAAGGCCGGAGTGCAGAATGAAGATTTAGCCCGACCCTTTACTGAAGAAAAAGGTAGTTTTATTACAGAAACACTTGCAAAAATCTATGTAAATCAAGGTTATTATTCGAAGGCAATAGATATTTATGAAAAATTATGTTTGAAATTTCCCGAAAAAAGCAGTTACTTTGCGTCTCAAATTGAAAGAATAAAAGGGATAATAAAATAAGACAGAAATGGGAATTTACATATTTGTTTCAATATTGGTAATAATTGCATGTGTCCTTCAGATAATGATAGTCCTTGTACAGAATTCTAAAGGAGGCGGTCTTGCTGCCAATTTCACATCAGCCGGTCAATCTATGGGAATCAGAAAAACAGCTGATTTTCTGGAGAAATCCACATGGACTCTTGCAGGAACCATTTTAGTGTTGTGTGTTGTAGCCACCGCAACTATACCAAGAGGTACGGGAAATCAACGCTCAAGGATTGAAAGCCAGATTCAGAATGCAGTTGATCCCAATGCTATACCTACTCTTCCGACAGCTGTTCCTCAAAGTACCACAACAACTTCAACCGAGGATAAGGAAAAACAATCAAATTAGGAAAAAATAAATAATCCAAATAGAAGTGTCAGTTTGTCATAAGCTGACACTTTTTTGTTTTATTTTGTAAATCATTAAATAGCAAAGAGTTATACAGATATTTAATTCTGTTTGTTAAAAATCTGCCATTAACGATAAGATAAAATGTCGGCTATTTAACCATCCTGTCTGAGATTTTGCCTTTGGCATAAATTATGCTAAAAAGACAAGTCAGAAAATCATGTTTAACTTTAAAACTAAATAGAAATGGCACAATTAAAAGGAAAAGTATTAGCTGGGAAGGTTCTAGTAAAACCTCACGAAGCTGAAGCAAAAACTGCAAGTGGCATAATTATTCCCGATTCAGCAAAGGAAAAACCTCGTCAGGGCACAGTTGTAATGGTAGGCGCTGCAAAGAAAGATGAAGAGATGGAAGTTAAGAAGGGTGATGTTGTACTTTATGGTAAATATTCAGGACAGGAGCTTACAATAGACAATGTTGATTATCTTCTTATATCACAATCAGATATTTTATTCATAGCATAATAATCTAAACTAATTTAATACTAGAAAATATGGCAAAAGAAATTAAATTCAATATTGATGCACGTGCCAAGCTTAAAGAAGGTGTTGACCAGTTGGCTGATGCAGTAAAAGTAACTCTCGGACCAAAAGGCCGCAACGTAGTTCTTGAAAAGAAATTCGGAGCTCCCTCAGTTACGAAAGATGGTGTTACAGTTGCAAAGGACATTGAATTGTCTGATCCCTATCGAAATATGGGAGCACAGATGGTTAAGGAAGTTGCATCAAAAACTGGTGACGTTGCAGGTGACGGGACCACAACAGCAACAGTTCTGGCACAAGCTATTATTAATGTTGGTTTAAAGAACATTACCGCTGGTGCTAACCCGATGGACATTAAGCGTGGAATCGACAAGGCAGTTGAACATGTTGTAAAGCACCTGAAATCACAAGCTCAGGTTGTTGGGAATGATCTCAGCAAAATTGAGCAGGTTGCAAGGATTTCAGCAAATGATGATGTTGAAATTGGAAAACTGATTGCCGAAGCAATGAACAAAGTTCATAAGGAAGGTGTGATAACTGTAGAAGAATCAAAGGGTACAACAACCTCTGTTGAAGTTGTTGAAGGTATGCAGTTTGACCGTGGTTATATATCGGCATATTTTGTCACAAATACCGAAAAGATGGAAGCTGAGCTTGAAAATCCATATATTCTTATTCATGACAAGAAGATATCATCGATGAAGGACATGCTTCCGATTCTTGAGGCAACCGCCCAAAACGGCCGTCCACTTCTAATAATAGCAGAAGATGTTGAAGGTGAGGCTCTTGCAACCCTGGTTGTTAACAGGCTGCGTGGTTCACTTAAGGTTTGTGCAGTAAAAGCTCCGGGATTTGGTGACAGGAGAAAAGAGATGCTTGAAGATATAGCAATCCTTACCGGTGGTACTGTAATTTCAGAAGAGAAGGGCCTTAAACTTGAGCATACAACTCTCGATATGCTTGGAACTTCAGAAAAGGTTACCGTTAACAAGGAGAATACCACAATAGTTAATGGTTATGGAGATAAGGAAATGATCAAAGCCAGAATAGGTCAGATCAAACAGCAAATGACAACCACCACTTCCGATTATGATAAGGAAAAACTCCAGGAGCGTCTTGCAAAATTATCTGGAGGGGTTGCAGTTCTTTACATAGGTGCTGCTTCGGAAGTTGAAATGAAAAATAAAAAAGACCGGGTTGATGATTCCCTTCATGCTACCCGTGCTGCTATTGAAGAAGGAATTGTTCCAGGTGGCGGCGTAGCTTACATCCGTGCGATATCTGCAATTGAAAAGCTCAAAGGTGATAATGAAGATCAGACAACAGGTATTGAGATCATAAAGCGTGCTATTGAAGAACCTCTGCGTCAGATTGCAATAAATGCAGGAAGAGAGGGCGCTGTTGTTGTACAGGCTGTAAAATCAGGCAAAGGTGATTACGGATACAATGCTCAGACAGATAATTTTGAGAAACTCTATGCCTCCGGAGTAATTGATCCGGTCAAGGTAGTAAGGGTAGCTCTGGAAAATGCTGCTTCTGTTGCCGGCATGTTCCTGACCACTGAAGCTGTTGTTGTTGAAGAAAAAGAAGAAAAGCCGGCTATGCCTCCTCAGGGAATGGGCGGCGGAATGCCAGGCATGATGTAATAGACCAATTAAGCAGAATTTAGTAGAGGCTGTATCAAACTCCTTTCGGTGACTTTGTTCTACCCTCTGAGTACCTAGTGGTTATTTATAAACCACTGAACCTCAGATCCCAGGTACTTGGGAATATTGACGGGCACAAAGGTCGCCAAAGAGAAAAAGCCAACAAAAACACTTTTGATACAGCCTCTACATATTTTTATATATTTGCACCTGATCAAAAGAAAGATTCCTTGATGCATAACATCCGCAACTTCTGTATAATCGCACATATTGATCATGGTAAGAGTACTCTTGCTGACAGGTTATTGGAAAAGACCAATACGATAAACGAAAGGGATTTTCAGGACCAGGTACTTGATAATATGGAACTGGAGAGGGAAAGAGGCATCACAATAAAGAGTCATGCCATACAAATGGAGTACCAATTAAATGGATCAAAATATATTCTTAATCTTATTGATACTCCGGGGCATGTGGATTTTTCGTATGAGGTTTCGCGTTCAATAGCAGCGTGTGAAGGTGCCCTGCTGGTAATCGATGCCACCCAGGGAATTCAGGCGCAGACCATTTCTAACCTCTATATGGCCATTGATCATAATCTTGAAATTATTCCTGTGCTCAATAAAATGGATATGGCTAATGCAATGCCAGAAGAGGTAAAAGATCAGATTGTAGATCTCGTTGGTTGTAACAGGGAGGATATTATAGAAGCGAGTGCAAGAACCGGTTTAGGAATTGACAGGATATTAAATGAAATTGTTAACCGGATTCCTCCTCCTGCCGGTGATCCTGATGCCCCTCTTCAGGCATTAATCTTTGATTCGATCTTTAATTCCTTCAGAGGTATTATTGCCTATTTCAAAATTGTCAATGGCACACTTAGAAAAGGAGACCGGGTTAAATTTGTAAGTACAGGTCATGAATACAATGCTGAAGAAATAGGTGTACTGAAACTTAAGCAGGATCCACGTGATGAGCTTGGTGCCGGCGACGTTGGATACATAATTTCAGGTATAAAAGCATCTTCAGAAGTGAAAGTAGGAGACACAATAACCCATGTAAAAAATCCTTGTGACAAAGGCATTTCAGGTTTCGAGGATGTCAAGCCAATGGTTTTTGCGGGATTGTATCCTGTTGATGCTGATGACTATGAGGATCTCAGAAGTTCGATTGAAAAGCTCCAGCTAAACGATGCCTCATTGTCATTCGTGCCTGAGTCATCAGCCGCCCTTGGTTTTGGTTTCAGATGCGGATTCCTGGGTTTACTGCATATGGAAATCATTCAGGAACGCCTCGACCGCGAGTTTGATATGGATGTAATAACCACTGTTCCTAACGTTTCGTTTAAGGTTTTTACTACAAAAGGGGAGGAGATAGATGTTCATAATCCTTCAGGGATGCCCCCCGTAAATTATATTGAACGTGTTGAGGAACCCTATATTATTGCACAGGTTATTACCCTTGCCGATTATGTAGGTTCAATAATGAAACTTTGTATTGATAAAAGAGGAACTCTGAAGAATCAGGTTTATCTGACACGCGACAGAGTTGAACTTACTTTTGAGATGCCTTTGTCGGAAATTGTGTTTGACTTTTATGATAAACTTAAAAGCATTTCAAAAGGATATGCCTCATTTGACTATTATTATTCTTCCTACAAGAAGGCTGATCTTGTCAGACTTGATATTCTCCTGAATGGTGAAATGGTTGATGCCTTATCAACCCTCATTTACAGGGGACATGCTTATGACTTTGGAAGGAAGATGTGTGTAAAGCTTAAAGAGCTAATTCCGCGTCAGCAATTTGATATTGCCATTCAGGCTGCAATTGGAGCAAAGATAATTTCAAGGGAAACTGTTAAGGCAGTCCGAAAGGATGTAACTGCCAAATGCTATGGAGGTGATATTACAAGAAAAAGGAAACTGCTTGAAAAACAAAAGAAAGGTAAAAAAAGGATGAGGCAGATAGGAAATGTTGAGGTTCCTCAGCAGGCTTTCCTTGCAGTTCTAAAACTTGATTAACTAATTTCGGGGCGAATTTTGTTCAATTCAAGGCAAATTAAAGATTTTCAGAGAGCTATGCTTTGTTTTAAAAAAATGATTATTTTAGTGCCCGGAGAATGGGGATTTTAAAATATCAAACCCTTCAATCTAACCTAAACATGCTACCCTGACCAGATTTTAATCCGGTCAGGGTATATTTTTAACAGATTAACCTGTATCCTCTTCCATGGATGTTTAGTATTTTCACTGAAGGATCTTTCTGCAGGTACTTTCTCAATCTTGTAATGTAAACATCCATACTTCTGGCATTAAAGTAGTTGTCATCAATCCAGATGCTTCTCAGGGCGTAATTGCGTTCCAAAATTTCATTTTTATGCTGGCATAGCAGTTTTAGAAGTTCTGATTCCTTCGTTGTCAGACTTGTTGTACTTTCTCCCAGAGTAAGAAGTTGTCTTCGGGGATCAAATGAATATTCTCCTATTACGAATGAATCTTCCTCCTTTGACGCGTCTGGAACAGAAGTTCGCCGTAGTATCGCTTCAATCCTGTAAAGAAGTTCTTCCATTGAAAATGGTTTTGTAATATAATCGTCTGCTCCTGTTTTAAATCCTTCAATTATATCCTCTTTTTGATTCTTTGCGGTGAGAAAAATTATAGGTATTGAAGGATTGATATTGCGTATTGCTTTAGCTAAAGCAAGTCCATCCATCTCGGGCATCATTATATCAATTATGCAAAGATCGAATGAAGCAGAAGAAAATAATTTTAGAGCCGACTTACCTGTCGTTGCCAGAGTTGCGCTGTAGTTTTTTGCAGCAAGATAGGTTCTAAGCAAAGATCCCAGGTTGCTATCATCTTCAGCAAGAAGAATATTTTTGTTCATTTTACTCCGTTTTGTGGGATAAACAATATGAATTTGGTTCCTTTATTTATCTGACTTTCTGCCTTTATTTTACCATTATGCTCCTGAATTATTTTTTTAACATAAGTTAAACCAAGGCCGAAGCCTTTTACATTATGCACATTCCCTGAATGCACTCTGTAGAATTTATCATAGATCCTTCTTAAATTTTCCCTTGCAATTCCAATACCTTTATCCTCAATTGTAATATTAATCCCTTTGCTGGTGTTATAGGTTGATATTGTAATTTCGGGTTTGTCGCGTGAGTACTTAATAGCATTATCAATCAGGTTTGAAATCGCATTCAAAAAATGGATCTCATCTATCATAACGACAGGGTTTTCTGCTCTGAAATCTTTTTTTATGGATCCAGAAAGGCTTTGTATCTGCAGTGAGAAATTGTCTATGGCCTTGCTGATCAAATCATGTATGTCCGTCAATGACGGATCAAATCTGGCTTTCATTTTTTCAAATATTGCCATCTGCAGTACTTTTTCCACCTGAAATTTCAATCTCATGCTTTCATCGGTAATAACTTTCGCAAGGTGGTCAATATTCTTGTTTTTTGAAGAGATACTTTTATCAGCAAGCATCTGGGAAGCAAGGGAGATTGTTGATATCGGGGTTTTCAGTTCATGAGTCATATTGTTTATGAAATCATTCCTTATTTCCGATATTTTTTTCTGACGGAAAATCACAATAAAAGTTCCTGTAGAAAGAATTATTAAAAGTACCGTAAAAAGCAAGGAAAGAATACCGAGGCTGCCGATTTTTTCAAATTTGTATTGATTTTCCTGATGGCAGTACATAACAATCTGATTTTGACCAGGGACGGGATCATTTGGGAAAAGCTGAATAATAAACTTGTTTGTTCCGGGTTTATCTGTAAATCCTGGAGTACTCCATAAGGTTCCCAATCGACCTGATCTGATCGAAAATTCATAATCAAGATGAATCCCTACATTATTAAGAGCGGTTCTTATCTCCTTGTTTATTTTTTCCGGTGCAATGCGGTCCCTTATGTCAGGAGTGTTATGCAGAATATTCTGCATAACACTCTCAAGGAAAATGATTTTATTACTTACCCTGCCTGTCAGTCCGGCACTGATAGTCTGGGCTGAAGGTTCTGTTATTTCTTCATCAGGAATAGGAGAAATCTCTTTAGCTGAAATATATATTTTTTGTCCTGCATTAGTGATTATGATTGGTTTATCAGCATTTCCGATACCATAGTCTTTTACAAGCTTGGAGTCGGGCTTGTAACCCTTAAGTTTTTTTGCCAGTGGTGAGTTGGCGGGTACAATGGCTGTTACAGAATCGGACGATTCAGGATCTATTTCCTCAAGAATGCGGTCTATCAGTTCCTGTTCTTCAAGGGCAAGGACGACAGATTCGAGGGCTTTGTTCGCATTATACCTGAATTGCTGATCTGTTATGGCAATTGCGTTCTTGATCCAGTTCAACTGGATAAGGATTAATCCTGAGATCGCCAGGAAGAAAAGTACTGCCAATGATACAATCGTTTTCCTTTTCACACGAAAATGACATTATTGTATTGCTCTAAATTAGTTTGTTCGTGTGCAACCTTCATGGTTGTAATTCATCTACATAACCTTTTGTGGTTTTTTAACTTGAAGGTTTCATATAGGTACAAAGGTAATTGGATATTGGTTGATTTACCTGTACTTTAACTTATTTTAACAGCTATCTCTTAGGCTTATTCCTAAAGTGACTTAGTCTACAATTCAATTAATGTTAATCGCTGATTAGATTTTGATCAGTCAGAGAATAATAGTTCTCGTTCTGGTAAACCACGGTATTAAAAATTAGTTATCAAAAATTTAAAAAAATGTTAATTTTCAGATATTTAGAGTTAACTGCTTTTTTGGTTTAGATAGGTTAATTATCTTTGCAGATGATTTGGCATGATATTTGTTTTAATTTTGTCAGAGGTTTTTTTCATAGGTTAGGTTAGTTTTAGGGTTATCAGAAAGTGAACCGTTCCGGATCTTCGGAACGGTTCTTCTTTTTTTGCGCTTTTAAGAACAATTCATTCAGCTTCCTATAAAATGAGATATTCCTGGTTTTTGTCTTTAAGTGATTTTAAATCAATTGTAAAAACAGCTGTAACACTATCAATTTCCCTAAGTTTTGTTAGGCTCAGGGCCGGGAAGGTGTTACTTCCCTGGTTGTTAATAACGAGCAGGTAATCTATGTTTTTAAGTTTTTTAATTAAAAATTCAGTTCCGCATCTGTTTGCAAAAAGATGCAGTATGATTTCCGGAAATGATCCGGTATCTGAAAATTTTGTGAAAACAAGATTTTGACCGGATTCAGTTCCGATTTCGACAGGTGCAGCACTTTTCAGAGAGACTTTAAGGGTTTTGTTTATTTTAAGAGACAGCTTATAATGTGGATCAGAACAAACCAGTCCGAGCAAAGTAATATCGTAAAGCTCATTCAACGATAATTGCAATTTCTTTATTTTTTGCCCGCTTTTCATTCAGGTAAACCTTGAGCATTAAAGGTAAGAAAAGAAATGCTACTAAAACTCAGATAAAGGAGAATCTTTAAGTTTTGACCAGGCCTGACCGGCGGCTTCCTGTTCAGCCTCTTTTTTGGAGGAACCCTGACCGGTGCCATAAATCTTTCCGTTTATTTTAAGTGTTGTGGAGAAGACTGATTTCTTAAGGTCAAAATCGTACTCCTCATTATAAGTGAAAGACAGATTTGTTTTGTTTTTTTGAACCCACTCAAAAATGAGACTTTTAAAATCAGTATCAATATTTACAATTTTATCAAGATCAAGGTAGCAACTAAGGACTTTTGTTATGAAGAGTTTTTTTGTTTTTCGGAATCCTTTATCGATAAAGAGAGCTCCGATAAGGGCTTCAAGGGCATCACCGAAAAGATTTCTTACAACCTGTCCCGGGCCGATATTGCTTACAAGTATTTTATTTATCCCCATTGATATAGCAAGCTGGTTAAGGACCTCCCTGTTAACTATACGTGAGCGTATTTTAGTTAAAAAACCCTCATTTGCATCTGGAAATCTTTCAAAGAGATAATCAGAAAGGATTGCATCAAGAATGGCATCTCCAAGGTATTCAAGTCTCTCATTATTGATTTTTTTTCCATCTGGAAGAGTATAGGATGCAGATCGATGGATAAATGCTATCTCATAAAGACGAAGATTCCTTGTTTTGAAACCCAGAAGGTCTTTAAGGCTGGAAGCGAATTCCCTTTTGTCAAGGATATATGTGCCGTTTTTCTTTCTGAGGAAGAGGGCCACTAAACCTCTGCTTTTTTGATTATTATCGATGCATTATGTCCACCGAATCCAAAAGTATTACTTAATGCAACATTTACTTTGCGATATTGCGCTTTATTAAGAGTGAGATTCAAATTCTGGTCAATTTCCGGGTCGGGAACGCTGAAATTAATAGTAGGGGGAACGACATCATTTACAACAGCCATTATTGAAGCAATGGCTTCAATTGCCCCGGCTGCTCCCAGAAGATGTCCAGTCATCGATTTTGTTGAACTGATATTCATCTTGTAAACATGATCTCCGAAAACATCTATTATTGCTTTTAACTCGGATACATCACCGAGAGGTGTTGCAGTACCATGAACATTAATATAGTCAACCTCGTTTTTATCCACCGAAGCCTCATCAAGTGCAAGTTTCATTACGTTAAAAGCTCCCAGCCCTTCAGGATGCGGAGCTGTTAGATGGAAAGCATCGGCAGTCATGCCTGTTCCGATTATTTCGGCATAGATTTTAGCACCTCTTGCTTTGGCCTGTTCATATTCTTCGAGAATAAGTGCACCGGCTCCTTCACCCATGACAAAACCATCGCGGGTCTTGTCAAAGGGTCTTGAGGCAGTTTTATATTCAGCATTGTTGGTTGAAAGTGCCTGAAGGGCATTAAATCCTCCGATACCGGGTTCATTTATACATGCTTCGGACCCACCTGTTATAAATATATCTGCTTTTCCCCAGCGGATATAATTGACTGCATCAATTATTGCATTAGTTGATGATGCACATGCTGAAACGGTGCAGAAATTTGGCCCACGGAATCCGTATTTTATGGAAATGGATCCTGCGGCAATGTTGCCAATCATCTTCGGGATGAAAAAGGGACTGAATCTTGGGGTTCCATCGCCCAGTACAAAAGCCTTTATAGCCTGATAGAATGTATCAAGACCTCCGATTCCGGAAGCCCAAATCACTCCGACTCTGTCCTTGTTTATTGATGCAAGATCAAGCCCTGAGTCAGCTATTGCTTCATCTGAGGCAATATGGGCGTATTGGGAATACGGGTCCAGCTTGTTGGCTTCTTTTCTGTCGAAATATTTTGAAGGATCGTAGTTTTTTAATTCGCATGCAAATTTGGTCTTGAACTTTTCAGTATTGAAATGGGTTATCATATCTGCTCCGCTGACACCATTTTTAAGTCCTTCCCAGAAATCATGCAAATTATTCCCCAGTGGAGTTAAAGCTCCAAGACCAGTAACTACGACTCTTTTCATAAACGGATTTTTATAAATGCAAACTACTTTGCATTTTCCTCAATGTACTTAATGGCATCCCCGACTGTGCTGATACTTTCGGCCTGATCATCAGGGATTCCTATATTGAATTCTTTTTCAAACTCCATGATTAACTCAACAGTATCAAGAGAGTCAGCACCAAGATCGTTGGTGAAGCTGGCTTCAGGAGTTACTTCAGACTCATCAACTCCAAGTTTATCTACTATAATCTCTTTAACTCTTGTGGCAATGTCAGACATAACAATAAATTTTAATTAATAATATTTAAAACCTTGCAAAGAAATATATTTGTAGTTTATTTTTCAAATGATTTGATGTTTTTTCTTAAAAAAGTGGTATAATATTTTGATAATTAGAAAAATAAACTTGACAATTCCGGGTCGGAAAAGAAGATCATAGAAAGAAAATATTCTGATAATGAAGAATATAGCCATTTTTGCCTCAGGTTCAGGGACAAATGCTGAGAACATAATTAAATATTTTTCGAACAGAGATTCTGCGAATGTGAAGCTTGTATTGTCGAACAAGCGTGAAGCATACGTACTTAAACGAGTTGAGAAGTATAAGGTAAAGGCATTATTTTTCGACCGGAAGGATTTTTATGAAACTGAAAATGTTCTGAAAATACTGCGTGAAAACAAAATAGATTTCATTGTTCTGGCAGGATTTTTATGGCTGGTTCCATCCAATATCCTTGAGCTTTATCAGGGAAGGATAATAAACATTCATCCGGCATTGCTTCCTAAATATGGAGGGAAAGGAATGTTTGGGGAGCGGGTGCATGAAGCAGTCATAAAAAGCAGTGATTTGGAATCTGGAATCACAATACATTATGTCAATGAGGTGTATGATGCCGGTGATATTATTTTCCAGGCAAAATGCCCGGTAAACAGGAATGATACTCCGGATAGTCTTGCCGAAAAGGTTCATGAACTTGAGTACAGGTATTTCCCGGCAGTTATTGAAAAAATCGTTGTTGGTCTGCCTTCTCTTTACTAAAACGTTTCCAAAAGGGAAATCACAACTTTCTTTTGTTTTTCAAATCTTGGTTTGTTTAATTCTGATACAGGTTCAACAGGAGGAGCTTCGACCTTTAAGGGATCGACAGAAGAGCCGTTCATATAAAATCTGAAATCAAGGTGTGGTCCAGTTGAAAGACCACTGCTTCCTACATATCCGATTATATCTCCCTGCTTTACATACACACCCGGAGCTATCCCTTTTTCGAAACTGCTCAGATGGAGATAAGCAGTTGAATAGACACTGTTATGGACAATCCTGACCATTTTCCCTGATCCTCCGTCAAAACCGGCCTGAACAACTCTTCCGTCTCCAATTGAATGTACGGGTGTTCCTAAAGGAGCTGCATAATCGACTCCGTGATGTGGCCTGCGTATCCTGAGGATCGGATGAAATCTGCTGGCAGAGAACCTTGATGTTACTCTTGCAAACTGCAGCGGAGCTTTGAGGAATGCTTTCCTTAGACTATTGCCGTTATTGTCATAATAGCTCTCTTTTCCGTCCTGTATAAAAGGAATCGCATCAATTGATGTCCCTGATCCTGAATATCTTGCCCCATAAATCCTGCCTATGCCCAAAGTTTTTTCATCGACTGACAATTCATCGTAAATAACTTTGAATGTATCTCCTTTCTGTAATCCGAAAAAGTCAATACTCCAAGCATATATTTGTGATAATTCAATTACAAGAGAAGGATGTAATCCATTCTGAAGCATGGCATCCCACAAAGATGATTCTATTGTAAGTGATACATATTTGATTTCCTTTTTAATCTCTTTTTTATATTCAGTGATGTTAAGTGAATCATTGAAGCTGAAAACGTAACAGGTAAGCGGATCATGTTCATAAACCAGATATCTGGCCCGTGATTCGCTGTCTTTTTCGCAAAAGAGAGTGAAATTGTTTCCGTACCTCATTTTCCTCACATCGAAAACATCTTTGGAGTTTTGGAGTACTTTTTCAAGTTCGATCATTGTTATTCCATGTTCAAGCAGAATTGATGAAAGGAATCCGTTCTTCCTGATATGTCCTGTTACAAGGTTGTATGAGTCGGAGGGTATGCCGAAAATCAGGTTTAAATGGTCAGAATCTCTGCGTGATGTAGTATCAACAGGAACGTGAGACTGTAAGTCAGTTTTGACATAATGTCTGCAGCCTATTGTTAAAAAAATAACAATTAAGAGGCAGATATATTTTAAACGGGGAAGTGGCATCATCCCTTACTAGTCTATCTGATTACCACATTAACTATCTTGTTTGGAACTACAATGACATTTAATGGCACTGATCCTCCTGTCCATTTGGCGGACCTTTCATCTGCAAGAACAGTTTTGATGATTTCCTCTTTTCCCATATCAGCAGGAAGTTCGATCTTAAACCTCATTTTCCCGTTAAATGATACAGGGTATTCGACTACATCAGCTTTCAGGTATTCTTCAATCACTTCAGGCCATGGTTCATAGGCAAGCGTCTTCTGATGACCCAGAATCTGCCATAATTCTTCTGCAAGATGAGGAGCAAAAGGGGAGAGAATTAAAATAAATTTGGATGCTGTATCCTGTGATACCTTTCCCCTGCGGTATACAAGATTAAGAAAAATCATCATTTCAGAAATTGCCGTATTGAATTTCAGATTTTCGATGTCATCTTCAACTTTTCGTATTGTCTTGTGGAGACCTTTAAGAATCTCTATATCTTCCTGTCCCTCATAAATATTCTCTCGATTTGAAAAGAATCTGAAAGTTCTTGTCAGAAAATTAAATACACCCTTCACATTTCTGTCATCCCAGGGTTTCATTACATCAAGCGGACCCATAAACATTTCATAAAGTCTCAGGGAATCAGCTCCATATCTTTCCGTAACATCTTCAGGATTTACAACGTTTTTAAGTGATTTTGACATCTTTGCCACTATTTGCCTGACTTCTGTTCCGGTTTCAATATTATAGAATTTGCCATCTTTCTCCTCAACCTGATCGGCAGGTATTTTTGCCCCGGATTCATTTTCATAGGCAAATGCGAGTATCATCCCCTGATTGAACAACCTCGTATAAGGTTCATCTGTTGACACTATTCCCAGATCGAACAGGACCTTATGCCAGAACCGGCTGTATAACAGATGAAGCACTGCATGTTCTGCACCTCCTATGTACAGATCAACAGGCATCCAGTATTTTTCCTTTTCCTTGTCGAAAATCTCGTTGTCATTGTGAGGATCAATGAACCGTAAATAATACCAGCACGATCCAGCCCATTGTGGCATTGTATTGGTTTCCCGCCTGCCTTTGCGGCCATTTTTGTCGGTGACTAAAAGCCAGTCGCCTGCGTTGGCAAGTGGTGATTCCCCTGATTCACCAGGAAGGAATTTTTCAAGTTCAGGCAGTTCAAGGGGAAGTTCTTTTTCGTCGAGAAGTGTTATCTCACCATCTTCCCAGTGAATTACAGGAAAGGGTTCACCCCAGTACCTCTGACGGCTGAATAGCCAGTCACGGACTTTATAATTTACCTTTGACTTCCCAAGACGATTTGTTTCCAGCCATTTAATAATTTTGGAAATCCCTGCTTCTTTGTTCAGACCATTGATATCAATGCCTGTTGAAAGATCAGAGGAGTTTATATACCTCCCATCCTCTGTCCAGCATTCATCACCGCTGAGGATCCTCTTCCTCTGTTCCTGATCTGAAACATCCGGATCCTGTATGCATAAAACAGGGAGGTTGAATTTACGGGCAAATTCAAAATCCCTTGTATCATGAGCAGGGACTGCCATGATGGCACCTGTCCCATAACCTGTAAGAACATAATCGGCAACCCAGATCGGGATTCTTTTATTATTAACCGGATTAATGGCATACCTTCCTGTGAAGATACCTGTTTTTTCTTTTGCAAGATCTGTTCTGTCGAGTTCTGACTTTAGGTTTGCAGCTTTGATGTATTCGTTGACCTGGTCTTTCCATTCTGGTGTTGTAATTTCTCTTACCAGATAATGTTCCGGTGCTATCACCATGTATGTAGCACCGAATAATGTGTCGGGTCGGGTAGTAAAAACAGTAAGGGTTTCATTCAGTCCTTCAATCTTAAAATCGACTTCAGCCCCGGTTGAACGGCCAATCCAGTTGCGCTGCATGTCTTTTATTCCTTCGGGCCAGTTCAGGTCATCAATTCCTTTCAGCAGCCTCTCTGCATAAAGGGGAATGCGGAGCATCCATTGCTTAAGATTTCTCTTCTCGACAATATTGCCGCATTTCTCATGTGAACCATCGTTCAGCACTTCTTCATTTGCGCAGACAATTCGGCAGCTAGGGCACCACCACACCTGGGCATCACCATAGTAGGCAAGTCTTTTTGAGTCAATATATTTCCTTGTTTCCCTGTCGCCTGAAGAAAGGATCTCATCAGGGATTTTCAGTTCAGAGATCGGCCTGCCTTTCTGAAGGGTTTCATCAAACCATGTATTGTAAAGTTTAATGAATATCCACTGTGTCCATTTGTAGTATTTGGGGTCAGTTGTGTTTATCTCTTTATCCCAGTCGTAACTTAATCCCAGTCCCTTTATCTGACGCCTGAAAGTATCGCAGTTATTCCGTGTTGTGACAGCAGGATGGGTTCCTGTCTGGATTGCATATTGTTCCGCTGGCAGTCCGAATGCATCCCATCCCATAGGATGAAGGACATTAAATCCTTTCATTCTTTTATGGCGGGCGTAAATATCCGTTGCGGTATAACCTTCGGGGTGTCCGACATGCAGTCCTGCACCTGAGGGATATGGATACATATCCAGAACATAACACTTTTTCGGATTTGTAAGATCTTCGGGAGTTTTAAAAGTTTTATTTTCCTCCCAATACCGCTGCCACTTTTTTTCTATTGCTTTGAAATTGTATTCCATTATCAATTTTGATGAAGTGTTGTATTTGACATAGTTGATTGAAAACAGATGACCAGACCTCTGTCATCGGTCCTCTATCATCGGACTTCAGCCTTCCGTCAAGTGTGCGAAAATATAAAAACTTTGGCATTTAATTGTAAAACCGCACTAATGGTTATATTTTTGCCGGGAATTTAAGGTCCCGTAGTTCAATGGATAGAATGACAGATTCCGGTTCTGTTGGTTGAGAGTTCGAGTCTCTCCGGGATCACAGTTGCCATTAAAATAGACAGAGGCGGCAGAACTGCCGCCCCCATCTGACAATTTAAAAGCAAAAAGGGAAAAATGAAGACAGGTATTAAACCTGAAGGTTTCTCTTTAATTTCCTTAATCCCTATTCATATTTCAATTTTATTTTTTTCTTACATTTGAAAGGCCAGCATCCTTAATAATCTTTTCTTTCTATTGGAGTAGAATTGCGACTAAGATTACCGGGACGCTGGCTTCTTTCTTAACAAAAAAAGAATCTTAAAACTGTCGTCGATTCTATTAAATCAAATTTATAACTGATATTGTCAAATTGCAAATTAATTTGATAATCATATACTTATCGTTGATGAACGCACATAAATCATCAACAAAGAAAAGTCATATAAAAATCTGTTTGAAAATAATATTAAGATCAGCAGCTTCACGGGAGAATTTATATACTTTCAGATTCTCAGGATATCTATCATTTCAGTGACCGCTTCCGTTTCTGCAAGGTCTTTAACAGGAGACAGACCAATTAGAGCCCTTGCCTGGTTAAGGTCATCTTCTTTCACATAATCTTTTCCAATTATAACAAGGTACAATATAGCCGATTTCAGAGTATTGGCCTTTATTCTGAATGAAAAAGGACTTTGCCTGGCAGGGAATATATGTACAAATCTTATATCGTTTTCATGGTATTTAAGGGTCCATTGTGAAGTGTCTGAAAGTGAAATTATTTTGTAATTATTAAAACCGGTTCCTGCCCACAATGCAAATAAAGATTTCAGATGAAGCTTTTTCTCCGAAAGGAAATCTTTTAGCTCACACAATATTCTATCCAGGGGCAAGGCTCCTGTATAGATATCCATTACAGATGTCCCGAGATGTTTAAGTTCGCTTAAAAAGTCCTTTGTGTTGATATTATGGTACAAAGAGTCCCTTATTTTCGAATTGACAAATTCCTTAATAAACGGCAGATAATGCTTTAACGGATTAAAGATAAATGGCTCCGGGATTGTAAATTCATGCATTTCCGAAAATAAGATTTTATGTGACATACATAATTCATTTATAAGCAGACAGAAATGAAAGAGATTTTCAAAACATGTTTTATTTTATGATCCTTTGCATAATAATTATTTGCCCAGATGAAAAGTTATAAAAAAACTACCTGTCATCTGTAAAATACAACAAATTATTTGATGATTACCGGAATAAATTAACTTTATACTCTGTATTTCAAAACGGTCTTTCTTATGTCAGATACTTCCAGGGCAAATTTTTTAAAGACGATAAATCACAAGCAGCCTGACAAGGTTGTAGTTGATTTTGGTTCAACAGCAGTTACAGGAATTCATGTTCTAATTGTAGAGAAACTTCGAGATTATTACGGACTTGAGAAAAGACCCGTAAAGGTTATAGAACCTTATCAGATGCTTGGTGAAGTTGATGCAGAACTTGTCAGAGAGATGGGGATAGATGTCATAGGCATCACAGGTGAAAAGAATATGTTCGGGGTTGCTGCAAAAGACTGGAAGCCGGCCAAAACTCTGTGGGGTCAGGAGGTATTGCTCCCCGGAGATTTTAATTATACTTTCAATGAGAACGGTGATATTCTAATGTACCCTGAAGGTGACACTTCCGTTAGGCCAAGTGCCATGATGCCAAAATCAGGATATTTTTTTGATGCACTTGACCGCCAGGGACCTATCGATGACCTATCACTCAGACTTGAAGACAACCTTGAAGAGTTTACGATTATTACAGATTACGAACTTGAATACTGGCACAAACAGACTGAAAATGTTAAAAATTCCGGTAAAGGCGTAATAGCATCCTTGGGAGGTACAGCATTGGGGGATATTGCATTGGTCCCTGCCATAGGATTAAAAAATCCAAAAGGTATCAGAGGGGTAAGTGAATGGTATATTTCAACTCTTATAAGAGAGGATTTTGTAAAGAACATCTTTGATAAGCAAACAGATATAGCGGTTGAGAATCTCAGGAAGATCCATAGTGTAATAAATGGCAAGATTGATGTGACTTTTATCTGCGGAACTGATTTCGGGACACAGAATTCAACCTTTTGCTCGCCTGAGACATATGCCAGAGTCTGGATGCCCTATTATAAAAAGGTGAACGACTGGATTCATGGGAATACCACCTGGAAGACTTTCAAACATTCATGCGGGGCCATTGAATCATTCATGGATCTTTTTATTGAATCTGGATTTGACATTATTAATCCGGTTCAGATAAATGCAGCAGGAATGGATCCGGTTCTGCTTAAGAAAAAATATGGAGACAGAATAGTATTCTGGGGGGGAGGTGTTGATACACAAGGTGTTTTTGCTTTCGGAACACCGGCCCAGGTAAAAGAACAGGTAAAAAGGCAATGCAGTATTTTAAACAATAATGGAGGATTTGTTTTCAATTCAATACATAATATCCAGGCGAATGTCCCGTTTCCAAATGTTGTTGCCATGCTTGAAGCTCTTAAAGAGCTTTAATTATTTCCTGCAAAACACCTGGCACTCATTATGAATTTAAAATATAACTGGAGATATCTTTTTATAATCACCTCAATTTCAGCTCTTGGCGGGCTTCTATTTGGATATGATTGGGTAGTTATAGGTGGAGCAAAACCATTCTATGAAGCTCATTTTGCAATTAGCGGGAATGCCTACCTGCAGGGTTGGGCAATGAGCAGTGCACTTATCGGTTGTCTGTCAGGCGCTGCGTTATCCGGTTGGTTAAGTGACAGGTTCGGAAGGAAAAAGTTATTGATTGTATCCGCAGGGCTTTTTATTCTCGCATCGTTTGGAACAGGATCGGCCGGCAGTTATTCCGAGTTTGTTGTTTTCAGAATTGTGGGTGGCATTGGCATCGGCCTTGCCTCTAATCTCTCACCAATGTATATTGCCGAGATAACTCCAGCCAATGTAAGGGGGAGGTTTGTTTCCATAAATCAGCTTACAATAGTTATTGGGATTCTCATTGCCCAGTATGTGAACTGGAAAATAGCGAAGCCGGTTCCGGAAGATGCAACTCTCACAGAAATAATGACTTCATGGAACGGGCAGTTTGGATGGAGATGGATGTTTTACGCTTGTGCAGTTCCGGCAGCTCTGTTTTTTATCCTTATGTGGTTTGTTCCTGAAAGCCCGAGATTCCTTGCAAAAGGAAGATGCAACAGGATGAAGGTATTTCATATTCTTCACAGGATCGGCGGAGATGAATATGCTGATGCAGAGTTAGAAGCTATAAGCCGGACTATTTATCCGGAAAAAAAGAAAGTTGATTTTCAATTACTTAGAAACTCCGGCTTTTTAAAGTTGCTTGCCATCGGTGTTGTGATTGCGGTTTTCCAGCAATGGTGTGGCATAAATGTAATTTTCAATTATGCTCACGAAATTTTTGCCAATGCCGGATACAGTGTATCTGATACGCTTTTCAATATAGTAATAACAGGAAGTGTCAATCTGGTATTCACACTGGTGGGGATGTTCACGGTTGACAAGCTTGGACGAAAGGTGCTGATGCTTATTGGAGCAGCCGGTCTGGCAGGAATATTCACTATCATTGGAGCTATGTATTATGTACACCTGCAGGGAGTTCCACTGCTTATTATGGTTGTTGCGGCTATAGCATGTTATGGAATGTCACTTGCCCCTGTTACCTGGGTGGTTTTGTCAGAGATCTTTCCCAACCGTATAAGAGGTTTTGCAATGTCAATATCCACATTTGCATTGTGGAGTGCATGTTTTGTCTTAACCTATACTTTCCCGATTTTAAATAAGACATTAAAGGCCTCAGGAACATTCTGGCTCTATGGATTCATTTGTGTACTTGGCTTTTGGTTCATTCTTAAAAAACTGCCTGAAACCAAAGGAAAGACCCTGGAAGATATCGAACACGAGCTGGTTGATTAATAGCGGTCGAGCCACCTGAACCGTTTGGCGCTGTCTCCAAATCTAATGGCAATTGTGAGTTCATGGGTTCCATATGTCGCCCTGTGGATCTGGTTTAATGCATAATCGAATGAGTATCCAAAGTACATTGATCTCATTTTCACCCTGCTGTTTACATATTTCATTCCGATATTGACAATCAAAGCACTTCCTGTTCTGTATGAAACGCCAGCCCATAATTTCATATCATATATATATGTAAGACCCAAATCAGCCTGAGGTCTGAATTGTTCTGAAATTTTAAGAAGGACAGAAGGCTGTATTTCAGCTTTCACCCCTGAGTAAAAATTGTAAGAACCAAATAAATAGTAATGTCTGTCCATCCAATAGTTTTTATATGCGTAGTTCCCGATTTTGGCAATTGCCCCGAATAACTGTTGTCCTGAGAACCCTACACTATACTTTGGATTTAATAAGTATACTCCAAAATCAACATCCGGGATAAATACTCCTCTGCGGAGATTATCATTTAACCATGGTTCATCAGGATCCTCGAAACTTGTTTCATCAGCTGAAATCCTAAAGTGATATCCGGTAAAATCAATGCCAAAGGAAAGCTGTGTATAGTCCTCAACCCACATATGGTATGAATAGGACATCATGAATCCTGTCCTGTGAATAAGGCCATTCTTATCACTGAATATGTAACCTCCCATTCCTACTTTTCCTTCGGTTTTTGGCCGGTAAACATTCTCTCTGAAAAGACCGTCTCTCAGCCTGTAACCTCTTTTCAGAAACCTTGTCTGATAACTAAGGGAATATGTTCGTGGTGCTCCTGAATAGCCTATCCATTGTTCACGTGCGGTAATATTGAAGCTTGTAAAACCATCACTTCCAGCAATTGCAGGATTAATCAGATATTTGTTATAAAGATACTGGCTGTACAAAGGAAGCTGCTGGGCAAACAGAGCTTGTCCTGCCAGACAAAAGAGAAATAGAATAAGCAGCTTCTTCATTCTAAAATTGACTAATAGTTCGATAATTCAATGAAAAAATACTACAAATTAGGGCGATAAAGAAAAATTTTTGATCAATTATTGTAACATATTGATCAATCAACCTTAAGATAATATTGAACTTTTGATATTTAATCTTAGCCATTTCTATGTTTAATAATACCATTTTTACCTAACGATAGTTACGCTGCCCATTATAGGTCTCAGACCATTATGAAGTTCAATCACATAATGATAAGAATCAATCGGAAGTCTTTTACCATTGCTTCTTCCATCCCATGGATTCGGATAACCTTTTTCAGATTTCCATACCATCTGTCCCCACCTGTTGTAGACAGTTATCTCACAATTAGGATAGTATTCAATTTCACCAATGTTCCAGACATCATTTATGTTATCTCTGTTTGGAGAGAATGCCTCAGGAATAATCAGACAATTTTCATTAAGCGATGTTACGTGTGCTCCATCAGTTTCAATGCAACCGTTATTATCGGTAACAGTAAGGGTATAAATGCCTTCACGCACATCAATGAGGTTTCTTTCTCTTGAATTATCCGACCATAGGTATGAAAAATCGACACCGGGCACACCACCTGTGACAACGGGTCTGACAGCACCGTCAGGTTTTTCAGGACACATAGCAGGTATGACCTCGAAGGATATTCTAATCTTTTCGGGCTCGGTAAGAGTTACGGTCGAATCGGCAAGACAGCTGTTGGAGTCGGAGAGAATGATCTTATATGTACCTGCAGAGAGGTCATTCCTTGACCTTCCGATATACCCGTCGGCCCACATATAATCAACAGATCCTACATTATTTAAGGCATTTACTGTTACTGTTCCGTTCTTATCACCTGCGCATCTCAGATTGTAACCATAGGCTCCGGCAGGAGCTGTGATATCCATAGAGAATCTGCCTGGCTGGCGAAGTTCAAATGTATCGGTAGCGGTACACATATAAATATCTGTAAGATGGACCACGTACTGACCGGCAGGCACATTTGAAATATCCTCTGAAGTTGATGTAAATCCGTTAGGCCCGGTCCAATAATAAGTCATCGGTACAGCATCATCCTTTAGATTTATATTTATAAATCCATTTGATTTTCCGTAGCAGCTGATGTTGAATCCGTTGTAGTCGGAAGTGATAGTGTTGTACCTGTGTCTGAGGGCGGGTCTTACCATGATTGTGATCTCTACAGGCACTCCATTGTTACATGCTACGGTGCTGCCTTCGGGTACAATAAGCGGAGTGAACCTGTAGACTATCCTGCCTATATCTGTTCCGCTGTTAAAGAGCGTTTCAGTAAGGTTTGTAGGCTCGGTAAATCTTCCATTCGGGGTGTATCCTGTTATACCCGGGTCAGGAATCACTGTCAGATCGTACATCCAGTCGCCACGAATTACCGAATTCGGATTACGCACGAAAATGGTCGTACTGCCACCGTCACAGATTATTTCGTCGGCAGGTCTCACGTGTATCTGCGGACGAGGATTGATCCATGCTTCACCTGTGATTGGCGGGAGGGTGCATGAACCATAAACAGTCGGAGTGATGGTATAGGTAATATTATGGACTATAGTATCTGAATTTGAAAGGGCTTGTGTTATTGAAGAAAGCATTCCTGAATTGTCATCAGCAGCACCTGTGATAAATGATGATGAAGAAACGGTCCATGTCCATGAAGTTGAAGGTATGTTGTTGGTAAGAACAAAACCTGTTGAGCCTTCATTGCAGATAATGTCTGTCGACGGAGTAACCACCGGTGCAGGTACGACGGCATAGGCGACAGTTACAACGGCAATACACTCATCGCTGTTGCCGGACTCGTCATATACGGTAAGGGTTACCATATTCGGGCCAATGTCGTGGCAGTCGAACTGAGAGAGGTTGATTTCCCTGTCGGCAATATAACCGCTGTTATCATAGCTTCCGCCGTCGACATCGAGAGGCTGAATGGTTACTGTGCCAAGAACAAGGTCAAGATAGACTGTTATGTCGCGGCATACTGCAACAGGCGGAGTGTTGTCGACAACTGTCACGGTGAAGCTGCAGTCGTCTGTCAATCCAAGGGCATCAGTAACTGTGTATGTGATTGTAGTAGTGCCAAGATTGAAGGTGTAGCTATCAATATTATTTATACCTGTTGCAGGCGATGAAGCAACTGTAGCCCCTGTCATTGTCCAGGTAAGTGAAACGACATTGTTGTTCGGATCAGAATAAGTTGCAGACAGTCCGTCTGATATTAAGGTTCCCGGAGCTAGAGGATTAGCATTGATCCTTATATTTTGCGGACACATCACAACCGGAGGCTGATTATTCATCCTGACAGTAACCTGGTTACTTAAAGCAGTGACAGGTTGGTTACCAGGTCCGGTTCCTGAGGTGGTTGCCATATTGGTTATGCTGCCTGAAGCAATATCACCTGCAGTCACTGCATGAATAGCTGTACATGTTCGACTCTCTCCTGCAGCTAATGTATAAGGAGCCCCGGTGCATGTCACAACAGCATTCGGGTCAGTTACTGTTACTCCTGTCAAAGTTACATTACCGCTGTTCCTTACTGTAAGGTTATAATGGATAAGATCTCCCACAGCCACATAACTGGTTTCTACAGCAGATTTTGTTATGGTCAGCTGAGGTATCTGATCTGCTGGAACATCTTCATCATCAACTGCAGGAGCTAATGGTCCACCCGGGCGTGTTCCGGTTGCTGTTGCCGTGTTGGCATAGTGTCCGTTGTTGATGTCAGTCTGGGTAACTCTATGGGTCGAGTTGTAGATCCAGGTCTCTGAAGGATCAAGAACCCCGTTGTCGTTGGTATCTCCGGATACATAGATCGTACTTCCAGGATCTGCACCGGTGACAGTCAGATTTACATTCGATATTGGAGCATTACCCGTATTGTTTATTCTTATTGTATAATGCAGAACGTCTCCCACAGCATCATAATTTGGATCTGTTGCCGTAAGGGTGAGGGTCCATGAAGCATTGACATTTATGGTTGTTGTAGCGGTCGCAGATCTTGGGTTTGGAATTTCGGTGCATGTAACATTTACAGTGTTGACTATATCATTACCTGCATTGATCCTGCCCTGAGTAACAACATACTGAGCTGTGTAGTTCCATGTTTCATTAAGATCCAGGATGTTGTTTCCATTTACATCACCAGACTGATAAGTTGCCCCACCGGTAAGCGGATCTGAGACTCTTACATTTGTCAGACTGGTACTTCCTGAATTTATGATGGTTATAGTATAGTTCAACGTTGTAGGAGCACTGATAGAAGGCTGATCAACAGTTTTGGTAACGTTAAGATCGGCATTACCAGAAATGATAGTCATAGCCTGAGCTTGTTCAGCTTCAGTCTGATCAGAATCAACTATAACAATGTTGACCAGGTCGTCACCGGCATCGATATCATCCTGAGTAGCCTGGTAGTCTGCTGAATAGATCCATGTTTCGTTTAGGTCGAGGACGTTATCGTTATCGGCATCACCTGAGACATATACTGCTCCACCGGCGAAATCATCGGTTACGGTGATTCCTGTAAGGCCTACAGTTCCGGTGTTGGTAATTGTGATGGTGTAATTCAGTGTTTCGGGAGCTGAGATTGAAGCCAGATTGACTGTCTTGGTAACATTAAGGTCAGCATCGCGGGCGATTGTTGTTACAACCTGAGCCGTGACAGGATCGGTTACTTCAGTGCTGGTAACGCTGACAATGTTGACCAGGTCGTTACCGGCATCGATATCATCCTGGGTAGCCTGATAATCTGCTGAATAGATCCACGTCTCGTTAAGGTCAAGAACGTTATCGTTATCAGCATCACCCGATACATAAACTGCTCCACCGGCAAAATCATCAGTTACGGTAATACCTGTAAGGCCTACAGTTCCGGTGTTGGTTATTGTGATGGTGTAATTCAGTGTTGCGGGAGCTGAGATTGAAGCCAGATTGACTGTCTTGGTAACATTAAGGTCAGCATCGCGGGCGATTGTTGTTACAACCTGAGCCGTGACAGGATCGGTTACTTCAGTGCTGGTAACGCTGACAATGTTGACCAGGTCGTTACCGGCATCGATATCATCCTGGGTAGCCTGATAATCTGCTGAATAGATCCACGTCTCGTTAAGGTCAAGAACGTTATCGTTATCAGCATCACCCGATACATAAACTGCTCCACCGGCAAAATCATCAGTTACGGTAATACCTGTAAGGCCTACAGTTCCGGTGTTGGTTATTGTGATGGTGTAATTCAGTGTTGCGGGAGCTGAGATGTTTGACTGGTCAACGATTTTGGTTACCGAAAGCTGAGAAATAACATATGCCTGTACTGTTTCTGTAGCAGTATCTGTTACAGGTTCACCATTAAAGTCAGACGAAGCAGTTACAATATTTTCAAACTCACCAGCATCTATATCATTCTGAACTATTGTATATTCGGTTGTAAATGTTACTGAATTTCCTTCTCCGGGTGCAAGTATGGGTATTGTTTCATTTAGACCAGTAATCGGATCAGTTATATTGACGTTTGTCAGAGTAACATTTCCAGTATTTGTTACAACAATCGTATAATGTATTACATCATCAACAGAGTCATATTCTGTTTCTGTTGCATCTTTAGAAATCTCTATTAATGGATTCTGTACAGCTGGTACAACTACTTCAGCAGGTTCTGCCGGGTAGGATTCAAGTCCATAAAGATAAGATGCAGATACTATATTGTGAACCTGTCCGGCATCGATATCATTCTGATCAACAATATATTCTGTATTGAATATAACTGTAGCTCCTGCTCCGAGTGATGGCAGGGTCTCGTTAAGGTTCGTAAGCGGGTCGGTTACTATTACATTGAATACTGCGACATTTCCTGTGTTCTGAACAGTAATCGTGTAGTGTATAACATCACCAACGGAATCGTAGTTTTCTTCAGCCGCTGTTTTTGTCAGCACCAGTGTAGGAACAGGGAATGCAGGAATATCCTCTGAAGCTTCGGCTGGTTCGAGATTTCCTCCGGCAGGTGTTCCAGTAGCAGTTGCGGTATTTAGATAGTGGCCGTTATCCAGATCTGTCTGGGAAATAGTATGGACAGCAGTAAATGTCCAGGTTTCATCGGGATCAAGGTTATTATCTTCATTGGTATCTCCTGAGATCCTTATTATGCTTCCTGCATCGGCGCCGGGATCAGTTATTGTGACATTATTGATGGACACATTTCCTCCATTGTCAAGAATCAGAGTATATTGGATAATATCACCGACAGCCTGGAATTCTGTTTCAGTAGCATCTTTGGTTAGTGTCCAGGCAGGATTCTGGATTGCAGGTACATCTGCCGATCCGATCGCAGGATCCAGAGTCCCTTCTGCCGGAACGCCGGTAGCGGTTGCAGTATTTTCAAAATGTCCATTATTAAGGTCGGCCTGAGTTGTTGTATGAGTTGCCGTAAAGGTCCATGTCTCAGTTACATCAAGGACATTGTCATTATCCGTATCACCAGATAAATATATAATACTTCCTGGATCAGCATCTGGATCAGTCAGTTCAACATTGCTTATTGAAACATTACCGGTATTATCAAGTGCAATAGTGTAATTCAAAACAGTTCCAACATCATTGTAACTGGCCTCTGTGGCTATTTTTGATAATGTCCATGAAGCTATAATTGTCATCGGCACGTCTTCAGTATCTGAAGCGGGAGCCAGGTCACCAGCAGCAGGAACTCCTGTCACAGTAGCAGTATTTGCATAGTGACGTAATGCGATGTCTTCATCTGTTATAGTATGAACTGCAGAATAATTCCAGATCTCTGACGGATCCAGATTACCATTATTATTAGTATCTCCTGATACAAAAGTAATACTGTTAGCATCAGCTCCGGGATCAGTGAGATCAACGTTACTTATGGTTACATTCCCTGTATTTTCAACAGTTATTGTATAATTGATTACATCACCGGTCTGTTCATAACCTGGTTCTATGGCTGTTTTAATAAGCTCCCATGATGTTGTCTGGATCGCAGGAATATCTTCAGTAGCTGTAGCCGATTGCAGTGTGCCTCCGGCTGGAGTACCATCTGCGGTAGCTGTATTTTCAAAGTGACCGGCATCAACATCATCCTGAGTTGTTGTATGAGCAGCAGTATAGATCCATACCTCGTCAGAATTTATAATACCATCGTTGTTGGTGTCACCAGAACTGTAGGTGATACTTCCAGAGTCTGCTCCTGGGTCAGTGATGGAAACATCCCTGACAGAGACATTCCCTGTATTTTCGAGAGTCAGGGTATAATGTATTATATCACCGGCGGCATCATAATTCTCTTCAGTAGCTGTTTTGGTTAAGGTCCATGATGGTGACTGAACAAATTCCTGAATATCATCGTCTGTATCTGTAACCGGTTCTCCGTTAAATGTGCCTGTAACGGTTGCAGTATTTGTAAATGATCCGGCGTCTATATCGGCCTGGGTAAGAGTATACACTCCGGAGAAGGCGCCTGTATTATTTTCAGCAGGATTCAGTATTGCAATAGCTGTACCCGAAATTGTTACATAAGGATCAGTAATAATGATATCAGTGAGTGGTACATTTCCAGTATTGGTGATCATAAAGTCGTAAATGATCTGATCGCCAACATTATGAATGCCATCGCCATTTACATCCCGATAGGTTCCTTCCTTAATGAGTTCAATACTGATAATCCGATCAAACTCCCGGGTATCACTTGCGGTAGCAGTATAGTTGTTGTTATTAAAGGTGCCGGTGACGGTTGCAGTGTTTGTAAAGGTACCTGCATCAATGTCATCTTGTGTTATCGTATATACACCTGTGAAGGTTGTTTCATCAGAAGCTCCCGGGGCCAGTGAAGCTATCGGAGCACCTGTGACTATTATCTGAGGATCAGTTAATGTAACATTTGTAAGAGTAACATTACCGGTATTGTTAATAGTAAATGTATAAGTTATCTGGTCACCTGCATTATGATAACCGTTATCGTCAGAATCAACTATCGAACCAGTTTTTACAAGAGAGATGTCTGGGTTAAGCAAAGCAGGAATATCCTCTGTATCAGCAGCGGGTTCCAGTTCACCGCTTGCCGGGGTTCCTGTTACAGTGGCGGTATTTTCATAATGACCCGCATCAATATCAGCCTGAACAATGGTGTGTGTAGCAGTGAATGTCCACATCTCGTTATGGTCAAGTACATTATCCCCATCACTGTCGCCTGAGGTATAAGTTATACTTCCAGGATCAGCGCCAGGATCAGTAATTACAACATCTGAGACATCCACATTGCCGGTATTATCAACCTCCAGAATATAATGAATTACATCACCCACCTGATCATAATTATCTTCGACCGCATCCTTGTTGAATCTCAGTGAAGTTGAGTAAACAGTAACGGTGAATGAGCAACTTGATGTATTTCCACATGCGTCGGTTGCTGTCCAGATCACTTCAGTCACTCCCAGACCAAACAGATGACCTGCCAGTGAATTTGTTCCGTCGAGATTATTTGTAACGGTAACGTCACCGCAATTATCGCTTGCTGAGATATAATCAAACTCATTTCCGCGGGCAGCGTAATTTGGATTAGAAGGATGTATATCACGTATTTGATTAGTTGGACATGTGATCTGTGGGGGTGTCTCATCATTAATAGTGATAATTTGGTTTATGTCGATCGAGTTCCCGCAATTGTCGGTTAATGCATAAGTCCTGGTAATTGTAGCCGGGCAGGTACCATCCGGATCAGAATCAGTTACATCAATACCAAGCTGTGTTACAGGAGTGCAATTGTCAATGATAGTAAGACCGGCCAAAATCAAACCAGCAATGTCAAGCGGAGCCGGAACATCAGTAACCTCACAGGTTTCAAGTTCAATTGGTGAAAGCTGACCTGTGATCTCAGGAGCTGTATTATCATCGATATTAATAACCTGCTGAAGTTCGGTGCTTATATTTCCGCAGATATCTGTAATTGTATAGGTTCTTATAAATGTAACAGGACATGAACCTGTCGGTGCAGAATCTGAGTACTGAACAGAGAGCTGTTCATTTGGAGTACAGGCGTCGGATATTGAAGCACCAGCGTTGATGAGTCCTGCTATATCGAGAGGAGCCGGTGCCGCTGTAACATCGCATCCTTCGATATTTATCGTATTAAGTGTTCCGATAAATATCGGAGCCGTATTGTCATCAATATTGATAGTCTGCGTCAGTCCTGCGCTTACATTTCCACAAAGGTCTGTAATGGTATAAGTTCTGGTGATCACCATCGGGCATGTTCCGGAAGGATCTGAATCCGTGAATTGAACTGTAAGCTGGTCGTTCGGAGTGCAGTTATCGGAAATGGCAGCTCCGGCGGCTATAAGTCCGGTGATATCGAGAGCTGCGGGCAGGTCGTCAATATCGCAACCCTCGGCGGTTACAAGTTCAAGGTTACCGGTAAGCTCAGGAGCTGTTAAATCATCAATAGTAATAGTCTGTTCAACAGTTGTGGAGTTACCGCAATGGTCAGTAATAGTGTAAGTCCTGGTTATAGTAATTGGACAGTCATCAACAGACACTTCATCCTCGTATGAAACCACAAGATTAGCAGCGTCAGTGCAGTTATCAGTAAACGTAATTCCCAACGCAAACAGATCAGTAACAGAAGAAGCAGGAGCGGGAACGTCTGATGTGGCACATCCTTCGATATCAGGATTTATTATGGTTCCGGTGAATGATGGTGGTGTGGTGTCCTCAATGGTAATAGTTTGTCTGACAGTGGCGAAATTACCGCAATGGTCAGAAACTGTGTAAATTCTGGTAACAGTTATCGGACAGTCAGTTGCAGATACTTCGTCGGTAGATGTAACCACCAGTTCAGCGTCAGAAGTACAGTTGTCAGAAATAATAATACCCATGGCTTCAAGGCCAGCGACAGAAGTGGCAGGATCCGGAGCATCTTCAGCGGAACAACCTTCAATAACCGGATTGGTCATATCGCCTGAAATCACAGGATCTGCAGAGTCGTTAATAGTAATAGTTTGTTCGACGGTGGTGAAGTTACCGCAGATGTCAGTGACAGTATAAGTTCTGGTAATGATAACCGGGCAGTCAGTTGTTGAGACCTCATCTTCGAAGGTTACTATCAGGTCAGCCGGATTTGTGCAGTTATCGGTAAATGTAACTCCAAGCGCAATCAGGTCAGCGACTGAAGCAGCGGGATCGGGAGCATCTGATGCAAAGCAGCCTTCAATAGACAGATTATTAATAGTTCCTGTATATTCAGGAGCTGCATTATCGTTGATAGTAATTGTTTGTTCGATAGTGCTTGAGTTACCGCAGAGGTCGCTGATGGTATAGGTCCTGATGGTGGTCCACGGGCATGATCCTGTTGCTTCTCCGTCGGAATACTCAACTATAAGCTGGTCGTTCGGAGTGCAGTTATCGGAGATAACAGCTCCGGCAGCGATCAGTCCGGGTATATCGAGAGCTGCGGGCAGGTCGTCGGGACTGCAACCATCGGCGGAGATTGGGGTGAGGGAGCCGGTGAGGGTGGGGGGGGTATCGTCTGGAGCTACTGTGAATGTTGAAGTGCATGATTGATCTGGACCGCAATTGGTTATAACAGTATAAGTAAATGAGAGAAAGACTCCGTTGCATATAATACTTTCCGGAGTTGGCAGCTGTGGTACGGTAACAATGTTATCAGAATTTTCACATCCTCCGGTATATGAGAATCCTGCGATCCAGTTATTGTATGCGGCCTGAATTTCAGAAAAAGATGTGCAAGCAGTAAGATTTGGATCAACAGGGCAATTAATTATTATGTCATCGGGCGGATTAATAGTGAATGTAGCAGAAGGTGAAGCACCTGCGAAGCAATGATCAGTTACGGTCCATGTTACCGTTACGCTACCGCCGCAGAAGTTAGGAGCAGCAGTAATATCAGGAGTAGCCGTAGGCTCACATCCGCCGCTCACTGTTGTAGTAGCGAGCCATGCTGCAAACGCTGCATCAGCGGCATCCTGGTCGGCTAATGTGCAAGCGTCGATCTCCGAGTCAGTGGCAGCAGTAATCACTACATCGGCAGCCTGAGTAACAGTGAAAGTAGCAGTCTGCTCGAGGGTCTCGCAGTCAGATGT
>CAZEUL010000021.1:0-80408 GCA_964514725.1 uncultured Rikenellaceae bacterium
AGAACTAGAAAATAAACAATTAATAATCAGTGGGTTTTAATTGCCCACTAATGACTTAATGTAAAAAATTAATGACCTAATGACAACACAGGTTGAAAGTTGCCAATTCCAAATTACAGAAAAGGGGTCTTGAATTTTAAATAAATTCTGTTATTTTTAGGAGTATGTTTTACAGAAATCTTACTGTTTAATTATTTCTTCTCATATCTGACATAAATAATCCTTTTAATACAATGGTACTTGTACAGAATTATGCCCTTGCTGTCTTTTTATGCGTGATAGCAATGATATGCTGGGGATCTTGGCAAAACACACGTAACCTTATTGGTAAAGAGTGGCGCTTTGAACTTTTCTATTGGGATTATACCCTTGGTATATTATTGTTTGCACTGATCATGGCTTTTACTTTCGGGAGTTTCGGAAACCAGGGCCGCAGTTTTATTCCTGATCTGGCCCAGGCCGATCCAAAAAATCTTCTTTCCTCAGCCATTGGTGGATTTATATGGAACATTGGCACACTTTTTCTCACTGCTTCTATAGCTGTGGCAGGAATGTCGGTGGCTTTTCCCATCGGTGGAGGTATAGGCTGGACATTGGGAATTCTTATAAACTATCTCGGCAAACCTGAAGGCAATCCGAAATGGCTGTTTGCTGGCACTGCAGTTATAATCCTGGCAATAATTTTTAGCATGCAATCATACAGGAAACTTGCCGGACAACAGAAAAAAGCCTCGTTCAAGGGAATAATGCTGGCATTTCTGGCAGGGATCTGCATTGCATTCTTTTACAGGTTTGTGGCATCCTCGCTTGCAACTAATTTTACACCTGCAGATGCAGGCAAGATAAGCTCTTATACTGCAGTGGTGTTTTTCTCTATCGGCGCGCTTATAAGCACCATAATTGTGAATCCATTCTTCATGGCAAAACCTGTTGAGGGTGAGCCTGTTAAAATGAAACAATGGTTCGCTGGCACACCAAGGGCTCATCTTCTTGGATTGTTGGGCGGTGTAATCTGGTGCCTTGGCAATTCAGTCAGTTTTATGAGTGTGGGAGCCGCAAGCCCGGCAATATCCTATGGATTAAGCAATGCAGCACCTGTCGTTGCAGCCCTATGGGGTATCTTCCTCTGGAAAGAATTCAGGGGAGCCCCGAAAGGAACAAATCTTTTGCTGACTTTAATGTTCTTATTTTATTTGATAGGACTTGTTCTTATTGTATATTCAAAATTTGCATAATGGACATCGAATAAACAAACACCTTATTTTGAAAAGAGAAAACAAAAATTTTGCTTAAACCATAACCATTAGGTGAGGTTGTATCAAAAGTCTTTTGTGTATCTTCGTGAATAACTTTGTGTAACTTTGAAGTTAAACATAACTAATTGAACCATAAAGTTTCACAAAGGCTAATATAAACGATGCACCAAGAATAGAGGACCCGAATATCAGAATTTTTGGACAGCCTTTTCTGGGCAAGATGAAAACATGTAGTCAGCAGAATAGTACAATAAATAAAAATCATTAAAATGAAAAAGTGCTTTTTTGTAATGCTGATAGCTGTTTTAGCGTATAATGCAGCATTATCGCAGGAAAATCCATGGAAGGGACCATCTGTGGACTTTTCACATGGCAGACTGAAAGTATCTGAAAATAAACGCTTTCTGGTCCATGAAGATGGCACTCCGTTTTTCTATCTCGGAGATACTGGTTGGGAGCTTTTTCATCGTCTGAACAAAACAGACACAGAAAAGTATCTGGAAAACCGCCGCGCAAAGGGATTCACAGTAATTCAGGCAGTAGTCCTGGCTGAACTCGACGGGCTGAATACGCCTAACGCAGAGGGGGAAAGACCTTTGATTGATAATGATCCCCTGAAACCCAATGAAAAGTATTTTGACCATGTCGACTGGGTGATAAAAAAAGCAGAGGAAAAAGGAATGTATATAGGACTGCTACCCACATGGGGCGATAAGGTTGATAAAAAGTGGGGAAAGGGGCCGGTAATATTCAATAAGGAAAATGCATTTAAATATGGCCAGTGGATCGGGAACCGATATAAGGATTACCCAAACATAATATGGATCAACGGGGGCGACAGGGAAGGCGGCGGTGATAATTTTCCGGTATGGAACGCATTGGGCGAAGGTATTAAGTCAGTCGACAAAAACCATCTGATGACATATCACCCAATTGGAGAGAACAGTTCCTCAACATGGTTCCACAACAGCCCGTGGCTTGATTTCAATATGTGTCAGACCGGACATGGTCAGAGATCATATGCAGCATACCTGCGACTGGTAGTCCGCGACTATAATCTTCTGCCTGTAAAACCCTGCCTCGACGGTGAGCCACGGTATGAGGACCACCCCGTAGGCTGGAATCCTGAAGTGCTTGGATGGTTCAATGATGCTGACATAAGGCAGGCCCTTTATTGGAACCTTTTCAGTGGAGCATTCGGTCATACCTACGGATGCCATCCCATCTGGCAGATGAAAACACCCGAACGGGAACCGGTAGGCCTTGTAAGAAATAACTGGTATGACGTACTCGATCTTCCCGGTGCATACGATCTGATACATGCAAGAAGACTTCTTGAATCACGTCCGTTCGTTTCAAGAGTTCCCGATCAGTCACTTATAGTACCTTCATACTATCCCGAAACAGACTATGTTGTAGCAACCAGGGGTGACGGTTATGCTTTTGTCTATTTCCCTACCGGATGGAGCGCTGTGATCAGGATCAGCAAACTGAACACCGAAGCAATCCATTCCTACTGGTATGATCCCAGGTCCGGTGAAGTTATCCTTATTGAAACCATCGAGGAAATGAGCGACAGAAGGTTCACACCTCCGTCATCGGGCAGAGGAAATGACTGGATTCTTGTGCTTGACGACGCATCGAAAAATTTCCCGCTGCCGGCTGAATTGCAATGAAATTAGGATTGAGTTCATACACATTTGCCTGGGCAGTGGGTGTGCCCGGTTTCGAACCCGAAAATCCAATGCTTCTATGCGGACTGCTTGAAAAGGCAGTAACTTCCGGAATTAACCTGGTCCAGATCGCCGATAACCTTCCTATTGAAAAACTATCGGATGAAGATCTTGAATTACTTGTTGACTTTGCTGCTGAAAAAGGCATTTCTATTGAGATGGGCGGCAGAGGACTCACTCCCCAGCACACCCTAAGATGCCTGGATATTGCAGCAATCATTAATTCTCCGATCCTTAGGATGGTAATAGACACATTGGATTTTACACCATCAATACCTGATATAAAGGCAATAATTAAGGATCTTATACCTGAGTTAAGATCACGGAAGATCAGGCTGGCTATAGAAAACCACGACAGACTTAAAGCAAGGGAATTTGAAGATATAATACAATCGGCAGGATCGGAATGGATAGGTATATGCCTGGATTCGGTTAACTCGATGGGAGCAGGTGAAGGATTTGAAACAGTGTCAGATATTCTTATACCATACACTTTTAACCTTCATGTAAAAGACTTTGCAATCTTTCGTACACCTCATAAAATGGGACTGATAATTGAAGGAAGACCGGCAGGGAAAGGAATGCTCAATATCCCGGATCTCATAAGAAGAACTTCCCTTACAGGCCTATGCAACAGCGCAATACTTGAACTATGGACCCCTCCGGAATCAAGTATTGAGGCTACAATAAAGAAAGAAGAAGAATGGGCCCATGAAAGCATAAGTTATCTGAAATCCGTTTTATATTGATATATATCATTATAATAATTGATATTAATCAATAATGTGCGTGATGTATTTAATATGACTAATTGATATTTATCACTTATATAATTGATAAATGTCAATTTTTATCTTTGAGAATCTTCATTCATTGGCCTCGGATTGCGGTGCTCTTATGAGAGAGGGAACTGCTTAGAGAGGGAGCGGAAGGGTGCGGGGTGAAAGAGCGAAGGTGTGACTAAGCGAGGGGGCGAATTAGAGAGCGGTTTCTTCCAAACCTGTGCAAAGAAAGAACAGAATGAAGCAAACGGTTCTTAAATGAAATTTTAAAAATTAATATGAAAATGAAAAAGCTGAAATTTGCCGTACTTGGCTGCGGATTCTGGTCAAAATTTCAGATCGGAGCCTGGAGCGAGCTTGAAGGTGTTGATCTGGTTGCTGTATATAACCGTACAAAAGAAAAAGCAATAAGGATTGCAGAGTATTTCCATGTGCCAAATGTCTATGACGATCCCGATGAATTATTTAAAAATGAAGACCTTGATTTTGTCGACATTATTACAGATGTCGACACTCATTTCCTTTTTGTCGAAAAAGCCTTAAACTACGGCATTAAGAACATTATCTGCCAGAAGCCCATGGCTCCCGATTTTCAAACGGCAAAAAAGATGGTTAAGCTTTGTTCAGATGCCGGATCAAAACTCTATATCCATGAAAACTACAGGTGGCAGATTCCTGTAAGAAGATTCAGCCGGATCATTGCCTCAGGTGTTATCGGAAAGCCTTTTAAAGCACGCGTTTCTTTCCTGTCGGGTTATCCGGTATTTGACAATCAGCCTTTCCTTCGGGAACTTGAACATTTCATACTTACAGATATGGGATCGCACGTTCTCGATGTATGCCGGTTCCTTTTTGGAGAAGTCGATGAACTCTGGTGCCAGACCAAAGCGATTAATAAAGGAATCAAAGGGGAGGACCTTGCCGTTGTTATGATGAAGATGAATAACGGGATGCCGGTTTACACAGAGCTTTCTTATGCTTCGGTGGTTGAACATGATTCATTCTCGACGGTTCATATTCTTGTTGAAGGTAAAAACGGATCTGTGTATCTTGGACCCGGATTTGAAATCAGGACCACGACCAGAGAAGGGACCCGGACGGAAAAAGTAACGTTCCCCTCCTACCCATGGGCAGATCCTGATTACATTGTCAACCACGAAAGCGGTATTCATATCAACCGCAATATCCTCGAAGATATGCTTGGCATGGGGAAAGCTGAAAATACAGGAGCTGACAACCTGGAAACAGTCAGGCTAATCTGGGCCTGCTACGAGTCGGCGGAAACAGGTAAAAAAATCAAAATTGAAGATTTTCGGTGAGTGAATTACTCCACCCAAGGTTTTTCCGTATGGTGCAAATAACAGAAAAAGGTGACATAGCATAGTAAAAAGTTAAATAAAAAATAATTATGACTAAAATAACTTTAGCAGGTGCAGGAGGCAAAATGGGACTTCGCCTTACTTACAATCTCAAAAACTCTGATTATGACATGTCATATCTGGAGATAAGTGAACAAGGGATAAAGAAGCTTGAAGATCAGGGAATCAAAGTGTCTGATCCCGAATCATGTCTCTCTGATTCCGATATTGTTATACTGGCTGTTCCGGATGTGGCACTTCAAAAAGTATCGGCTGAATATATACCACTGATGAAATCTGGTTCACTTGTGGTGACACTCGATCCGGCTGCAGCACTTGCAGGGAAGTTATACAGCCGACCCGATGTGGCCTGCTTTATAACCCATCCGACACACCCTTCAATATTCAACTGGGAACCCGATGAAGAAGCAATGAAGGATCATTTCGGCGGCAAAGCTGCAAAACAGTCTATTGTCTGTGCGCTGATGAGTGGGACAGATGATGACTACATGAAAGGTGAAAAGCTTGCCTGTACCTTTTACGCTCCCGTTGCCAGGGCACACAGAATAACCGTTGAGCAGATGGGGCTTCTCGAGCCGGCTTTGGTTGAGACTCTTGCTTCCACATGCGTTTATGTTATCCGGGAAGGGCTTGAGGAAGTAATAAAAAGAGGTGTTCCTGCCGAAGCAGCACGTGATTTCCTCCTTGGACACCTTCGTATCCAGATGGCAGTCCTTTTTAATGAGCTCCCCGGAGCTGTGTTCTCGGATGCAGCAAACAAAGCTCTTCAAAGAGGACTTAAGGAGTTTATTAAAGACGACTGGAAAAAAGTATTTGAACCTGAAAATGTAAGGGACCAGATTATGGCTATCACCTAAAAACGGACTGATCTTCTTACACTCTCAATATCAGGCATGATGTTTGTCCGGAGTGGCGGGAAAACATAAAAGAACGTTGTCAGAGCATAGTCCATGCTGATATCTGCCCAGTGCCAAAGCTCTATATTTGAACTGATTGATTCTTTGAATGGAATGGCATCAAGTGAGCGCAATCTGGTATTAACAGTAAGCCCCTTGTTCATATTGCCCGTACCCTCAGGCTGGCAAAGGAACGGATGGGAGAAGGATTCCTCTCTTCCGAATGAATACCCGTAATAGTCTTCAGACCCCGTCCCAAAACTTGAAGGAAAAGATTCTCCATCAACAAATATCTTTTCGTCTCCTTCTCCCCACCAGTGATATGTGTTATTGAAAATGGTGATTTGGTCACCTGCATATATGCCTTTGCCTGTCAGATTTATAAAATTGAGATCAAAAGGTGAATTATTCTCATCCCTGGTCCTGATATCATAATATTCATGCCATTGAGCTGCAAAATACATTGAATTTGAAGTCCATCTGTATGGTTCTGTTCCCACTGAACATTTAATTCGAACTGTATCATTTCCGTAATTAACGAAAGCAATTTCAGCACTTTCACGGAACGGCATGATCCAGAATGATTCCATCCTGCCTTCTTCATCTCTCTTTGTCATCCATGTCTGATGGGCTTTAAGTGAGTATCCGGTCCCAAAGAATTCACCAACAGGAGACCATACTGTTGATATGCCATCAAATTCACCCTTTATAACTGTCGACCTGAGCGCCTGAGGCATATTTGCGGCCGACAGGATGATTGTGATACGGTTTATTGCACTGTTTTTCAATTGTTTAAACAGAAGAACAGAATCGCCAGGAAGGATTAGTTTCTCAAGATATTCTACCGTGGAATCAGGGAAAAATCTCTCGTCAGACAGCTTAATGTTGGTATCTTCAATCGTTTTTTCTGCTTTTCTCAAAGCTTCCATGGAAAATGATTCCACTTTGACAGAGGGAGTGTATAAACGATAGCAGATATTATAGAAAACATCCGGCCAAAGATATCCCTGGTCAATTTTCATCCCTTCATATTCATATAGAACTCTAAGTGAATCACATTCATAGGTCACTTTGCAGTGTTTTGAAAAAGGAATTGGAATATAAAGGTTGTGGTCATAATCCCGTCCCTCCTCCCCCAGTGGAGCACCAGCCTGAAGTGAGGCTGACAGGGGATGACCTGCAAGGACATTTCCACTTAGCAAAGCAGTCGGAGCACCTTTAATTACCGGAACAGTGTCGTTATCGATATATATCCTGATGATCCCGTTCCGGGCTTTATAAAAAGTCATCCACCACCTGACAATAGATCCCGGACCATCAGTATCCATCATAACAAATTCACGTCTGCCCTGATTATTCTCGATCCTTATAAAATGAGACATATCATTGTTTGCAAACCATCCAGGTTCTCCGGGTCTTACGGATGCTCTGTTATAGCTGCTTGACTGAAATAGTTTGTATTCTTTTCCCGGGAAATATGTGATCATTTCTCTGGAAGTCATTTCAGAAAGGAGTGACTTCAATGTCACAACATCATTTTTACATGTCGTAAGAATCAAAATTAAAGTGATCGGGATGAATAATTGATAAAAACAAATTCTCCGCATTTTACCATATAAGTTTACCCGGGAATGATCCGACCAATAATTACGGATCATTTGTTTTCAAATTTCAGGATTGGTTTTAATAGTTCACGTTTTTCGAGGTTTTCAAGAATCCGGGATCTTTCAAGAAGTGCCGGACGAAGCTTTTTCTCCGACATAAGTTTCAACTGATCACCAATATGTTTGTTCCCTGCCTGGGATGCATTTCCGTAGCTGAGAAGAACTGAAGCTCTTACCTTCTTCCCGAACTCTGTCACTGCAAAATATGTATCACCTGCCACAGGTCGTTTTCTATTATCTTGGTCATCAATATAGTAAGCGGCTCTGAATATTCCATAGTGATCAGGTCCACCATTTGCGGGATAATCATAGTTATTAAGTCTGTAACGATAAACTTCACCCCATGGAACATCCAGATTGCCATATTTTGATTTAATGGTCTGGGCAGCTTCTTTAAGGGTATTTACAGCCTGTTTTTCATCTGCCAGACCATCTGGTGTTGATACTGGTAATTCAGGATCCCATTGCACTCTGAACATGTTTCGGTTTATCCTGTTCCACCATTCTGCAAACAGAACTGCACCCCTGCTTTCAGAATCAGTCTTTTTGTCCCATCTGCTTAAAACTTCAGCAGCTTTGATAACGGCAGTATTGGGATATTTCTTTACTGCTTCAAGCAGGTCATCAAGAAATCTGTCAGCCACCTCCATTTCAGTATTAAGCTTGTAATTAATCATTTGTTCATAGGTGACTTTTATATCATCCTTAATCATGTTAACGGCTCTTTGAGCCCGCCATCCCATAAAGTCGGGCGACATATATGCAGGGAAATCTGACGGGTCAAGGACAGCGGGATAAGTGCATGTCCATGGCGGATCATTGCAGTTCTGTAAAAATCCTGATGGCGGATTAAGCACCCGTGGCAGATCATTATACGGATGGGTTTCCTTCCAAATATAATCAGATTTTGATCCGTCAATAGTTCCTGACCAGAATGAAAAGTCGCCTGAAGAGCGCTTTGGCACATTTCCCTCAAACAAATAAAAGATATTTCCTTCCTTATCGGCATAGATAACATTGAACATTGGATTCTGAAGCATTTTAAGAGCTGATTCAAATTCACTCAGGTTTTTAGCTTTGCCCATTCTGTGATATTGCTCCACCATTTTGAAATTTTCCAGTCCTGCAATCCTGACAGCCCATGCTTTTTTATCAGTCTGAGCTAAAACCGGTCCATGTTCGGATAACTTCAATTCAAATTTTCTTTCAGTAACAGAACCGTCATCTTCTTTCACCCTGACCATAAAAGATTTTTTACTAAATGGTACAATCTTATTATCGAGCAGATATCCGTCTTTTTTAAGGATCAGCTCGTATCTGTCGCTGGCATCAATGGTGTTGACAGTATGCGTCCATCCCAGGTTTTCATTAAAGGCAATTGATAATACAGGCATTCCGACAAGGGCAACCCCGTAGAGATCAAATCCGCTGGTTATCAGGTGTGCCTCAAACCATGTATAAAATCCATACCATGGAAGATGAGGATTTGAGATAAGCATAGCATTGCCTGAGGCAGATCTTGATGATCCCACTGCTATTGCATTTGATCCTGATTCCGATAAACTCGTAAGCATATTCAGATCTGAGCCTGCCAGAAACTCCAGATAAATTACTCTTTGTGTATGAGCCAGAATATCTATTGGTGTAACAGGAAGTATCCGACGAAACGGGGCACTTATTATATTTTGGTTTTGTTCAGCATAATCATTCATTCCTTGCACAAATGAATCAACGTAGGATCTGATTTCCGGATCCAGCTGCTGATAACCTTTCGCAGAAATCTCCGGCAAGTTAAAGGCATGGATCCTTTTATCCGATTCAATATATTCCTTCCCAAAGAATTCTGAAGCCACACCCCTCGCCTCGGCATAAAGTCTGAGAATAAGATCGGCATGACAACTCATTTGTGCCCAGCCGAAGGAATAATACATTTCCCGGGTATTCCTTCCATAAATGTGTGGTACTCCATAGTTGTCCCATAATATTTCAGTTTTCTTGATATCTTTATCGCACGATGAGAATATTGATGCAATGGTCAGCAGTAATAAAAATCTGTACTTTAAGTTCATGAACTTGATTGGCACTTTCATATAAGCTTTAAATTTAGCTGGTAAGTATTATTATCTCTCCTAAAATTCATTTAGACGGAAAATTATTAATTTCACTTCGTTTAGATTTACCAAAATACATAAAATATGAAAAGACTGTTCATTTACTTTTCAGCCATCGTAATGTTAATGGCTGTATCTGTACTTACTCTTGAAGCTGAAGTAAAACTTCCTGCAATTTTCAGCGATAACATGGTACTTCAACAGCAGACAAATGCTGCATTCTGGGGAAAAGCATCTCCGGGGTCGACAGTCACCGTAAGACCTTCATGGAATAATAAAACATATTCAGCGAGGACAGATAAGGAGGGGAACTGGAAACTAAAAGTCGCCACACCCTCGGCCGGAGGGCCTTATAGTGTAACTGTAAGTCAGGGAAACACTATTACTTTAAGGAATGTACTGGTCGGAGAGGTTTGGGTTTGCTCCGGACAGTCGAATATGGAAATGCCGATGAAAGGATATATGAATCAACCCATTACGGGATCAAATGAATATATTGCCACATCATCCAACGAAAAAATAAGACTTATAACCGTACCCAGGCTTACCAGTCTGACCCCTGTTGATGATTTCATTGGCAGCTGGGTTCTTTGTGAACCTGAAAATGTTGCACAGTTCAGTGCCACTGCCTACTTCTTCGGATTAATGCTTAACAGGGCTCTTGATGTTCCGGTTGGACTGATATGCACAGCCTGGGGAGGGACAAGGATAGAGCCGTGGATCAGTGAGGCCGGACTAAAGAATTTCGACTGGGTAAAACTGCCTGATAAAACACAAAAGCAGGAAAACCTGAGTCCTCAGACACCAACAGTTCTTTTCAATGGGATGATTCATCCTATTGCAGGTTTTGGAATCAGGGGAGCTATCTGGTATCAGGGTGAATCAAACAGGAATGAACCATCCCAATATGAGAAACTGATGCCCGGGCTCGCCCAGAACTGGAGATCGGTCTGGGATATGGGGGATTTCCCTCTCTATTATGTCCAGATTGCACCATTCGATTACGGACCTTTCGGACTTAATTCTGCATTTCTGAGAGAAGCCCAGCTCAAGGCATCAACAGCGATTTCAAATCTGGGGATGGCCTGCATAATGGATACAGGTGAGAAAGACTGTATACATCCTGCAAACAAAAAAGCAGCCGGTGACAGACTTGCTTATCTTGCTCTTGTAAAAACCTACGGGAAAAAAGGATTTGCCGCCGAGGGTCCCGTCCTGAAGGAGATGAAAATTGAAGGGAACCAGGTAAAACTGACATTTGATAATGCACAAAATGGATTGACCTCCTTTGGAAAACCATTGAACTGCTTTGAAATAGCAGGTGGAAATAAAAGATTTGTACCAGCCACGGCTTTTTTTACCAATTCAGGAATAACACTTTTTTCACCCTATGTAAATGAACCTGTTGCAGTAAGATATGCCTTTAAGGACTTCATTATTGGAGATCTTTTCAATATAGAAGGTCTTCCGGCCTCATCGTTCCGCACTGATGACTGGGAGCAGTAAGGGAAGAATAGACCAGTAGGCCCTCGCGGGATCAATAGAAGGCTTTCAGCATAGGGAATAGTTTTTTGTATTGCTGAAACTTATTGTTGTAATAGTCACTCTTCGCTGGTTCAATCCTTGCTAAAGGCTTGACCCATTTAAGAGCTGTTTCTTCAATATTATCTTTTGTATGGAATGACCTTGCGAGCATTGCCACACCCATGCATCCTGCTTCTGAAACATCAAGGACCGTAATGGGCATGCCAATGACATCGGCTTTAAGTTGAACATGTCTGACCGATCTGGCACCACCACCCATTATTCTCAATTCCTTTACAGGGCATCCGGATTGTTCAAGAATTTCCAGGTTGAGTCTGATTTCAAAAGCGACACCCTCCAGGAGAGCCCTTAATATCTCTTCCTTTTTCACAGATAGTTCAAGACCCATAATGGCTCCTTTAACTGACACATCAAAATATGGTGTACCTGAAGGCGTAAAGTATGGTAAAACGATAAGACGTGAAGGTTCGTCGGACATTTTTTCAATTAGAATTTCATAGGCATTACGCCCTGTTTTTTCAGCCAGAAGCTTTTCTTCATATCCGAATTCATCTCTGAACCATTTCAGGATATTGCCCCCTGTAAGGCTGAAAGCCACCGTAGCATACATTCCGGGGGCAGCGTGGTCATAAGTGCAAAGGTTGCTTTTTCTAAGAGTCTCGTTCATTACAGGATGCCCGAAAGCAGGAGTTATACATTCCACAGTACCTGAAGAATAGACTGCAACGCCTGGCTTAATTGCTCCTGCTCCAAGTCCTGAACATGGCTGATCATGTCCTCCTGTAACAATAAATGTGTTCTCTGAAAGTTTAAGTGAACTTGCAATGTGACTGTCAACAAAGCCTGCCAGTGATCCTGAACAGATGGGTGTTGAAAGCATTTCAATATCTACACCGGCTTTGTGGAGGATCTCCTTATCCCATTTATGATTTATTACATCAAAAAGCATAGTTCGTCCGGCAAGAGGCCAGCCCATTGAGGGATTTTTTATTCCCAGTCTGTACTGGAGGAGGTCCTCAAAACACACTATCCGGTATGCTTTTTTCCAGATGGCAGGCAGGTTATTCTTTATCCAGAGAAGTTTGAACAACGAAAACATCGGATGAGGAGTATGACCTGTTATTCTGTAAAGCCGTCCTTCTCCAAATTCCTCAACCCAGGGTTGAATTAGTTCATTGGCCCTGGTATCGGAAGAGACCAGGGCATTGCAAAGTGTTCTGCCATCTCTGTCTAAAAGGGTAAAAGCTTCGCCCTGACTTGAAATTCCAATACCTTTCAGATTTTCTGCATTCACCAATGAAGCGGATTCACGAATGACCTCAAAACATCTCGATATTACTAAATCGGTATCAAGTTCAGCCCATCCCGGGAATTTTGAAATAATGGGATATTCCCTGTAAGCTTTTGAAATCTGAATTCCCTCTTCATCAAAAACAACTGCCTTGCATCCACTGGTGCCTATATCTACTCCCATGTAATAGTTCATAAAACTCAACTTTTATCTGTACCAGAGTTTAAGATAGGATGTGACTATTTTTTTCATTTCAGTGAAGACTATTTCCTGCCGGTAGGTTGTTGTATAGTGAGAAAGAGATGCCTTTGATTCCCGGCTTACATTTATTCCAAGAAGGTTTTTCCTTATCAGTTCCTCGGTCTTTTCCTTACCTGTGACTTTTGAAGCATTTCTGATCATATCCTCCAGAAGGACCGGAGAGCTGTCGCGTTCCAGGGTTGTCCAGATATTTACTTTTGCAATGCCATCATTGAACAGGTCTTTTAGCTGATCATTTCCTACTGATGAGGTTCCATGAAGTACAAGTTTGTTTCCGGTAAGTTTGCTGATCCGCCTTGCCAGATCGCCATGATATTTAAGATCAGCTGCGCTTGCCCTGTGCTCTGTACCAAGATTTGCCACAATAAAATCTACTCCTGTTTCTTTAATATACCTATCGGCCATCTCCGGAGTGGTCAATACACTTCTTACATCTCCGGTTGCATCAACTATTTCATCACAAGCCCCTTCTGTAACTATCTGACTGCCAAAATCATTCACAAAACGTGCAGTCAGTTCAATATTCCTGTCAAATGGAAGGGAAGACGCATCGTACATAATCATGGAAAACATATTCATATCCCATTCCAACAGAGGTTTATCAGTGTCCCACTGGGTATGATCAAGATGAATCATCACCTTCAGCTTTTCAAAAGGAGACCCTCTTCCGGTAAGTATCTTGATATCTGAAAGGAACAATTTAAGACCTATATCCCATAATCTTGTATGTGTATAGTATACCGACTGGCTCCGATGGCTGTATTGATTTGTAATCCCAATAGTTACCGGGATTTCAGGCTGACCATTCTGCAAACTGAAATCAAGTGCTGCTGAAAGTATTGCTTCTGTTGTTGTCAGGTTCTCAGAATTGAATGTTGGTATAACCCATTTTTTTTGAGCAGCTTCGGAATACACATCCAAAACATGGTTTCTTTCTAATACAAGAGGCATATTGTGATTGCGGATTGAGGATTTCGGATTTCGGATTTTGATTAATACATAATTAAGCCCGGTTAAGGTTAATAATCATAAAGCTATCGCTGTTATTCCGGTAAGTTCGCAGAAGGCTTTTAGTTCTTCGTACAGATGGGCACCGTAACCCAGGCAGGCATACTCATTATTCCATGACTGAAGCAGTTTTTCAATATCGCAGTGGGCAGTAACAAAACCATGCGGCCAGAAGGGTATTCCGCATTCGTTTTTCCTCTTTTCAATCTGATCAGCCGGAGGCTCAAAGATAGAACATCGTGTAATTACCATCTCAAACTGCCCATTGTTTCTTCCAAGTCTTGCAAGAACACCTTCGCCCACCTTGCATACCAACTTGATTGAAAGGCCTCCTGCTTCACCCTCGGTTGGGATACCATGCTCGGCAAAACCTGCCGGCCCAAGCTTCCCTGCAAGCGAAGGAGGGCACGCCCCGTCACCAATTATCTTTATTTCGTTAGTGGATTTGTCAATATGCTGTAAATCTCCATAATAAACAGGCTCATCACTCAGATCTGTTAAACATTTAACAGTAAGTGCAGTGTTGAAATCTCCCAGAGTTGAAGTGCCAATTCCATCTTCAAGCATCATGCTTTGTGCAAAGCAGGTTGCACTATATTCATCTCCCAGCCCGGGAAAGGACTGGATTGTATAAAAATCCCATTCGTTTTTCTTAACAATCTTTTTCAAAGCCAAATAAAGTCTGATGGACCGGTCGGCCTGATCATTTTCCGGAATTGGTTCTGCAAAGAATTTTTGAATATGTGCCCTGGCATGAATAATCTCTTCAGCAGAGACAGCTTTTGCCTCATTGAGTAATTCTGTAGTATCCCTTGAATCGATATCAATACCGAACATCTTCATCCACTGGGATGGATCGGCAACACCGCAGGTCTGGCCCATCCCTCTTCCTCCAAACGCACCTATAGTACTCATATTCAATTTATTTTTCATCGCGCTGGCACGGCAATATGAAGTGATTTTCTCAATTTCAGCACTATCGTCAAAACTGCCATACACAAAACGATGTTTGATGCCAATTTCTTTAAGAGCTCCCTGTAAAACCAGTCCGCCAACAGGTCTCCAGCCCTGACTTCCGGGATTTGTCCAGATGATAATTCCTTTCCCTGTCGCAGCAAAATCCCTTATAGCAGCTATGATATGAGCGGCCCATACCCAGGTTCCGGAAAAGAGTATCAGTGCATCAACATCATCCATCTTCCTGAACCTGTCGAAACACTCTTTTGATTCCTTTTTTGAGGCGATAATAAGATTATGCTCAACAAGTTCAAGACCAGCATTTAACAGGGCTTGTTTTGCACCTTCTATGATACTGTCGTCAATAAATGGCTGGCCCATAGGATCAGGCAGGCCGTCCTTGTGTACACCATAAACTATAAAACCAACTTTAGCTTTTATCATATCTGTAAACTATTTAATTTTAATATAAGATTTTAATGATGGGATTATCTTAAGGATGTTCTTATAATAGATTTTTCTGAGAACTTCTGCCGGCAGACCTAATCCACATATAGGCCACCTTGCATAATCAAAAGTCCCGTCATAATCTGGTGAATAAAATGACTCATCAAAAGTTTCAAGAAATCTGAAATATGTTCTGTACATTTTAACTGATTCATCAATGTTTGCAGGCATATCGGTCCCGAACACAATCCTATCCTGGTGCCTGATGAAAAAATCCCTTGACGAATAAGGCTGCCGTCCCAGTTCATCGATTCTCGCTGAGAAATCTATATACACATTCGGATACTTGTCAAGCAGGTCAGAAACGTAACGGATATTCTCTGCATAGTTGGCAAAGTGAGGAAGGATGAATATTGTTTCAGGATGCTGGCTGACAAGATCGTCCCTTCTTTGTATAAGCTCCATTTTACGGGGGAAGCGGGGATCGGCAAAGCTCCATGAGTGGTATTTAATAAGATTGTCATAATGCTCATTCTCAGGCGTTACCGGTTCAAAGAAACCTGCCGGATCTGCCTGGTGAATAAGTACAGGAATTCCAAGGCGTCCTGCCTCTTCCCAGATAGGGAACAAACGGGGATCATTGCAATTAATAAGTGATCCGCTGCCGTCGCGATAAAGCAGGCCAAGTTCTTTAAGTACCTTCAAACCTCTGGCACCTTTTTCAACATGATCGTTCAGCGTTATAATAAACTCATCGACAAACCGCTTATGGTCAGTGAAAAGCGGTTTGTCTGCAGGATGTGCTAAATTTGACATAGTAAAACAATAGAATCTCCCGGGATACTTCAATGCACAATTATCGAAAAAGTCGGAAATATCTCCCGGGCTTATTGAATAACCTCCTTCAGTGAATTCAATTTTCACATTACCAGTAAGGTCGCAGTAACCTGCTACACCAACTTCATCCATTGTCTCAATCACCTTATCCACCTGCCAGTTTCCCCACAGATGGTTATGTGCATCAATTACAGGAAATGAAGCTTTTTCAATAGCTGTTCTATTTGTTACCAGATACAAGTTTTTTGCCACTTTTTCCTTATATGTTTTTATTAAAAATAATAATCACTTCTGTAGATTAATGTCAATTGCATTTACAAATCTTTTCCAGATTCAGCAAAAAATCAAAGACCTGAAGATATAAGCTGCTCAATTATTCGGTAATTAGCGTCCTTTTCAGTTTCGGGAACAGAAAAGCTGTTATCATTTTCAAATCTGGCCTTGCTCCACAGAAGGCTTCTGTGTTCAGGGAAATTTTTTATTTGTCGGTCAATAAATTCTTTAGCCTCATTTTTTCTGTTCAGGCGATCGAGCGCCCATGCTGTTATAAGTGTATTTGCAGGAGTAAAATTTCTGACAGTATTTTCAACAGCAGGTTTAAAGCTGATGATTCTGTTGAGCATTTTGTTTGCTTCTCCGTTCTTATTCAGCTTATTAAGGCAAAGGTAATTCATCCAGTCCTCAAGCCGGGTGTCAATATCCTCATCATAAGGTTTACCCACCCCAAGGTTTTCAGGCCAAAGTCGGGCTTCAGAAATAAATTTCATTGCTTCATTATATCTTTTCTTTTCCATCGATATTGCAGCCTGCATCAGTTTTGCTTCCCTGTACATTTCCCTGCCGTTTGTTGCGCCTTCATGGGGCAATATGTTAAGTTTTTTAAGCAAAGCATCAGCAGCTTTGTATTTTTTGTTTAAAAGGAGTGTTTGTGCATACAGTGAACCGGTAATGAAGTTTTCCGGATGAACTTTATGATACTGCTCAGTAATTGCAAGAGCCTTTTCATATTGCTGATGATTATTGTAGAAGTTAGCAAGAAGAACGTGATATCGCCATTGACCATCGAGAGATAGTGCTTTTTTAAGGTCCGACTCACATTGAGTATCATCCTTCCCTTTTAGGGTTTCAGCTCTTGCAGCATAAAATGGAGCGTAATCAGGCTGATCGCCACATGAAATAAAAAGTCTGACGCTCTCATCAATACGGTTTCTATCCCTGTAAATGAGTGCCAGATGGTATTTTAAAAGCCAGTCATCCTGATCATTAATCAGTTTTTCGAGCACCTGCCCTGTCTCAGATCTGAACGGGAATGCCAGATCGCAATTCATGTTCTTCACCTCAGCCTTTGAACCTGTAAGGTATGCCCTCCAGTATTCGGCTTCAATAGTGGGAGGAGAAAGAGCAAGCACTTTCAGAGCTTCACTTGTTCGACCTGATGAATAGTACCAAACTGCAAGCTCGATGAATGTCTCATGTGGAAGTTCATTTTTGATATTGGAAAGAAAATTTTCTTTTGTTTCTTCGCCAGGTATAATCAAATACTTTTCAAACCTTGCAAAATGATTAAGCTGATCAAATGACAGTATTTTATTTAAAATATCCTCTGACTTTTCATTGTCTTTTATCAGTCTGTAAATAACAGCCTGCAATTTAAGTGCTTCTATATTGAACCTGTTATAATCAACAGCTCTTACCGCATAGTTCAATGCTCTGTCAAAGTTTTTCTCTCTGAGATATATCCGGCTTAATTCAGTGTATGCAGCACTTCGGTATTCGGATGATAAGGTTGCAATATCGAACCCATCTTTAGCATCCGTAGTATTTCCGACAGCAGTATTGATCAATCCATAGTAGTAATTTGCCTCACCATCGTGTGTGTCGATACTCAACGCTTTAACCGCAAGTTCAAGAGCTTGTGAATACTGCATATTGCGATATTTAAGTTCAGCCATTCTTATTATAGCAGGCAGGAAGTTATGATCAACAGCTAGTGATGCATTTAATTTGGTTTCAGCAAGAGGGTACATTTTCTGGTCCATAGCTTCTTTCCCCTGCACATATAACCCATAAGCGCTGTTCCAGTCGAAATCTTCCGGTGCTTCAACAGGCCGGCTTAAAACATTAAAACCAGGATTTGAATGATATATCAACTTATTTCTGCCAATTGTAACTATGAGGTTTTTATCATCACCATTGAACTTTACAGAGTCCTTATAGGTTTGAAGAGGGGAAAGGTGGAGCTTTCTAAGTAAGATGTTTTTTGCACCTTCTTTAACTTCGAGAGTATCATTTATATATTGAACAGGACAAAAATACAATTTCAGGAAACCGTTTTCGCTTTTAATATTAAGTGCCCCTAAATCGTTAGCTTCGACAAAGCCTTTTGTTTTAAGGACAGGGAAAAAATATTCAGTCCAGATGTCAGTAGAGTAAGGAGCAAAGCCAAGATGTTTAAAAGGTGTAAAAGTTGAGCTGCTGCTGTTCTGGTTGAATAATCTTCCAGACTGCATTTCAACATATTGTCCGTCGGTATCGGTAAGGAGGTTTTCCCAGATCATACCCTGGCGTGATAGGCCCCATATCCATATTTTTTTCCCTGCTTTGTCATCATGGGTCCCGTATCTGGCTACACCGAAATCGTCATCATGCCAGTATCCGCCAAAAAAATCAGTATACTTTCCAAAAACATGATAGGATTTGTAGCCGCCGAAATTGTTCGATTCATAAAATGAGATTTGCTTCCCGTTTTTTTCATTTACCGGCCAGCTTGCATATTCACCACCATGTCCGATGTACGATGTTCCGGGATATATGAATTCAAGGTTTCCAGAAGCTTTGTATCCTCCGTTGAGCCAATGATAATATGGTTGACGTATCGGAGTGGAATTATACCAGAAGGTTCTGGTAATAAAATAAGCTTTATCGGCAGGAAGCCTAACCTCAAGCCGCCAGTTGCTCCTTGTCAGCAGATCAAGCACACCCAAAATGCAGCTTATACTTCCGTCATTATTTTTTTGAACAATGTAATCAACCGGTGTGGCACAGTTAGGGGTATGTCCTATGATCCCATAATTAAGTTCAAGCCCTCCGCTGGTGTAAGGTCCGCGCATTGCAATATCACGGAATTTCACTGCTTTGTTATAGTATATAAAAGGCTGATTCGTTGATTTCTCAATAGCAGTCCAGATCTTTCCACCTATTTCAGGAAGGATCATTACTTTGATAAAGTTATTTTCAAGTTCCACCACTTTCCATGCTTTTTGAACAGGTTTGTCTGTAAACCCGTCGTATCGGTAATATGGATAAATGGAAGTCGTTGTGGGGATTGGATTGGGGTCAGAATATGGATATGTTGTAAAGATTTTTTCATATTCTTTTACGGTAACAGTCTGGGCTCCGCTGTAACCTGAGATAAGTAATAGCAATAGTATCAGATTTATAAGTATCTGTCGTAATCCGGAGGTATTTATTTTCATAATATATTAATGAAATTATTATTTCTTTTTGTATTCAGTGAAGGAAAATCATCAGGTTAAGGATGAATTGTAAATCAATAAATTAAGTCTGAAAAATCAATATTATAAAATTCAGTGGTTCTTGAACATTTCCTCGTAGTGCGGTGATGGATCAAAAATTCCTCCTCCCGTCTCGTAAAACTCGTCATTGAGCTCATAAACACCATTACGGACTTTCACCCACTGAGCGTCTTTTGCAGGATGATAGCTCATCATTGTTTCCCAGTTTCTGTAATTCTGATGTCCGTTACTTTCGACAAGACCCAGATTGCCCAGTCCCGGAAATGATTTAAGCCGGGCAGCAACATTTTTATTCCAGTCTACGAGTATCGGATTCACTGTAAGGTCGGCACAGAAGCACGGGATATCTCTTTCGTAACTTGCCTGTGCTATTCTCATAGTCATGCTTAGAGTTTTGGCAATTGCCTTAAGAGCAATAGCTTTGTATCCCATTTCTATTCGTTTTATTGCATCCCCGACTGTATGGGCACTTTCGTCAGCCGCCAGCCTTACAGGGATGTCTGAAACATCTATCTCGATCTCTTCAGGGAATGGTTCTTCAATAATTGCTATCTGGTCGAATGCTCCTATTGCTTTTGCATGATCGAGAAGTTTTAACAGTGTTGATTTTGACTCATACCTGCCGTTTGCATCAAAGTAGTAAGGGAGCCTGCCGTCTTTGGTATAATGAGTCTTAGTTTTGCCGATAGCTTTGTGGATAGCCGTAAGGCGTTCTTTATCCTTTTCAAGCATTTCCACCTGAGTCCCGGGCTGTCCAATTTTTATTTTCATGAAGAAATACCCCTGTTCAGCAGCACTTTTAATCTCCTCAATAGGAATTGTATACGCCATTAGAGGTATTCCTGCAACCTTGCTGTGCCGGTGTGATAAAGAAGGCTTCAATTCAGAAGGTATCATTTCATCAAAGGTCCTTAAATTATTTTCTTTCTTATAAAGAAGCCAGGCTGCGTTATCGATGGGAACAAGAGCATTCAATGCAAAAGTTTTACGTAATCCCGGATTGGCTGTGATTTTTTTGCCATATTCATATATTTCAGGATAAAGTGAATCAAGGAGGTCAACAGGGCTTGAGAAATTTTGTCCGTTAACCATCTGTGCTGCTCTTTCGGTCATTGAATACATAAGTGCATTACCACCGCTTTCAGAATGGGCAGCAAAAACCGATGCATCCGACCAAAGAACGCTTTGTGAACACAATCCAATTCCATGATTACCTGAGTTGCTTTGAAGATATACAATACTTTGCCATATTTCAGACATGTAACCACCTTTGAAACCAAATGGGCGGATTAACGGTTCCCTTTCAAAATTTGTACTTACTTTGTTTATTTTTATCGATTTTTTGGCAGTCTTACCTTCCGGCAAAATAATTTGTCGGAGAGGATGGGTAAGTAAAGCACCTCCGGCAGATGCAACAGTCGAAATGAATTCGCGTCTCCCTTGTTTCATAAGAAAGAATTTTTAAAGTTTCCAGGGGCTTCGGTATTCATAGTGAAGCATTTTGTTTGCAGCTTCGCTGTTGGTAAACCTTTCTTTTACAGAATCCCAAATAAGCCTTTCCTGAGTTGCAACTGCAATGTTGGCAAGATGTGCAAATGATGTTGAACGATGACCTTCCTCAAGATTACAGAAAGGTTGTTTTCTTGTCCGTATACAGTCAAGGAAATTTCGTATCAGTCCGGATGTGCTGTCGGCACTGCTGCCATCATCAAGGATTTGACTTGGGTTTTTGAATTCTTCTTCCTCAATCAGCTTATTCCATGTCTGGAATTGTCCCCTTGTTGCAGGAACAATTTTGTATCCTCGTTCATCGGCATAGACATTGCCTTTAGTTCCTCGGATTTCAATTTCACCATAGGGGAACAACTCGCCGCTGGTAGCCTCAAATATTGAAAATGATATTATTTTTTTTGAGGCGAATTCGAAAGTAACCTGCATTGTATCGGGGATATCTCCATCATGATCAATTACAAATTTTCCACCATGCGCTGAAATTACAGTGGGTGCTGTTTCACCCATCAGCCATCTGATAGCATCCATATAATGAACTCCCCAATTCCCCATCTGGCTTGAATAACTGCTCCACCATCTGAACATATAAGGGGCAATATTATATTGATAGGGTCTATAGGCACGTGGACCAAGCCACATATCCCAATTGAAATCCTTTGGAGGGTCTTCGGGTTTAAGTTTTCCGATCCCGTTGGGTGCCATATTGCTTATACGCGCAGCCCTGGCAACAGAAACCTGTCCGATTTTTCCTGCAGGGATCTCCTTGGCCAGCTTTTGGTACACCACATTGCCGCGACGGTTGAGACCAACTGCCACTACCCTGTCACTTTTTGCCTGTGCTTCAACCATTTTTCTACCCTCAACAAGGGTATTTGTAAGTGGTTTTTCCACATAAACATCCTTACCTGCCTTTATGGAATCTATTACCTGGAGAGCATGCCAGTGGTCGGGAGTGGCTACACACACTGCATCAATATCTTTGTTCTCAAGAAGTTTTCGATAATCCTCGTAAAGAATTGGAGGCTTTGGGAATTTTTCACCCATGTTTGGTATTTGCCCTGGCATTACAGCAATATATCTCTTGTCAACTTTACTCCTGTCGCGAAGCAAATAAGGCTCATAAATATCGCAAAGAGCTGCCACTTCCACGTCGGGCTGGTCCATGAATAACTTTAAAAGCTGGGATCCCCGGTTTCCTACCCCTATAAATCCCATCCTTATTTTATCAGTTGCTCCTATGATCCTTCTGTAATCCATCGCATTAAGAGAAGTTGCACCAAGTGATAATCCGGCGCTGACAATCCCTGTCCTGTAAATGAATTCCCTGCGAGATGTTGATTTTTTCCCTTTCATAATATGAAGATTTTATTTGAAATCTGAACTTGTAATTAAAACTGATCTGTATCGGAAAAATAGTTATTTTTCCCGGGTTAATACTTTTTTTCAAATAACCGTTGAAAACCCTTACCGAGAAAAGCAATAAGAAAAAAACAGGCTTAAATAAAAGTTATCTGTCTTTATCATATCACACGAAGGTTTTCAAGTATCCAAAATCAACAAGATCCATTCAAAACCTGTCTGCCGAAGCGGTAGCGCAAATGGGATTAAACGAAAAATCAGACAGAATCAGTTTGAACACAGCCTTATTTTTTTATTTCAGGATCGGAGTAAGCACAATATTCCTGTAAGATACTTTTCCGTGGTCGCCCTGGAGATAAATTGGACCAGGAGCAAAAACATCAGAAATTATTGCACCACCGGTTGGACCATAAATCGGTTGGTTATCAATTATCTTAACTCCGTTAAGAATGACGGTTGCATGCCTGTCGCAAAGTGTTATATCCATTGACTGCCACTCACCCGCAGGTTTTTCTGCAGCAACAGTGGGAGTGATTCTGCTATATATGGCTCCCATGTTGTGCGAATCAAGATCTTTCTTATAAGAATCTACAACCTGGACCTCATACATACCACGAAGATATACCCCACTGTTATTCCCTGCCGGAACATTAACCTCAAGCTTCAGATTAAAGTCCTCAAACTCCTTTTCAGTTCTAAGATTGCCATAGCTGATATGCGGGGCCCCTTCTGTCTGAACAGGATCATTAACAAGAACTCCATCGACAACCTTGAATCCGTTAGCCTGTTTCTCATTAATTAGTCTCCATCCTGTCAAATCCTTTCCGTTGAAAAGATTAATCGGTTCTCCGAACTTAATTTTTGACAGATCAGGTGCGGGAGGAACCGGAGGAAGTTTAGTCCCTTTAAAGGTAGTGGTATCGACACTTAGTCCGTTTGAACGGGGTGTTAATAATATCCCGTCAATTTTATTACCGTCGCTTTTAATTTCCATCCAGCTTGTCACCATTTGTGTCCTGAGAGGATTTTTGTTAACATCAGTTTTCCGGACAACAGTATTGGTCCTCTGGACAACAAGGTATTCATCTTTTGCAAGAAATACTGAAGAAACAGGCAATACACTGCCACCACCCCACAAAACATCGGCATCCAAATAATTATCTTCCTGCCTTACTTCAAGCCATCCAACGGAGCCGCCTTCAATGTCTATGGTCCACTGACCAAAAAACTGGGATATCTCAGCTTTCTTAACAGTAGTCTCTTTATTGTCAGACTTACATGAGTTAAGAGTTAAAGCAAGCAATAAAACAGCTGCAAATAGGAATGTAGATTTCATAGTTTTAAATTAATAATTGTTAACTGAAAAGGTTTAGAATTTAAAAATAGTAAAATTCCGTATCAGAAGATAATAATAGCAAATAAAGATTTTGGATTATTACTTCACACCAGGATTGAAGAGACAGGGCTGATGGCACCGGCGAATTCAGCAGGCACATTATAGCCAATTTTATAAGTAATGGCAGTATAATTGCTTATTTGTGTATGTTCCTTTCCTGCCGCCAGTACTATTTCTTTGCCGCCGTATTTACTCATCTCTGCCCATCATCTGAGGTGATATTGTTTAATAATCAGTCACTTAACCATTAACCCCGGATATCATACTTCGTGCATAGCTTGCTGTGCATTGTGATCAAATATTTTATCTTATATGGTGGAGCCTAATGTTTCGCAAGGCAGCTGCAGTATTCCATGATGCTATGCCGAATGGTTTTGAAAGTTCAACCTCAGGACGTATAGAAAGCTTTTTATTCCCGATTGTAAAATCCACAACCATGACACTGTCAATTCTTACTTCTATTTTCCCATCAGCAACTTTTAATCCTATTTCATACCAGGTGTCCTTTTTAAACTCCATCAGTCTGGTCGTCTCATTTTCAGATGCATCATTTCCGTTTATGCTGCTAAGCCCTACGACTGTTCCTCCCCATCCTCCTACGATAAGTGAGCAGAAACTATCTCCGACAGGGAACGTCATGCCACAAAAAAAATCATTGCCACTCACCCGTTTTGCTTCAAGGGTGACCTCATAATCCGATAAAGGGAAATAACCTTTCCATGTTATACCTGTACATCCGTCGCCCATTCCTAATAATATTTCATCATTTGAAACACTGACAGGTCCCTGGGGGCCAAAATTGGTTACTTCCCACCCCTCAAGCGAATGTCCGTTAAAAAGGTAAGTGCTGTCTTTTTTAAATTCTCCGTCAGATGCGGTGGTATTTTTCCCTGCCGGCTGACAGGATCCTGCAAGTGCGACCAGAATTGAATAGAATAAGATATTGAATACTCTCGTCATCCTGCCCGTTATTTAAAAGGTATTAACCGATTCAAATATCAAAATTTATATATCATAATTCAGAATGAAGCCCGACCGGTTTAAAGTGCTCTTCTTTTTTATCGCTTCTACCCTGCCGGGTATGTTTTCATAAAGTTATGGAATTCCATGATTATATTTTAACATTCTGTCATTAAAAGACATTGTTAATTTCAAAGCAAAGTTCTATTTTTGGACTATCTATATTGAATTTATTATATGCAGAATAACTGGGCTCTTGAATATAAGATAAAGATCAACCGCTCGGGTCTCTGTTGACTCATTTCCGGATTAATTCCTATTTCTTAAATATTCAATCTGTTAAGGCAGATTGGAATCTTCCTTTTTTTTTTATAAAATTCTTCACATTGTTAAACAAAATAATTTATGGAAACCTTAATTATAACCGGTTCTGATCTTAAAGTAAGTGATGTTGTAAATGTAGCACGTTATGGGCAGAAAATAGAGCTCCATCCTGATGCAAGAAAAAGAATCAATAAGTGCAGGACAATGCTTGAAAATAAGATTGCAGCGCACGAGATAATGTATGGTGTTAATACAGGTATAGGTGAATTCTCGGAAATAGTGCTGAACGATGACCAGATCAAGGATTTCCAGAGATACCTGGTTTATAATCATGCAGCTGGGATTGGAGAACCTGCGTCGATTGAAATTGTAAGAGGGGCAATGCTTGGCCGGATAAATGTACATGCTCACGGTAATTCAGGAAATCGTCTTGAAATAACGGAAACTCTTGTAGAAATGCTGAATAAGGGGGTTACACCTTATGTGTGTCAGAAAGGTTCGGTAGGGGCTTCAGGCGACCTGGCACCGATGTCTCAAATCGCCCTGCTTTTGCTGGGGGAAGGGAAAGCATATTACGGAGGGGAACTGCTTGATGGAGCTGAAGCCATGAAAAGAGCAGGAATAAGAATACCCGGACTTCATGCCCGGGACGGATTGGCAGCGATAAACGGATCAAATATGTTAACTGCCATGAGTGCCATCTGGCTGGTTGATGCAAATAACTGGCTCAAGCAGGCAGAGATAGCCGCTGCAATGTCGCTCGAAGCACTTAAGGCAAATATGAAACCCTATACACCGCTCCTCCATGAGGTAAGGGGATTCAAAGGTGCTGTGCGCAGCGCAAATTCAATAAATAAATGTATATCGGGAGGTGACCTGATAGAAGGAAAGATAAAATCAAAAGTACAGGATGCGTACTCAATGAGGTCAACTCCACAGGTTATCGGAGCTGCGCATGACATGTTGGCTTATGCCCGGTCGCAGGTTGAAATTGAGCTGAACGGTGTCGGGGATAATCCGATCTTTTTCCCCGACAGAAATATCCAGTTGTCAGGTGCCAATTTCCAGGGAACTCCCGTATGCGTTCCGATGGATATGGCCGGGGCCTGTATCACAATGGTAAGTGTAATGTCGGAAAGAAGAATGAACAGGCTTAATAACCAGTCATTAAGCGTCGGGCTGCCCGACTTTCTGACAAAAGGAGCCGGTATGTTCTCCGGCATGATGTTAAGTCAGTATACCGCCGACACTCTCATTGTTGAACAAAGGATCCTGTCAGTGCCTGCTTCAATACAATCAATACCTGCTGCCGCCGACCAGGAAGATTTTGTTTCAATGGGCATGAATACGGCAATAAAAAACAATCAGATCCTCGACTGTGCATACGGAATCCTTGGTATTGAGTTTATGGCGGCAGCCCAGGCTCTTGATTTCAGGAAAGAGGAATATAAATTCGGAACAGGAGTACAGGCTGCAAAAGATGTAATAAGAAGACATGTCGAATTTCTGGATATCGACAGACCTCTATATCCAGACCATACAACTATGAAGGAACTTGTCAGATCTTGTGAAATACTGCATGAGGTAGAAAAGGTTACAGGGCCTCTTGAATAAAACATACTATATTTGTATACACTCTCTATATTATTATTTTATCAAAAAATCACAAGAAGTTATAAGGTTTCTGAAACAACAAAAACAAAAAATATGAAAAAAACTCTATTGATTTTTCTTGCAATCCTTACCGCATGTACATCGCAAAAACCTGTGGAAAAGCCTGTGAAATCGGAAGGAAATATTAATGAGGCGATAATTAAAACGGTTGTCGACAGTCTGAAGGCAGATTATCCCTTTGCAGACCTTTCAAAGATGGAAAAAGGAATAAAACACGCTGCCTCACTATGGAGGGCCGAAGACGGCACCGGTGCCGAATTCGTAAAATTCGCAATAGATCATTTTATTGGCGATCAGGAAAGACGGATTAGGGTTTTCAGAAAGATCAGCAGCTATCTTGAATCGTTCGGAGGAAATTTCAATGAAATAACTCTTGACCTGAAGAAAAATCTTGATGAAGCCACCGGGGAAATCGATGAAATAGACCGCATGTTTGGTAATTATTCTGTCGGATCGCATCTTTCTGACGACCTGTATGCAAATAAGATCGCGTTTGTAATAGCTCTAAATTTCCCATATTACACTCTTGCCGAAAAAGAACAACTTGGACCCGGCTGGAGTCGTGAAGAATGGGCCATGGCCAGACTTGGGGATGTTTTTATGGCAAGGGTACCTGCGGATCTTAACCAGGATCTATCTACTGCTCTGGGTAATGCCGAAATGTACATTGCAGAGTATAACATCTGTATGGGGCATTTGAGAACAGATGACGGCCGCCAGTTGTTTCCCGATGATATGGTACTCCTCTCCCACTGGAACCTCCGTGATGAACTAAAGGCAAATTACGCTGATAAGAAAAATGGTCCCGAAAAACAGGAAATGATTTACAAGGTGATGGAGAGAATTATTAACCAGGATATACCCGAAATAGTTATTAATAATCCGGCTGTTGAATGGGCTCCATTTGCCAACAAAGTTTTCAGAAACGGCAAGATTGAAGATGCAGTTGCTGAACCAGATAAACGGTACAACCACATTCTTGAAATATTCAGAGCGATGAAGGCCATAGACCCTTATAATCCACAAATGAATACTGCAATACTCCGCAAGTTTTCCTCAGAGATGGAGATATCACAGGAAGAAGTAGAAGCACTTTTTGACGCTTATCTGGGTTCACCTCAGCTAAAAAAGGTCTCTTCCCTGATCAGAGAAAGGCTTGGTCGTCCACTGAAGGCTTACGATATCTGGTATGATGGTTTTAAAACAAGGAGCAGCATTCCCGAAGAGCTGCTTACATCAAAGACTTCAAAACTTTTCCCCGATGCTGAAGCTTTTAAGAAAGGACTGCCACAGATTTTAAAAAAACTGGGATGGAATGAAAAAAGAGCACAATATCTTGCCGATAAGATTGTGGTGGATCCAGCCCGGGGTTCCGGACATGCCTGGGGCGCAGGTGCAAGAGGATCAGTATCTCACCTCAGGACAAGAATTTCGGAAAAGGGTATGGATTACAAAGGATACAGTATAGCGGTTCATGAATTGGGGCATAATATAGAACAGACCATCTCCTTGTATGACGTCGACAATTATCTGATGTCAGGCGTACCAAACACTGCAATCACAGAAGCTCTTGCATTCCTGTTTCAGAGTCGCGATCTCAGTCTGCTCGGTATCAAAGATGAAAATCCCGACAGGGAAAAGATGGAAATACTGGATGCAGCATGGCAGCTAATGGAGATTATGGGTGTCGGAATGGTTGATATGAAAACGTGGAAGTGGCTTTACCAAAATCCTGATGCTACCCCCTCCCAGCTAAAGGAAAGTGTTAAATCAATAGCAGTTGAAACATGGAACAAATATTTTGCTCCGGTCATTGGTGTAAATGATTCTCCTGTCCTTGCTATCTATTCACATATGATAAACTCTCCTTTATACCTCGCAAACTACTCTTACGGGCATATAGTCAGCTTTCAGATCGAAGAGTATCTCAGAGGCAGGAATTTCTCAAATGAAGTTGATAGAATGTTCAGTCAGGGCAGGCTTACCCCTCAACAGTGGATGATGGGCTCCGTGGGAGCAAAAATATCAGTACAGCCTATCCTGAACGCTGTGAATTCAGTTTTAAAATAAACTACCTTAACAATATCTGGTCAACATTTATATGCGGAATCTGGGTAAAAAGAAAATATTTCTGCAGATCGCACTGATTTCGCAGATTTAGATTAAATTTCGAATGTGCAAAGGATTCATCTGAACATTGAAGATTATTGATTTAAACCTACATACATGAAAATAAAAATAAGCGATTATCCGACCTTCAACAAGGAATGGGAGAAAGAAAAGACCGTAGAGAAGACAAAAAAAATACTGAAGAAGATTGGGGCATTGCAGAACAAAATGCTTGCTCAAAACAAATATAGTGTTCTGATCATTCTTCAAGGCATGGATGCGTCAGGCAAGGATGGTATAGTTAAAGGATTGCTTAAATACTTTAATCCGATCGGCGTTAAGATTTACAGCTTTAAAAAACCCACTGAGGAGGAGTATGCCCATGATTTCCTGTGGAGGATTCATCAGGTGGTACCGCGAAAAGGCGGTGTCCAGGTCTTTATCCGCTCACAGTACGAAGATATCCTCGTCCCTTCAGTTGAAAAATTCATACCCCATGAAGTCATCGAAAAGAGATACAAACTTATCAATGACTTTGAAAAGATGCTCGAACATAATAATACCGTGGTTCTGAAATTCTTTTTGAATGTTTCGAAAGAAGTACAGCAGGAAAGGCTCATGGAGAGAATCGAGATGAAGGAAAAACACTGGAAACACAAGGATGGAGACTGGGATACCAGGGAAAAATGGGATGAATATATTGCAGTATATGAAAAGATACTGAACAATTGTAATTCTATTCCATGGCATATAGTGCCATCTGATAAAAACTGGCAGAAGCTATATTTTGTCGCTGATGTTGTACTTAAGGCCCTTGAGGGACTAGATCTGAAATGGCCCGAACTGGTTACCGAAAAATTCAAAAATGTAAAATAATCCAGTGTATTCAATCTAACCGGAACGAATATAGTATTAATTTGATATTCAAGCTGTTACATTCTTTATATTGGTAACAATAGGTTATCGCAGCTAATTAAAGTAAATACGCCTGAGCAGTGTTTATTCTTTGCAATTTTATGCAGACAGAGGTTTGTGATCATCCAAAAACACTCTGAAAAAAATTTAGTTATTCAGGGTATCAAGGTCGTTTATTTCAGATAGACTTCCAGGACAGGTATTTCAACAGGCGGTTTAAGCACCGGCAGTTGAAGAATAATATCATTCTTATTTTCATCTTCTCCTTTTTGGTACCGGATCTCGGATGCATCATGCAAAAACTGGATATATTTTACCCTGTCAGCCATTCCCTGCAAAGTTATACTTCCCATTGGATAAGCCAGAAGATGAACATATAACCTCTTTAAGTCCGGATTATAGGTAAGTAATGTGTTATCAGGTGTTTTGATATCCTGGGGAGCTTCAGTACATCCATATACCGACCTGCTATTGAACTTCATCCATTCTCCGATAGCCTTGAGCCTCTCCTGTGCCCTGTAGTCGAATGTTCCCCTTCCTGTAGGTCCCACATTCAGGAGAAGGTTACCTCCTTTGCTTACTGATTCAACAAGCAGTTCGATCAGCTGGGCAGAGCTTTTCCATGTTGTTTCGTCCCGGAAATAACCCCATGAACCGGAAAAAGTCTGACATGTCTCCCATGGAATGCGTTTACCGTTGTATTCAGGCCATTTCGAGACTTTTACCTGCTCCGGAGTTGTGAAATCCCAGCCGCCCTCCACATCTTTAAGATCAAGCCTGTCGTCAACTATTATTCCCGGCTGCAGCGAACGGGCAAGCTTAAGCAAACCTTCCGAATCCCAATCCTTTCGACCCTTTCCGTTTTTGCCCGGGAATGAGAAATCAAACCAGATAATACTTATCTCACCGTAATTTGTCAGGAGCTCACGAACCTGGTTTTTTATATACTCTCTGTATCTTGACATATCCTTACCTTTGTTCAGTCTTGCATAAGCACTGTCATATTCCTGCCGCTGGGGATGAACCCTGTCAATTGTATAATCAGGATGATGCCAGTCAATAAGCGAATAATAAAAGCCAACCTTAAGGCCCTCAGCCCTGAAAGCTTCCACATATTCTTTTATTATGTCTTTACCGAAAGGGGTGTTTGTTGCCTTGTAATCTGTAAATTTCGAATCGAAGAGGCAAAAACCTTCATGATGTTTAGAAGTAAGCACCACATACTTCATCCCTGCCTCCTTGGCCATTCTGGCCCATTCTTTTGGATTGTAAAGATCGGGATTGAAATTATCAAAATACTTCTGGTATTGTTCATTTGTCATCCTCTCGATATTCTTTACCCACTCATGGCGCGCAGGTAATGCATATAAGCCCCAGTGAATAAACATCCCGAAACGGGCATCAGTCCACCATTTCATTCTCGCAGCTTTCTGAGCTTCAGTTTCTTTTGGCAGTTGAGCAAGGCTGATCTGTGAATTTATTAACAGACAAAAAAACAAAATGCCAGTTGTTAAAATTTTAGTCTTCATATCGTTGATTATTAGTTTTTGATTATCGGTAATCGCATTAATGTTCAGTAATATTTACAGACCATTTGTGAGTTGTGAGCTGTGAGTTGTGATTTGAGATTTATTTTCAAAGCAGTCAAAATATAAAATTAAGTAAAATCTCCGGATAATTGTCATGAAGGATTTCTGTTATTATTTCAACAAGTAAGTTGAATTTTAAGATTTATTGCCACTGGCTTAATAAAGATAAATAAATTACTATTTTACAATTATTTCGACTTCTCATTATGCAGACAGGATTAATTCTAAGAATTTTTTCATACTTGTAAAATGTGATCCCTCCCAATATATTCTGTTGCATCCAGGACATTTCCAGAATTCGGTATAGTATTCCCTTGTTTTATGTTCAAGCTCTTCAAAAACATCAGTTTTTGGTACTTTAACTACAATGTTATTGCATTCAAGGCAGCGGGTAAATGGTTTTATCAGTCCAACAAGGTCAAACTTTTGAATTACCTCCTTCAGCTGTATCTTTGGATTTTGCGAACGGATCCAGTAGCCACGTGAAACTTTCTTGTTTTTTAAAAGATTTCTATCTCTGGTAAGGATGGTTCTATTTTCTTCCATCGAAATTTTAATAATCCTGCTGTCATTTGCCTGCTCCTCGAAAAAAGTATCAAAACCCATTAAACGTAAATATTTAGAAAGCCGTCCGAGGTGAACATCAACCACAAATTTAGGAGTGCGTAAAGGGACAGGTCTCAAATGACTTAAGGTTGAGATATTTAAACTTTCAAATACAGGATAAACTGAAATTTGATCTCCATCCTTAAGCTTATAATAAAAACTTACAGAATTACCATTTGCAATTACCAGATCGACCTCGGCGTGAGGGACACCAATCGATTCAATAGCGTCTTTAACCGAAGGGCTGCCCTTAAAATAATAGGGAAAAGTAATCTTTCTTTTATAAGCAGGCAGAAAGTCATTCAGTTCCTCATAAAACCTGAACCATGCCTGATTCTCCTCCATCTATTAAACTTTTTTTATCGACGGGGATGCGTTCCCCTTCATCAACTATTTAATACTGTTCTCTTCGAGCCATGCGCTGAAAGTTGTGTATGGTCAGTCTTGAAACATTGGCTCTCCATCTCTTGAGGTGCCACGTTCTTCACCTTTTTCAGATCCTGTCAATCAGTATCTCTAATAGATCTTCAAATCTAAGTCTGACAGGATTATTCTTAATTTCAGTTTTTCTGCAGATATCCTCAATATCGTTTATGGTTATTCCATAATCTCCGATTCTAGGTATGTTGAGCTCATAGGAAAGCTGTCGAAGGTACTGAATAAATCCATCTATATAATAATCATCTGAATGTTTATTGCTCTCCAGAAATAGTCTGCCAAGTTGAGCATATTTTTTTAAAGCAGAAGGGTTACTTCCATGTTTCCTCAGCTCTCTGATGTTTATTGCATTTGCCGGAGCCATCAATGTCCCGCACAAAACGCCGTGCGGGATCTTAAACATGCCTCCTGCAGATGATGCAAAACCATGAACCACGCCAAGTCCGGCATTTGCCAGACATATCCCTGAGGTAAGCGCAGCAAAGGACATTCCGGATCTGGATTCAATATCATTACCGTCTTTAAAGCATGACATAAGTGAACACTTTACAGCTTTTAATCCCTCCCATGCCAGGGCATCTGTATATTCATTTGCCTTGTCGGAAAGAAATGCCTCAGTAAGTTGTGTAAAAGTGTCCATACCGCTGGCTGATGTTATATCAGGTGGACAGCTGACTGTAAGCAAAGGATCAATAATGGCAACATCCGGCACAAAATTATCATGTCGAAGCGATTTTTTGAACCCATCTTTCCCGACCTTTGAAATGACAGCGTTTTTGGTTGCCTCGCTTCCGGTTCCTGCTGTGGTGGGCAGTCCGATAAAGGGCAGTTTTGTTCCGGGATGTTCTTTTGTTCCAACACCCTCAAGGAATTCAATAACAGGTTCATTCATGTACATCATGGCAGATACAGCTTTTCCTGCATCAATAACGCTCCCTCCGCCAATCGAAACTAAAGCATCCACTTTAAATCTGTGAAATTTGTCCACCGTGGAATCAATAACCTCAGGTGAGGGTTCTCCTGAAATGGTAATATGGTGGAACAATATCCCGGCACTTTGGAACATTTCTTTTAATTCCGCATAAAAGGGTGTATCAATGAAAGAATTCTTATCGGTTAAAAGAATAATTTCACTTCCGTAATTTCTGACTGTTTTTGGAAGGAGCTTGAATTTTCCTGAACCAAAGTGAATCAATGGAAGCCTCGAAAACTGGAAAGCTTTTACCATGCTGACCGGTCTTTCGGTTCAATTATATTATATCTTACTCCCTGCCTGGGTTCAAACATCATATCTTTAACAGCGTCACGCCACTCAAGATAATGTGAAGTGTTTTTATGAGCAGCGGCAGCTTCTTCTGATTCGTATGCTTCATATATCATAAACCTGGTCGGATCATCAGCCTGCTGAATCAGATCAAAACGAAGATTCCCAGGCTCCTTTACTGATCCTTTGTGGTTGGCAATAGTCGCTTTAATAAATCCTTCGACTGATTCCGGTTTAACTTTTACATAGACACATGTAACTATCATAGACTTATATTTTAAAGTAAAATTAAAACATATTGAAATAAGTTCAAATCTGACTATTAAGGTTATTTCAATTATTATTTATTATCTGGGGTCAATTTTTTATGGTTGAAAAGTCCAAAACCTTTAATTGAAATTGAAAAATATCCTAAATTTGATAAGAGTCGATTATTAGTGAGGAAATGTAAAAAAGTAATTATTTGCTTTTTAAATGATCAAAATTTAAGAATTCCCGGGAATACCTTTAAAATAATCATTTAAAAATTAACCCATGAAAAAGCTTGTCCTTTTTCAGAGTCTGACTTTTGGCTTATTTCTTTTTTCACAATCATGTTACTGTCAGATTAACCTAGTTTTAGGATTATCCAAATCAAGTATTATTGGAGGTGAAAGTTGGAGAGATCCTATTGGATTGCAGGCTGGTGCTAACATGCCCTTTGCAAGCATACACGAAGCCCTAAGCCTGGTGGTTGAGGCAAATTTATCAATGCAGGGTGCAAAGTGGGAAGAATTTCCTGTTTCAGGGAGGGTGCATCTCCTGTATATTAATGCGCCCATATTTGCACTATACAGGACAAAGATCGGATTTTTTGGTGAAATCGGTATTCAACCTGGTTTCCTTATCAGTGCCAAAGATAAATATGAAGGCATAACCGAAGGTTATATGAAGCAGATGAAAAAATTCGATGTAAGCATTCCTCTGGGAATCGGGTATGAGTTCAAAAATAATTTCAATGTCGGAATAAGAGCCATATCCGGATTAAGTGATATTACAAAGGATGAAGATGTGAAGGATCGTAATTTTGTTGTTGCATTGAGGGTATCTTATACACTGGGGCAGTAACAACTCTCAGTTGGGAAATGATGAACATCCGGATTATTTTAGCAAACATCTCTGAACTTCAGCCATGCATCTCTGAAATATCTTATTGTATCCCAGCTTGTGTCTATTGATGTATTACAGCTTGAGGAAAAAATGAATCTGTTCTTGTAAGGAATCATTTTCCTGAAAAGCGCCTCTACATATTTGAAAACATCATCTTTGGTTCTAAGGTTTCTAGTTTCCATTGCACTTATCCCTCCTGTAATAATAAACTTCTCATGTGTGGAGGTCATTACTTCTTCGGGTGTAACATCTCCCAGTGGTGGAGAAGCGACACCTTCAAGACCGCTCACATTACATGATGATACCAGCCCGAGGTTAGCCTTCTGCTGACCGCATGCATGAATGAAAAACAGAGCATCATTCTCCTGGCAGATAGCACTTGCCTTTTTGTAATATGAAGCTGAAAATTCCCTTACAAACTCAGGCGGGTGAAACATTGTATCAAGGTTGTCCATCGACATTACAACTTTTACACCATTTGTAACACAATCTGCAATACATTTCAGCTGAGCATTTTCATGTATCTTCAACAGTTCCCTGGCCGTTTCGGGGCATTCCAGCAGAAAGTATACCGAATTAACAGGACCCATTACCAGATGAAGCATCTTAAGCGGACTAAAGAACTCACCGGCAATTACCACTCCTTTTTCACCAACTTGTGCGTTTATCTGGTCATATTTTTCCTTTCCAAAGGTCCACTCCCTGTTTTTGAGAATTTTTCGAAGCAGTCCTGCTTCATTGATATAATCGGTGATAAGGAACTTCTTCTGAACCAGGGTCGATTCATTAAAAATATATATGAATTCCTCAGTTAGTTTCCCTTCGTCACATGCGTATTCTTTAAATGTCAGTTTGTCATTTCCTTCAGATGAAGTGGTTGAAGTGACATTAAAACCGCTGATCACTTCATCACATAAACCGCCAAACCAGTATTTCTCAGGGTCAGAATAAATGTTTCTGCTGAAGATGTCAACACCGAGATAGTTGTAAAGATCAAGAAGACTATTGCAGTCACTTATTTCTCCGGGAAGTATATTATGATCCTTGTGATGCTTGAACCACTGCCAGTAATTCGGGGCATAAACAAAGCGGGAAGGCATTTCACCATTAAGTATCTTTTCCACATCTGATTTAGCCGTATTTTTCAAAACCTTTAAGCTTTTATATGAAATAAATACCTGCAAAAAGTTTAATTTTTGCTTAGAAGCTCCTTTAAAATTATCATTTTCAAGGCATATTCAGATATCTGATGGTTAGGTGCGGTTTCATCAATGACGAGATAATAATTATCTATGGAACCAAGTGCTTTTAACCTTTCTTTCACACTTTTTTCAAAAGTTCTCAGATCTAAGGAATAATCCCGCTCAGGGTCATGTTGCTTCTGTCCGAAACAGCAATCATCGTTCCTGTTAAGGATCTGAACCTGTTTCCTGCCTTTACCATAAGAACCCAGGACATATAAATCCGGATATCCGGCAATGTCTCTGTACATTTCCGGTAGAAACTGTTCAATATCACCAATCGATCCTCCAGATCTGTAATAAATTGGCATTGAACCGGCAACTGAAAAACTGTACCTGATTCTTTCATCTATTGCAGCGAGAAGGTTTGTTGTCCAACCGCCTCCTGACAGGCCAACCATACTTATATCTTTATAATTTGTTCTTTCTGTAAGATAATTAAGGCATACGATTTCAGGTTCAAGAAAGAATCTCAGCCCATAAGTTGCAGGATGATCTCCCGGGCCCAGGTCTGTGTTGATAATTTTGCAATGGTCAAGATCACAGGTTGTATCCGAAACATGAGGCATAAATACTGCAAGGACATCAAATCCTGCCTCGAGTAACCCTATTATGGTCGGTTCAATTCTGTAATTGGTTTCCGGATCTTGCCTAAGAGTACATGCATGACCCGGGTTAATTATCACAAGCCTGTTACTTCTTCTGAAGGGTAAAAATAAATATGCCAGATCCTTTACAGGGGTAACTCCTTCAGCAAATACAGCATTTACAGGAATTTCCAACTTGTCTACTCTGGAGATGACCGGGTTCTGATCAATCGGATTTTTTGCATGCGGAGTAACAATCACATCGGTCCGGTCAGGAATCATTTCAGAGCCCCAGATTGCCCTGATTATCTGATTCCGTTTGGCTTTTACACCCGCCGGGGTATGTATTTTTATCACCCTGTCATCAATAAATTGAATTCCACAGTTAACATAAGGACCATCCGACAGACCGTATGCCGGCGGCATCCTGTTGGAATCAAGAAAAACTGATGAACTATTTTCTCCGGTTACCGGTGTTTTACAATAGCTCAAATCATTCCCCATAAGAGTTATATGCAGGTTTTCCACACCTTTGAGCTGAAGGAAAGTATCTGTTCCTTTGCAGGCTATGCATGACTGGATAAAAGCATTGCTTACTCCGCTGAATCGAATTACAGGCGAGGCATTGTATGCCGTGGACTTTATCCCATTCAGCTGAATCATTTCCACATCTTCGTAAATGAATGCCGGTCTTCTTTCAGACTTTTTACAACCGAGATCAATATTATCAAACCTGATATTTTTACAATGCCTGCAATAGAATCCGTATGAAGGCAGCGGACCGAACATATTATATTCGGGATAAGCAGACGGATGTTCAGGGATTTCTCTATTGATAAGGTCTTCTGTTCCGCCGCCCTCAAATTCAATAGAAATGTTACTTAACTTGATATCTTCAGCCGGATATCCGGGCAGTCCGGTTATTGAACAACCTGTTTCACCAATATTTTCGGCAATGATATTGTCAATAATGACATCTGACAACTTTCCCATACCAGGTTTTGGGATGGCTTCAGCATAAGGCCTGGCTCGGTCTCCCAGACGTATGAAAATTGCCGCACCCACATTTTTCATTGTTATATTTGAGATGGACACTCTTTCCAGAATGCCGCCGTCTACTATCTGGAGGGTAACTCCGGCAAGACGGGTGTCAGAAATTGTGCAATTGCTGAATACAATGTCCTGAAAGCCTCCGTTGGACTCTGTTCCAAGTTTAAATGCATTACAATCAGAACTAAGGAAACAATTTGTAATCGTTACGTTTTTGCATGAATTGTCAGTTGTGGATTTAAGGACAATGGCATCATCACCACTTTTATAAAACAGTTTGAGATTATTAACCTGCTGCATCCATCGATATCAATTCCATCATTGTTATGATTAACACGGCTGTCAACAGTTATCCCGTCAATTACCAGATCCTCACAGAGAAGATAATGTTGGACCCACATGGGAGAATTCACCAGTTTAATATCTCGTATGGCAACTCTCTTACAATTTATCATACGTATCAGGAATGGTCTGCTTTTGTAAAACTCAAAATCATCCTTCTTCCTTAATCCATCATCATTATCAATATCTTCAACTTTGAAAAAGGCTCCGCTGCCGTCTATCAAACCCTTTCCGGAAATTGATATATTCTCAAGATCTTCAGCATAAATCAGGCATTTATTTGTATAGTTGTCAGTATATGATCTTACTTTTGAAATTGTCACAGGGTAATTGGATAATTCAGTGCTTCCGCGAAGTACTGCACCCGCATCAAAAAATAATCCCACATTGCTTTTCAGGTAAAGTGTCCCCGAAATATACTCCCCTGCAGGAAAGTAAACTGTTCCTCCTCCGTAAGCAGAACAAGCATCGATGGCTTTCTGGATTGATCTGGTACTGAGGGTGGTCCCGTCTTTCTTCGCTCCATATTTCACGACATTGAAGTAAGAAGGATCAGCTAAAATTACTATAGGGAATAAGAAGATTAAAAGAAGTATTTTAATCCTTTTGGAATGCGATGATATATTTTTATGCCTGACATTATTGAGATTAGAAGGATTTTGCCAATGGTCACATCTTACTGACCTCAGGAATTCTGCATCCGGTATCCTTTCTCTGCCAACAGCTATTCCTTTTTGTCTGACCATGTTTGACCGGATAAAGGCAGATTCAATTTTCTTCATATTTACAAAGTTGGATGATTCAGAGTGACGGGTTTATACTTTTATCGCAAGTAAAAAAAATGTCATTCAGATATTAAATACCAGATTTTAAAAAAGCAGTTTAATTAATTGAGATCAATGAATTGGTTAACATCATATATATGTGGTCAGCGGCTTAATTTGGTATTAACCAGCTCCCTGCAAACTTATTGCTATCTGGAATAAATTGGAAATCAACACTATTTGATTGAATACCAGGTTAATATTATTTTACTATTTCAATTTCTTTCTTTTCTTTGAAGAAGAAGATGAAGCAAATCAGCACCGCAAATGCAATATATGCAGGTATGAACCAGATGCTGCGCCACTGATAAACCTGTCCTTCTGAATAATAAGTAGTTACAAATCCTGATACCCAGGTTCCTATGAACATTCCCAGACCGTAGGTAACGAAAGTAAACAGACCCTGAGCGGCATTTTTGATCCTCTCGTTAGATTTCTTTTCGGTGTACATATATCCGGTAACGAAAAAGAAATCATAGCATACGCCATGAAGGATAATTCCGGTGTAAAGCATCCAGAGGTTCGCACCCATGTTTCCGTATGCAAAGCAAAGGTAGCGAAGCAGCCAAGCAGTCATGCCAATAAGAAGCATTTTCTTTACTCCAATCCTGTTGAACAAAAACGGGATGGCCAGTATAAAAAGTGCCTCTGAGATCTGACCGTAAACCATCTTGCCGGCTGCATTCGGCATACCTGCCTGATTAAGGAACAGGTTTGCAAACCCAAAGTAGAACGAAAGGGGTATACAGACAAAAATTGCTGCCACAAAAAAGATCAGGTAAGGTTTGTCTCTGAAAAGGATGAAAGCATCAATACCCATTATTGATCTTGCTGATGAAGGAGTTTTAGCTTGTGGTGGTGTATCAGGAAGAAGAAAGCTGTACAATCCGAGTGCCAGCGACACGATTGAAGCCATGTAAAATGTTCCAGGCGTTTGTTCAATACCGAAAAGTGCAATCATAAAACCTGATATCACCCAACCGATAGTACCAAAAACCCTTATGACCGGAAATTGTTTTCCCGGGTCGGACATCTGCCTGAATGCAACGCTGTTGGAAAGAGCGATGGTAGGCATGTAAGCAAGCGAATAAAGCATTATTATCCAGTAAAAAGGGGCATTGGTTGTTATCTTTGAAGCAATAAATAACAGCACAGCACCGATAAGGTGCAACACTCCCATCACTTTCTGGGCTGCAAAAAAACGGTCGGCTATCATCCCCACAAAAAACGGAGAGATCATCGTAGCAATGGCAAGAGCACTGTAGGCAGCTCCTATCTGGATACCGGTGGAACCAAGAATCCTGGTCATAAATGTACCCATTGTCACATACCATGAGCCCCATACATAGTATTGGAGAAACATCATCGAGGCAAGGATAATGCCGGTTTTAGTCTTCATCAGGATTAAATATTTGTAGTATTAGTTCAGGGTTCAGATTTCTTGGCGGTAATTTGTTTTAAATAAAAATCGGTTATAACTTAATATTAATCACAGGTATCTGTTAACCTCTCCAAGGTCTTGTCCGGTTAACCTGCTCCAGGCACTTAAGTGTAATATTTACATCTGCCACCATCTGGAAATCATACATTCCAACGCAAATAAAATCGGCACCATTGTCAAATGCATATTTAAAACCTGCTTCAGGTTTTAGTGCACCGGCAGCAAGAGTTTTGAACGCGATCCATGGTTCTTCAAGCCTGCTCATAAAATCTATTGTTTCCTGAGGTTTAAGGCAGAAGTTATTATCTTTCCATCCCGGGTCAGTCACATCTTTCTTTTCAAGGTCAAGCTGTGCTGACCAGTAATCGTGAGTGTGAAGTGTTTTAACCCAGAAATCGGGTTTAATTCCATGTTCTACACAGGCCTTGATTGTCTCTATACGGTGGGCTCCGATCCCAGCCGGTTTGCCGTAACTCCGGATAAGTTCCAGACCTCTCTGGAGTTCATCAAATACAGTAGGATCGTTGTTAAAAACACGTGCATCAGTTTTGCCGCCATGACTGTACATTGCAGAGGCCCCGCCTTTCGCAGAAAGTTCAATACCTTCAATAAAATCTTTCCCGACACCACAATCGGAAATAATTTTTATTTTTCCCCCGGTCTCGTGCCAATATTTATTGATAACCCTGAAAGTTGCAGGATTGACGATAATTGCATTTATTCCGCAGCTCTCAGCCAGCTGGAATGTCTGCATCACTTTTTCATCCGTATGATATTTCTTGATAAGCTCATCAACATAAATAAGATCGCGTGCATGACCCCAGCCACCAATGAGATTGCCGCCCATTATAAGACGGCTCAGTTCCATATCTTTTATTTTCCCCTTGGGAACTGTTCCTTTGAGATCATCGAGCGAAGCAAACTGGAAACTTTTAACTGTGGCACTTGTAACCCCGTCAACATTTTGTGCAAGGAATTTCTTTTCAAAGCTTACCCATTTGTTCTTCCTGTATATAACATAAGCAAATGCCCCGAGAAAAGGTACACTTATCAAATCGCGGATCAATTCCCGACGCCTGTTTGAAAAATTAGCCTCAACTTCCGCATTTACAGGCCCGGGGACAGGTGCAACAGGTTTTTCCTCCTTCCACCGTTTAATCCAGCGATCAACACCAAAGAAATATGCGGAGGGAAGGGATGCAAAAACAACAAGCATTACAAGTTCAATAAGATTCTTGTCGACCCATTGATAATTGCCTTCCATCACTGATCCAAAAGTAAGGCCAAGCAGTGGAGGATATGCCACATAGTAAAGCAGAAGCAACAGAGCACCGGCTATTGACGACCACCTGACAAACAACCCGATGAAAAGGGATAGTCCGATTAATATAAGGCCCCAAATATTCAGAAAATCAACAACCTTAATCACACCCGGAGATGAAGCCATCCAGTGAAACAAGTCAGCAAAGATCCATTTTGAGCCAAGCAGGTAATATTTTGAAGTCCATCCGGGTATTAGGAGCTTAGTGATACCTTCATAAAGGAAATGCCAGCCTACCAGAATACGGAGGATTGTAAACAAATACACAGAATATTTCTTCATAATTCAATTTCTTTAGTTCTCAATTTTTTATTCACAACAACGCTAATATAAGATAAATATGAATTCCCCAAACCAATTAATTCAAAGTTTAATTCTGATACCAGCCCTGATCAGGACACCAGTAGTAAGTGCACACAAAAGAGCAAAAAGTACTGATTTTATCAATCCTAAGCCGTCGGTGACCAGTATTTCCGGCAATCTTATGTGAAGCGCGGTCCTGATGGCATACATAAAATAAGGTACAAGATAGCATAGAAGAGTGGCTGTTCCGGCAGGCTTGATGATATCAAACCATTTTGATTTGCCTCCCACATCGGCAATCCAGTAAATTAACAGGAAAGCAAGTATCGTGAAGGCGCTGCAAAGGAACAGCCAGGCAGGAGTTGCACCCAGCTTTGCCAATCCCCAGTAGGGTCTGGTAATAACCGACAATAAAATCAGAAAAGCTGAAAACAGGACCAGGGTCACTGTCAGCCACAGCCTATCTTTTCTGTTTACAAAGTACTGGAAAATATATGATGTTAGAACACCACCCATGGTCAGACCGGTGAGGGTTCCTCCAAGGATTGCATTGGGAATAAAGGTTATGAAACTGTCGCGGGGAATAAATCCGGCTTTATAAACCATACTAAGAACGCAAAAGAAAATCCAGCCTCCCAGAATAACATAGAAATTATTCTTCGACAGAACAGTGATAAGACCGCTTGCAAGGTATGCCCATCCTATCAAACCCAGTATTCCCCACCATTGTGGGGAGAAGTGTCTTATATGGTCGTCCTGGCCGCCTCTGTAAATTATTGCAAGTACGATCAATGTGGCAATGCCAATAAACCGTAAAGCCAAAACAAGGTATTTGTTAGCTTTCTGGGAATAGCTGTTCCAGATAAGTATAAACGACAGGCAGCAGAGTGGATTCCAGAAAACTCTTGCCATCCCTGTGGCTTTGGCATTATAGGTTTCACCGTTAACAAGGAACACCCCCATTATTATTAAGGCCAGAGATCTTAAAAGAACATGTTTGATGAGTTCCCACTGGTTGTCGCCTTTCTTTATCCTGTTATTTATTGCATAAGGGAGTGATAACCCGACAATAAAAAGGAAGGCAGGAAAAACAACATCGGCCAGACCAATTCCGTCCACTCCCCGCTCCACATGACCGAGCCATCCTGGTATGTCTTTAAGGGTCCACAGGTCGTTGACAAAGATCATTAAAAGCATGGTAAGTGCACGCACAATGTCTATTGAAAGAATTCTTTGAATACCTCCGGCAACAGCACTGTTGCCACCGGTAACCGCAGTAGGTGAAGCATTAAAATCAATTCTTGCTTTCATAATTTCAGGTTGATAACAGTGTAATAGGTGAAACATAAAGGTACATTTAAAAAAATATCAGGTAATATCCACTTGCAAAATAACTTGCATGGAGCAAGTTAAAAATTGTTAATTTTATATTGCTTAAACTTTTATTTTTAACTAACCTGAAAGGACCGGCTGAAATTTTTCTACTTTTAAATTTAAATAAGCTCCGGAATGCTTCGAAATTCTGTTTTTCTTGCAATAATTACATCATTACTTTTAATCTCTTGCAGCACACAGGTTTCAAGGAAAGTTATAGGGATAAAGATATATGACTATGATGGTGACTTTTCATTACTTGTCGAAAAGTGGAAGCAAATGGGTATAAATACCTGTTTTGTCAGCACATCTCTTGCTTCCAATAAGGAATTCAGAAAGAATCTCAGGAAGAACAAAATCAAAGTCTATCTGATATTCCCTGTTTTTCAGAATCCGGAAATACTTGAAAAAGACAGCACTCTTTATGCCGTAACAAACAAGGGGAATCTGGCCAGGGAAGAATGGGTTAGGTTTGTATGCCCATCAAGGAAAGAATACAGAAAATCTAAAACCGATGAGCTTAGAAATCTGATAATGGAACTTAATCCGGACGGAATCAGTATTGATTTCATTCGTCATTTCGTTTACTGGGAAATGATATATCCCGACCGTAATCCCGCAAGCATTGACATTGCTTGTTTTTGCGACAGCTGTCTTTCAGAGTTCACCAGGAAAATGAAGATTTCCATACCTGATACTTGTCTTACCACACCTGAGAAATCTGAATTTATTATGAATCATTATCAGAATGAATGGAATTCCTATCGGTGTAGTCTTATTACCTCAATGGTGAAAAAGATAAGTGAAAAAGCAAAATGTTTGAAATCAGATATTAAAATAAATGTCCATGTTGTTCCATGGAGAGAAGGGGATTTCGATGATGCGGGCATAAGGGTAGCCGGTCAGGATCTGAAAGAGATTGCACCTTACTCAGATTATATCTCTCCGATGTGTTATTCGCAGATGCTGAAGCGTGATTCAGAATGGATCGCAAGTGTCGTTAAAGACATGGACCGCAGATGCCCCGGGAAAATATTACCCAGCATACAGGTATTCCCGGAATATATTGAAGATGCTTTTACAGTAGATGATTTCAAGGATTGCATAGTTAAGGCACTGCAATCCGCTTCAGCAGGTGTCGTGTTTTTTTCCTGGCCTCTTTTTGAAAAAGATCCGGAAAGAATAGAAGCAGCAAAAGAAGTATTGAAGGTAACCTATTAATCGAGAATATTTTAAGCCTATTTTTATTAACTTATCTCTTAGTAAATTTCAAAACCATGAAATCTGTTGATTTTCAAATTTTCCGGACATTTCGGGTAACATTTATTGTGTGCCTGTTCCTGCTAACCTTTTCATGCCAGAATAAACAGAATGAAAAGCTGGAATACGGCTGGTTTGATTTTGTAATTCCTGATAGTGATACCACCAGTAATGAGGTTGATATGTCGTTTTTGAATGAAAAGGTAGCAGGAGGATCAGGTTTTGTTATGGTAAAAGATGGTCACTTTATCGATGGAAAAGGCGAAAGAATACGTTTTTTCGGTACTAACCTCACCTTCTCATCATGTTTCCCTGATAAAGAGACTGCAAAAAACATTGCTGGCCGGCTCAGAAAACTGGGAATGAATGTGGTAAGATTCCATCACATGGACAATCAATCTGCACCGGGAGGAATCTGGAATAGGGAAAAGAAAGACCTTGATCCCGGCCAGCTTGAAAAACTTGACTGGCTTATCTATCAGCTTAAAATCCACGGCATTTATAGTAATCTGAATACTCATGTTTCATTTACATATCCCGGAGTGGACTATAAAGATACTGAGCAGTTCAATTTTGGTAAGACAATTGATCAGTTTTACCCGCCATATATTGAGATGCAGAAGGAATATGCAAGAAAACTCCTCACTCATGTAAATCCTTATACAGGAAAGACCTATGCCAATGAGCCGGCAATAGCTTTTGTTGAGATAAACAATGAAAACTCCATCCTTTCAAACTGGGCTCTTCTTCCAAGGCTCAACAATGTCCACAAAGCTGAGCTGTTAAGACAATGGAGGAAATGGCTCGGTTCAAAACCTGAATACGGAGACAGGGAAGGATTTAATTCTGATCTGATGTCCATTATTACAAACTATAATAACGGGGTATCTGAAACAGCCAAAGAGATGCTGTGGAGGTTCCTTTCAGATACCGAGATGGCCTATGCCAGGGAGATGTCGGATTTTTTCAGGAAGGAACTTAAGATCCATGCACTGGTTTCTGAAACACAGGCATACTACAGCGGTGTTTTCGGTGTAAAAAGAGAATCGGTGGTTTCTGATTATATAGATATGCATGCATACTGGGAGCATCCGGTTTTCCCGGGCAGAAGCTGGTCATCAACTGACTGGTATATAAGAAACTCATCAATGGTGTCAGACAAAAGAGGTGGCACACTTGGCAATTTTGGAATGCACAGGATTGAAGGAATGCCTCTGACAATAAGTGAATATGATCACCCTGCACCAAGCTTTTTCTGCTCAGAAATGTTCCCGATGCTCAACGCTGTTTCAGCATTCCAGGATTTCGACGGAATATATCACTTCACTTTTGACCACCCCTATGATAAGGGGCGGATTGATAATTTCTTTTCCAACGCCGGACATCCACTTAAACAGGTATTTATTCCGGCAGGTGCTGTGATTTTCCGAAAGGGCGCAGTAAAACCAGGCAAGAACCCTGTCCAATTAAACCTGCCGGAAGATACGGTCATTAAAAACCTGGTAAAATATGGAGACAAGATCAGACTTCACGTTTCCAACATGAGATATATCTGGGAAGAGGCCGGGGCTCCTGCAGCACTGATTGCATTACGACCAATGAATGTAAGAATAGGGGGAAATGAGATGAAGCTCTCTGAAATTGTTGACAAGCCTGTTGGCGAGTGGGTTAGTGAAACAGGGGAAATCAGATGGGACAACACCGATTCGACACGGGCCGTTTTCAGAATAGATGCGCCGACAGCAAAAGCTGCAATAGGGTATATCGGAGGTAAAGACATTGAACTGGGAAATGTTAAAGTTGCCATGGATGTAACACAAAATAACTGGGCAGCTATTACACTTACTGCCCTTGACGGCAAACCTGTTGAACAATCCGGAAAAATTCTTCTTGTTGCAGCAGGAAGAGCTGAAAATACCAACTGGAAATGGAACGAGAATAAAACGAGCCTCGGCAGAAATTGGGGAGAAGCACCTACCAGGGTTGAGGGTATACCTGCAAGAATAGTTTTTAGCAATATGAGTAAATTTAAGGTCAGGCCGCTCGACGCTTACGGAAATCCCGGGAATGAAATCAAAGTTCAAAAGAAGGGGAAGGATCTTTCATTCGGGATTGGGGCGCAATACAGAACGCTTTGGTATATAATAACAAGAGAATAAAGATTTGAGCGTATGTTTCAGGTTCCAAGATCCGGGTGCCAACCTTACCTACTGACATATTTCAAATAAAGTTCGGAGCTGCCAGCTTTTGCTTTGGCTGGTAACCAGAGTGCAGATTAAAATAAGGCACATAGTTTAATAAAGATTCAAATATCCTGAAATGATAAAAAACGGAAAATCAAATAAAAGATTTATGTATCTGTGCAGTCTGACTGCTGCCCTCGGAGGACTTCTGTTCGGTTTTGATACTGCGGTGATTTCAGGTACAATACCATTTATCACTGATTATTTCCATCTTTCCAATGCAATGCTTGGCTGGGCAGTTAGTTCAGCCATGGTAGGATGTATAATAGGATCGATGACAGTTGGCAGACCAGGAGATAAGTACGGAAGAAAACTGATGCTTAAAATCCTTGCGATCCTGTTTATCCTGTCCTCTGTCGGATCAGCACTTTCCAGATCACTTGAAATCCTTGTGATCTACAGGTTTATAGGCGGACTGGCAATAGGCGGAGCATCAGTGCTGGCCCCTCTCTATATTTCAGAGATATCACCAGCAAGGATAAGGGGCAGACTTGTTGCTATCAACCAGCTGGCAATTGTTAGCGGGATATTATGCGCTTTTTTTTCAAACTATCTGCTTATTGATACCGGTGTGAACAACTGGAGATGGATGTTCATGGCCGGAGCTGCACCTGCAGCGGCTTTTTTTATACTTCTTTTCTTCATAAGCCCAAGCCCAAGGTGGCTGGTAATAGCTGGCCGGCCAGAACAGGCAAGGGAAGTGATTACACGTCTCAATCCGGGAGAAAACATTGAAGAAATAATGGAAGAGATAGAAAAATCGATAAAGAGAGAAATCGTCCAGATGAACATTTCTGCGCTTTTCAGGAAGCCATACCTTGGAATTGTTCTTATAGGCATAAGTGTAATGATGTTTGCTGCACTTACCGGAGTGAACACACTGATGTATTATGCTCCGACAATTTTTCAATCGGCGGGTTTTTCAAACGACTCGGCATTATACCAGACAGTCTTTCTGGGAACGACTAATCTGGTGTTCACAATAATTGGAATGGCGCTAATAGACAAACTCGGAAGAAAAACCCTTCTTCTTGCAGGAGCGCTTGGAATGACTCTGTTCCTTACCCTGATCTTCCTTACCCTGACATTCGGCGTTTTCAACAGTGCAGTTCTGCTGGCCTGGATGATCGGATATCAGGCCATGTTCGCCTCAACCATGGGTGTGGTTGTATGGGTCCTTGTCTCTGAAATATTCCCTAATAACATACGTGCCAGGGCCTTATCAATCGGTTCATTCACAAACTGGGTGTTCAATGCACTTATTTCTTACCTGTTCCCGGTCATCGCAGGAGCAATAGGAAAGATATCAGGGGATAAGCAGATTGGAGTAGGTGTCGTGTTCGCCTTTTATGCTACAGTAACCCTGATCAGCTTTTTCTTTTATAAAAAATACCTGGTGGAAACCAAGGAAAAAAGTCTTGAAGAGCTGGAAAAAATTATGATAAAATAAATGTTTTTAAACAATTATTTTTATTCTATTGTAATACACCAATAAATGAATTCCAAAGAACGATTTTTAAAGGCATTCAGAAGGGAAAAAGCAGACCGGTTGCCTGTGACAACACATCATGTGATGCCATCTTTCCTTAAAAATTTCATGAATGGGATCACAGACCAGGAGTTTTTTGATCATTTTGGTCTGGATCCGATAAAATGGATAATTGCATTTTCATGCGATTCATCACTCGGGGAATACTATGATCCGTTGCATACGGAAATCGGATTTCTTGAGGCAAGAAGGATCTGCACCGACAACTGGCGATTTACCTTTGAAGAGATTCCCGGGCAGGCAAATCCCACAAAACGGATGAATATAATAACGCCCGAAAAAAACCTGTCCATGATCCTTCAGTCAAATGAACATACGACCTGGCTGGCTGAGCGTGTCATAAAGGAAAAGACTGATATAGACATACTTGCCAAATATATGCCTGCACCTAAATGCGATGTCTCGGCAATTAACGATGCTGCCGAAACATTCGGCGACAGAGGAATAATACGTGGGCATATCCCCCCATTCGACGGGTTCGGACAGCCGGGATGCTGGCAGGACGCAGCCTGCATGTACGGAATTGAGAACCTGATTACGGCTGCACTCGAAGACCCGGAATGGGTGCATACATTCCTTCAGATTCTGATGGAGAGGAAAAAGGTATTTATAAGATCGCTGAAAGGAGCAAAATACGATATTCTTGAGCTAGGTGGTGGTGATGCCTCCACGACTGTGATCTCGCCGGATATTTTTGATGAATTCGTGGCACCTTATGATTCAGTATTGATCGCTGAAGCTCATGCTGTAGGACAAAGGATTGTATATCACACATGCGGGGGGATGATGCCGATACTTGAGAACATAGCAGGAATGAAGCCTGATGCGATGGAAACTTTCACGCCTCCCGCCATGGGCGGCGACACTATTCTTTCAGAGGCTAAGAGGCGGATTGGCGATAAGGTCTGTATGATAGGAGGATTCGATCAGTTCCATTTTTTCACAGGCTGTACTGAGGAAGAAACGAGGAATGAGGTTCGACGATGTTTCGAAGCTGCAGGTGAAAACGGAGGGTTCATTCTCTCCCCTTCAGATCATTTCTTCGAAGCTGACCTGAAGCTCATTTGTGCCTTTGCGGATGAGGCGAGGAGATGTGTGTACTAACAATATAATACTCCCCAGAATCAAGACCACTGGTTAAGGTTAAATTTGATAACTTTAAACCAGTTCATTATGAATCCGATAGCTAAACTCTTCAAAATTAAAGTCTTCAGGTATGCCTTTCTTTGTTTCCATATGTTGTCAAGTTATACATTTTATTTTTTATTGTAACTTGACACAGTTCATTGAACACTTTCAATTATCATGCTGTTTTGCGCATGCTTTAGGCAATTAACATCTAAATGACTCCATAATAATCTTTGTTCTCAGAATAAAGTTTTAAAAATTAATACTTTGTTTTAATTAAAACTACTAAAACTAACAGAACAATTCATCCAGATTACAGAACCCTCATCTGGACCAATTAAAAGGTCAATTTTACATCAATTAATTCATTATCGTAATTCTGATCTAAATAACAGTGATTATTTATATCCTGTCTATATATTATACAACTAAATGTCTAATATTTTTACTATTTACAAATACTACAATATTGTAAAATTCTGATAACTAGTTTTTTATTAAATATGGCATAACATTTGAAAAATCTACTCTAAAGAATTAAGAGATGGTCAGAGGAATTTTAATAATACTGTTTCTTCTCAGGTTGCATGAATTGCCGGTCAATGCCCAAAAAAACTGGACCTTAGAAGAATGTATAGATTATGCAATCAAAAACAACATAGGGCTAAAGAGGCAAAGATTACAGTCGGAAATAAACAGAACCAACCTGACCAAATCAAGAATGGACCTTTTGCCAGATCTTAACATAGGATCTGACGCTAACGCAGGATTCGGTAGATCCATTGACCCTGTTACCAATCTTATTACTTTTGAGCAAAATATCAGTAATTCATTTTCTGCTGTCTCAAACCTTTCACTATTCAATGGCTTCTCAACCCTGAACACTATTGCAGCCAACAAATTCATGCTTAAAGCTGGTCTTGAAACTGAAAAAGTTGAGAGGAATACTTTGATTGTTAATGTTCTTGGTGCATATTATCAGGCCTTGTATGCAAAAGGACTTGAGGACGCAGCTTCAATGCAGGTTGCATTATCAGAAAAACAACTCTTCAGGATCACAAAGACTGTTGAAACAGGGAGAGAAGCGCTTTCAAGGCAGTATGAAATGGAAAGCAAGCTTTCTGAAGATAATCTATCCTACACTATTGCAAAAAACAATACATACAAAGCTGTCACTGAACTAAAGCAGCTTCTCCAGTTAGAACCTGGCATTGAATTCGGCATCATTCTTCCGGCACTTGATGAAATACCAATATCAAACGAGACTGTAAAAACGGATAGCATCTTTAATATAGCATCAAAAACACTTCCGAGACTTAAGGCAATTAATTACGAATTGCTGGCTGCAAAAAAACAGCTTGCTGCATCAAAAGGCAGTCTGGCCCCTGCTTTATCGCTTGGCGGGGGAATCTATACAGGCTTTTATAAAATACTCACTGATGGCGCCGGATCCCAGGATGCATATTCAACCCAGCTTAAAAATAACAACAGCCAGGCATTATTTGTATCATTACGGATACCAATCTTCAACAAGTATACCAACGCCCGGAAAATCATAATGGCAAGATTGAACAGGGATGATGCCCGGCTGAGGCTTGAGCTCGAAAAGAATACTCTTTACTCCGAAATAGAAAATGTATGCCTGAACATTAACCGCGGCAGGGATGAATTCATTGCCGCGCAGGCAAACCTTCAGTTCAACAGAAAATCATTTGATGCAGTTGAAAAAAAGTTTGAAGCCGGATTAATTGACGTTATTGATTATTCAGCAGCCAGAACAAATCTTTTTAGGGCAGAAACGGAGGTTGTTAGAACAAAGCTTCAGATGCTTATAAGACAGATGACACTTCGATTTTATTGCACAGGTGAATATGAAACATTAATCAAAGAATAATTTTAAAATTTCAGAAATGGATACTCCAATTGACTCAATGGATAAACCTGTTCCCAAAAAGAAAGGTATCAGACTGAAACATGTCGGATATATTGCCTTAGTGGGTGCAATGGCAGCCCTTATATATATGGCTTTCTTCGCAAAACGCACTTCTAAATACAAAGTTGATTCGGATAAGCTTATAATAGAAACCGTTATTGAAGGACAATTCAATGATTATATCACTGTGCCGGGGACTGTTGAACCAATCAGCACAATTTATCTCGATGCCCAGGAGGGTGGTCGTGTTGAAGAAAAGCTGATTGAAGAGGGAACAATGGTAAAGAAGGGAGATATTATTCTCAGGCTCTCGAATCCTGACCTGTACCTTAATATTCTAAACAGTGAGGGACAACTGGCAGAAAAAGAGAACTTCCTCAGGAACACACAAATCACAATGGAGCAGGAAAGGATTGCAATAAAGAGGGAACTTGTCAATCTCAAATATGACATTGAAAGGAAAAGACGCATATTCCAGCAGAATGAAATGCTGATGAAAGACGATCTGATTTCCAGGGAAGAATACATCAGATCAAAAGAAGATCTTGATATGGCAGTTCAGTCAAAAGAACTCTTTGTGGAAAGACAGCTTCAGGATTCACTCTTCAGGTCAAGCAACGTTGAGACAATCAAAAACGACCTTCTCAACATGAGAAAAAACCTTGCAATGGTAAAAGACAGGGTAAAAAACCTGGATGTAGTTGCACCTGTTGATGGCGAACTTGGGCTTCTGACACCGGAAATCGGACAATCAATTGCACGAGGAGAAAACATGGGTCAAATAAATGTTCTTACATCCTACAAAGTATCAGCTCAGATTGATGAACATTATATCGACAGGGTAAGAACTCAACTTTCATGCAAACTGGAAAGACAGGGAAGTGAATTTGATCTTCTCGTCCGCCGTGTTTATCCTGAAGTAAGGAACGGGACCTTCAAGATCGATATGACCTTCCAGAACACAATGCCTGAAAACATCAGGACAGGGCAGACATATTACATAAGACTGGAGCTTGGCCAGCCTAAAGAGGCTATAATGGTTCCTATAGGTGGTTTCTTTCAGGAAACCGGAGGTCAATGGATATATGTACTCGATCCATCAGAAAGCTATGCAGTAAGACGCAGCATTTCAATAGGAAGGAAAAATCCAAAATACTATGAGGTTCTTGAAGGTCTTAAACCCGGCGAAAAAGTGATTATCTCAGGATATGAGACATTCGGGAAAAATGAAAAACTCATTCTTAAAAAATCAAAATAAATCCTAACATCATAAAGTCATGATCAAAACAAATGATTTAACCAAGATCTTCAGAACTGAAGAAGTTGAGACCACAGCTCTCAACAAGGTAAACCTTGAGGTAAAGGAAGGTGAATATGTCGCTGTCATGGGACCATCGGGATGCGGCAAATCTACTCTTCTCAACATACTTGGACTACTCGATAGTCCGACGTCGGGCAGCTATCTTTTCAATGGAAATGAGGTAGCCAATTTAAGGGAACGGGACAGAACGGTATTCCGGAAAGGGAATATCGGATTTGTTTTTCAGAGCTTTAACCTGATTGATGAGCTTAATGTTTATGAAAATGTGGAACTACCCCTGATATACCTTAAGATGAAAGCCGGCGAAAGGAAGAGAAGTGTCGAAAGTGTACTTGAAAGAATGAAAATAGCCCACAGGGCAAAACATTTTCCGCAACAATTATCAGGTGGACAGCAGCAAAGGGTTGCAATTGCAAGGGCAGTTGTTGCAAATCCGAAACTTATTCTTGCAGACGAACCTACCGGAAACCTCGATTCAAAGAATGGCATCGAAGTTATTAACCTGCTTCAAGAGCTTAACAGCGAAGGAACAACAATTATTATGGTCACACACTCCGACAGGGATGCAGGATATGCTCACAGAATCGTAAAACTTTTTGATGGTCAGATTGTAGATTAATAAATGCTGCGATCTGAATCAGATGTCATACTTCCTCATCTTGTTATATAATGTCTGCCTGGTTATACCCAGCTTTAAAGCAACCATACTTATATTGTTTCCGTGCCTTCTGAGACTATCTAATATCATTTTTTTCTCCATCTCAGCAAGAGTCATCTCCCCATGAACAGGCTTTGTATGCTGTGAACTAAATGAAAAATCGGACGGCATAAGTATTTGTGAATCGCTCATTATAACTGCCTTCTCTATTGCATGCTGAAGCTCCCTCACATTACCCGGCCAGTTGTAGTCTGAAAGTTTTTCCAGAGCATGGGTAGTAAGTTTCATCGGACCTTTGTTATATTTTTCACAGTACCTCCTAAGAAAATAGTTAGCCAGTATTGGAATATCATCAACTCTGTCGCGCAATGGTGGAACCTCAATAACAATAGTGTTTATTCTGTAAAGTAGGTCCTCGCGGAATTTTCCTTCTGCAACCATTATAGTCAGATCATGGTTCGTCGCACAGATAAGCCTTATATTGATTTTTGTTTCAATATTTGATCCTACTCTGGTCAGCTTTCTGCTCTGAAGGACACTTAACAGCTTCGACTGACAGTGCAATGAAAGATTGCTGATTTCATCAAGGAACAAAGTTCCGTTGCATGCCAGTTCGAATTTACCCTTCCGATCATCCTTTGCATCTGTAAAAGCTCCTCTTACATGACCGAAAAGTTCACTTTCGAAAAGAGTCTCGGGTATCGAACCCATATCAACACTTATCATTATCTCCCCCGCTCTTTTTGATTTATTGTGGATCTGGTTCGCAATAAGTTCCTTCCCCGTTCCATTCTCACCTGTAATAAGTACATTTGCATCGGTCGCTGCAACCTTTTCAATTATATTAAGAACGTTTATCATTGTCGGAGAAGCACCATATACCAGCTTCTGATACCCTTTTTCCATAGAAGTGAATTTTAATTACGAAATTAATGTTTTATGTCTAAATATTAGACACTCCAGGGATTTTATTTCAAACTCAATCAAATCATTGCCCTTACGAAAATAATAAGTCATTTTTTCTGCAACATTTAAAAAGATTAATCGTCTTTAAGAAAAAAGCAAAATGACAGTAAAATTAAATCCCAATGAAGTGGTCCTGAAAGCCGGCGATACCAATCAGGTAATTGATAAAAATGTTATCGATGGTAAACTTATAGTGACCAATCAAAGAATATATTTTAAATCATTAAGTGCCGAAGGAGAAAAATTCAATCTCGAAATTCTTTATGACAATATTAAAGAGGTTATTTATTACAGTAAGGGACTGATTTTCGGAGTTAAAGGATTAAATGTGATAACAACCGACGGTAAATGCCATACTTTCCCGCTTAAGAAACGTGACGAAATCGGAAATCTCATCAACAAGATGTACTGATTCATTTTTAATCATCATATTATCCGCATGTTAATAAGAAATGGGCTGTCTCATAAAATTGATGAGACGGCCCATTTTTCATAAGTTATCAACAATCTTATAACCAAATAAATACATATCAAAATAGCAGCACTCTAATTATAGTGGCGTGAGGGTAAACCAGGAAAAGCCAGTCCCGATTATCGGAGGTGTGAAGGCTTCTGTTTTTTGGAGCGGAAAATGGCAATGGGCAATTGGCTAAAAACAGAAAGATTGTCTTTTCCGGCTTCCTTTTCCTTGGTTTCTTTCTTCAGGAGGGGCAAAAGAAAGTGACAATATGCTAAAAAAGAAAAGGGTGCCACTATTAATACACCCTCTTTTCTTATAAGCTCATTGTTTTATTCGTACCTAAGTGAGCTTGCAGGATTGACACTTGCGGCTTTCATAATCCTGTAGCTTATCGTTATGACTGCAATTCCAAGGGCTATCAGCAATCCTGCAAAAAGACTGAACACACCCATACTAATCCGGTAGTAGAAATTCTCGAGCCAGTTTGAAGCTATATAATAAATCAGCGGCCATGCGATCAAAGCGGAAATCCCGATAAGTATAAAAAACTCTTTTGCAATCACAAGGTAAATTGCGGGAACAGATGACCCCATTGCTTTTCTCACTCCTATTTCCTTTGTTTTTTGTTCTACCGTGTAAGAAGTAAGTCCGAACAAGCCAAGTGAAGCAACAAATATTGCCAGAATTGAAAATATTACCGCCATTTTGGCATTCTGCTTTTCCTGTATATACATTCTCTCAAAATCTTCGTCGACAAAATAGTATTGAAGAGGATTATTCGAAACAAATTCTTTCCAGGTATTCTCTATTGCAGATATCGTTTTTGAAATATTACCTGTCGCTAACCTAACTGTAATATAGCCCCACAACATATTATTATCCTGGAATTTAATTATATACGGACTTATAGGATTCCGAAGTGATTGAAAATTGAAGTTTTTAACCACACCTATTACCGGCAGATATTTTATTTTGCCCGAATCCCGTGGTTCCATGAACCTTGTCTTTTCAATATCCTTAATATTGAAATCTTTAACTGAACTTTCATTTATAATACAGGCATCCTTGTCGGAAGTGTAGGATTCACTGAAATTCCTTCCGGAGGCAAGAGTCATCTTATAGGTATCAAGGTAATTGTAATCGACCCAGCTGGTTGTAGCAAGGAATGTCTCATCCTTTCTGCCTTCAATCATATATCCGTTGTTATTGTTGTTACGTCCCGGAACAGCTGTTGAACTTGCAATGTTTATGACTCCGGGAATGTTTTTTACCGTTTCCTTAAAAGATTTCATCTTCATTCCAAGAGCTTCAGCTCTGTTGATGACTATCAGCTGTTCCTTGTCAAAACCCACATCCTTGTTGAGCATATAATTTATCTGCCTGTACATTACCAATGTCCCGATAATGAGAATTATAGAAACAGCAAACTGGAATACAACAAGGGTTCTCCTCAGACGGCCATTACTCTGGTTGTTTTTAACATTGCCTTTAAGCACTTCATATGGGTTAAAAGAGGAAAGAAAGAAGGCAGGATAACTTCCTGAAAGTAGCCCTACTATTGTTGCAAAAAGGACAAAAAGCGGAATTGTGAACCATTTATCAAAAAGATGTAAACTAAGGTTCGTTCCAAGAATATTATTGAAGTAAGGAAGGGTGACTTTTATTATTAACAGTGCAAATAAAAGGGAAATGACAGAAAGTATAAATGATTCGGAAAGAAACTGACCAATCAGCATTCCCCTTGTAGATCCCGCAATTTTTTTAATTCCTACTTCTCTTGCCCTCCGGGCAGCCTGAGCTGTCGAAAGGTTCATAAAATTAACTGCCGCAATAAGCACGATAAGGATAGCCACACTGCCGAAAATGACAAGGTATTTCGGATCGCTGGGCTCTTTGAACTGCTGTTGAATTGATGGATCAAGATGTATATCAGCAAGATTTTGCATAAAATACCCGTATTTGTTTCCCTGTGCAAAAAAATCAGCCAGTGAAATCCCCATAAAACGTTCAACCTCGGGCCCTACATATTTTTCAAGCATTACCGGTATTTTCCCTTCAACAGTTTTATAATCGGTGTTGGGCTTAAGTAATAAATAGGAGCTGAAACTGTTGCTTAGCCAGAACTGATCCTTCGAACGCGGATTGGTCAGGAAAGATGTAAGGATATTTGCTTCAAAATGAGAATTCCCGGGAACATCTGCCATAATACCGGTTATAATATATTTTGCGGTGTCAGAACCTATTTTTATCTGCTTGTCTATTGGATTTTCATTTCCAAAGATCTTTCTTGCAGTTGATTCAGACAGTACGGCCTTTCGCGGAGTATTCAGAAGATTGTTCATGTCACCTTTCAAAAGCGGTATGGAAAAAAAATTGAAAAAAGATGAATCAACCTCAATAAGATGATCCTCGGTGAATGCTTGTTTATTATATTCAATTACCGTGGGTCCCCTCCCGTTCATCCTGAGAAAATCGTCAATCTCAGGGAATTCCCTTGCCATTGTCGGAGCCATCACTGATGGTGTATAAGCCCCTACTATTTCCTGTCCCCCAATCTTGCCATTAAGCACCAGCCTGTATATTCTGTCTTTCTTGACATTGAACCTGTCAAAACTTGCCTCATTAATGACAAAAAGAGCAATGAGAAGACTACAGGCTATTCCGATTGAAAGTCCAAGTATATTTATAACTATATAAGATTTTTGGCGTTTAAATGACCTTAAGCTGTGTTTTAAGAGATTATTGAACATAGGAATTGGTTTTTAAATTATCAAAGCTGGGATTTTATCATCAAGTTCTGTTTATTACGTCTAATAGACGACCGGCTTATTATTAAGTTGCATCCTCCAATAAAAAATTTCCGGCTTTTTAATTTCGATCAATAAGACGGCACACAATACATTATGCACGTTTCATTCGACCCGATCATACTCCGCAACTGAAATCTGCCAAATGGCATTAACAGATCAAACATGGACAATATGTTCGAAATACTGATTAATGAACAGCCTAGCCAGAACCATTAACAATCAGAAAATAACTGTGAGTCAGATACTTTGGATCTTATAAACAACTGACATAAAATTCCAAATTCATTTATTAAGTGAGCATGGAAATTGGAAAGATTCTTTTATTTGCAGGGGGCATCCCTGTCAGTGACTAAATAAACCTGCCTTAAAAACTTTAGATCCTGTAACTTTCCCGAGGTTTCATTTTTTTCATTTTTGCATTTTAATAGTTAACTTTAGGAGTGTTTCCAGAAGTTAAATCGTAAACAACTCCCAAGATGAAAGCCCATTATTTATTCCTCCTGCCTGTTCTGGTTCTTTTATCGTTTGGAATCCTGAATGCTCAGGTTAAATATCCGGGTAAAAATCCGGGGAATGCAATCATGAATGATTTGCCTGACGGTAAGGTTATAATTGAAAATAATGTTTTGAGGATGGATTTATTCAATAACGGGAAAAATATTTCCATCACCGGGTTTAAAAATAAAGAAACAAATGAATTCATTCAACCAGGGAATAAATCCCTTTTTGAAATTACTTTTCAAAACAACAGCAAAATTACATCAGACGATTTCAGCTTTATAAATCCACCTAAGCTAGTCTCAGAGTCAGGAAATATTAATTCGACTGTATATGCTGAAAGGCTTCCGGGCAGAAAGTATGTATGTGATCTTAGAAATATTAAGCATGGGATTTCCCTGCATCTTGAAGCGGACCTTAGGAACGGGTCAAATTATATAAAGAATACCTTTATTTTTAAATCTGATAACCCTGACAATATCAAGGAAATAAATCTTATAAAATTTCCGGTCGCCACAGGAGCGAGGAAATCAGGTATTGTTGACGGATCCCCTGTTGTAATTAAAAATCTCTTTTTTGCTGTTGAACACCCTCTTGGGAAAACCGTTCAGGACAAAAAATTCATAAGGTGCTATATGCCGTGGATGATTAATGATATTTCAACGGTCTGGGGTGTCACGCCCGGGGACCAGTTGCGCAGAGGCTTCCTTTATTATTTGGAAAGGGAAAGATTGCACGGATACCACCATGTCCTTCATTATAATTCCTGGTATGACATTTCCTGGGATGGCAGAAAGTTCAATGAAGAGCAGTCACTCGACAGGATAAAAATGTTTGGCGACAGCCTGATAAGGAAACGTAATGTCAGTATGAAAGGGTTTCTTTTCGACGATGGGTGGGATGACAATAAAACACTATGGAAATTCCATTCAGGATTCCCTGAAGGATTTAAAAACCTGAAGACGACTGCTGCCAAATATGATTCTGAAATTGGAGTGTGGCTCTCGCCATTCGGAGGGTACGGGGAGGCTAAAAATGCCCGTATTGAATATGGGAACAAACAAAACCCTCCTTTTGAAACAAATGAACAGGGATTTTCCCTGTCGGGACCGGTATATTATAACAGGTTCAAAGAAGTGACGGGCAGCTTTATAAAAGACTACAATATCTCAATGTTCAAGTTTGATGGAGTCGGAAGAGGCAGCGGAGCTGAAACCATTTACCAGAAAGATGTGGAAGCTTTTCTGGCCCTGCTAAAGGATCTTCATTCAATGAAACCTGACCTTTATTTCAGTCTGACAACCGGCACCTGGCCCTCAGTTTACTGGCTTAAATATGGTGATAATATCTGGAGGGGAGGTGATGACACAAATATGACAGGAGAGGGTTCAAACCGGCAGAAATGGATCACTTACAGGGATGCGGAGACTTATAAGAACATTGTTAAAGCCGGACCTCTGTTCCCGTTAAATTCTCTTATGCTTTGCGGAATATGCATTGCTGACAACGGTTATCCGGGTCAGTTTGAAATGGATGACATGGATATCAGGGATGAAATCTGGTCGTTTTTCGCAACAGGTACAAATCTTCAGGAGCTTTATGTAAATCCTCATAAACTTAACACCAAAGCATGGGACTGCCTTGCTGAAGCAGCTAAATGGGCATCCAAAAATGAATCAGTAATGACAGATGTTCACTGGACAGGCGGTGATCCTGCAAAAGGTGATATTTATGGTTTTGCTGCATGGTCGCCGCACAAAGCAATATTATCACTCCGAAACCCATCTGCAATTGAAAAAAGTGTCAGCCTGAAAACACGTGACATATTTGAACTCTATGGAGGCATCTCAGATGAATTCAGCTATTATGATGTAATGTCAGGCGGAAATGGACACGACAATAAATTCTTTACGCATGAAGGTTCCTTCACTGTCTCTTTGAAACCATTTAAGGTAAAGGTATTTGATTTTATCCCTGAGCATAATAACGTTCAAATTTTAGAAAGAAATGCAGATTTTAGTTATGAAAACCTGTACAGATCCATGGCAGCAAATGTAAGCAAAGAGCGGATAAAAAATGGTGTTTACTATATATCAGATGATCCTTTGCCGAGGCGTGTTTTAAACGACACACTTCCAGGACATACACTGTCGACACTCGAGGAAGCAGATATATGGATTGAAACCCAACTTACAGAAAAAGGCTACAAGCCATGGCGTGATGAAACAAAGGTGCGTGCCTTTGGAAGAGATTTTTCCAAACCGCTGGCACATCAGTATTCTACACCTCCTGACAATGCCCCAATCTTTACTGCAAACAATATCCTGGCTGAAAAGAAAGGAACCGTCGATCCTGGCAAGGTTATCGTAGTAATTGCCCATAAGGATTCCCAAAGCTGGATTGCCTCTCCCGGAGCAAACGACAATGCAGTCGGAACTTCAGCATCCATAGAACTGGCAAGAGTTATGAAAGATTACAGACCTCGTCATACGGTCCGTTTCATTTTCTGTAATGAGGAGCACACTCCATGGACAAGCATAACTGCAGTCAATAACATCAGAAATGAAGGATTGGATGTACTTGCAGCAATAAATATGGATGCTGTTGGCGGCAAGCCTCAGGAACAGTCGGGAAAACTGATTAATGTAACAAGATATACAACACCAGAAGGTGAAAGGCTGGCCGACCTGAATGCAATGCTCAATGACCGTTTTTCAATAGGGCTGGAGCAGAGAAAATACCGCAGCGAAACACCTGGTGATGATGACGGTTCATTTATTAATGGCGGATTTCCCTGGGCTATTTTGAATATAGGATCAATGCCATATGGAGACCCCAATTATCATCTTGAAACCGATACAGCCGACAAGGTCGACTATGATACCACAGAACGCGTTGTAAAACTGACTCTTGCACTTATATTACACCTGGACCACAACGGAAGACCTTAATTATAAGATTATGCTGACATTTAATGATATATTCATTGTCATTCTCTGTAAGATCAATATTCACTATTTGATGGTTTCCGACAGGTATCAAAGGTTGACGGATGCCAGTTAGTCTGTATGAATCTAATAATTGACCCTTACTGTCAGTGAATTCAATATGTATCTTTCCGTTCAGGGGAGCCTCTCTGATCAGAAGTGGTATACTACCCTCTCCATGCGGTGGTATTTCAGGAAAAACAAAAACGTCCGATTTTTCATTGATTTTTACTCTCATCGTTAGTTCCCTGAGATTTGTAAAATCAAACCTGTTATAAACAGGGATGCCAATATATTTTCCGACAGTAAAATCAAAACCGTCTGTTTGTAGCAATCTGACAGGAGAATATGCTTTCTTCACATTCCAGAACTCAGGCTTTTTCCTTCTCCAGGTATCGATGACTCCCCATTCGCCGTAACCCACCGTATGACCGGCAAACCGGGGAGGGATTACTTTTTCATCAAGTTTACCCCACCATTCGTTGTAACCCGGCAGATCAGTAGGAAGCATAATAGACTTACCAAATTCCATTAAGACTTATCACGGGTTTTCTGGTCCCCCTGACATATAAATCACTTTCATCTTTGTTCGAAAGGGTGATAAAGAACAAACATGATACAATTAAATACAGGAGTTTATTCATTTCCAAATTTTATAGATGTGGCTTTTATTTGATTTATTCCGCATTTATATCTAGTTACCAGAAAATGAAATAAAGGAGAAAAAGCACTACAAGAATATCTAATGAAAAATATTTGAAAACAGGATCATTGATCACAAAAATATTTTCAGGTAATTTCCATATTTCTTCTGATTTTTCCGGTTTTGCTCCTAACAAAGAAACAAAGATCATTACAGAGGCTATGATAAAGAACGATAGAAGCATATTATCAAGAAAAGGCAGAGATGGTAGCAACCATTTTAAGATCAGTGGAACTGGGAAAGTAATAATAACGGCAACCCATGCAGCTCTGGAAGTTGTCTTTTTCCAGAACATCCCCAGGATAAACATTGCAGTAATTCCCGGACTGATAAGTCCTGTGTATTCCTGAATGAACTGGAAAACCTGATTTATTCCTGACATAGTTGATGCAATGAGGGATGCAATAAAGACTATAATTATGCTTGATATTTTCCCGGTATTCACTATTTCTTTTTCTGTCATATTAGGGTTCCTGAAAGCTTTGTAAATATCTATGGAGAAAATTGTAGATGCGCTGTTTGTTATAGCAGCCAGGGATGAAACGATTGCAGCTATAAGGGCTGCAAAGACCAATCCTTTTATCCCGGATGGTACAAATCGGTGAAGGAGCCACGGGTATGCTTCATCAGGTTTTGATATATCTGCTTTAAGGACAAAAGCGGCTATGCCCGGAAGAACTACAAGAATGGGGATAAGCAATTTGAGCCAGGCAGCCAGTACAAGACCACGTTGCGCTTCCCTAATATTTTTTGCGCCGAGAGCCTTTTGGATAATATACTGATTTGCACCGAAATAATAAATTCCGGCAATCCAGATGCCTCCAAATATTGATCGTATTCCCGGCATATATTTGTAATTGGGGTCAGATGCAGGAAGTATCATGTGAAATTTTTCCGGAGCTTTTATAAGCAGCTGTGAAAATCCATTAATGGCTCCATTTCCTCCTGAAACTGAATCAAGGGCAAGATAGGTTGTTGCGAGTCCTCCTAATATCAAAAATACAACCTGTATCAGATCGGTGTTGGCAATTGCTTTAAGACCTCCTCCAACGGTCAGAAAAAGTGAAAAAAAAGCCAGTCCTGCTATTGCATATCCGAGCTTAATTCCAAAAACAGTCTTTATGGAAAGTGCCCCGAGATATAATATTGACGTAAGATTAACAAAAATAAAAAGCAGCAGCCAGAAGACTGCAAGAACAGTCTTGATCTTGTTGTCGAACCTTACCGCCAGGAACTGCGGCATTGTATAAATCTTTTTCTCGATGAATACCGGCAGAAACCATATTGCCACCATCAATAACATTATTGAAGCAAGCCATTCATACGAAGCAATTGCAAGTCCCATTGCATACCCCGAACCTGACATTCCCACAAATTGTTCTGCTGAAATATTTGCAGCAATAATTGAACTTCCAACAATATACCAGGGAAGTGTATTACCCGCAAAAAAATAACTGGTGGAATCTTTCCTTCTACTTATCCGGTTTGATATTATCAACCCAATTGTTATAACAATGGTGCAATATGCAAGGAATATTGCTGTATCAATTGCAGAAAACTTCATTTGAATGATTTTATCCTTGACTCATACTCATTTGCTGCCTCAGTTATTGCCATCAGGTTTTCCCAGGGCACTTCAGGTTCGACCATGTGAGTCGGACCAATCACAATCCCTCCTTTTAATCCGCACTTAAGAAGTCGTGAAAATGCTTCTCGTTTCACTTCCTCCCTGGTTCCATAAGGCAGGAGTTGTTGAGTCCCAATAGTACCCCAGAATGAGACTCTTTCTCCGTATTCCCCGTAAACTTTATCAAATGACATGCATTCAGGCTGAATGGGATTTATAATATCTACGCCTGTATCAATAAGCCTTCCAATAAATGGCTCAATGTAACCACATGAATGATAAAATATCAGAATGTCAGGTTTGATATCTCGTGCTGTTTCTATTACCTTTCTCAAACGTGGCCTGAGCCATTTCTCCCAGGTACCGGTATCCATCATAAGAGAAGTCTGGGTACCAATATCATCACCAAGAGACAGGATATCAAGACCTGCCTCAGCATATGCTTTTGCCTTTGAGCATGCAAATTCTGTAATCTTATCAAGAAGAATAATACCTGCCTCATTTTCAGTCATCATATCCATCATAAGTTGCTCCATAGACCTCAGGTACCACGATGCTTCAAAAACTGTCATCTGCATGAAGCCGAATGAAGCCAGTCCCTGATTGTGGATTGATTTTATTTTATCACAGAATCCGGTTAATAACGAATCATCAACTGTCGGATAGGGATAGTTAATTATTTCGTCTACGCCTGCTCCCTGCAACGGATGATGCATCCTGGTCATATGAAATGCCAGTTCCGAGCCCTTGGAATGGCCAACACCGTATTCATCAAAAATGGTGCTCGCCGGCAGAACCTCTCTGGGAAAAAGATTCCTGCCATCAGAGAAATTTCTTCTTACGGGTATTTCAACTTTCCTATGACTTAATCCCATAAAAGATTCATAATCATCATTACCGAACCGTTTCCTGAAATCCTCAATTTGTGAAGGACAGAATACAAAGTCAATATGTACTTTTTCAAAACCTTTGCGCCGGAGGCACCGTAGTAAATCTTCCCTGGGGTTAAACATTTATTGTGAAAATTAATCAAATTGAAAGGTAATATAATTACCCTTAATTTATGATATTGCAAACCATCTTTCAGAACCCCCAAAATGCCATTGGTCTTTTTATATCGGCAATTCGCCGATTTCATCTCAGCACAAATAACAATTTTAGTTTCTTTTGACAATATTTAGTTTGGATTAAAGAAAAGGATCCTCAAAACAATAAAAAGAACTATGAATAAGAAAGTTATTATAATCGGTGGCGGAATGGCCGGACTTTCGGCAGGAATATATTCAAGACTGAACGGATTTGATACTGAAATAATTGAAATGCATTCAATAACAGGTGGTCAATGTACTGCCTGGGAAAGAAAAGGATACAGGTTCGATTATTGTCTTCATTGGCTGGCCGGGACTCGCAAAGGTCCCTTTAATGATATTTGGAAAGAGACAAATGTAATTAATGACGGCGTAGAAATAATTGATCATGAAATACATACCAGGATAACTGCTGACGATGGAAGAGAATTTGTAATGTACACAGATCTTGGAAGATGGGAGGAATACCTTTGCAAGCTTGCCCCGGAAGATGAAAAATCAATCAGGAAGATGTGTTCGGAAATGAAGAAATCAGAATTCCTTCAACCATACTCAGATCCTCCTGCACTGAGGACGATCAAATCAACCATTAAATCAATGGCAGGCATGCTGCCTATTTTCATTCTATTCCTTAAATATGGAAGAAAAAACTGCAAAGAATATTTCAGAATGATGAATTTTAAAAATAAATCCCTGACTTATTTCCTTGAAAGTATATATGGTTCACGTGATTTTTCTGCAATGGCATTCATTATGATGTTTGCATGGTTCAACCAGAAAAATGCAGGTTATCTTGCCGGAGGATCACGTCCCCTTATCAGTCGCATGACAGAAAAATACCTGAGTCTTGGTGGAATACTGACTACCAGAAAGAGAGTCAGAAAAATTATTGTTGAAAATAATGCAGCCACAGGTGTGTTACTAACCGACGGCACCGAAATTAGAGCTGATTATATTATCAGTGCTGCCGACGGACATTCAACGATCTTTGATATGCTTGAGGGAAAATATTTAAGCAGAAAAATCCTTAACGCATATGATAAATGGGAACTGTTTACTCCACTTGTACAGGTTTCATTCGGAATAAACCAAATCATTGAATCGGATATCCCGGTTGAAACTTTTCTGGCAACAGAACAAATGATAGGCAGGACAAAAACCACCTTCGGGTACTCTTTGATGAACTATTGTTTTGACAGAACTATGGCGCCTGATGGTAAGAGTGTTATAATTATGCGGTTTGAATCACCCTGGGATTTATGGGAAAATATTAATGAAAAAGAGTATAAGGAAGAAAAGAAGCAGATTGAAAGGGACGCCATTATCCTGCTTGAAAAAAGGTATCCCGGTATTAAGGAACATATTGAGGTGACAGATGTTGCCACTCCTCTAACGGATGTAAGGTATACAGGAGTCTGGAAGGGGTCATACGAAGGATTCATGCCGTCGAGTAAAAACCTTATGGATAATCTTAATCCGGTTCTTCCCGGACTGAAAAAATTCTATATGGCCGGACAATGGCTTTTCCCGGGAGGCGGCCTGCCCCCTGCTGCGCAATCAGGGAAATGGGCAATACAATACATCTGCAAAGAAGAAAAAATTGCTTTTAAAAATTCTTGAATGATTGACGATTATTAAAAATCAGATATTTATTCGGAAATAAGGATAATCAAACCTTCAAACGATTTTAAATTTTTTTAAAGGCTACTTTGCAGAACTTTACCAATATCAATGTATCTTTAGGTTCTGATGATTAAGATTTAGCAGGAAATGCTGAACCTGCAAATCTGATTATCTTATTAATATAAAAAGTCACATACAAAAAAGGTTAAAAAGCTGGAGAAATGGTAAATCAGGCTAAAGGAGATTCTCACAGGGATTATTTTAAACCTCTTAAAAGTTTTTGCTACAATCCCTATTTTCATCCTTATATGGCTAACAATAAGCAGACAGTCCTTGCACAGAAATTAAACAGGAGTTATGGTATCCCCCTTGGCAATATTCTTCGACTGATAATGTATACTGATATAGCTCTGAGTCTTGCTGATGAAAGTGAATTAGAACTTGATTATTCAGATCTCAAGCAGATTGCGGAATTTGAAAAAGAACCTGAAATATTTGAAAAACTGATATTTGCCGGAAAAAAGAAATCCGTTGAAATAGAAAATCCATTTCTTATTGACAGGATGTTCAGGTCGCTGGTAAATATTGTCGATTCACGAAATATCATAAAGAATAAAAGGAAGAAAAGCAAGAAGACATCTTCAGTGATTGTTAAAAAAGTCGCAAGAGAACTTTACAACGAACTTTGTTCTGCGGAGAATTTTTCCCCATGGCGCTCTTTATGTATTACAGGATATATATTTGCCCTTTACAAGGTAAAAATTGATGATGAGGATATCATTATGACTGAAGAAGAGTTCGATCTTAAAAACAAAGATAGAAAATCATCGTCTGAAACATATCTTCAATATCTGAGTTCAAGGATAAAAAGCTACATTCAGGAATAAGCACTCCTGGCAAAGAAAGAATCCGATTGTCTGAATAATTTATTACCAGTTCAGAAAAATTCATAATTGTTGACAGCTAGTTTTGAAATAAACTTGACTTAAATCCTTCCTATTCGTAACTTTGATATAACACGCATACTTTTTCAGTTCTATCATAATAAAAAATTGATTTCAAATCTATATCGTTATAACAGGAGGTCAGGAATATGCAAACTAATGGTAAAATAAAGGTTTCAGGAAAACAAACCTGCGCCTACAATAAGCTTGAAAGAACCTATGTCGATGATATTGAAGGACATATGGTTTCATATATGGTGGCAGAGGGAGTTAATGTAAGTACTGGAGAGGTTCCGTTTTTCAATGGAGCCCAGCTGGTTTCCATAATAACATCTGATATAGTTTATTTCAATGGTGAATTTCAGGGTTATACAAAGTTCTCAAACAAAGGGGATAATCTATTCAGCAAATTTTCCGGTAAGATTACAAATACCCTTTCAGCCGAGGGTAATCATGTTCAGTCTATGGAAGGCACTTTCACCTTCATAAAAGGTACCGGACAATATGAAAACATTAAGGGAAGCGGCAGATTTAAAGGAAGATATCTCACAAAAATCATCTATATTAATGAATGGGAAGGAGAATACTGGATTGAAAATTAAAATTAATCCTGTTCAATTTCATCTATGACAATATTGTCAGAACCCTTGCGTATTATTACATTTTCATTGGTGAAATATCTTGATTGAAATTAATTTTCATGAGACTCAGACCTCATCATGTAATTGATATCTTAACAGGATTTGGCAATGATATAACTTATCAACCGCACCCGTATGGACATTCTCAGCACAGGATAGCACCATTGTTGTTATCGGATCTGGATAAGGAAATAACTTTTGTACTGGATTCAGATGATATCTGCAATGGATGCATTCATTTAATGGCTGATGGGAAATGCGATGATGTTCTGGCTCAATTGGTGCCATCTCCTTCCAAACAAGCCTATAATGATGTCCTTGACTGCAGGTTGTTTGATCTATTCTTGCTTGTTCCAGGCTCTGTGCTGACAACCAGGAAATATTTTGAAATAGTAAATATTAATGTGCCAGGCCTGGAGAAAATCTGTACACATCCAAAGGAAGACCAGACCATTAGGTTGAAGGGATTAATAAACGGGCTTATCAAACTGGGTATTAGAGAACCTTTTTAAAAACAGAATTGCTAACAATATTCAAATTACATAAGTAGTTCAAGGATTCCTTTTAATTCATTTGCTTTATTCTCAATCTCTCCGGACTCTTTTTGTAATGTCGTAACGAATTTATTTTTGTTAAAATCACCCCTTACAGCTTCAAAATCTTTATCCCTAAGATCGTTATCCCCATCTATACCAAAACCGATTCTGCTTCCGGGGTCAAATTCCTTCTCAGCATCCTTTAAAACCATGTTGTTAAGTTTGACTGCATTTATTCTCCAGTCGTCAATAATTTGAATAAGACTTCCTTTTGAGAGGTTTTCAGGACTATCGCCGTTCATCCGACTAATAAGACGGGCACACCATACCCAGTTGAATTTTTCATAGCCGTTATAAATGTCAGCAAGCTTATCATCCAACTTATCGATGGTCCCAACGGCACCTGATTTTACTGATTCCATCAGACTGACAATTTGACTTTCCGGAGAGAATAATCCGCATAAATCCACCCATCGGCCAATTCCGATATCACCCTGTGGAGTCAGAAGGTTCTTTAAATCTGAAGCAGATGAAGTTGAATTCAGACCTTTAAGCCTTTTAATAATCTCCTGACCAATATAAATTTTCAAAGCCATCTCATAATATTTTCTGGTGGCCTTCAGTAGAAGCCGGTTTATGTTTATTCCTTTATAGTTTGCATAATCCAGTTTCTTATCTGTTTTTTCAGCAAGTTCATTAAGAATTTCTATTGCTCCGAGAATTTTGCCTGCTATATAAGGATTTAGCATGTCGAAATGAATCCTGTCCATCTTTTCCGGGTCAGTCCGCCTGTCACGTGAAGGCCATTTATCTATATCGCGCCTGGTACCTACCGTGAAAAAATTCATTGCCGGAGTGAGTTCACTTTTGCCTTTTTCCTCTGCTATATATGAAAAAGGAAAATCAGATGCATCGAAATTAACATAATGCTTGCCCATAACAACTGAATATGCACCAACTCTGCATGGAAGAAGGAGGTAAGAAAAAGAGCCGGTTTTAGAACCTCGTTCAAATATTCCCTGATGTACGGGACCAAGTTTGTACATATGATTACTCTGATTTGTTCCACTGCCGGCATTGAAAAATGAAACAAGGCTCGCAATCAATAGTGTCGATTTATGATGGGTAACTGAATACGGGCCTGCGAACAGGCTGCAAGCCTCACTATGAAAAGCCTCGGAGTTGGCAAAAAACACCGAGTTTTCAGCTGAGAACTGCCTTCCCATTTTAACACCCTGGCCTACAAAGCTTTTGTCAAGAATCGCCCCCTCATCTACCGTTGATCCGGACAGAATTATGAATTTCCTGGCAATAACACCTGAACCTATAAACACAGGCGCCTCCCTGCAGCTTCTTATAGTACCTTCTTCCAGAAGTGATGCCCCACAGATTCTGCAAAAACTGCCTACCAAAACATTTTTAATACTGATTGAATCGATAATTCGCGATCCTCTGCCGATTATTCCCCTGTCGGACCGTTTTGTTCTGCAATAATCGCTTATAAGCCTGAGCATTCTCACCGAAAAATCATGATCGTGACGATACATCACAGTCAGATAGGCCACTTGTGAGGATAGTCTGTCAAATATCGGAAGTTCCCTCCCTCCTCCTTCGTTAAGTACTTCGATTTCTGTACCATTCCCAAAATAGGATTCTCCGGTCACTGCCAGTGATCCGACATTCGAAATAACTACATCCTCATCAATATTATAATTAGAAAGCCTTCTTACATCTGAAATACGAACTTTACCGGCAATCTCACAATTACTGATTGTACTGTTATACAACCCGCAGTTTAGCAGTTCATTTTTATCGACCTCAAGTTTGCCCGTAAAAACACCCAGTTTAATCTTTCCTTCAAACCTTGTATTCACAATATTCTCAACCGTAAAGTTTTCGGCAACAGAAATGTTCTCCCAGTTCTCGGCAGAACAATATTGTAAAAGAAGTCTGTTGATCTCTTCTGTGGTTAATTGCCTGTATGTCATTTCTTAAATGTGGTTACTGATATACTGGAGTATGTTAATGCTGGTTATTACCAGTGACGATTATCATAGTTGGAGCTTTCTATATCTTTGAAGTACCTCACAGTTTCAACATGAAGTTCTGAAGTGGCAGGTTCATCGCATACGATGATTCCCCTCTGGTGCATTTGGATAATTGAAGCTGTCCACATGTGGCTTATGCCACCTTCAACCACTTCTTTCAGGGCACGGGCTTTATTATACCCGGAGATAATTATTATTACTTCTTTTGCATCCATAACTGTTCCGACACCTACTGTAAGCGCCTGTTTTGGCACTTTGGCCATATCACCGCCAAAGAATCTGGAATTTGCAAGTATCGTATCATATCTCAGGGTTTTTACCCTTGTCCTTGATGTAAGTGATGATCCGGGTTCATTGAAAGCAATATGGCCGTCGGGTCCAATTCCTCCAAGAAACAAATCAATCCCTCCGACAGCCTGGATCTTCTTTTCATAATCGGAGCATTCTTTTTCAAGATCTTTTGCGTTCCCGTTAAGAATGTTCACGTTCTTTTTGTCTATATCTATATGGTTAAAAAGATTGTCATACATGAAATAATGATAGCTTTCAGTATGATTCTCATCCAGCCCTACATACTCATCCATATTGAAGGTGACGACATTTTTAAACGAAATTTTACCTTCCTTATACATTTTAATGAATTCTTTATATACCGGTAAAGGAGATGATCCGGTAGGCAAACCCAGCACAAATGGTTTTTTTGGTGAAGGATTGGCTTTTTTTATCTTGTCGACAATATAATTTGCTGTCCATTCCCCTATTTCACCGGGATCTTTCTTAATTATTACTCTCATAGCTGATTGATTTTAATTTGTTAATAATTATTGCATTTGGTGTCAGAAACTGGTTTAAGCATTAAGCATAATTCGTGTATCGGCAACAAAGCAGCCTTTACCCGCATCGAGTACAATCAATGGATTGATATCCAATTCTCTTATCTGGGGGCAGTCAAGTGAGAGCTGGCTCAGTCTCAGGAGGCATTCCCTTATGGATGCAATATCACGTGGAGCCTTACCTCTTATTCCGTTAAGAATTTTAAACGATTTTATCTGTTTTATCATAGAGTCAGCGATAATTTCATCAAACGGGGCAACTCTGAAACTGACGTCTTTAAAAACCTCAACATAAAGTCCTCCCAGGCCGAACATAATAATCGGTCCGAACGAAGGATCCCGCTTTATCCCAAGTATAACCTCGTCTCCTGCCTCGATCATCCTGCTCACCTGAATTCCTTTAATTCTGGCTTCAGGCATAACCTGCCGAACCCTTTCAATGATATTGGTATAGGTATTCCTTGCTTCCTCAACAGTTTTTACATTTACCACAACCCCTTTGGCATCTGACTTATGGATTATGTCGTCTGACATTATTTTCATAACCACCGGAAAACCGATATTCATTGCAATCAGGGCTGCCTCATCCGGATTATGTGCCATTTCTGAGGGGACAACGGGGAAACCATATATCTTGAGTATTTTTGCAGCCTCATCTTCAGGCAGGTAGAGGTGATTATTTTTTATTGCTTCCTCTAATATCGAATGAACTGATTTTGTATCTATATCATTATAGACATATTGTGGATGAGGATCTTTGTCCAGGTCGCGGTAGAAACGATAAACCCTTGAGAAACTGCGGCACATTGATTCGGGAAGGATGTAGTGAGGAATTTTGTTTCTAAGTAAAATATCGACTCCTTTTGCAACGTCTGCCTCACCCATGAAGGATGCATAAACCGGTTTGGTATTCTCCTTTGATACCTTTACAACTTCTCTTGCAATAGTTTCTATGTCAGTCATTGACTGAGGAGTAAGTATGACAAAAACCGCATCAACGTCATCATCCTTGAAAGCCCCGTTCATGGCGATATTATATCTGTCGGCCCGTGCATCGCCAATAACATCAACCGGATTTTTGATATTTGCCGTTGCAGGCAATAATTTTTTGAATTCCCTGGTAGTCTCCTCCGAAAATTTTGCAAGCTGCAATCCGTCACGTATAGCGGCATCGGTGGTTAAAACACCCGGTCCGCCGGCATTTGTTATTATTGCAACCTTGTTTGATTTTGGAGCCGGTTGATATGCAAAGGCAATTGCTATATTGAACATCTCCTCAATATTATCGCAACGTATTATACCAGCCTGTTTAAATGCAGCGTCATATATTTCATCATCCCCTGCCAGCGATCCGGTATGAGAAGCTGCAGCTGAAGCACCGGCTTCAGTACGCCCGGCTTTAAGCAAAAGAACCGGTTTGCCGCTCTGCCATGTAACGTCACGGGCTGCCTTCATTAAGGCACGGCCATCTGTTACCTCTTCAAGATATAAAAGGATAACCTTTGTACTTTCATCCTCCATCAGATAGTACATCAGATCAATCTCACTTATGTCAGCTTTATTCCCGAAACTTATGAATTTTGAAAAACCTATATGTTTGGCAAGAGCATAATCCAGAACAGCTGTACATAAAGCCCCACTCTGTGAAAGGAACCCTATATTTCCCTGTTCAGGCATTTTACGGGCAAATGAAGCATTGAGATTAACCCCGGGATCTGTATTTATTATTCCAAGACAGTTTGGACCTATTATGGAAATGCCATACTTATCAGCAATCTGAAGAAGTTGCCTCTCCCGCTCCAGCCCTTTTTCACCCACTTCCTTAAATCCGGCAGAAATGATGACAACCCCTTTTATGCCCTTCTGCCCGCATTGTTCGAGAGCCATATGACAGACAGCACTGGGAAAAACAATAATAGCAAGATCAACAGGATCAGGTATATCAATAACATACTTAAAAGCTTTTACTGAACAAATTGATTTTTCACCCGGACTTACAGGAAAAACTACTCCTGTAAATTCGGTCTTCAGGATATTGAATAAAATATCGTAGGGAACAGTTCCTTTTACATTATTGGTCCCAACCACAGCGATAGATTTGGGATTGAAGATTTTATTAAGGTTCTGCTTGTGAATTTCTGATCTTGCCGACATGGATTCAAGGTATAAAATGGATTTTTTGGCCGCTTAACTGAACTGCTTCATGATTAATTTCTGCAATAATTATGTAATTAATGCCAATCGGGAATCCTCCCTGCAAAGTAAAGAACAGGAAAGAGTCATTTCAAATAGCTGCTTATAAAATCAGCAGCCTCAGAGATTGTCTGAACTTCAAGTGATTTTTCTTCATCCATTTCAATATTGAACTCTTCCTCAAAAGCTGCAACAAGTAAAACACTTTGCATAGATGAAGCACCCAAATCAAAGGAAAAGTTTGAATTATCCGAAATTTCAGATTCATCTATCTCAAGTACCTTTGCGGTTACTTTTTTTACTCTGTTTTTTATTTCTTCTCTGTCCATATTAATAGTTATTGAATAATGTCTAAGTTCTTATCAAGAATAATTCATTCTATGTGATTTTTTTAAATTATATAGTGCAATGCATAAATTTACTCTTCCTAATGTAATTCAATAAAATTGAATTCCGAAATTAGTTTTATAAAACAAACTAAATCAAATAATCAGGGAGTCAGTTATGTGACTTTTGTCACAGACTGATTTTAATAGTTACAAATACGACTGAAACCAAATCTCACTAAGTTCTGTTATATTAACAAATGCAAATTAATTATTCGTTAAAAATAATGGTTTTAGTAAAAAAGCAAATACTTTAAAGCATAAATAAATTGATTTTGACAGATTTGTGGCATAACTTTAATTCCCGGAACTTAAAATAAAATATGAAGTCATCGTTCAGAATATTGATATTTTTCACAATACTAATATTTACCAGCTTATGCAGGAAAGATGAAAACAATATTATTAAGGACAAGGATGGGAATATTTACCATTCAATTACTGTAGGGAATCAGGAATGGTTGCTGGAAAACCTTAAAACGACCAAGTTCAGTGATGGAAGAAGCATCCCTCTGGTTCCGGGCTTCACAGCCTGGATGAGGCTGACCACGCCGGGATATTGCTGGTATGACAATAATAAGGATTTATATAAAGAGCCTTACGGCGCTCTGTATAACTGGCATGCGGTAAATACCGGAAAACTTTGTCCGCAGGGATGGCATGTTCCTGATGAAGGTGAATGGACAGACCTGATTGAATATCTTGGGGGTACGGTCAATGCAGGCAGCAAACTTAAGGAAGAGGGTACTTTCCATTGGGATGCCCCGAACCCGGGGGCGACAAATGAATCAGGATTTACTGCTTTGGCAGGAGGCGCACGCGGTGTCGACGGCTCATTCATTCTTTTAGGAAGACTTTGCATCTTCTGGTCTTCAACAGGATATGGATCGTGGAGCGCTAAAAGTTTTAATTTAAACAACACTGATGGTGAGGTCAGGAACATAGCATACGGTGTTACTAACGGGATGTCAGTAAGATGCATTAAAGATTAGAATAACTGACAGCCTCTATTATCTCTTTAAACCGCATTTGAAAGATTTTAACTAAAAAAGATTCTTAAACCCTGGCAGAATTAAATTTTTAACAAACAATACTCTGTTTCATTCATACTTTTATTACCTTAGCAAACCAGTCCTGAATAGGCTGAATTAAAAATTCTCTGTGGAATTGTAACTGATAATTGGTTGGAACATTTCAATTCATGATGTGGAGATTTTTTATCAGTTTAAAAATGGTTAAATGCGGAATATTGCAGCAATAATTACTGTTATTTTCAGCGTATTACTCATACTTATTGTATGGTTTGCCATCATTATGCAATCAGATAAAAAGATCTCTCTAAATGAAATCTTTATGCAAAAAGAGATCTCTGTTAAAGACCTTCCGCCTGTTGTTGACAGACAGGTAAACCTGCAGGACTCATCAACAAACAAGCCTGTAACAAAAGAACTCCCTGAAAAAGAGAAAATCAAACCTCAAAAGGAAGAATACTTTATTATTATAGGAAGCTTCAGGGATCAAATGGTGGCTAAAAAGAAAGCAGATGAGTTACGTAAAGCATCAAGACGTGAGGTGATTTTGCTTCCTCCCACAAAGGAAGGTTTTTACAGAATCAGTGCAGGAAGATACCCTACCCATGAAATGGCAAGAACAAAACTCGACAGCGTCAGATCAACCATTAAGTCTGATGCGTGGATTTTTTCGGCTGTTAATTGATCCTGATCGTTTGAAAAGAGGATATCTAATATCGAATACCATTAATAAACAGATACCATGAATTCCATATAAAAGGTTTGTGGTATCGAGTTATTTAAAGTCTTCCTAAAAGAATTGAATAATCCGGAAGTGCTGCCTCATTAAATTTTGAAGTTTTTAAAATTTTAGGGGTTAATCCACTTTAGCCTTTGAATTTATTTTATTTTATCATACATTTGATTTGCAAAATGTAAGTGAGACCTGGAAAATAGATAAATTATTTTCACAATTTAATTTATTGAACTAACTTTAATAATCCGAAAGGGTGTAAAGTCTGGTTTTAGCTCTCATTGATTAAATATCTGGATTAGTTTGGATTACAAAATATAAACAAATAGGAGTGCCTGGTTTTTTTCTTATAATGATAAGTATCGGGTTTTTCTGCACCACTGCAAAACGTCCTCAATCTAATTTACATGTTTTCAGAGGTTATTTTCTTATCATAGCTATCCTGCAGGGAATTATGCAGAGAGCGTCAGGACAGAATTCAGGTAAAATAGTCAGTGATCTTGTAAAATCCGGTTTCGAAAACACAAGGTATATCCTTGATGGGGATAAATGTTTTGTAAGTATCGAAAATCACAAATACAGATGGGACATAATGGCTGTTTCAAAGGCTCTCGATATTATTGCTTCAGGCCTTGTTGAGTCTGTGGAAATAAACCTTCTTGTGCTTGAAAATGATATCCCTCAGAAACTGATAATTGTCAGGAGGGAAGACTGGAAGGATTTCTCATTAGGGAACACGGATCCGCGAAGTTTTGGAGAAAAAATCAACATAACCCACAGAACACGAATTGCGGCAGCAAAACTCAATAAGGCCGGGGTACTAAACCGTTCAAGAAATAAATTTGACCTCGTAATATATCCTCAGTTTTATTTCGAAAACACCCTGATATACAAATTTTATGAAACCCAGGTAAACATAGCGCCTGCACTTGAATTTTCTCTCTGGAAAGGGAACAGGTTTACAGGTCAGGTCATTTTCCCTATCCAGAACAGCATGGGTTACGAGGGCGATCATATCCGCCCGGGAATTGTTTCAATTTCCCAGGAATTGAGGCTTTGCGATAATCTTTACAGCCGATTCACTGCAGGCAATCTGCCTGGCAATTTATATGGGTTTGTATCTGACTTGAGCCTGTTTCTGTTTGACGGCCACATCAACATGGAAATGGTTTCTGGAATTATTGGAAGTTCTTTTTTCCTTGATGGCGAGTGGGTCCATTCTCCAATAAACAGATTTACAGGATCATTGTCTGTCTCATGGTTCTGGTCATATTTTAATATGGAACTAAAAGCTGGTGGAGCCAGATTTGTAAACGAAGATTATGGAGTTTTTGCATCATGCCTGAGGCATTTCAATGAAACATCTGTCGGACTTTATTTTCAGACAGGTCAATTCGGTAATAACGGAGGATTCTTCTTTTCAGTTCCTCTACCATTCAAACGGAGACCTGACAGAAAATTCTTCAGGATTTCTATCCCTGCCCAGTACGGATTTACTTACAATGCCGGAACCTATAATTTTTACGGTCAGTCTCTCAGAACTGAAACAAATTCAATTTATAAGGACCGATTTAAATGGAGTGAATCAAATAAGAATATGATAACTAACCTTAAAAATAATTCAGAATGAAAAAACTCTACTCAATTAAACTTAGTTTCCACGTTATTGCCGTGGCGATCGGACTTGCTTTGACAATATCATGCCAAAAACACGACAAAACCCAGACATTTGAAGATATTTTTGATGTTTCCGGAATTATGGACCTTAATCAGAAAATTGACACTTCAAACAGTCTGACCAGTCTTGCCGAACTTGTAAAAAATGCAAACATCAATGTATCGGAAACCCTTACAGCCGAAAAAGTTGAAAAAATGTATTCCAGCCTTGAGCAGTCATTGCAGTTAACAGTTTCAGAAAAAGAGAAGCTTTTACGTAATGATCCCGATGCACTTATTGAGGTTCTCAAACGTTTTGGGAATCTGCCGCCGGAGTTCGGTGACAAGAGTTCAAAATTTGAAGATCTTGAAAAAAGTGCAATCAATAAATATCTGCTGGTTCATAATGGCACTCCCGGCTTAAACTATTATCCAGAGGATTACTATTCCGCTATCCAGGCTTACAGGCGCTATGTAGAGAAATGCATTATCTGGCCGTTGAAAAAAATTCACATTGTGCTTCTGCACGATGAAAGTCAACTGCCGAAACATGCTGTCCTGATGTATTATATTCTTATAACCAGGAATAATAACTGGGATATGTGGTGGTCATACTGGTGGTATGGTTGCACTATTTACAGAATCAAGCACAAAGGAGGCAGCGGTTCTTTTCCCGGATAATCTGATTGATCTTGGCCCGATAATAAAGGTAAACCCGCAGAGTATTATCAATTAAGATAGTTATCAGCTAGTGGTGAACTGTCCTGAAGGATACTGTTTATGAAAAAGTTCCTGGTCTTAATCTTATTCTTTTCAACAGGATATTTTTCTTCAGGACAACCAACCGCTGGAACAACCGGACTGTTGAATAGTCCTACAGCTGATATGCCTGCAGATGGAACTTTCATTGCAGGGGGTAATTATCTGCCTGATAATGTAACTATCCCGCCAAAATTCAACTACAATACATTTAACTATTACATTGGCATGGCTTTTCTTCCTTTTGCTGAGTTAAGCTTAAGGATGACACTTTTCAAATCAAATGACGAATTGCTGAGGAACCAGGACAGGTCGCTTGCAGTAAGGATCAGAGTTTTAAGGGAGAAGAAAGTATTGCCATCCATTGTAATTGGGGGTAATGATATTTACTCGACCACCACTTCGGGCAGAAAATATTTTAAATCACTGTATATAACAGGAACAAAATCTTTTCAAATAGGAAGGAACAAAAGCACCATATCTGTTGGATATGCCCCGGGGAAAATAATTGAAAGTGATTTTTCAGGGCTGTTTGGAGGAATGTCATTCACTCCTTCATTCTTTCAACAATTGACATTGATGGCTGATTATGATACAAGGTTTTTCAATGCCGGTGCATCTGTGCTCCTTTTCAGGCACATTTATTTGTACGGATTTATATCTGATTTTGATCAGTTTGCAGGTGGTTTAGCCTTCAGGCTTTATCCCGGGAAGTCGGCTTCCTCCCGGTAACCTGATTATGCATTATTTTCATGATCTTTCGTGCTTTTATCTCTTGAAGGTTTCATAAATTCTTAGTTTATTTAAAAGTATAATAGTATAGGCAACCGTCGGCGACCAGTACTCGGTTGTCCACCACCAGCCAGGGAACAATGAAATCCTGTCATTTGAATCACTCCCTATTCCGGTCATAACTCCCCCGGTAAGTTCAGGAGTATAAGGGACAAATTCTCCTGCCCCAGTTTTAAATAACTAGGGCTGATTATATCCGATACCTGTTACAGTACTTGCGTTAAAGGGATTGGCACCATAAATCCAGTCGAGCTGACAGCTAACCAAAAACAGATCATTATAAATGTTCTATACTTTGGGAAAATCCTAAAGAATAATGGAGTAGACATTAACACTACAGGTATAGGTGATATTGAACCAAAGTACATAAAACTATTTCGTAGCCATCTTGAAGAAAGATACGCCAGTACGACGGTGAACAGATATCTGTCCTTTTTAAAAAGTTTCTTCAATTACCTGATCAACAAGGGAGGCTACCAGATACTGAATCCATTCTATGATGAAAAACACAAACCCACAAATCAAATAAGTAAAACATTCTCGATCCAGGATTTGGAAGCTTTTCTTTGTTCAATTACCCCAGAGGAAAGTATTAAGATTTATAAACCAAAAGTCAGAAAGAACCTTTATAAAGATTACCTGATAGAGATCTTTCTGCTGGCAATTCTCACAGGTAGAAGAAGGGAAGGACTCGTAACCATGAGATTCAATGAAATAACATCAGATAAAAATGGAAGACCATATTTCATTACAACCAATGATATTAAGTTCAATAAAAGGTACACGTTATTCAAGGAGAATGATAAGAAAAAGATAATCATTCCTGTATCAGTTGAGTTGGAGGAATTACTATACGTTTTGAGATATGAAGAATATAAGGGTACTGACAGATACATAAATGCTTCAACTGCAAAAGCATAAAGGGATACTATAATGAACCTGGAAAGCAAAGCTTTTTCCCATTATTGGAATAAATACTCTTCTGAAAAAGAACTAGAATTCAACTCATTAAGAAAAAGATACATAAACGAAACAGACATCAAGTACGGATCCAGAGGAAAGATCATAACACACGGAGCCACAGGTGATCTGATTAACAAACATTACAGGGATGTAATGGAAATTATTGATGACATGAAGGGCCAAAATCTATGCAAGGGTTTTGAAAAATCCTACTCCACGATTCTGGCCAAAATAGAAAGCATAGACAGTAAAAATGTAAACAGTTATTTTTTCATTGTGGGAAAGAGGGAATTGCCTGCAGCGATTCCTGCGGAAGTGCTTAACAACAAAAACCCTGTAAAGCTATCGCTTTACCACGGGCTTTTTTGTTTTTTCCTGACTTGTGACGCCTTGTAAAATTAGTGCGGTTTTACTTTTTAACATACTGAAAATGAGTGATTAAGAAATCACAAAATTGATTTTTACCGCACTAACGCTTATTTTTGCCGTATGCTCAGCACCATAAAGGCTAGCTTTCTCCATCTACCCCCTTTCCCGTTTCCCCCAAGGGGGAAAAGC
>CAZEUL010000022.1:0-72439 GCA_964514725.1 uncultured Rikenellaceae bacterium
AAAAGAAAGAGAGCGGTTCCGAAGAAGAGCATCGATAGAACCAGTTATCGGACATATAAAACAAGATCACCGGATGCTGAGGAATTACCTCAAAGGTGTTGAAGGTGATATGATTAACACACTTATGGCCGGAGCAGCATTCAATATGATGAAGATGTTACGGAAAATCCGTGAATCCATTATCTGTATCTTAAATGAGCTTTTTGAAAAACTGTTCTGGAATTATCAGATACAGTTAAGATATTACCAACCTTGATTTTTTAAGGATCGACTACTTATTTCTTTATCATAATGAAGACTATTTAAGTTTTATTTTTACAACTTAAATCACTATCCTTAATTTGGATTACATTATGCTTCCACCTTTCAACAATTTCATACATTTACCATAACTTCATCCGTGCCATGAGATCAGAACTCTTAAAACATCTTTCACCTGAGGAGAATCTACTGATTTCTTTATGCAGGCTCGAGTTTACAAAAGAACAGAAACAACAGATATTGGATCTGGTGAAAATCATCAGCAACTGGGAACGCTTCCTCTTTCTTGCAAACGGACATGGTTTAATAGCTTTGAGCAGCTTTAATCTGGAGGTCACCGGTTGTGATAAATATTTACCCAGAAAAGAAATGGGACTTCTCCGGACTGCTTATCTGAAAAGTATGACAAGGAACATCTTTCTGAAAAACCTTCTTCTGGAGATTGCATGTCTTGCTGCAAAGGAAAAAATTAATATTATCGCTCTTAAGGGCAATGCGCTCGAGGAGATGGTTTACGGTAACAAGGGGCTAAGGCAGATGAGCGATATAGATATCCTTGTAGATAAAGATAAAGCACTTCACCTGAGAAATATTCTTCTGACCAGCGGATACAGCTCTTTTCCCTTAATATCGCCATTACACGAATCAATACTTCCTTTCCTAAAAGCCCATCTGCCTTCGATAGAAAAGAATGGGGCGATCGTTGAGATACATACCAGGCTGTTTGAGCAAAAGGGCAACTTAATTACTGAAGATTTCTTCATGAGAGCTTCAAGACCATACAAAAATTTTTTAAATATTTACTGGCTTGATCCTCAGATACATTTTCTTTATCTTATAAAACACATTGTCAGGCATGAAAATACAAAGGATCTGAAATTAAAGTCATACCTCGACCTTGCAGTATTATGCAATACATTCGGAAAAAAGATATTAAATAATAAACTGTTTGTTGAAGCACATAATATAAATCTTGAAAATGAAGTCTTGGAGAAAATTTTTGCTCTCAAACTCCTATGGGATTTACATTTCCCGGAAATAACTGAGAAAGCAACAAGGGGTTCTGATAATGAGAAAATAATCAGAGGTCTGACCTGCCTTATAAAAAATCCCTTCCAGGATAATCATGAAAAGAGAGCTCAGAACTTGTTCGGTCCTCTAAGAACAATACCCAAATTAAAAAACAAAGCCATCTTTGTTGTCGGGTATCTGTTCCCTTCTCTTACTTACATGAAATACTTTTATAAAACAGGAACCAAAGTCCGGGCGATAATGTTCTATCCGGTCAGATGGTGGAACATAATGAGGCTTTCCCCAGGCAAAAAAGGCCTGATGTTTTGATAATTTTTTCATATATTTGTAGTTTATACTTTGGGAGTATCAACAGATACTTCGATTGCAATTATCAGTAATATTTTGACTATCTTGATTTAAATTCCCAATAAAATGAAAAGGCTATTATTTCCTATTCTATTAATATTACCTGGGATATCTCTTGTTGGGCAATCAGGATCAGGAACTCTAGCCGACCCATTTTACGGCACAATAAGTGTTGCCCGGAGATGGAATATTGGAATGAGTCCTGTCTATGTGGGACAAACACCTGGTACCAGAAATGACTTAAATATAGCCAGTGGAGGTTCTCTAACCATTGACCCGGGTGTTGTTGTGATATTTACACAACCTGAATCCGACCTGAGAATCTCAGGAACTGGCATCTTGCAAGCTAATGGTACCTATAACAGTGTAATTACCTTTACCTCCCTGGGCTCAATTGATTACTGGGGTCATATTGCTTTTAGAAATTCCACAGGTACTTCCAGCCTTACTTACTGTTTAATAGAAAAAGGTTATTCATTAGCTCTCTATGAAGGGTCCAGCGGTGGCGGGATTTATGCAAATTGTCCAAATCTGACAATATCTAACTGCATCATAAGAAATAACAAAGCGCTTGACTCCGGAGGAGGTATTTTTACCTCTTCCTCACCAAAGATCGAGAACTGTCTGATATATTCAAATACCTCTTCTGAAGGTTTAGGCGGTGGTGGTATTTATCTTGCCGCTGGATCCACAGCTACAGTAACCAACTGTACAATAGTGGGAAATATTGCCCTCTTAGGTTTTGGCGATGACATTTATTTTGAATCAGCGGGTGGAGTCATTAAAAATACGATTATCTGGAGATCTGAAGTTAACTTATATCAGATTTATTTTGCTGATTCTTATACTGCAACTAATCTTGTTAATTGCGGATTTGTTGGAGCATTTGATGCCGGAGGTTCTGCAATTTCTGTTTCATCTTTTACTTCATGCCTCGGTCTAAATATTTCAAACACTGCTTCCGACGGCCCTAACTTCATCAATCCGACTACAGATCTTTCAATAACCCCATTTTCACCATGCAGGGACAAAGGAACAAATTCTGCCACACCGGGGGTTGAACCTCCGCTGACAGATTTTCTTGGTAACAGCCGTATAGGGCCTTACGATATAGGTGCATACGAACTGCAATACACAAGATGGAGGACGAACGCAGCATCAACAGACTGGAATTCTCCATCAAACTGGGACGGAGGAGTTCCTACATCCACAAGCAACGTTGTGATACCTGCTGGAGCTGATAATTATCCGGTTCTTACACCTGCCCCGGATTTTACAATTGGCACAGGCAGATACTTAATAATTGAATCGGGTGCCCGTGCAACTCTTGATGACCTTATCAACAATGGTACTGTTGCATTATATTTTGATGCAACAACTTCAGCATCCCTGATCCTGACATCCTACACAAGAGGGACAGGCGGAAGTGAAAGAATTCAGTTACTGCTCACAGGAGGGGGTACAGAGGAGGATGATAATTTTATGTGGCATTTCATCTCAACACCGGTTGCTACACTTCCTGTAAGTATATTCGCACCTGGAGCAACCCAGGATCTTGCACAGTATGTGGAAAGCCGCGCTCAATTATCACTGCTTCAGGGCTGGGTGGGTTATGATGGATATGTTTATTCGAGTGGGTATTTTACCGGGCCTACTTTTTCTGCCCTTGTTCCCGGTAAAGGATATGACTTCTGGGACAATACCAATAACACTTTTGTTTTCTCCGGCCTTTTCAATACCTCAAATGTTAATACCAGTTTAAGCTATACATTAACAATCCCGGTTTCGTTCAGAGGCTTTAATCTCCTTGGAAATCCATTTCCGTCCGGTCTTGACTGGGACTATATTATTAATGATGCTTCTTATCCGGCAAATACCAGCAAAGCTCTCTATTTTACAAGAAATAATCAGCAATGCACTTATGCCGGAGGAGTCGGAATCCCCGGAGATGTGAACGGAATAATACCACCGATGCAGGGATTTTTCAATAAAACCTACAGTTCGGGAAACAGCATTACCCTTCCTACTGCCGCCAGAACCCATAACAATATTCACCCACGTTATAAGGGTGACAAAGATGAAATAATCTCGCTTGTCCGGCTTGACATAACTGAGAATTCATATTCGGACGAAACTGTGGTCAGGTTTGACAATAATGCCAAAACTGACCTTGATTATGATTATGACGCCGTCAAGATGTCGCTTTCAGCTTCTCATCCATACTTATACTCCGTGACATCGGGGATTAATTACGCTATTAACGCCCAACCATTTCCTGAAGAATTGTCAGAATTTCCCATTGTTGTAAATGTTCCATCTGACGGAAGTCATAAGATAACGGCAAAACAGATTCAGGGCCTTGATGATTACTATATTTCACTTTCTGACAAAACCACAGGATATTCTGCTGATCTCAAGAAAACACCTTGGCTGTCATTCATTGCAGCAAAGGGCACTATTTCCGACAGGTTTGTGTTGAAAGTAAGCACAATGCCTCTCGGCATAGAAGACCCTGTGTTGACTGATAAAACCTTTAATATTTTTCAGGCTTTTGACTTTATTTTCATAGAACCTTTATCCGATGTCTGGAATGGCAGGCAGGGAAGCATTAAAATAACAGACCTGACCGGTAAAACATTGGCGGATCATTCAAATCTGGAATTCCAGACAAATTCAATTCTTCAGCTACAGGCTCCTGAACGAAAAGGAATTTATTTTGTTGAAGTAAAATCCGGGAATCTGCGATATTCAGGCAAGGTGATGATTAAATAAAAGGCGAAAAGGCTAAAAGGACACAAGGCGAAGGAAATATAGATAATCAATAATGTTTCAGATAACAAAATAACCGCATGGAAACAGTATCCAAAAACTTTTTGCTTATTATATTTAATAAATTACTTTTGTGAATAATATGACTACCCTGCGCCCATGATTTTAAGCCGGGTAACAAAAGTATGAACCTGAAAAAACAATATATAAAACCTGAAATATCAAAATTTGATATAGATAATACCATCTCCCTGGTGATGATGACAGATATTCCACCCAATCCGCCACCAAGGGGAAGTGGTCGCAGGAGGACACCAAGGAAGAGTTCAGACGATCCTACATTTAAGAGTCCCTTTGGAGATAAACCATTTGAATAACAGGCACTTATCACTCTTTAAAACAACTCCGCAATACAGAAAATTCACCTAACATAAATATCAGAAATCATGAAGTTTAAACACATTCTGATAATCACTTTTCTGTTCCTGAGCACACGGGCTTTCAGCCAGCCCTCAGAAATAACATATCTTGGAAATGTTGCCAGATCAGGTTATGTAAATAATGGCAACTATGGACCGTTTAACATAGGATTCAGTTTCACTTTTTTTGGTAATACATATACTCAATTCTATGTGAGTTCAAACGGCCTCATTCTTTTTGGAACCGGATCAACTGATGGGAGTGAAGATCCGATTCCGACTGCCGGAACACCCAACAATTTTATAGCCGCTTTCTGGGATGACCTTACTGTCGACGGAGCCGGTAATATTTTATATACAACAATTGGTGCAGCTCCAAACCGGAAATTGGTAGTGCAATTCAGAAATATGGGATTTTACCCCTTCCCTCCTTTCTTCGGAACATTTTCAGCTATTCTTTATGAGACATCCAACAACATTCAGGTCCAATACAGACTAATTGTAGATAAAAGTTCAACACGAGCACATGGCGATAATGCAACTATAGGTCTCGAAAATTCCGACGGATCAGCAGGTGTTCAGTATGCTTACCATAACCCAACGGCTATTTCAACAGGAAAAGCAATTCTGTTCACTCCTTCAGGTTCAACTTATAACATAAACCCAAATGCTTTATACGACGGAGTATACCTTACAACCAATATTAATCTTCCCGAACCAGGCATAACACTTCTTACAGCTCCGGGGGATGACGCAATCATCGGTTCAAGCTATACCTTTGAATGGGCAGAATCATCAAATGCCGCATCTTACATGCTTCTTCTATCCAATTACCCTGACCTGTCGGAACCTGTAGTATATGATCCGGGAACAAACCGTAGTTACAATATAACAAATCTGATTTTGGACACTGTTTACTATTGGGGAGTATTCGCAACCAACGCTACAGGGACAACATGGTGTGAAATTGAAAGATTCTATACAAGCTCGACACCTCCTCTTGCTCCTGTGAACCAGACCAGATGGATCGATCAGAACACTGAGGAAATAATACAACTTAAATATACGGGAGGCGATGCAGGCACCAAACAGGCAATAATTTTATCTCTTCCACCGGAGGGGCAACTCTACCAATATGATAATGGAGTAAAGGGAGCTTTGATCACCTCGGTTCCCGCAAATGTGACAGATCCCGGAATGAATGTCATATATCTGGCAAACGGGCTTTCAGGGAACGGTGCGGGCAACTTCAATTTCCGTATACATGACAATACAGGCGACTCACCTGAAGGATCTGTAACAATTAATGTAATCCCTCCTGGTCCTCCGAATTTTATTCTGGCAGCAAAAGGGACCGGCGTTGAAATACAGTTTGACCGACCGATGGCAGATCCCGCAGGCAGACAAAATCAGTTTACTGTGACAGTAAACGGCAATCCCGTAACAATTAATTCCATAAGTATTAAAGAAGGAGATCCATATTCCTTCACTCTGGTTCTTGCAACTCCGCTGACAGGTTCAGAGACAGTTACCGTGGCCTATACACAGGGAACGATTACCGGCGCCACGGGAGGCCTGCTTGAATCATTTGCTGCCCAGACCATTACCCTGCGTTCCCAGACTATATCTTTCGGAGTGCTTGCTGAAAAGAAATACGGGGATCCTCCTTTTGCCATAACTGCAACAGCAAGCAGCGGCCTCGGGCTTCAGTACTCAAGCTCAAACCTCACAGTGGCCACAACAGCAGGAAATATTGTTACTGTGATCAAGCCCGGCAATACTGTAATTACCGTCAGACAGGCGGGAAATACAACTTATGCACCGGCAAGATACTCGAGAAATCTTACTGTCACTAAAGCAACCCTTACCTTTATTGCCGATAATAAGACTCGCCGTTATAAGGAACCTAATCCTGAACTTACCTATACAATAACCGGATTTAAAACCGGGGAAGATAAAACAGTCCTCGATGTATTGCCTCAAATCCAAACAACCGCTGATCTGGACTCACCGGCCGGAGAGTATCCTATAACTTTTTCAGGAGGAAGTGATAATAACTACAACTATGTTTTTGTCCCGGGAGTGCTGACCATAACCAAAGCAGACCAGACAATTACCTTCACCAACGTACCGTCAAGATTGCTTTTAAATGAGACATATACACTTTCAGCCACTTCCTCTTCAGGTCTTTCTGTCCTGTTTGAAAGTATGAATACGTCTGTTGCAACTGTTGCCGGAAGTATCCTTACCGGAGTTGGAAAGGGAACTGCACGGATAAGGGCTTATCATCCGGGAAATGAAAATTTCAATCCTGCCGAAGCTTTTGCTGATGTTGAAATATATTCAACGCATAAAGATATTCTGAACCTTTTCACACCTAATAATGACGGGATCAATGATCTCTGGGAAATCCCCGATCTCGGGGCGTACGGCAAATGTGATGTGAAGATATACAACCGCTGGGGAAAACTTGTTTTCTCCTCCCCAAATTATGACAATACCTGGGATGGTACATCAGATGGCGTAAATCTGCCTGAAGGGCCATATTATTACATTATCAAAACACAACAGGGGAATAGAGTCATTACGGGAACGGTGAATATTCTAAGATAAATTCAGAGGCATCGTGGTGCGATGGTATGGTGGTACGAAGATATAAATATGCTGGAGGGTAAAAAAGAAGGGAATTTTTTTTAGAAATAGAAATTAAACATTCAAGATTGACAAATTAAATTCTGGTTAATGAGCCAGAAGTATTTTATTGAGTTTATTACCGGCAAACTGAATTGACATGAAGAAATTTATAATCTTTTTAACAGGAATATTTGTGGGTTTAATTGTTGCTGCACAACAGACTCCTCTGTCAGAGAATTATTTTCTTGATAAATATTCATTTGCACCAGCTTATGCCGGAAATTTCAACCCGGGCTTTCTTTTTCTTGGCTACCGGAGCGACTGGTCCGGAATATCAGGCGGACCTCAGACATTCAGGGCTTCATTTAACAATTCCCTTATGAAAAGTGCCGGATACGGAGCAAGAATCATTTATGACAAAGCAGGCATCTTCAATCAACTTAACGTGATGGGATCATACTCTTACAGACTAAAAGTGAACGACAATAACCAGATCCTTTTCGGACTTTCGGCCGGCATTTACAGAAACACTCTTAATCTGCTGGATTACTATAATGATCCGAATTATAACCTTGATCCATCGCTTGTAAAAAGCGACATTAAATCGAAGGTGAAATTTATGAGTGATGTATCTTTTGTCTGGCAGCTTCAGAAGTTTGAAGCCGGATTCATGTTTTCAAATATAAGTTTTAACGATGCTCACTATAAAGAGGTTGAAGTAAAATATAATCCTGTTGCCAATTTCCAGGCACATGTAACTTACGATTTCAAGCTTGGTGAAAACTGGGATCTTATCCCATTGGCAATCCTGAGAGGTGGTGAGTATATTAAAAGTCAGTTTGAGATTGCCACTCAAGTACTGTATAATGAAAAGATTTGGGGAAGCCTTGTATTCAGGGATCCTGGTATCTGGGGTGCCGGACTCGGACTTAATATCGGTAAAGGTTTGAAGATCGCATATAATTTCAACTTCTCCTCAGATGTTGAGCTCAATGTCTATAATAACCACGAAATCTGCCTCGGTGTAAACTTCTTTGAGTATCTTGGCAAGAAGTAGCTTTATACATGAAGGATTTAAAATCTTAATGTAATTTATCGATATATCATATCTTATGATCTGTCATAGATTCTGGTTATCGATCCTTTTCTTTTTCAATATTTCATTAATATTGGTGAATCCGGTTTGTTCCCAGGAGATACCACATCCTGTAAATAATACAGGTATTTATGATTTTCTGGATGAACTTGCCAATGAACAGATAATAGAAATTTACTCATCCGTAAAACCCTACTCACGCCTTTATATTGCAAGTCTTCTTGAGACAGCTTATAAAAAAAGAGAGACATTAAATCTCCGTCAGCAAAAGGAACTTGATTTTTATCTCCTCGATTTTGGGAAAGAGCTTCATAAGGGCAAAAACTGGAAAAGAAGAAAGGATTTGTTTTACTATAGTGATTCTTTGTTTTCCTTGACATTAAATCCCATTTTAGGAGGTGAGATTTTCACCAATTCATCAGGTAAGGCAACTTATTTCAGAAATGGTATTGAAGCACGGGGATATATTCAAAGGTGGGGATTTTATGCTTCTCTTCGTGATAACCATGAAAAACCGCTGCTTGGAAGACCTGATTATCTTACAAAAAGGGAAGGAGGTCACATTAAAGGAGGAACCGACTGGAGTGAAATGCAGGGAGGTGTAACATATTCATGGAAATGGGGAAACGTTGGACTTATCAAAGACCGGCAGCAATGGGGGAATAATTACAACGGAGCAAATATTTTCGGGGGAAACAATCCAACCTTTGTGCAGTTTCGTCTTAATCTGAAACCTGTCAGGTGGTTCAATTTTGATTATTATCACGGTTGGCTAAACTCAATGGTAGTTGATAGTTCAAGATCATACTGGACCAATAACAGTTACGGACCTGAATACCGGGAGGTGTATCATAAAAAGTATATTGCAGCAAACATGTTTTCCTTCATCCCTGTTAAGTATCTTGTTATTTCCTTAGGCAATAGTATTATATATACTGACAAACATTTTAATCCGGCTTATATAGTTCCACTTTTTTTCTACAAGTCCGTTGATCATTCCCAGACGTCGGGGGTTGATAATATGAACTCCCAGATGTATTTTGATGTAAGCTCCAGAAATATCAGAAATCTGCATCTTTTTGTGACATTATTTGTCGATGAACTATCAGTTAGCAGATTTACAAAAAATGATGAATGGAATTTCCTGAGCTGGAAAACCGGATTCAGATTAAGTAACCTCCCCGTTGAAAATCTCTCGCTGACAACTGAGTTTACATATACATATCCCCTTGCCTACCAGCATTATGTACCTACTCTGACTTTTGAAAATACAAATTACAACCTGGGCCACTATTTAAGAGACAACTCAAGAGAATGGTATCTTGGATTAAATTATAAGCCCGTCAGGGCTCTCAATATCAGCTTGTTTTTTCTTGATGCCATCAGGGGGCCCGATTACAATGAGATAGGCGCCTCACGAGTTGGAAATCCTCCCCTGGAGTCGGTTAAATGGCACTTTACATCTTTCGGAGTGAGATCATTGTTTCAGGTCATAAACGATCTTTATTTTTGGGCTGAATTCGAAGGAAGCAACATGCGTGGAGATAAAAGGTGGACACCTGAATTTCTGCATGGGAAAAAGAATACTTTGAATTTGGGAATTACTTTTGGATTTTGAAATTTAGTATATTAACGACTCTGTTTTTAATAGTATTATTCGATAAGTTGTATGTGAATAGAATGAATTATCTTAATTTGCTTTAATATTAATTTTCAAAAGCACACATAAAGAATTTCTGAATGTCGATGAAAACCAGAAAGTTCAGAGTAATTACACTGATCGCTGATATTGTTATTCTGGCTATATCATTCCTTATAGTTGTTTCGACCAAACCAGCCAGCTTCAAAGGATATCTACCGACTCATTCCCTGTTTTTTGGATTTCTCGCATTTATCTGGATAATTATATCCTTGCTGAACGGTAAAATGCATAAAGGAAAGATAATCAATTATTCATCTCTGTTTTTCCGGGTAATCAGCAGTAACATAATTTCACTTTCAATAACAGCACTCCTGATGTACTCATTCAGGGAATATTTCTATTCAAGAACAATAGTCCTGGGAACTGCAATCGCAGCAACTTTTTTTGAACTGGTAATAGGAGGTGCATATATAGCATACAAAAAAGCGACTATAAATGACACGGACGATTTTGCCAGACTAAAAATCGGAAGAAAAAAAAGTGAGTATGATCTTGTAGGTGAAACAAACGGGAGCAAAAAATATACGGAAGAAAATAAGGCTGAAATAAATCCCAGGATTGTTGATCAGATAGAAAAAGAATGCGGAAAAGATCTTTCCGATGCTGTTATAAAAATGACAGGCAATAAAATAAATGCAAGAACTGCTGTTTTGTCTACCACAACCACATTTAATATATTAAGTCTTCCCAAGGAAAAATATGATTATATTATAAATCTGCATAAGATAAATGATATTCCTGATCTCGATAATTTCCTTGAGGCAATTAATAATAAACTGGTTGACAATGGTTTTTTGTTTTGTTGTGTGGAGACTAAAGATCAGAGGAAAGAACGTTTGCTAAAGAAGTACCCTCCTGTATTAAATTATATATATTATATTTTTGACTTCATCATCAAAAGAATTTTCCCGAAATTAAAAATTACACGTGGCTTATATTACTTATTGACGCGCGGATCTAACACGGTCATTTCAAGGGCAGAAGCATTGGGAAGGATATCCAGGGCAGGATTCAGGATAAAACAGGAATCTTTTTTGGGACATAATTTGTGCATCGAGGCAAAGAAGTATTGCCCTCCATTACCGAAAAATGGCACTATTTACGGAGCAATGATTGCCCTGCCAAGGATAGGTAAAAATGGTGAGGTTTTTAAAGTATACAAGCTTAGGACCATGCATCCATATTCCGAATATATCCAGGAGTATATATTCAGGTTGCATGATCTGCAGGACGGAGGTAAATTCAAGGATGATTTTCGTATTACAAACTGGGGTGCAGTTTACAGAAAAATATGGTTTGACGAATTACCCATGCTTATCAATCTTGTTAAAGGAGAGATGAAACTGGTTGGTGTAAGACCTCTGAGCAAACAATATTTTGAACTTTACAGGAAAGAAGTCCGGGAAAGAAGAATTAATTATAAGCCTGGCCTTATACCGCCATTTTACGTCGATATGCCCACTGATCTTGAAGGAATTCAGAATTCTGAAATAAAGTATCTGGATGCATACGATAAAAAGCCTTTTTCAACTGATTTCAAATATTTCTGGATGGCAATGTTTAATATCTTTTTCAGAAAGGCCAGAAGCAGATAATAGTAGTATATTTATTCTTTTATGATAATTTTTACTTTCAATGAATGAACCAAGAAAGAAAGTCTTTGTATCTGGCTGCTTTGATATGCTCCATTCAGGGCATATTGCATTCCTTCAGGAAGCTGCCCAATACGGAGACCTTTATATAGGACTGGGATCAGACAAAACCATTAAAGAACTTAAAGGCAGGGAAACAATTAATTCAGAGGAAGAAAGAGTCTATATTCTTAATGCCCTTTCATGTGTTCATAAAGCGATGGTGAACAAAGGTTCCGGATTGATTGATTTTCTTGAAGAAATTAAGACCATTGAACCCGACATCTTTATAGTTAATGAAGATGGTCACTCTCCTGAAAAGGAAGAATTATGCCGGGAGCTCGGTATTGAATACAAAGTCCTTAAGAGGATTCCGCATGCCAATCTGCCCCCAAGATCGACAACGGCGCTTAGAGCTGTTAAACCAATGCCTTACAGAATAGATCTCGCAGGTACATGGATCGACCAGCCCTATGTGTCAAAATTTTATCCAGGAGCTGCAATTACGGCATCAATTGAACCGACAATAGAATTCAACGAACGCTCCGGAATGGCAACGTCAACCAGGAAAAAGGCTATCGAACTGTGGAATGATCATCTTCCCCTGGAAAAGCCCGAAAAGCTTGCAAAGACCTTGTTCAGGTATGATAATGATCCCGGCACCAAAGAAGTTAGCGGCTCACAGGATTCTATAGGAATTACCATGCCCGGGATCAACAGGTTTTATTATGAAAGAGAGAAATACTGGCCATCGGAATTTATAACAATTACTGATCTGAAAATTATCAAATGGCTTGAAGACCGGATCTTTATGCTTACTCTCTGGCCAAGGCCGGAAGGGTATAATGTGTTGAGCGATACATTCATCAATACCCAAAATGTCAAACTGCTTACTGAAGCAGCTGATAAAGCCTGGGATGGACTCCTGTCGATGGATATTAAAAAGTTTTCTGAAGGATTCCTCGATTCGTTTCATTCCCAGGTAAGAATGTTCCCCAAGATGGTGACACCAGAGATAAAGAATATCATTAATAATTATAAGGATAAAGCACTTGCCTGGAAATTATCGGGTGCTGGCGGAGGAGGTTATCTGATCATGATAAGTGAAAAAGAGATTCCCAATACCTTTAAAATAAAGATCAGGGTTAAAGATACATGGTTATAGCTTTCATCTCTTTCTCATTATAAAAGAGAACAATAGATTAGACAAAAAGTGCAATGAGGACCTTTGTGATTGCTTATATGGCAAAACTCCCGATGGCTTTCAGGAGTACATAGTAACATTTAGGGAAATCAATTTAAACTGATACTTTAAGAAAGCTTCTAAACGGAAAGGTAAACAAAACATATAAATTCTGAATTCAGGTATATAGAACACGTTGACATAAAATCATCTCAAATGTCAAAAACAGCATTAATAACAGGGATTACCGGTCAGGACGGCGCCTACCTTGCCGAATATCTGCTTAAAAAGGGCTACATCGTCCATGGCCTAAAGAGACGCAGCTCCCTTTTCAACACTGAAAGGATTGACCATCTGTATCAGGATCCTCACGTTGAAAAAAGGAATTTTATACTTCATTACGGTGATCTTACAGATTCCATGAATATTACCAGGATAATCCAGGAATGCCAGCCCGACGAAATCTACAACCTGGCTGCGATGAGTCATGTAAAGGTAAGTTTCGATACACCTGAATATACAGCCAATGCTGATGGAATAGGCGTATTGAGGATCTTGGAGGCTGTACGACTTCTCGGACTTATCGAAAAAACCCGCATTTATCAGGCCTCTACAAGTGAACTTTATGGGCTTGTACAGGAAGTCCCCCAAACTGAAAAAACCCCATTCTACCCCAGGAGTCCTTACGGAGTGGCAAAACTTTATGCTTACTGGATAATTGTAAATTACCGTGAAGCTTATGGTATGCACGCTAGCAATGGAATCCTCTTCAACCATGAATCACCAATAAGAGGTGAGACATTCGTAACTAGAAAGATATCAAGGGCTATGGCAAAAATAGCATTAGGGATGCAGGACTGTCTTTATGTCGGAAACCTTTCGTCCTGCCGCGACTGGGGCCATGCAAAAGACTATGTGAAGGCTATGCACCTGATTTTGCAGCAGGATACTCCCGATGATTATGTGATTGCAACAGGTATTACCACTTCAATACGCGATTTGATACTAAAAACCTTTGCCGCATCAGGAATGGAGATCAGGTTCACAGGAGAGAAAGAGAATGAGATTGGTTCAATTGTCAGCGTCGATGACTCAACATTTACAAGGATAGTTGGACATGAATTCCTCGATGCAATAAAAAACAGAATAATTCATAATCCTGTCATGATAAAAGTTGACCGGAATTACTACAGACCTACTGAGGTAGACTTGCTTATAGGTGATTCAACCAAAGCCAGAACAAAACTGGGATGGAAACCTGAATATGATCTCCAAAGCCTTATTAATGATATGATTACCTCAGACATAACCCTAATGAAGAAAGAAAACCATATAAAGAACGGCGGATTTAAAACATATAACTATTTCGAATAGTAATACAATGGAAAAGGATTCTAGGATTTATGTGGCCGGACATACAGGTTTGGTAGGATCAGCTCTTACACGCACATTAAAGTCAAAGGGCTATAAAAACCTTATTCTCAGAACTATATCTGAGCTTGACCTGACTGAACAGAAACCGGTCGATGAATTCTTCAGGAAAGAAAAACCTGAATATGTTTTCCTTGCAGCTGCAAAGGTCGGAGGTATTGTTGCAAATAACAGTCTCAGGGCAGATTTTATTTACATTAACTCCATGATCCAGAATAATGTAATTTATTCATCATGGAAATATGGCGTAAAAAAGCTTCTTTTCCTTGGGTCAACATGTATCTATCCGAAAAATGCACCACAACCATTAAAAGAGGATTATCTTCTGACTTCTCCACTTGAATATACAAATGAACCATACGCAATAGCTAAAATTTCAGGATTGAAAATGTGTGAATCATTTAACAATCAATACGATACAAATTTTATAGCTGTTATGCCCACCAACCTTTACGGGCCGGGAGACAACTATGATCTTGAAAAATCTCATGTTCTGCCTGCTCTTCTAAGGAAATTCCATCTTGGCAGATCGCTTGAGAACAACGACTGGAAGGCAATAAGAGACGATCTGACCAGGTACCCTGTAGAGAATATAGATGGTAATGCAAATATGGACACAATTCTAAATGTCCTTGAGAAATATGGAATCAGAATATCCTCTGACAGTGACAAAATTCCAGAGAAAAAGGTTATCGTATCAATCTGGGGTACAGGAGCACCCAAAAGAGAATTCATGCATTCCCAGGATATGGCTGAGGCATGTGTATTTATAATGGAAACTGTTGATATAAAAGAAATAACTGAAATTCATAAATCAGGTATTGAGGATCAGGATTATCATCCGCCACATTTTCTCAATATTGGTACCGGTGAAGAAATATCAATAAAAGAGCTGGCCGAAAAAATAAAGACTCTTACAGGGTTTTCAGGTGAAATTGTTTTCGATGTTTCAAAACCCGACGGAACTATGAGAAAGACAACTGATGTTACAGCTTTAAAAGGTCTCGGATTCAATCACAAAATCTCACTGGATCAAGGATTGAAGACTACCTATTCCCAGTATCTGAAATATGAAGGTTAAAATTGATTTATCAGTAATGAAAACATTTCCCTTGATTTAATCTTTCTTTATTATCCTTCTAAGAAATGTCAGGGGTATTTTTAGTATAAGGTTCTGATCAAGCCTGTCAATGCGGATCACCACCCTTTTCTGAGCACCTGTTTTAATTAGCTCACCTGTAAGTCCGACAAGCGACCCCCTTATTACTTCGACAAAATCGCCCTGTTCAAATTTCTCTGAAGAAACCTCAATTTCAGCATCGCTGTTAATCAGAAGTCTCAGATTGTCAATTTGCTTCTGTGGTATCGAAGCAGGCTGTCCCTCAAAGGTCACAAACCTCACAACTCCTTGTGTCTGATAGACTTTTGGGAATTCTAGGGGACTGACCTTTACGAATACATAGGATGAAAGCAATGGCTTTTCAATCAGTTTTTTCCGGTCACTCCAAATCCTGTAAGTCTTCTGAAGAGGTAAAAATACCTCAACATCTGCTTCAATCAATCTGTCTCTTACCTGCTTTTCAGCTCTTGGATTGGTATATATTGCGTACCATTTGGATGCAACAGTTTTTTTTACCGATCCGGATATAACTGTACTGGTGCTTTCCATAGACATACTCCAATAGAAATAATGGCCAAAGATACTTCTTTGTTTTTATTGTTTAATCCGAAGTTAAACTTATTCATTTATTATGCCTGAAACTAAAATAAGTTGAACGTGTTACTGTATTGATTGTTTTTTTATTAAACAAAAAAAGTTACCTTTGCGCCATAAACAAAAAAGTTAATGCCATGGCTGAAAAGACACGATATTCGGATGAGGAGCTTGAGGAATTCAGGCAGATTATCCTCGAGAAGCTGGACAAAGCCAAAAGGGATTATGAGATTTTGAAATCCAGCATAACACATGAAGAGAGTAATGATACCATGGACACTTCTCCAACATTCAAGGTACTTGAGGAAGGAGCCACCACTTTGTCAAAGGAAGAGGCAGGCAGACTTGCCCAACGGCAGCAGAAATTTATCCAGCATCTGCAGGCTGCCCTTGTCAGGATTGAAAACAAAACATACGGCATCTGCCGTGAGACGGGAAAACTTATTTCAAAAGAGAGACTCAGAGCTGTCCCTCACGCTACTTTATGTATTGACGCCAAGATGAAGCAGAAATAGAAGTATAAGGGGCACTCGACAAAAGAAACAGGAAAAACCTGAAGACTGATTCAGAAATGACTCAGTCTTTTTTTTTCCTGTAACTTAATGTAAGATTAGTATTTTTTTGAAATATTCTATGGTCTTTTTAAGCCCTTCCTCAAGTTCAGTTACCGGCTGCCATTTGAGATCTCTCACTGCCTTTGATATATCAGGCTGACGTCTGTGAGGGTCATCTTTCGGAAGAGGAAGAAAAACAAGTTTTGAACTGGACCCGGTCAGTGAAATTATTTTCTTAGCTAATTCAACTATTGAGATCTCAAGAGGATTACCAAGGTTCACAGGACCTATATATGTATCGGGCGTATCCATAAGTCTTATAATTCCTTCCACAAGGTCATCAACATATTGAAAACTACGTGTTTGTGTTCCGTCACCAAAAATAGTAATGTCCTCACCTCTGATAGCCTGCACTATGAAGTTCGAAATCACACGACCGTCATTTTCACTCATTCGCGGGCCATAGGTATTGAAAATTCTGGCAATCTTGATTCTTACTCCGTTCTGAGTATGGTAATTCCAGAAAAGGGTTTCAGCACATCGTTTACCTTCATCATAACATGACCTGGGCCCAAGAGTGTTAACATTACCCCAATAGCTTTCAGGTTGTGGATGCACCGATGGATCACCGTATATTTCACTTGTGGAGGCAAGGAGGATTTTTGATTTTGTTCTCATTGCAAGACCCAGGGTATTAATTGCGCCCATCACCGATGTTTTAATAGTCTGAATGCCATCGAACTGGTAATGTACGGGAGATGCCGGACAAGCCAGATTATAGATTTCATCCGTTTCTATAAAAACCGGAATTGTAATGTCATGTCTTATAACTTCAAAATAATGGTTGTCCAGAAGATGTAAGATATTCAACTTTGATCCTGTAAAATAATTATCCAGACAGATCACTTCATTGCCAAGTTCAAGAAGTCGTTCACAAAGATGAGATCCAATGAATCCTGCACCACCGGTCACGAGGATTCTTTTCATAAGTATTTTTGTTGGTTAATGCAAATTTATTAAACACCTAACAGAAGATTGCCAAATCACAAGAGGCAATTGCAAACATGGTGAATGAAGGAATAATTCACCGTTTACCATTCAATATTCTTTACCTTTTATGACTTATTCCTTGAAACGGAAATACGTATGGTAATATCGTCAATCTCCACCTCTCTCACATTTCCGTCGGGAAAACTTGTAACGATCTCGACTCTTGTGGCAAGTGTCTGTGATCCGATATAAGAGGAATGTCGTTTTACTGCCTCTCTGACAAGGTTATGGTCCTCAATTAAAACAGTTATTTTATCGGTCACATCATAGCCGCTCTCTTTTCTGAAATTCTGTATCCTGTTTACAAACTCCCTGGCAATACCTTCGTATTTTAGTTCATCAGTAACTGTAACGTCAAGAGCTACAGTGAGTTTACCATCATTTGCAACCTGCCATCCCGGAATATCCTCAGAGATGATCTCAACTTCATTTGTTGTAAGCTTTATATTTTGTCCATTAATTACAAAGCTGTAACTGCCATCCTTTTCAAAGGTATTAATTTCTTTCTGGGTGAGTTCTGAAATGCATCTGGTTATTTCTTTCATCAGTTTCCCATATCGCGGGCCCAGCAGCTTAAAATCGGGTTTAACCTTCTTCACCAGGATAGAAGAAGCATCGTCTATGTACTCAACATTTTTAACATTTACTTCGGTAAGTATAAGATCCCTGACCGCTTCAAACCTGGCTTTAAATGATTTATCAGTAACAGGTACCATAATCCTTGCAAGGGGTTGGCGGACTTTTATGTTTACCTTCCTGCGCAGACCAAGGATCATGGACGAGACCTTCTGGGCAATATCCATCCTTTCCTCCAGCTCCTTGTCTATCAAAGCCTGGTTATAATCAGGGAAAAGTACAAGATGTACAGAATCTTCCTTATGCCTTCCGGTCGTTCCATTAAGGTCTGTAAATAAACGGTCCATATAGAAAGGAGCAATAGGAGAAGCCAGCTTACAAACTGTTTCAAGGCAGTAATACAAAGTCTGATAAGCAGAAAGCTTATCCTTGTCATATTCACCTCCCCAGAAACGTTTACGGTTCAATCGTACATACCAGTTGCTGAGATTCTCAGTTACAAAATCCTGAATTGCTCTTCCGGCACGTGTCAGATCATAATCATCATAGCATTTGCCCACCTCTTTAATAAGTGAATTTAGAAGAGAAATTATCCATCGGTCAATTTCCGGACGTTCGCTTACCGGAATTTCGGATTCTGAATATCTGAAATTATCGATATTTGCATATAATGCAAAGAATGAATAGGTATTGTAAAGTGTCCCGAAGAATTTCCGTTTTACTTCGTCAACGCCCGCGATATCAAATTTAAGGTTATCCCATGGCTGGGAATTTGTAAGCATATACCAGCGTAAAGGATCTGAACCATACTCTTCTATTGTTGAAAACGGATCAACAGCATTTCCATGTCTTTTAGACATTTTATTTCCGTTCTTGTCGAGAACGAGTCCATTTGAAATGATATTCTTAAATGCCACTGAGTCGGATATCATACTTGCAATTGCATGAAGTGTAAAAAACCATCCTCTTGTCTGATCCACACCTTCTGCAATAAAGTCAGCAGGGAACATATCGCTGAAATTCTCTTTGTTCTCAAAAGGATAATGAGCCTGAGCATAAGGCATTGCTCCTGAATCGAACCATACATCAATCAAATCAGGTTCCCGGAACATTTTATTCCCGGTTGGGCTCACAAGAATTATTTTATCAACGAACGGACGGTGAAGATCGAACTTTTCATAATTTTCAGGTGAATTATCGCCCTCAATGAAATCCTCAAGCGGATTTTCGCTCATGAATCCTGCTTTTATTGATTTCTCTATCTCTTTCTTGAGCTCAGCTGCTGATCCTATGCATTTTTCCTCCTTTCTGTCTTCACTTATCCAGATAGGCAGAGGAGTACCCCAGAATCTGGAACGCGAAAGGTTCCAGTCGACAAGGTTTTCCAGCCATTTCCCGAATCGGCCGACACCTGTCGATGCTGGTTTCCAGTTTATGGTGTTGTTTAATTCAATCATCCTTTCCCTGAATGCTGTTGTACGGATAAACCATGCATCCATGGGATAATAGAGAACCGGCTTGTCAGTCCTCCAGCAATGAGGATAGCTGTGAACCTGTTTTTCAATCCTGAATACCTTACCCTGCTGTTTTAACATCACCACAATGTCAACATCAAGAGTGTCGGCATCAGGGGATAATGATGGATCATATTCATTTTTAACAGGTCTCCCTTCAAAACCTGTATAATTTTTTGTATTCACTCTATCCCTCACAAACTTAATGTCGAGATCAGTTATCGGAACCAAGTAACCTCTTTTATCAACCATTGGTCCTGTAGTACCGTCTTTCCTTCGAACCACCATTGGAGGTATTCCGTTCTCCTTTCCTGCCCTGTAGTCATCAGCACCGAATGTGGGAGCAATATGAACTATACCCGTCCCATCTTCAGTTGTAACAAAATCGCCGGTGATGACCCTGAATGCTCCCGGATCAGGTTTTACCCAATCTATAAGCTGTTCATAATTAATCCCTTCAAGCCGGCTTCCGGGAAATTCATCAAGCACCCTGAAAGGGATCTTTTTGTCGCCTGGTTTAAAATCTGTCAATTCCAGAGAAGCATTTGCCTCCTGGAAGATAGAATAAAGGAGGTCTTTGGCAATAACAACTGTTATAGGATCATAAGTATATGGATTAAAGCTGCGCACTTTTACGTAGGTGATCTCCCGACCGACAGCCAGGGCTGTATTTGATGGAAGTGTCCAGGGCGTGGTTGTCCATGCCATAATGTAAACATCTGGAGTGTCAGTGTTTACATAAAGGAATTCCGAATGTTCATCCCTTATGATCCTGAACTGAGCAATACATGTGGTATCCTTAACATCCCTGTAACAGCCGGGGAGATTAAGCTCATGCGAACTTAATCCGGTTCCTGCCGCCGGTGAATATGGCTGAATTGTATAACCCTGATACAGATATCCGCCGTTATAAAGTTGCTTCAGCAGCCACCACAAAGTCTCAATGTAACGGTTGTCATAGGTTACATACGGATGATCCATATTGATCCAGTAACCCATTTTTCGGGTTAGCTCTTCCCACATATCGGTGTATTTCATCACATCGATGCGGCAGGCTTTATTGTAATCTTCAATCGAAATTTTGGTTCCAATATCTTCTTTTGTTATTCCGAGGGCCTTTTCAACACCTAATTCGACAGGCAACCCATGCGTGTCCCATCCTGCCTTGCGTTTAACCTCGTAACCGCATTGCGCTTTGTACCTGCAGATTGCATCTTTAATTGTCCGCGACATCACATGATGTATCCCCGGGATTCCATTTGCTGAGGGAGGGCCTTCATAAAAAACAAATTCACCCTTACCGTTCACTTCTCTTACACTTCTTTGGAATGTGTTATTCTCGTCCCATATCTTCAGGATATCCCTGTTTACCTGTGCCAGATCAAGGTTCTTATATTCAGGAAACCGCTTCCCCATTGGATCAATTAGTTTATTTTCTTCAGATTTTTTTTCAAAAAACCCCACAAAGATAGTAAAAAAGGCTAAAAGCCACAATGCAATAATTGTTCAAATAAGAGAACCTGCCATTGGGGGACCGGTGACAGGAAGACAGGAGAATGGCGGAAATTTATTAATGTGTGAATAGCACCGGGAAGATATATCATAAAAGCATTTGCAGGTCTACAATTTGCCTAGCTGTTGCTTTACGATTTTTGCTATGTATTTCCCAAGAATGTCAAATTCAATATTTACAACTGTTCCAGGTTTGATCTGATGAAAATTTGTTACCTCATAGGTGTATGGTATTATTGCAACCTGGAATGATTTAGGTTGAGAATTGACCACAGTCAGGCTGACTCCGTTAACAGAAACCGAACCTTTCTCAACCGTCAGATAATCATCCCTGAGCGGCTCATATTCAAATGTGTAATACCAGCTGCCTCCGGCTTCCCTTACATCAGTACAAATTGCAGTCTGATCAACATGCCCCTGTACCATGTGGCCATCCAGCCTACCGTCAAGTTTTGTGCTCCTCTCCAGGTTAACCTTGTCACCGGGTTTAAGAAGACCCAGGTTTGTTTTTTCCAGGGTCTCCCTGATAGCGGTAACGGTATATGTTTCCCTGTCCTTGCTGACAACTGTCAGACAAACCCCATTGTGAGAAATGCTCTGATCTATCTTAAGCTCATCAGTAAACGAACATCTCATTGTAATATGAAGATTGTCCTTGTCCTTTTCCAGTCTGACAACAGGTGCTGCTTCTTCCACTATGCCTGAAAACATTTTTTTTAAGTTTTAATAACCTTCAAATTTAGACAAATTAAACTCGTATGCTAAATCATAATTCAGATAAACCAAATATCACAATAATAATACATAAGTTCTTTTTAGTCAGTCATACAGGCTGTCAGTTCAGAAATAATCTATTTCTTAATTTTTCTGGCCTTCCTGGGAACTTTCTCCTTTTCAACCGGCAATCCATCTTTTCTCCATTCAATAATGCCTCCTTCAAGGTTGAATAGCCTTCTGAATCCTTTGTCGTACATTGATTTGGCAGCCTTTGAACTTCTGTATCCGCTGGTGCAATATAAAAATAACCGGTACCTTTTATTTATTGTATCGGCAGCTTTTATCAGATTACCCGAGGCAGGAATATTTAGAGCTCCCCTGATCCTGTTAGCTTTATATTCGAAAGGCTCACGCACATCTATCAGAATTGACGAATCCTCCTCCAGATAACAATTATAAAAATCTTCAGGCTTCAGGGTTCTAAACCTGATCGTATCAGTATTCTGACCTTTTAAGTTCAGAAAGCTGGATATTAATAAAATAAAAAATAATATAAAGTACTCCATTTGTCAATCAACAACACAATCATGTTAAAATATCCAATTCAGCTTTTTCAATCCCTGATTTTTTCAGATGCATAACCGGTTCAGCATTACTCTTCCTTTCATCTTGTGTCGTTCATTCTGACTCCTTTCTCCAGATCAGCTTTTTGCCGAATCCCAGCCTGTTATCTGTAAATTTAATAAGCGTCAACTCCAATACCCAGAGATGAGTTTCCATAAGCATTGCCACCGGGAACCTTTTAAGGTATGCTTTTTCAGCTATTTCAAGATTAACACCCTCAGGTTCAAAAACTTTACCCTGAAACTGGATACCCCTTATTTTACCAATTACAGGCGTTTCAAGGACAACTGATCCGGAAACCACCGGATTTAACCTGAACTCTTTTCCATGTCTTGTTTCAGGATCTGTTGTAAAGATCAGGGTATTGTTTTGCTCCTGATAAACATAGAAACAATTAGCACACCACGGCTCACCATCTACTGAGGTAGCGACTGTGAGAACATGATGTTTGTTAAAGAATCTGATTATTCGCTTATCTATCATTATTCATCCAGCGGTAAAAATCAACCTCAAAACCAGCAAGGGAAATCAGTCTGTCGACAAATGTCAAAACAAGATCATTTAATGTTTCAGGCCTGCTATAAAATGAAGGTGATGCAGGATAAACAATTGCTCCTGCAAGAATAAGAGTCTCCATATTTCTGATATGAATCAAATTGTAAGGAGCCTCCCTGGGAACAAGTATCAACCTGCGTTTTTCCTTTAAGACAACATCAGCAGCTCTGCAAATAAGATCGTTAGAGATACCGTTTGCAATTCTTCCCAACGTTCCCATTGAAGCCGGACATATTATCATTGTATCATAGTCTGAAGAGCCTGAAGCAAAAGGGACAAAAAAATCAGAATTGTTGTAAAGTTTCAGATTCGGCTTTTTGTAAGTGACCGGCTCCCTTGTTTCAAGTTCCCAGACCTTTTTGGCCGTATCGGAAAAAATTAATGCCATTTCCACAGGAGGTGTCTTAAGCCCCGAAAGTCTCTCAATAAGATATTTTGCATAAACAGATCCGCTGGCTCCTGTAACTGCCAGAATAACTTTTCTTTGTGAATTTGTCATATTTGGCTATTAATTTAATTGCAAAAGTAGTAAATATCTGGTTCCGGGATAAAATTCAGAACTTTATGGCAAGACAAGCTATTTCTGATAAATATAAAAATTTGTCGTCGGGCATTAGTCAAACATCCAACAGTCAGTTGTAATCTTTTGCTTCAGAATCTGTCTTTTCATTAAGACCATTTTTTTCTATTTTTATCACATTCAAATCTGGTCTTATGAAGAATCTCGTTATATTGACAGGTGCAGGGATGAGTGCGGAGAGCGGGATCCGTACTTTTCGTGAAACAGGTGGACTCTGGGAACAATATGATGTGACTGAAGTTGCATCTCCGATGGGATGGTATAAAAACCGGGATCTTGTCCTGAAGTTTTATAATGACAGACGGAGGCAGCTGGAAGGGTGCAAACCTAACAAAGGTCATATTGGCATCGCCGGACTGGAAAAATTCTTCAATGTATATGTCATTACTCAGAATATAGACGACCTTCATGAAAGGGCAGGAAGCACCAGGGTTCTTCACCTGCATGGTGAACTTACAAAAGCCCGCAGCACTCAGGATCCGACACTCATCTATGAGATAGGGTATAAAGATATTAATCCGGGTGATGTTTGTGAAAAAGGAAGCCAGCTTCGCCCGCATATTGTCTGGTTCGGAGAAGCAGTACCTATGATGGATGAAGCAATTAAGATAACCTCTTCCGCTGACATATTTGTTGTAATAGGTTCTTCGCTGAATGTATATCCGGCGGCAGGGCTGATTGAATATGCCCCACACAAGGCTTCGCTTTGGCTTATAGATCCAAATGATGTTTATGTATCTTCAGGCAGGAAAGTTGAGATCATTAAAGAACCTGCATCCAGAGGTGTTGAGATCCTCACAGAAAGATTGATGGATTTTCTCTGATTTAATCCTGCTTTTTCACCCTTTTTACTGGTATCTTTGATCCATGATTGACCGTCAGACGATAGAACGGATACTTGATGCTGCCCAGATAGTTGATGTAATCCAGGAGTTTGTCCCTCTGAAAAAAAGAGGAGTTAATTATCTGGGTCTCTGTCCGTTTCATAATGAAAAAACCCCATCTTTCACTGTTTCTCCTTCCAAGGAAATCTTCAAATGCTTTGGCTGCGGTAAGGTCGGAAACTCCGTTAATTTCATTATGGAACATGAGCATCTTACATACCCCGAGGCCCTGAAGTTTCTTGCACGGAAATATCATATCGAAGTCATTGAAAAAGAACGCAGTCCTGAAGAGATTGAAAAACAGAATGAAAGGGAAAGTCTGCTGGTGGTAAGCGCCTATGCCGCACGGCAGTTTTCAGAGAATCTGTTCCAGTCAGATGAAGGTATCTCTGTCGGACTAACATATTTCAAGGAAAGAGGATTTCAACAGAATACTCTTAAGAAATTTGAAATCGGATATAGCTTTGAAAAACGTGATGCATTTTCAAAAAAAGCTATTGAGGATGGTTACAGGCTGGATTTCCTCATTAAAACAGGTCTGACAATTCAGAATGAAGATAGAATATTCGACCGTTTCAGCGGAAGGGTAATGTTCCCTATTCATTCTTTGTCAGGTCAGGTACTTGGTTTCGGAGGTCGTATCCTGAAAGCTGACCCTAAAAATGCCAAATACCTTAATTCACCTGAATCGGAAATCTACCATAAAAGCAGGATCCTTTACGGAATATACCAGGCCCGTAAAGCTATAACCCAGGAGGACAGATGTTATCTTGTTGAAGGATATACCGATGTGATGTCACTTCATGAAGCAGGTATTGAGAATGTTGTAGCATCTTCAGGAACATCTCTTACCCAGGAACAGGTAAGGCTTATTAAAAGATTCACACAGAATATCACAATACTATATGACGGTGATCCTGCAGGCATTAAGGCTTCAATCAGAGGAATCGATATTGTCCTTGAAGAAGGAATGAATGTCAGAATAGTTCTTCTGCCCAATGGTGAAGATCCTGATTCGTATTCCAAAAAGGTAAGCAATGAGAGCTTTGCAAAATATATCAGAGATAATGAGACTGATTTCATAAGATTTAAAACCCGATTGTTACTTGAAGAGGCAAATAATGATCCTGTAAAAAAGGCTAATCTGATAAGGGAAATAGTCAGATCAATTGCAGTGATCCCCGAAGCGATAACTAGAACAGTATACATCAAGGAATGCAGTATTGTCCTTGAAGTGTCGGAACCGGTGCTTTATCATGAGGTAAATAAACTCCGCCAGCAGAAATCATTCCAGGAAAGAAACAAATATCCGGGACCTGAAGATTTACCTGTACCACCTTTACAGGCAATAAAAACCGTGAAACCTCTTACAGGCTTCCATTATACCGAACAAGAGATAATACGCCTTCTTCTTAAATACGGAGCGCATGAGTTTGAACGCAGGATAAGAAGTGAGGATGGTAAAGAGGAAATAATTACTGTTGCTGATTATATTGTTAAAGAAATAACAACAGATGAACTCGTGTTTGACGATAATATATGCGGAAAGATTTTTGAGGATTTTAAATTCAGTTCAGAACAGGGTCTTTTCCCCAGCGACAAACATTTCATCAAACATGAAGACCCTGAAATTTCAAAACTATCGGCAGGATTGCTTGCAGATTCACACGAACTCAGCAGAATATGGAAAGATAAGCAGACCTTTGTCGAAACCGAGGACATGAAACTCCGTGATATAGTCCCTGATGTTGTTCTTAAATTCAAAAGTGACAAAATAATTGCACGAAGAAAGGAGATAATGTCACTTCTCGAAGAAGCGGTTCAAAAAAACGAAAGGGAAAAAATACTTGCTCTTCAAAAAAGATACAATAACCTTAGTGCTGCCCTTGTGCTTATTTCAAAACAGCTCGGAAACAGGATATTGCTTTAAGCAAATAAACTTTTTCGTAATTTAATAGCAGAATATTATCCTGGTGGATATTTTAGTATTCCCGTTTTGAAAGTAGTATTATCATTCTGAAACTATGAAAGCTGCAAGACTATTTGTACTATTCTCTATCCTGCTGATCTTATCATCATGCCTAAGCAAGGAGAAACCACCTGTCAGACTTATCCTGAAAAAAGCTCCCGATCTCTCAGAATTGAATATTCCTGTCGATATGGGATTCAGCGAATATATTACAGGTTATACCTCAGGAATAGTGTCGGTAAATTCGGTTTTTGAGGTAAAATTCACACCTGAGTTTGCAGCACAGGCAAACAGGAAAACACCTGCGGGTCTTTTTACATTTGAACCTGTAGTAAAGGGTAAAGCAGAATGGACAGACAATGTAACCCTTACTTTTAAACCAGCTAAAACTTTGAATCCCGGTACTCTGTATACTGTAAGGCTTAACCTAGAAAAGCTGTCGCAGGTTAAAGAAAATCTTAAAGTGTTTCCCGTCAGAATACGTACAATAAAAAAGGATTTTATTGTTGCAATCGGAACTCTGGAATGTTCAGAAGATGCAAAAAAATATACATTAAATGGTGAAGTGATTGCATCCGACTACATCGCTTCCTCTGAAACTGAAGCATATATCCAGGCGAAGATAGGCAGAAAAAAGTTGGCAATCGCCTGGGATCATTCCGACCTTCTTGTCCATAAGTTCTCAGTCATAAATATCGAAAGGAGCGACAAGCCTCAGACACTGGAGATAATGTGGGATGGAAATCCTGCTGGAGTAAGACAAAAAGGAAGTACATCCCTGAATATCCCAGGATTTGGGACATTCAGCGTTATTGACCTGATTATGAATAAGGAAGAAGGAAAAAGCATTGATGTAGTCTTCTCCGATCCTCTGGATGCCTCACAGGATTTTGAAGGATTGGTTCGCTTCTCTCCGGAAATTAAAACTACCTTAAATGCAAATGCAAATATCATAAGCCTCTTCCCTGATTCCAGACCTGAAGGCAAAGCTGAACTTATTATCGAAAAGTCATTAAAAAACATAAGAGGAGAAACTTTGGTTTCTTCATTTAACAGGGAACTGGATTTTTCACCAGTCCCTCCTTCACTTAAGCTTTCGGGAAATGGCGTCGTCGTACCATCATCAAAAAACCTGATATTCCCCTTCAGAGCCGCTAATCTGAGAGCCGTTGATCTTAAAATAATTAAAATATTTGAGAACAATCTCCCCTATTTCTTCCAGGATAATGATATAAATACTTCATACTCCATAAAAAGGTTCGGAAGACTTGCCTATTCAGGACGTGTGGATCTTATCAGTCAACCCGGAACCAATCCCGGATCATGGAATCTCTATACGATTGACCTTGCAGAATACATTGATGTGGAACCCGGAATAATTTATAAAGTAGAACTGGGCATGAGACCATCCTATTCACTTTATCCATGCTCCGATAGGACGGAACTCGACAAATATGAGGAAATACTAGATTTATCGGAGGAAAAAATCAGAGAATTCTGGGATGATCCTGACAATTATTACTCCGACAGTGACGATCTAATTTATTATTCTTTCGGATTCGACTGGAGAGAAAGGAACGATCCATGTAAGCCTGCATACTTTAGCCCTGAAAAAAAGGTTTCACGGAACGTTCTTGCATCAAATTTCGGAATAATAGCAAAAAAAGGGACTGACAATAAGCTTCATATATTTGTAAGTGACCTCCTTACTGCATTGCCGCTGAGTGAAGTGTCAATTGAAATCTTTGATTTTCAGATGCAGCCTGTTATTTCAGGAAATACTAACCAGGATGGCTTTGTAACTCTCTATTGTGAGAGAAAACCTTTTCTTATAGTTGCGAAAAAGGGAAAGGACAGAAACTACCTGAAGATTACAGACGGATCATCTCTTTCTCTCAGCTCATTTGACGTGTCAGGAAATAAACCGGAAAACGGGATCAAAGCTTTTATTTACGGAGAGAGAGATGTATGGCGACCCGGAGATTCAATATATCTGTCGGTCTTTTTAAAAGACATGAATAACAAACTGCCGCAGGACCATCCCGTACAGTTTGAATTAGTAAATCCTCTTGAGCAAAGAACTGACAATCAGGTAAAGAGGCTTGGGAATAAAAACCTTCTGGTTTTTCATACCGGAACCCCCCGGGATGCCATGACAGGGAATTACACGGCAAGAATCAGGATAGGTGGCGCATCCTTTACAAAGCGTATCAGAATTGAAACTATTAAACCTAACAGACTTAAGCTGGATTTGATATTCCCTCCAATGATCAGGCAATCAGACGGAGGTACCAAAGGTACGTTAATGGTAAGATGGCTCAATGGCGCCCTTGCAGGTAATTTAAAATCAACGGTCGAATATCTTCTCAAACCCGGAAAAACAGAATTTAAGAATTACAGCCAGTATGTTTTTGATGATCCCGCAATAGATTTTTATTCAGAAACCATTAAGATGTTCGATGGCACTACCGATGATGCAGGGAATGCCGGAGTTGTATTTAATCCCGGAAAAGCAATTAATTCACCTGGAATGCTGAATGTTCTTTTCACTGTAAAAGCTGCAGAAAAGGGAGGTGATGAAAGCATAATCCAGTCTGTCTGTAAATACTCACCCTATCCTGTCTATGTGGGAATCAATTTCCCGGGTTTAAAATCGAAAGACAGAATGCTTTTTACTGACGCAGAAAATGAACTGAAAATAGTTACTGTTGACCCTGATGGCAATCCCGTTGACAGTGAGGTGGAACTGTCATTTTATAAAATTAATTACAGATGGTGGTGGGAATCCGGTGAGGAAAACCTTGCATCTTACATATCCAACGAAAGCTATAAACCTGCAATTATTAAAACAATCAGAACAAGGAACGGTACAGGTTCCTTTAAATTCAATATTGGGAAAAATGAGTGGGGCAGATATCTTATAAGAGCCTCCTCAGTATATGGTCATTCAACAGGAAAAGTTGTCCTTATTGACTGGCCCTGGGAATACGGTATGAAAGGTAATGCTGAAGGAGCAACTCTTCTGTCAATAAATACTGACAAAGAAAAATATAAACCCGGAGACGAAATAAAACTGAACTTCCCTGCACCTGAAAACTCAAGAATAATACTAACTCTTGAGAATTCAACTTCAGTACTCGATGAGATCAGGACTGTAGCCATGAAGGGCAATACAGTGGTAACCATTAAAGCCAAACCGGAAATGGCACCAAACTGCTACGCTTATGTTTCAGTAATACAACCACATGCCCAGACTGTAAATGATATGCCCATGAGGCTGTATGGTATAATACCGGTAATGGTAGAGGATCCTGAAACAAGGTTGAGACCTGTTATAACAATGCCTGATGAAATAAGGTCTCAGAATAGTTTTGAAATCAAGGTAAGTGAAGCATTCAGAAAGCCTATGATGTATACACTGGCAGTTGTTGATGAAGGGTTGCTCGACATTACCGGTTTCAAAACACCTGATCCCTGGAATTATTTTTATGGACGTGAGGCTCTTGGAGTGCAGACATGGGATTTATACGACTATGTCCTTGGGGCATTCGGAGGAACACTTGAAAGAATGCTTGCCATTGGTGGTGATGAAGCCATGATCGACAGGTCGGCAGGCAAAGCCAGGAGATTTATACCTGTAGTGAAATTCCTTGGACCCTACAGTCTTGGTCCGGGGAAAACCAGAACCCACAAAATAAGTCTGCCTCAATATACCGGCTCAGTCAGGGTAATGTTAATTGCCGGAAACGAAAAGGCTTATGGCATTGCAGAAAAAAGTGTCCCGGTGAAGGAACCTCTGATGCTTCTGGTCACAGCACCTCGGGTCATGAGCCCGGGAGAAAAAGTTACTGTCCCTGTCACCCTTTTCATTCAAAAAGAGACCATAAGGAGCATTGACTTAATTGCTGAGTCAAATGATCTTGGATCTTTTAAAGACAAAGTCAGAGTGATAAATGTACCCGGACCAGGAGAGGTGAATGCTGAACTGGAATATGCAGCGGGAGAAAAAACAGGCATTGCAAAAATAAAGATTATGGCATCAGGAGGTGGAGAAAAGTCCGGCTTCGAACTTGAACTGGATATAAGAAGCCCTAATCCTCCTGAAATCAGGGCAGAACTAAAAATCCTGAAACAGAATGAAAAGTGGGAAACTTCATTTAAGCCATTTGGCATTGAAGGAACTGATGCTGCCAGGCTTGAGATTTCGGATCTGCCATCTGTGAACCTTGAAAAGAGGCTGGAATACCTCCTTGATTATCCCCATGGTTGTACCGAACAGATTGTTTCTGCAGCTTTTCCTCAGCTTTGGATTAAAAATATCTCAGGCACCGATCCAAAAAGTATCGAAAAAGCGGCTGCCAATATTAAGGAATCAATAAGCAAAATTGCCTCCCGACAGATGAATAATGGTGGAATAGCTTTATGGCCGGGAAACTATCAACCTGATAACTGGATCACATCTTATGCGGGCCACTTTCTTACTGAGGCAGAAAGAATGGGATTCACTGTCCCGGGAAACCTGAAACAAAAGTGGACCAGATATCAGAAAAGAACTGCACAGGATTGGAGATATGATCAGAAATTCAGGCAATCAGCAAATGATCAGGCATACCGGCTTTTCACACTGGCATTTGCAGGCGATCCGGAAAGAGGAGCAATGAACAGACTGCGTGAATCACAGAATCTGCCTGGAGTTGCAAAATGGTTCCTCGCTGCAGCTTACGCCGTTTCCGGGAAACCGGAAGCAGCAGATAACCTTCTTGATATGAGAAACCTTGAAACAGAAAAAGAATATTATGATACCTATTATGGAAGCTCACTCCGCGATAAGGCTGTAATACTTTTTACACTTACTATACTTAAAAAAGATTCTGAAGCTCTTCCCGTACTTAAGTCAATCTGCAATGAACTCAGTACAGATAACTGGTATAGCACACAATCTTCAGCCTGGGGGCTCTTTTCTTACATGAAATATTCCGATATGACTTCCTTCAATAAAAAAGGTACTTCAAAAACAATTGTTACCTTCAATGGAGAAAGATCAGAAGCATCAATCCCTGAAAAAAAGCCTTTTATCAAGGAACTGGCAATTAGACAAGGGGAGAATAATCTTGTTCTGGAAAATACATCCCCTAATCCTTTGTATGTTAATCTTATAAGGAAAGGAATACCAGTTGTTTCAAATCAGGAACAAGTTAACAAAGGATTGAATATGCAGATTGATTATCTGGACCTTGAACTTAACAGAACCGATCAGAAAAATCTGAAACAGGGATCTGATTTTCTGATGGTCATAAATGTAACAAATAATACAATCCTCAGAGTTGATAATATAGCTCTTACACAAATGGTGCCTTCTGGATGGGAGATTCGGAACACAAGACTTTTTGAAACCAACTACGGGATAAAAGAGAGCTCATACGATTATCGTGATGTGAGGGATGACAGAGTTAATACGTATTTCAGTCTTAATCCGGGAGAGAAGAAGACTTTTATGCTCATACTGAATGCAGCATACCGCGGGGAATTCTATCAGCCATCAATCTGGTGCGAAGCCATGTATACCGAAAACTTCTTTGCAAGAATACCAGGAGATAAAGTAAGAATTATCGGACAGGGAATTGAGTAAGAAATTCATTATAATTATTATTGCAGCAGGAATAATATTTATCCCTGTTTTGCTATCACCAATGCCCCGGTTCGATGATCCGCTTTCAACTGTTGTGGAAGCCCGCGATGGCACCCTGCTTGGAGCAAGGATTGCAGACGACGGTCAATGGAGATTCCCTCACGGCGATACTGTTCCCTACAGGTTTGAAAAAGCTTTGCTGACATTTGAAGACCGCTATTTCTATTTTCATCCAGGAATTAATCCTGTTTCCTTATTACGGGCTCTCAGGTTAAATATTAAAAATCATCAGATAATTAGTGGAGGGAGCACTATAACCATGCAGGTAGCAAGATTGTCGCAGGGGAACAAACCAAGGACTTACCGTCAGAAAATTATTGAAATGCTTTCTGCTGTCAAACTTGAGCTTTTAAGATCAAAAGGAAGAATCCTTAAAATGTATGCTGAAAATGCTCCATTTGGCGGTAACGTAGTAGGTCTGGAAGCTGCTTCATGGAGGTATACAGGCAAGATTTCATCAGAAATTACATGGGCTGAAGCTGCCACTCTTGCTGTACTGCCAAATTCTCCGACTCTTGTATTCCCCGGAAAGAACCAGGAAATACTCAGGGAAAAACGCGATAAACTGCTTAAGAAACTATTCCAGAGAAATTGTTTCGACTCACTTACTCTCATCCTTTCGCTTGAAGAACCTCTTCCTGGAGAACCCAGGCCATTACCAGGCTCAGCCCCTCATCTAACAGATAATTTTTACCTGCAGAATAGAGGAGAAAGAATACGCACAACCATTGATCCTTATCTTCAAATAAGAGCCACGGAAATAATTAACAACCATCTGAAAGAGCTTGAAGGTAATTTTATCTTCAATGCAGCTGCCCTTATATTAAAAGTTGAAACCGGAGAGGTACTGGCCTATATTGGCAACAGTACAACTGAGGAAGCACCGCTACATGGCGGTAATGTAGATATCATAAAATCACCTAGAAGTACAGGAAGCATTTTAAAACCCATACTATATGCTGGTATGCAGCAATCGGGAGAATTGCTTCCAAACGCTCTTATCCCTGACATACCTACAAGATTTCCCGGATTTTCACCCGAAAATTTTGACAGAAGCTTCAGCGGTGCAGTAACGGCCGGATCAGCTTTGTCTCAATCACTTAATATCCCGGCTGTTAAAATGTTGCAGGATTTTGGTCCGGAAAGGTTTCTTGAACTTTTAAAAGCAGCCGGATTTTCAACTTTTACAGCGACTTCTGAATATTACGGACTTTCTCTTATCCTTGGAGGAGGAGAAACATCACTCTGGGAGCTCACAGGAGTATATGCCTCCATGGCAAGAATACTCAGAAAAGCTGACGCTGAACAGGATTACTTCAGTTCAGATTTTCATCCACCTGTACTGATTGAAAGGGAAACAAATCTGGCAATGTCAACTGAAAAAAAAGAACCGCCGCTTTCAGCAGCTTCTGTATGGCTTACATTTGAAGCTCTTCAGAATGTCAACCGTCCGGAAACTGAATCCGGATGGCACTATTTCTCATCAGCCCGCAATATTGCATGGAAAACCGGAACAAGTTTCGGATTCAGAGACGCATGGGCTGTTGGCAGCACCAGCGAATACGTGATTGGGGTCTGGGCAGGGAATGCTGATGGAGTTGGCAGACCCGGGCTAACAGGAATTGCAGCTGCCGCTCCGATACTTTTTGACCTGGCAGGATTAATGGAACCGGTCAAATGGTTCACTCCTCCTTATAAAGAATTAATATCAGTCAAAGTCTGCAGCAGAAGTGGGTACAGGGCAGGCCCGGATTGTCCGGAAACACATGAGATTTCAGTACCTGCGAACGGACTGAGGAGCGCTGTCTGCCCCTACCATAAAATAATTCACGTAAATAAAACTGGTACACTTCAGATTACTGCCGATTGCGCAAGTCCGGCAGAAATAATCAATACATCCTGGTTTGTCCTTCCTCCCGCCATGGAGTACTTCTATAGGAGGAACCATCCAGACTACAAACCTTTGCCCCCATTTGCCCCGGGTTGCAGGAATGAAAAAGAATCCTCATTGATGGAATTCATATACCCAACTCCGGGTGTAAAAATTTTTATACCCCGGGATTATTCCGGAGAAATGACAAGAATAATTGCTGAGGTTGTCCATCGTAATCCTGCAAAGAGAATCTTCTGGCATCTCGACGATACATATCTTGGAGCTACAAGAAATATTCACAAGGTCGAAATCCTTGCGGGCGCCGGTAACCATTTAATCACTGTTGCAGATGAGGATGGATATAGAATAAGCTCTCATTTCATGATAATTGGAAAGAATTAAGCAAACAAAAATATTTTCTTTAATTTCAACAATACATTAATCATTTTTGTTAATTAATATTTGGTAATCCGATAAAATGAAAAGTTCCGAAGAATGGTTTCCTGTTGTTGATGAGGATGGTAAAACTATTTCAATTGCCCCACGAAGTGTATGTCATGATGGTAAAAGTAAACTCCTTCATCCCGTAGTCCATTATCATCTTTTCAACAAAAAAGGTGAACTTTTTCTTCAGAAAAGGGCAATGATAAAAGATCTTCTCCCGGGATACTGGGACACATCAGTAGGAGGCCATGTCAGTCCGGATGAAACTATTACCGAAGCCCTTGAAAGAGAAACGCTTGAAGAACTGGGACTAAAAAGTTTCAAATATGAGTTTTTAATGAAATATATCTGGGAATCAGTTCGTGAAAAAGAATTGGTTTACAGTTTCAAAGGTCACTCAGATTCGTTGCCTTCTTTGGATAGGCATGAAATTGACGACGGACGATTCTGGACCCTTGATGAAATAAAGAAAAATATTGGTAAAAACATATTTACACCAAATTTTGAATATGAGTTCATGATGATCTTAGAAAAATAATACTTAGATTGTATAACCAATAATTCAATTTAATCCTGATGGATAAAGCAGTAAAAATACTTGTTTTAAATAACGAGATAGAAGCCAATCTTATCGACGGGCTCTTGAATGAAAAGAACATACCACATTTAATAAGATCCTTTCACGATTCAGCTATGGATGGCCTGTGGCAGATGCAGTCAGGATGGGGCCATCTAATGGCACCTGAGGAGTTCAGAGATGAGATCCTAAAGATTTATGAAGGAATGTCGGATAACGGTTAAATATTATCAACCGGTTTTTCTTTCCTGAAAAAACCTTTCTCTAAACCTTTGATAAGTAAATAATTAATCACCCCAATAACAACCATCCCGAGTAAAAATAGAGGATAGGCTGTTTTCCAGTTTTCCTGACCTGTCATCATTGTCCATTCCGACATACCTCCTATGCTTGCTACAAGTGTTAAGGGCATGAAAACTGTCGCAATCATTGTAAGTCTCCTGACAGAAGCATTTGTCTCATTCGACATCTGGGTCATCCTGTTGTTTAACAGGGAAGTATACAGTTCCATCAAACTTGTTTCAATTTCATGGTATGTCTCGGTCAGTTCAAAGAATTTTGAAAGATGGTCATAGATATCGCGGTATTGGACTATTGTTTTTTCAGGAATAAAAGGGCAATCAAGTCTGTTTATTTTTACAAGTATCTCTCTTTCATGATAAAGGTTCTTTCTAAGAATTGCCAGATCCCTTCTTAAATGAATGAGTACCATTGGCTTAAAAACAGTAACATCATCCAATAGTATCTCCTCCGCATTTTCAAGCTCATCTTCCATTGTATCAAAGGCACTGTATTTCTGATCAACCAAATAATCAAGGACTTCGTGCATTAAATATGCCGGACCGTTTTTTGCATAATAAAGATTGTGTTCGACAATTTCCTCAATATTTTTCAGCGGTCTCCTGTCATCAGAATTATGCCCGCTGACAGTTATCAGAAAGTCCTTCCCTATAAAGAGGTTGACTTCATCTGTAAAAAGGGTTTTGTCTTTATAGGAAAAAGCGTTGAACAGTATGAATGTATTGTTCTGAAAATGTTCAATCTTAGGGACCTGCTTCTCATCAAAACAATCCTCAACCGATAATGGGTGTATACCAATCATATCTGTTAGTATGTTCAGATCTTTTCTTTCAGGTTTATAATAATCGAGCCAGATAAAGCCGCCTTCATGTAATGAATTAATCGCTTCTGCAAGTGTCTTTACACCATAAAAAAGACCTGAGGACGTAATATGATAAAACTTTGATTCTGACATGATTCTGCGATTTTTTAATTTATATACTCCCCTGAGCTTAAATAAACTGTATCCAAATTACAAAAAAGTTTGAAGAGAACTCAGGCTTTTCGTGCTTAAAAATAGCCGCCCCGGAGTCCTGATTAACAAATTAAACCTCTGAATTTCATCATCTTCAGGGAGATTTAAGAGAAGTGCGATTTTTTTTTACTTCATTATTTTTTATTTTTTCTCCTTATATAGGATAATATATCATAAATGAAGTTATTTTTACGCACGTTTTTATTTATTCAAAACGGAACTTATTGTAAATTATCACGTTCTATTAATGTTTACACCAGACTTCCTCCTTTGGCTTGAACACTGCGCTGTAATTTTCTTCATGACATTCCTTCATGAAGATGCAGCTATTCTCGCTGCAGCATTTTCAACAGTTGAGCATAAGCTGCCAGTCTGGATGGCATACGTGAGTGTTTATCTTGGAATAGTAACTGGCGATATATTAATTTATGGACTTGGTCATCTGGCACAGCAGAACAGATGGCTCCGGTCAAAAATTATAGGCCCGAAGGTTGAAAGGGTCCGTTTATGGCTCGATACACATCTCGTGCGGGTTCTTGTTTTATGCCGGATAACACCGGGGTTGCTTTTCCCTACATTTGTTGCCTGCGGCTGGTTCAGGATACCTTTTGCACGATTCGCGACAGTATCAATCCTGGCAGGTGCCATTTATTCTTCTATTGTGCTCACAGTTGTCATCCTTTTTGGAGACCTTGTCCTGAATCATCTCGGATACTGGGCATGGGGACTGGCTGCAGTCATTCTTGTTGCATGGGCCCTGAGAAATTCCTTTAAATCACGATGGAGTAAAACAACAGAAAAAGCTATGGGTGATATTCCTCCTTCATTTTTTACGGTCTTTAAAAAATACATGCCCGATGTCAGGCGTAAATTTCATGGAATGCCCTCTCTCGATGATCTTAAAAAGACCGTAGCATCCGCGGAACATATTCCAAACAGCATTCTCTACATTCCGGTAGGCCTTTATTATATTTTCCTCGGACTTAAGTACAGAAGCCTTACCCTTCCCTCAGCTTCAAATCCCAATATTGAAACCGGAGGATTTATGGGCGAATCAAAAGCATCAGTTATGAGAATGGTCGGAAAGGAACAGCAGAAATGGGTTTCCGAGTTTATAACTATTCATCGCAATGGCGTTCCCGGGGAAGAAGACCTTGAAAAAGCCCTGAAAATGATGAAGGAGAATAACCTGAGCTTTCCTATTGTTGCAAAACCTGATATAGGATGGAACGGTTATGGAGTGAGACTTGTTGAAGATGAAAACCATCTGCTCCAATATATCTCCAGCTTCCCTCATAATGAAGAAATAGTGCTTCAGAAACCTGTCACTTATGACGGAGAAGCCGGAGTATTCTATGTAAGGATCCCGGGTGAGGAAAAAGGCAGAATTTATTCAATTACACTCCGTTATTTTCCTTTTGTTACCGGTGATGGCAAGTCAACACTCAGACAACTCATACAGAGTGATGAGAGGACAAAACTTCGGGCAGGCTACTACCTTGGTGAGAAATCGGAACATGTCGGATTCGGCGAAGAAGACCTTGACCAGGTGCCTAAAGAAGGAGAACTTATACGTCTTTCATTCATAGGTAGTTTAAGAGTTGGCGGATTGTACCGCAATGCCACTCACCTGATAACACCCGAACTTTCTGACCGTTTTGACCAGATAGCCCGCAGCATGCCTGAATTTTACTTTGGACGTTTTGATGTAAGGTTTGAATCTATCGATAAGCTGAGAAAAGGTGAAGGATTCTCAATCATTGAAATAAATGGAGCAGGAGCCGAGGCAATTCAGGCATGGGATCCCCATGTTTCCTTACCCAAACTTTACAGTGAGTTTTTTAAGGCATATAAACTGCTGTTCCATATAGGCAACCTGAACAGGGCAAGAGGATATAAACCAATGTCACTTAAAGAATTCATCAGAGCAATAAAACGACAGAACCGGCTTATTGAACAATATCCTCCTGCAGGGTAATCATTTTTTATTAAATTTACCCTTGTTTGCCAGTTTATAAAGAATGAACAATCCTCCCGGGAATAAAGCTCTTTTTATCCTTAATCCTCTCGCCGGAATACCTCCGGTTAAATATATTATTTCCAAAGAACTCAAGCGCAGAAGAAACGAGCTGGCGTTTCATAAATCATTGAGCGTTGATGAATCTGGTCAGCTTATTAAAAAGAATTTCGACAGATATGATGTTTTTGTCGCCGCAGGCGGTGACGGAACAGTGCACACTGTGGCATCACAACTGATCGGATCCGATAAATCCCTCGGGGTGCTTCCTATCGGTTCAGGAAATGGATTTGCAAAAGAACTTGGATTCAGACCGGTTCTCAAATCGCTTCTTTCAGATATTGAGAAGAATGAAAAACTTGACATTGATGTGATAGAAATAAATGATCAGCTCTGCTTAAACGTCGCAGGAACAGGCCTCGACAGTTTCGTCGCCCATTCTTTTAATAAATTCAAAACCCGTGGTTTCTGGTCGTATGTGTGGATCACAATCGTCAATTATTTCAGGCTTAAACCATTCCGGGTAAAAATTCAGATCGAAGGAGAGCCTGCTATTTCTGAGGATCTGTTTGTCCTTACTATTGCTAACACACGACAATTTGGCAACAATGCATTCATCGCTCCTGAAGCTTCACCAAATGATGGCAAACTTGATCTGGTCCTTGTTAAGCCTTTCCCAAAATACCTCTTTCCGGTATTCATCTGCCGGCTCTTTGGAAAAACAATAAATAAATCAAAATATGTCAGAACTATCAAAACTGATAAAAAAGTGACCATTACAACACATGAAACAAGATTCCATATCGACGGTGAACCGGTTTTATTTTCGGGAGATGTTGTCGTCAGAATTAAAAAAAATGCCCTTAAAGTACTGAAATCTAAATATTTGAAAATAAAATAACCGGTGCCTTATTAAATGCATATAACTATAAACGACACATTGGCTGACAAATATTCATTGAATTACTCCAATCAATCTTTCTTTCCTCAGGGAAGACCAAATGTATTCATTGAACAGTCATGCAGAAGCAGTAAAACACAAATTTGTAAACCTTATAAGCATAATCCTGAAGATTTAAGATCTATATAATTTCAACATCATCAATATTAAAGTATTATGAAGCCAATACTGACTAAAACAGGACTTTCAATTTTAATACTCATTTGCCTTTTTTACTTTCCAGGTTACATAAATGGGCAGACACTGTCAGAAATTGAAGCCCGCAGGGTATCACTCCCAAACGGATGGCACCTGACTCCTGTCGGAAAACTTATCCCGCTTGGTGACCTTCCCCTAAATATTGCGGTTTCACCTGACAGAAAATTCGCTGCAATAACAAATAACGGACAAAGCAGACAGAGTATCCAGCTTATCGATCTGAAAAGCGGAAAAACCTCCGATACGAAAGACATTGGAAAATCATGGCTTGGTCTTGCTTTTTCAGATGACGGGAAATATCTTTATGCATCTGGCGGCAATGATAATATTATAATCAGGATTTCAATAAGGAAAAAAAGGCTTGTCTTTTCAGATACAATAAAAATCGGAGAACCATGGCCTGAAAAGATTTCAATAGCCGGAATTGCACCTGATGATTCCAGAAACCGGTTATATGCCGTTACTAAAGAAAACAATTCTCTTTATGTAATTGATACAAAACTGAAAAAAGTAATCTCAACTCACCTTATCGGAGGAGAAGGATATACATGCATTCTGTCGCCCGACCGGAAAACACTTTACATATCATGCTGGGGTTGTGACAAAGTTGTAATTTTTGATACTTATGAAGATAAAATCTCAGGATATGTTGCAGTTGGTGACAATCCAAATGATATGTGCATCAATGGTAGCGGACAGTTGCTGTTTGTTGCGAACGCAAATGATAACAATGTTTCAGTAATTGATACCCGACAGAATAAAGTAGTTGAAACACTTAATACAGCTCTTTATGCTGACGCCCCGAGTGGCTCAACAACAAACAGTGTGGCACTCAGCAATGATGAAAAAACCTTGTTCATTGCAAATGCCGATAATAACTGTTTGGCCGTTTTCGATGTCAGCAGACCGGGGGAAAGCAAAAGCAAAGGATTCATTCCGACAGCCTGGTATCCCACATGTGTAAGGACCGCTGGTGATAAGATATTGATCAGCAATGGAAAAGGTGTCACTTCAAAAGCCAATCCCTATGGCCCAAATCCCTACAGAAAGGAATCTGAAGTCATTATTCAGGAAGGTGGTACGGAAAAAAGAATAGAAGTCCAGTACATAGGAGGCCTCTTCAACGGAATCCTTAGTATCGTTGAATTGCCTGACGAAGAGCAGATGAAGATTTTCTCAAAAGCTGTTTTCAACAATACTCCATATACAAAAGTAAAAGAAAGAATTTCTGAGGATATCCCTAAAGGCAATCCTGTTCCAAAAAAGATAGGGGATCCATCACCCATCAAATACATTTTCTACGTTATCAAGGAAAACCGTACCTACGATCAGGTTCTTGGCGATATGCCCGAAGGTAATGGCGATCCAGATCTTACACTCTTCGGCGAAAAAATAACACCTAATCAGCACTCACTTGCCAGAGAATTTGTTCTTCTCGACAATTTCTATGTGGACGGAGAAGTAAGCGCTGACGGCCATAGCTGGACCATGGGAGCCTACGCCACTGACTACCTCGAGAAAAACTGGCCGACAAGCTATGGCGGAAGAGGAGGAACATACCCCGGAGAGGGAGCACGTGAAATAGCAAATAATAAGCTTTTCCTGTGGGATCAGTGTAAAAAATATGGCGTAAGTTACCGTACTTACGGCGAGTTCATAGGTGATAACAGACAACCTGCAATCCCGGTTCTTGAAGATCATTTTTGCAAATATTACACTCCTTGGATACAAACAATACGTGATACGGTAAGATTTCGCGAATGGAAACAGGATTTTGATTCTCTGCTGGCAATCAATGCCGTTCCGCAACTAAACACTTTAAGATTCATTAATGATCATACTTTGGGATTAAATCTGAATATGCCTACTCCGTTTGCCCAGGTTGCAGATAATGATCTGGCTACAGGTATGTTTGTCGATTATCTTAGCCATAGTCCAATCTGGAAAGAAACCCTTATACTTATAGTGGAAGATGATGCACAGAGCGGTCCAGATCATGTCGATGCCCACCGCAGTCCTGCATTTTTAGCAGGAGGTTATGTCAGGAAAGGATTCGTCGATCATACAGCATATACCACATCTTCATTTTTAAGGACAATGGAACTGATTCTTGGATTGCCACCAATGTCACAGTATGATGCAGCCGCTGTACCTGTCTGGAGGTGCCTGAATAACATACCCGATCATCCTCCTTTCAATGTAAAACCATGCCTTGTCGATCTTGATGAGATAAATCTTGTTGAAAGTGAATGGCAGAGAAAGAGTGAAACCTTCGACTTTACTGCTGAGGACAGGATAAAAGATTTCGAGTTTAACGAAGTAATCTGGAGAGCAGTAAAAGGGCTTGATTCACCATGCCCGCCGACTGTAAGGGCGGCATTCTTTATGCCGGGCGAGGAGGAGGACAAAGACTGAAATGTTTCAATAGCTTTCAAAATCTGCGAAAATCCGTGCGACCAGCGGAAACTGATCTTATTTCCTGCAGATTCCGTAGATTTCAGCAGACAAAAATCAATTTTAACGTTGCTATATATCAACTATTTATGTGATATGTATCATTTGTTTGTATGATATATATCATCATTTTAATTGACATATATTACCATTTAATGATCATTCTGAGAAAAGCCAACCGGCAGACCGAACCTTTCATTATCATTCTTCCCGAGTTGTATCCTGATCTTAATCTACTTTTTCTTTTTATCCTTTTTAAGCTCTTTCCTGGCCTCATCAAGGAGTTCTTCGAGTTCCTTTACCGAGAGGTCTTTTTCCCTTGCGAAAAACGATGCCATTGCAGGAAAGGAATTGTTGAAGTAGTTTTCCATCAACCCGAAAAGCTGGTTTCTTGAATACTCCTTCTTCGATATAAGCGGATAATAGACATGAACATTTCCATAAGCCTTGTGCCTGATAAATCCTTTCTTCTCCAGAACTCTTACAACTGTTGAAACAGTATTACGTGCAGGTTTCGGATCATCGAACCTATCCCTGATATCCTTTACCAGACCTTCTTTCATCTCCCAGAGGATCTGCATCACCTGCTCCTCTGCCCTTGTAAGTCTCATATTTACTGATTTTTACTGAACACTACCTGCTACATACTACCTACTGCTTTCCTCAATCCCGATGCTAATATACGACTATATTATTAGTTATTCAAATATTTTACAATATTATTGACTATAATTTTAGTTATATTGGATTTTATGCTGAATTAATGGGCTTTTACATTAGTTCAACCCAGATGATTTATCAAGACCTCAGTAGCCGGTTATTCATAAATTTCCAAATTTCGTCTGAAAAAATAATTTCACCCATTTTTGCATGTTATGGTGAAGATCTGCGAAAATCAGGGTAATCTGCAGGAAAAATACTTACAGCCCGGGGATAAAAATCAGTTTAACTGGTCATAATTAACTATTTTCCGCACTTTAGTTAACTTAGTAAAGGAATTTTAAATCAAAACTAATTATATTTTATGATGAAACGCCGAGATTTCTTTGAAAAAAGTGCAATAGCAGGCGGCATGGCAGTGCCGGCAGCCGCCCTTACGTCAATGAAGCCGGAAGCATTTTACGGACCAGTGCCGGCAGATGAGGAGGTATTCATTGAAAAACCCGTTCCCGGCCGGCCCCATGAGGGAAAAGTACTGGCAGTGATCCAGCCTCATTGCGACGACATAGCCTACTTTGCCGCCGGAACCGTGGCCAAGCTGCTTCATGAAGGATACACCGGCTATCTTATCAGAACTACCAACGACGACGCAGCAGGTGCAGGTAAAAGCATGGGAGAAAGAGTGTTCAACAATGAAGCTTCAAATGAAGCTTTTGCTAAGGTCATGGGATTTAAAAAAGTCTATGACCTTGGTTACCGTAACCACCGGATGGACGAATACAACATTCAGGAAATCAAGGGAAGGCTTATATTCCTATTCCGCCTTCTAAAGGTGGACACTGTTGTAAGTTTCGATCCCTGGGATCATTATGAAGAAAACCCTGACCATTATGTAACTGCAAGAGCCGTTGAGGCTGCCCGCTGGATGGCCGGAATGAATACAGATTATCCGGAACAGCTGGAGGTCGTCGAACCTCATTCGGTAATTGAAAGGTATTATTATGCCAGGGGGCCCCAGGTTGTAAACAGGATAGTCGATATAAGCAACTTTATTGACAGAAAGGTCGAAGCAAACATGGCTGTGGTTTCACAGGGAGGAGGCGGAAATACAGGCTCTTTGCTGAGAAAAAGGCTTGCCGCAGAGGGTAAAAAGCTGCCGGTGCTTGGAAATGATGACAGGACCGCAGATTTTAACTACATAAAAAATTTCATGCTCGATCAGTTTTCAGATAACCTCAGGGGCGTACCATCCGATAGGAAGACCGGTGAAAAATACGGACTGGAATGGGCCGAAAGGTTCCATTATTTCGGACCATCTGCATCAGGCATACAGGATTATATTCTGAAAAACGCAGTTAACATCTAATCATAAAGGGATCAACTAACCATTTACTATAACTTAAATATCAATTATTTATGAAAAAGTGTGCAATTACCATCTTATTGCTGCTGGGATTTTTCCCGGCATCCGAAGCCCAGTTATTGATTGATGATAAACCTTTTCATTTAGGTACAGGAGTTCAGTCACGTTCAATTTCATTTGAAAATCCTACAGGAGCCCCCGGAGAAGGAGGAAAAACCTCAAATCATCTGGGTGTGGGTAGAAAAGGATTTCCGGCAAAAGATATTGCAGCCGGCGAGACAGTTACCCTTTGCGATATCAACAGCCGTGGTACAATAAGGCACATGTGGATGACCGGAGGATGGAAAGATAACCCCAAGCTTCTGCGTTCAACAATTATAAGAGCTTACTGGGATGGACAGAAACATCCAAGCATTGAATGCCCAGTAGGTGACTTTATGGGACTGGCGCATGGCAAAGTTACCTCCTATCAGTCATCTGTTCATTCGGTTGGAGAAAATGCAGCACTCAATATCTGGCTGCCTATGCCATTTACCAAAGGAGCCAGGATCACCCTGACAAATGAATCTACCACCCCTTTTGTGCTGTTTTATCAGATAGATTATACCTTAAACGACAAACATGATGAGAACATTGGCAGGTTGCACGTCTGCTTCAGAAGAGAAAATCCCACTGTTGTGAAAAAAGATTTCGAGATCCTGCCACTGAGGAAAGGAAAAGGAAGATTTATAGGAGCCGTAATAGGGATACGTACTCTTTACCCCGACTGGTGGGGAGAGGGAGAAATCAAGATCTTCATGGATGGTGATAAGGAGTTCCCGACTATTTGCGGAACAGGCAGTGAAGATTATATATGCCTCTCATACGGAGTACAGCAAACTACTTTTATGAATCATGGCTGCAATCTCATTTTCAATTCTGATTCTCTCATTAAAGTAAAAGATTATAGCACGGGTAAATTAAAAGATATGCACCGGCAGTTCGTTTCTATGTATCGCTGGCATCTACACGATCCTGTTTACTGGGAAAAAGAATGTCGGATCACAATACAGCAGATAGGATGGAGCAGTGATGTAAAAAATCAGCTTTTCGAAAGGCAGGACGACTGGAGCAGTGCCACGTTCTGGTATGAACCTGTTCCAAGTGATCCATTACCTGAAATTCCAAAGGCTGAATATCGGATAAAAGATCTAAAGGAACTATGGAGGCCTTAGAATAAAAGAATGTTGCACTGTTTCTGTTAAAGATAAATAGTGCTCAGTTTTTTAAAAAGCGGCATCTGCTGTGGAGTGAATAAATTCTGTTTCGTTAAATTCTAACCTGTCTGAATAGAGGAGATGCCGCTTCGGATAATTAGTAGTAGATATCTATATTTAAGAACAGGTTCGGTAATAATTTATATAATGGCAAAACTAACAGGTTAGTGATACAAAGTTCGGCTATAATAATTGTTGCCGCATATCACTAACTGATCAAAATGTTACAATTTTCAGCTGTTTTGTTTCAATTTTTAATAGTTTGTAAGAAACTGTTCTGATTGAAAATTCAATCTTAAAATATTCTGATCTTCGTGATCTGCCACTGTCATTTTCTGTCTTCTTTTGATTAAACATTTCAGGTAATAATGATTCTTAAATAAATGCATATATTTGATGCAGTGATAATCAAAATCAACAAGGTTATTAATTGATGGATTCAAAATTGAAGTCTCTTCAAAAAGGATTCCGCCTGATAAAAGAAATAATTACCTTATCGAACAATTAAAATCCTTTTAGTTATGCTGCTTACCCGACATGATTATTTAAATAACTTCCGCTGGGCGCTCGATGGAAAACTATTACCCAAAAACTTTTCATTGAAGATGCTTCTTGAACTGAAGGCTGATTCACTGGTAAATTTCCTTAAAGCAATACCTGCAGAAGAGGAAGCAAATTCAACCTTGATTTCACCTGTTGAACCTGAACACGAAGTATGGGCCTGTGGTGTCACATATGCCCACAGCCGTGATGCCCGTGAAGTAGAAACAGAAGTGAAAAATATTTATCAGAAAGTGTATGATGCCAGACGTCCTGAAATTTTTTTCAAGGCTAACGGTTGGCGTACGGTAGGGCATAAAGGATTGATCAGGATCAGGAAAGACACCACCTGGAATGTGCCGGAACCTGAACTTGTCCTTGTAATGAATTGCTTGGGTGAAATAGTCGGTTATTCTGCTGGTAATGATGTCTCCTCCAGAGACATTGAAGGAGAAAATCCCCTGTACTTACCTCAGGCCAAAACTTATGAAGGATCATGTGCCATAGGACCGGGAATTATTCTGGCAAAGGCAAACGAACTGCGTGACCTTTTAATAGAACTTGAGATAATAAGGAATGGAGACAGGATATTTGAAGGAAGCACACGTACCTCTAAAATGAAGCGTTCATTTGAAGAACTTATAATGTACCTTACGAGTGAATTGACATTTCCCTTTGGCGCTTTTATAATGACAGGAACAGGTATTGTCCCTCCGGAGAAATTCACGTTACACAGGGGCGATCTGGTAAGAATAAAGATTGGCAAACTAACTCTTGAAAATGTTGTGGGGAATAACTGAGGTCAGGGACCTTTAGATTGATTTTCGTCAGTTAAAACAAACTAATATTTTAAGTATGTCACTTCAAAAAGTTCTGGTTGCCGGAATGTGGAGGGATTCTAAAAATCCTGAAGGTTCATTTCAAACCGTCAATCCGGCACAAAAAACATTATTGCCTGAAAGTTATCCGGTGTCATGTCTGAAAGAAGTGCTTGAAGTAATTGACGCAGGAAAGAAAGCAGCAGATCTATTGCAATCTGTTCCCCCTGAAAGTATAGCTGACTTCCTGGACAAATTTGCTGCCAATATTGAAGCCCGGTCAGAGGAATTGGTTAATCTTGCCAATATTGAGACTGGTCTGGCAAAGGAACCAAGATTGCGTACCAGCGAACTACCACGTACAACCGATCAGCTGCGACAGGCTGCAAATGCAGCAAGGGACAGATCATGGTGTAAAGCAACCATTGACACAAAAAGCAATATAAATTCCAAATTCGGACCATTAGGAGGCCCGGTGGTTGTTTTCGGGCCAAATAATTTCCCTTTTGCCTTTAACAGCGCTGCAGGAGGTGATTTTGCCTCAGCAATTGCAGCAGGAAATCCCGTGATCGCAAAAGCCAATCCTTCTCATGCCGGTACTACAAAAATCTTTGCTGAGGCTGCATTTGAAGCCGTGAAATCAACCGGCCTGCCTGAATCAACTGTACAGCTTATTTACAGAACGTCTCCCGAAACAGGTTTGATTCTGGTATCCCATCAATCGGTTGGCGCAACAGGTTTTACGGGAAGCAGGATCAGCGGGCTCAGATTAAAAGAGGCCGCCGATAAAGCAGGAAAACCAATATATCTTGAAATGTCAAGTGTTAATCCTGTGTTTATTTTGCCAGGTGCATTAACCGAGCGTCTTGATAAAATTGCTTCTGAACTCTATTCATCCTGCTCACTCGGAGCTGGCCAGTTTTGCACAAATCCGGGGCTTGTGATTATTGAAAATAACAAGGAGGGCGATTTATTTATTAATTCTGTGGCGAAACTCTTCAGTGACAATAAACCAGGAATACTTCTATCCCCGGCAGGTCCCCGTAATATTGCTGATTCCATTGCAGTTCTTACAAAAGCAGGAGCTGAGATTGTGGTTGGAGGGAAAGAGTCAGAGGGGCCAGGATATGCATTTTTAAACACTCTTTTGCAGGTCTCAGGTGACAGGTTTCTGCAGAATCCTGAATTACTCCAGACCGAAGCCTTTGGAACTGTGAGCCTGATCATAAAAGCCAAAAACACCTTACAGATGGCAGAGATAGCCTCAAGGCTTGAGGGAAATCTGACCGGATCTATTTACAGTCACAGTGGAAACGATGATGACCAGGCATATAAGAAAATTGAACCTGTTTTGAGAACAAAAGTAGGAAGGTTATTAAATGACAAAATGCCCACAGGTGTTGCAGTTGTTCCCGGGATGAATCATGGAGGCCCCTATCCTGCGACTGGCCATCCAGGATTTACTGCTGTAGGCCTGCCTGCTGCAATGTTACGTTTTGCAGCACTTCACTGCTACGATAATGTACGCCCGTACCGTCTCCCGGAGGAACTTCAGGATAAGAATCCTACCGGTAAAATGTGGCGCATCATAGATGGTCAATGGTCGCAGGAAGATGTAAAAAGATAAACTACGAAGAGAATAAATAAAACTATATTGGCGGGTTTTGATGTATAACTATACTTGAGATGCGTCAAGTCGTAAATAATTCTTTTTTCTGACAGCAATTATAGTAAGAACTGAGGCAAGGAAAAGTGAACCTGCCATAAGAATATAAGATGCACCAAATCCTTTTGTGATACCATTCAGATATCCGGCCAGATAAGATCCTGAAAAGGATCCGAAAGCTCCAAAACTGTTAATCAATGCAATTGCGCCCGCTGATACATTGACTGGCAGTATCTCTGTCAGTGCTGTAAAAAATGGAGCATACGGGGCATAGATTACTGTGCCGGCAATCACAAGCAACACAAATGACAACCAGAAATTGTCTGATCCAACAAGATAAGAGCCGTAAAAAGCCACAGAACCTGTTAAGAGGAATGGCCAGATAAAATCTTTTCTGTTTAAATTTTTATCAGAAAAGTAAGATGTTATGAACATTCCGACTATTGCGAAAAGATATGGTATTGCAGCCAGCCAACCTGTTTTTACAATAGTCATATCAGGTGCTGCCTTAATGATAGAAGGGAGCCACATTATAAAACCGTAAGCTCCCAGGCTCCACAATGTATATTGAAGGCAGAGTAAAATAACCACCCATGATTTAAATGCTTCTTTGTAGTTCCTCACCGGCTTGATCATCTGTTGCTCACTCGCAAGCTGCTCTTTAAAAGTGCTTTTCTCATTTTCTGTCAGCCATCCGGCATGATCAGGATGATCATCAATCAATTTCCACCAGAAGAATGCCCATATAACAGCAGGAAGACCTTCTATAATAAACATCCATCTCCAACCGACGGATTTTATAAGATAACCGGAAAGAACTGACATCCAGATTATTGTCACCGGATTGCCAAGAGTAAGAAAGGTATTGGCCCGGGAACGTTCTGGGCTTGTGAACCATCTGCTTAATAACACAATCATTGAGGGCCACACGGCACTTTCCACCACTCCGAGAAAAAACCTTATCGCATATAAGAATTTTACATTGCTTACCAGCCCGGTTGCGGTGGCTAAAGCGCCCCATAGAATTAGTGACCAGAATATCAACCTTTTAGTACTCTTTTTTGCAGCATAAAGAGTACCCGGTATTTGAAAGAAGAAATAACCCAGAAAGAACATTGATCCCAGCAATGAAAGCATCGGTGCTGTTATATTCAGATCCCCTGCCATTCCTCCTGCTGCAGCGAATCCAAAATTGGTGCGGTCGATATAAGCAAGACTGTATGTTATGAAAACCACAGGTATAATTCGATACCAGCGTTTCCTTGCTAGCGTTTGTCCCATCGTAATTATATGTATTATCTGAAATCTGTTCCTGATTGTGGTGATAAACTATATCTGGTATTAAAAGTCTATAAATCATTCACAGTAACCAGCTTCCCATGGAATATTACCGCCTTCACCTTCCCCAATGCTTTAATATCGTAAAACGGATTCCCTTCAACAGCGATTATATCAGCGTATTTCCCGGGTAATAAACTTCCTGTTTCATTATCTATACCGCATATTCTTGCTCCATTGATGGTGACAGCCTGTAAAGCCTGGTAACCAGTTGCCCCAAGCTGCACTGCATATTCAGCCTCCCTGGCGAGTCCACCGTGCATCCCGTCAGTCCCTAATGAAAAGGGAATAGAAGCAGCTATAAGAGCTTGTAATCTGCTTATAATCTCATCACGTTCTTCAAAATGCCCATGCATCAAATAAACAGGATAGTTTTTTATAACCATGTCATCCAAAACCGGACTAAGTGTTAATACCGGATGCGTGTTTGATTTTAGCAGTTTCTCAATCTGGAAATCGTTTATATGGTATGCATGTTCCAAAGTATCCAGTCCAAGTTCCAGAGCCCAGTCCAGTCCGATACCACCTACGCAATGAGCCGCTACCTTTAGTCCTCTTTCGTGTGAGGTATAAACAGCTGTTTCTATTTCCTCTCTGGTCAGATAGCTTGGAAGATTACCTGTTCCCCTGAGTGTTCCTGATATATAGATTTTTATCAGGTCAGTTCCTGCTGAAACATTTTCAAGAACAGCATTTCTTATCTCATCAGGTCCGGTAAAAGAGTATCCGACAAATCCATGGCCTTTGGCTGCCCGGATTCCTTTTCCTGCAACCAAAGATCGTGGGCCCTCAGCTAATCCATTTTCAACAGCTTCCCGGCAGGTGATATCGATGTATTCTTTATCGCCAAGTGTGCGGCATGTTGTTACTCCCGACTGCAGATCCTTTTTCATAAGGCCCCATGCCCTGATTGTCAGTTCAGTGATGCTATCTCCCATCCTTTCGAGAAAATTTCTTAATGTCGCATCCAGAGAGTGATGTGTGTGACTATCAATCAGTCCAGGCATTAGGATCAATCCAGAAAAGTCAATCAGTCTGTCGAATGAAGCAGAATTCAATTCTTCGAATTTGCCAATAGCCAGGATTTTTTTATCCTCTATTGAGATTGCATTTTCAGGCAATAAGTTATTAGCAACTCCGTCCCATATACATGATCCCCTTAGTAATATTCTTTCACTCATAAATTCTATAAGCTATTATGCCTTAGTATGGTCAACATAAAAATTATCATAAATTGAGAGATTTAATAATCTGGAGCTTTTTCTATAACCTCAATCAGATCAGCGCCTTCCCTGTTTTGCATTCCCCAGTCTTCTGCAAGTTTAAAATACTTTGCAGCTGCTCTTGCTACGTATGCAGGCATTTCAATCTCATCAAGGGTATTCTTCACAATGGAAATATCTTTGCACATCTGCCCCAGTCCTCCTGGCGAAGGTTTCTTTCTTAAAACACTCTCCGATAAAAGTCTGAAATAATCACTCCCGGAAATCCCGCTGCCTGCGATAGTACAAACAACTTCCGGATCCAGTCCCAGCTTTCTTGCCATTGTTATCAATTCCATTGTGGCTGCATGTGTGGCTCCTACAAGCAACTGATTACAGTGTTTTACAGCCTGTCCCAAACCAGGATGATTGCCTACATGAACAACATTACCTATGACCTTCAGCACAGGTTTTACTTTCTCAATCAGATCCTTTCCCGCAGCTGCAATGAGCGTCAGACTGCCTGTGGGTATTCTTGCCGGCCCTCCGGTAAACGGACAATCTACAAATCCAATTCCCCTCTTTAAACATTCATTTGCCACAAATTCCAGATTCTTTCTGTTTATGGTACTCATGCAAATTATTATTGAACCCTTATGAGATCCTTTCAGGAGCCCTTTGTTCCCGGTAATAACCTCTATAACCTGCTGGTCGTTAAGCACCATTACAATAATGAGTGGACAATACTTTGCAACTTCAGCCGGACCAGAATGATGAATACCGCCCATTTCTTCAAATGCTCTTATCACCTCAACACGTCTTGCATACCCATGAACCATATATCCGTTCTGCAAATAAGCTCTTGCCGCAGGCAGACCGACCCGGCCAAGTCCTATTATTCCTATACTCGAAGGATTGTCATTGTCGTTAATTGTCAGGGGTTTATTGAAATTCATTTTTCCCGATTGGTTTTAAATTATCATTGTTATCCTTATAAATTTAAGTTAATTATTGCCTGACGCAAAACTAATTTTTGAGAACAGGAACAATTTTATCATCCCGTTATAATTTGTTACCGTAAATTAAAAAAATTTACTTTTGTTTATTTTAGTTGATCATAAAATCAGGGATTGACTTATTGTTATGATTATTAATCAGAAAAAATGTGTTGCATGCGGGAACTGTGTTGCAATATGCCCGATGAATGCAATCTATGTTGATACAGTAAAGAACAGGGCTCAGATAATTGAATCTGAATGTGTTGAATGTGGAGCATGCTTTCGGGGTATGAGCACTGAGAATCTTAATCCTTCACTTGTAAGAGCCATTCGTAAACTTGCTAAATTATTGAGATTCAGGTTTGAACCAGAACCAGATGTATGTCCCACCTCAGCCTTTGAAATGAATGAACTCGAAATGCCAAGGCTGATACGACAGATATTTTCAGATCCGGTTGTTGAACACAAATCTACAGGAATAACAGGACGCGGAACTGAAGAAGTCAAGACCAATGACGTAAGACTAAGGATCAATACAGGAGAAATTGGTTATACAATCGAACTGGGGAGACCAGGAGCAGGTGTGAAGTTTTCAGATATACAGGTAATGACCAACAGTCTTGCAAAACAGGGTATTGAATTTGAAAAAAACAATCCTGTTACTCAACTGATGACTGACACAACAAGAGGTGATTTACGCCCAGACATTCTGAACGAAAAAATACTTTCAGCAATTATTGAAATCAAGACCAGTTTAAGTATGGCAGAGAAGGTCCTTTTAACAATAAGGAGTGTCAGTAAGACATTAGATACCGTGATAGCTGTTGGACTATCAACCCGATGTGATGAATACGGTGAGGACAACTTTTTATCTCCCCTGCTGAACAAACTTGGTTATCCGCATTTCAGGGCAAAAACCAATTTGGGACTTGGACGCTATACCAACAAAATTCAATTAATGACTTCGGAGGAATACACAAAATGACAAATACTTTGCACAGATATGGAGGCAGGGAAAGCTTCAGGGACGACTATGTTGTCTTTGCTATTCCTGCAAAGGGGATAAATGATGAGGATTCTGTTCCAAAACTTAAAGAGTTCCTGAAGATTTGTATAAGGCACAATCCAATAAATATAGGTAACGGAATCCGCAACAGTTTATCTCCGGAAAAAGGGCTCAACCCGACAGTCCATTGGAAACGGCCTGTAAGAAACGACTGGGAAGCTGTAATTGATGGTATTACCAAACCAGGTACGGTATCAGCTGTTTTTGCCACTATGGAAGATGCTTCAGCTTGTTTGAAAGATATTGTTAATGCTGATTTTGGACTGTCTGTAAATATTAGTACTTCAATTGATGGGGCAAAAGAAATAGCCGAATGCTGTAAACTTAAACGCCATAGCATTGAATATGCACTTGAATTCAGCGATCCCCATAATAAACTTCCCGATGCCCGGGTGCTTGAACTTTCAACCATGTGCGGCCATGGAATGGTCTCTTTCAATCTTTCAAAAAAGATGATCGATATGGTGCGGGAAGGAAGAAGGAGTGTGGAGGATGCCGCCAGCACTCTTGTACGGTTTTGTCCGTGCGGTGTTTATAATGCGGAACGTGCAAAACGTATTTTAAATGAAATCATAAGGAAGAAATAAGAAGTATTAAAATACCTCAGAACCAAATACTTGTATTTCTAATTACAGTGACATAAGTTTTTCTGCCACCTCATCCTGACCCGCAGAATGCGTCCTGACAAATTGACAGAAAAAGCAGACCGGACTGGATAGCCTGTTATTCAATTCTTAACATTTAGTTAAACTGTAAAGTCGTGAGTCTGATAATTTCATAATGGTATATTCTTTGTTATATTTTGACTGAACCAAAAATCAAATGCTATGAAAACTAGAAGATTATATAATATAGGCCTTATCTGGATGATTGGATATTTTTTAATATCACTTAACGGCTTTTCGCAGGATATTAAGTTAAGCCGACAGGATAAAAAAGAGGCAAGAAAAGCAATGCTGGCTGAAAACTATAAAATTATTGATTCACTTCTTACCCATAGAAGGTTTGTTCTCGAAGCCGATTTTCTCCAGAATGAAATAGGGGAACGGGTACCCGTGGCATCACGTATAAATTTTATAAAGATAGACGGCGACCATGGCGTACTTCAAACAGGCAATGACCTCAGAGTGGGTTACAACGGGATAGGAGGTGTTACAGCAGAAGGCAATGTAGGTTCATGGAAGATTTCAAGGGATAAAAAGAGTTTAACCCATAAAGTTTCATTTAACCTTCAAACCAAACTAGGTACCTATACTGTCTTCATGATTGTAGGCTCTGAAAACAGGGCAACAGCCACAATTTCAGGATCGAAAAGCGGCAAGCTGACATGGGATGGATATCTTTTAACAGTTGATAATTCGAAGATATTCAAGGGGATGGAAACTTTTTAGCGAACAGGTTAACTGTGGTTAACATCCTAAATAAATCAATGGCAGCCGGGGGCATTGAATGACATAAATAACTCACTGGCTATATGGCAGTAGGATAATGTGTAACCTTTGGTTTCCCTCTGCCAGACGGAAGTCGGGAACAGAACCAGTGACCTCTGTGGGGCGTGGCAGAGTCGAACTGCCGACCTCTTGCCTGTCAAGCAAGCGTTCTGAACCAACTGAACTAACGTCCCTTAGCAGGCACTAAAGTAATAAATTTATTCTATTTTTTCTCATGAAAACCCAATATGTTGCTTTCATTATACCTGATATAAATATTTCAGATATTAAAGCAAAGTTTATTATGAAAAATCAAATCCTGAAATATAGGCTGGTGAATCGTAAAAAGCTTCTTTCTCTTTATCTGTAAAATTGATGAATCTTATATAAACAAGACCTGGTTTTGCATTAAGCATCCGGTTCAAGGCTCCCATCCTGACTCCGGATCTGAGTCTGTCAAATAATTCACATCGGTCATCGAGCCAGGTAAGCCCAGTATTGAATCCCTCAGCAGCGCAAACTGATTCAAAGAGATCGGCAAGTTTGTCTTCCTGTCCTTTTTTACAATAAACAGCATCAAATACAAGATGACGAAACTCTTCCGGTTGAAACAACTTTTTGAAATATGGAGTTTTGGGAAGGATTCTCATTATTATCCATCCCCAAATTCCCGGCATTTTATATATCTTATATGATGAAGGGATTGCACTGACACCGGCAATGATCTCATCACCTTCCTTTAAAACATAATACCTGTCTCCAAAAAAGACAAAATCTGTGTTGAATAATGTGTGATCCTTATAATATTCCTGCAAAAGTGATCCCATTTTATTCTTCTCAGAGTCATTGAGTTTTGTGACTCTTTTATCAATTTGAGGTGAAAATCTGCTGAAAGCAACAGTCAGAAAAGATCTTACATATTCATATCCTGCCTGGTTTATTAGATTTTTTGATCTCTCATTCATACTTTCAACGAAAGCATAGAGTATCTGTTTATCAGTATCCTTATATTCTTTAAAATCAAGAAGTTGTGGTCTGCTGAATATTCCCAGGGCTTTTTCTTTAAATGAATCATCCTTTTCAGGTTTGATAACTTCTCTGCGTTTTCTTCTGGTTACAGTCTCAGCCTGATACTGTCTCTGAAATGCAAGATATCTTATATAAGTAGAAGGAAATTTCAGATTTCCTGAACCTGTAATTCTATAGCATGCACCGATTGTACCGGTAATTTTGTTTGCTTTGTAAAGGGAAATAAATCTGATCTGATCTTTGTAAGCTGTCACCCTTGACTGAATATTCCGGAGTTGATATCTCAGGCCGCCATCCGAACCAAGAACAGTATTATTAAGCAAATCCATAATTTCTTCGTCAGCTTGATCGGTAACCTTAACTTCAAGTCCGCGGAAGGATATTAATGTCTTTTTCAGCATCTGGAGTCTCTTTTAGCATGATCAATTATCCAGTGTTCCAAAAACACGCTTTAACAAAGGGGTAACTCTTGCGGAAACTTCTTTTCTGATCTTTAGTTCTTCACCCTCTACTTTTAAGAACATCCCGTTCAAAGCTTTGGTTGTCAGATAATCATCAAGATCAATATTTACTGGTTTGAACCCTGCAAGTCGGCCCGGGATAGAGTTGGCAAATGCATTCCATTTCCCTGTAAGTGCGATCCATGAGTCCTTCGTCGAAACATTTCCCAGAATATTTTTCTCAGTTGAATTCTTTATCCTTGGCTTATAAAGATTGTACAATTCATTAAAAGTTGTCGACTTAAGATATATCGTAGCTGCATTGTCAGGACCTTTCAGAATGTTAAATGCATCTCTGATAGTCATTCCTGTTATGCTGTTAAGAAAAATCGGAGCCACTTCTTTTGCTGCATCTTCAGCAGCTCTGTTTATCTTTAAGATAACATCTTCAACAAGCTTTTCACCTCCAGGGATTTTCGAAATGTTGTCAACGATAACTTTTGCTTCATCGGGCAGCAGAATTTTAACCGCAGCATCTCCATAGTAACCATTTTCTAATGCCAATTTCTTCGCTGCATTACCAGCCCCTGTGGAAAGAGCTTCTTTCAATCCTCTTATTACCTCATCCTCGGTAAGAGGTTTTGAGCTGCCAGATTGGGTTACATTTAACAATTCAGCACATGAAGTGAAAACTAAACACAGGATGACTAGAATTATGCTTTTTATTTTCTTCATACGTCCATTTTATTGATCCAAAGATACAAATTACTGCTAAAGTCAGGTCATTAATGAAATAAGGGCTGATGCAACAAGAAGATCCTCCGGATTAGTAATTTTGATATTTTCTCTGTTGCCTTCGACAAGATGGATTTTGACACCTGTTTTTTCAAGTACTGTTGCATCATCAGTAAAATCATTTCCATAGTCCTGTAAAAATGCATTTTTTATCAGGTTTGCCCTGAAAACCTGTGGAGTTTGTACAAGAATGATCTGCTGCCTGTTTAAAGGTTCACTGCCCGAATCTGTCAACAGTCTGAGGGAATCAGTACTGCTTATTACCGGGACAGCATTCCCGAAAACCTGAGCAGCTTCAAAACACCTCTTGATTGTGTCTTTGCTTACAAGAGGTCTAACTCCGTCATGAATTGCAACAAGTCCTTTCGCTGGAACAAGTTCAAGTCCATTCTTTACCGACATAAATCTTGTTGATCCTCCCTCAGCTATTCTGTGAGGAACCTTAAATGAATATTTCTTTTTAAGCTTTTCCCATACCATAAAATGAACTGCAGGAAGCACAAGGATGATTTTGATGGATTTTTCAAAAGATATGAACCGTTCAATCGTATGCATCAGAACCGGTTTCCCGGCAAGTTCAATAAATTGCTTCGGAATATCAGTTCCCATTCTTTTACCAGTCCCGCCTGCAACTATCAATGCATAAAAGTCCATCAGTTATAAGAGTTATTTAGATTTGCTATTATACAGATACCAATAATTGAATAAAAAATAATAATCCCCGAGTGCAGATTCAAAATTCCATTTTTAATCCTAAATCCGCTCCCGATGGCTATCGGGATCGAAATGCGAAATTCTTTCTTTTAATTGTCAAAACTGCAAATTGCACCAAAAGTCAGTTTTTGGTGTAAAGGAACCTCTTAATACTTCTTTTAGGGGTTTTTGCAAACTCTTCCGGATGTATACGGAACTTCGTAACAGCCATAAAATCAGGCAATTTTTCATTGACTGCCTTTCTTGTTTCTTCAAGAATTTTCAGAAGCTGTTCGTCGGAAATATTGTCTTTTTTCATCATTTCATAGTCTGGATAAATCAACCCTATTAATTTATCATCTTCTGAGATTACGAGTGATTCTGCTATATAATCCATGTTATTGATAACAGCTTCAATCTCTTCGGGGAAAATATTTTTCCCTGAAGGCCCCAGCAGCATGGTTTTACTTCTGCCTTTTATAAAAATATTTCCTTCCTTATCCATTACTCCTAGGTCGCCTGTGTGCATCCACCCTTTTTCATCAATTATTTCCCTTGTAGCCTTTTCATTCTTATAATATCCCAGCATTACATTTTCACCTCTAAGAATAATTTCGCCAACAATATTCTGGGGATCGGGTGAATCAATTGTGACTTCAAGTGTATCGACAGGTCTTCCGGAAGCACCTACCTTTGTTGTATCCCATGAGGCATAACTGATCAATGGTCCGCATTCAGTCATCCCATAGCCTACAGTAAATCTGAAACCGATCTTTTTGAAGAAATGTTCCGCCTCCGGATTGAAGGCGGCGCCTCCGATCACAATCTCATGAAAACGGCCTCCGAAAGTCTCCACCAGTTTTTCCCTGATTTTTTTATGAAGGATCTTGTTCAATCCTGGGATAGCAAGGAGAATTTTCATGTGCGGCTTATTTATAACAGGAAGAAGCTGTTTTTTAAATATCTTTTCAATTACCAGAGGGACAGAAAGTATCAGCCTGGGTTTTATCTCCTTAAATGCCTGGACAATGATTTGTGGTGAAGGGGTTTTGGACAGGATTGTAATATGACAACCGTAAGTAAAGGGAAACAGAAATTCAAAAGCACATCCATAGGTATGAGCGAGAGGCAGGAAAGAAACCAGGGGATCTCCGGGTTTAAGAGGCATGTGGTTCTGGGCAAACCTTACATTTGCAGCAAGGCTGTTATGGGAGATCATAACTCCTTTTGAGAATCCTGTGGTACCTCCTGTGTAGCTTATAACAGCAAGCTTGTCATTGGTAATATCTGAAAATTTAATATCATCCTTATTTACTGACGGGTATGCCTTTGTGAATTTATTATCAAGATCGGAATAAATTTCTCTTATGAAATTGTTTCTTGATGTATGCATCAGAAAACTATCAACTGAGATCACTCCGGCAACAGCTGATAGCTTATTGTAATCAAATGATTCCCAGATCTTATCATCTGCAAAAAGCAAAACTGAATCTGAATGATTTATAAGGTTCATCAGGTCTTCGGTCTTGAAGTCCGGAAGTATGGGAACTATAACTGCTCCATAAGTTACAGTTGCCAGGTAAACCACACACCAGTTGGCTGAATTTCTTCCGACCAGTGCAATTTTATCACCCTCTTTTATTCCTGCTTCTTTAAAGAATAAATGCAGTCTCAGAATCTTTTCAGCAATCTCTTTATAGGTGTATCCTTTTTCCCTGTAATTAGACAAAGCCTCAATATCCCAGTTTTGCCTGATGCTTTGTTCAATATAACCGACAAGTCTTTCTGGTATCATAGAATCAAATATTTAAAGTATGACAAAGTTACAACATGATTTATAACCTTAATTGAATCTGCTACCTTTTCTGGTTTCAGATGAAATACATTAGAATTATTGCAACTAATGAAATAAGATTTATGACAGTAAAGAAATAATTATATTCTTCTCTTTTCTTACTGAAATATCCAAGTTTTCGTGCAAATATTCCTATAGTAGGCACAAACAACACAAGGAGGAAAATGAAGAATTCCAAGCCTGAAAATACCTGGTCAAGACCTCCCTTCACAAGCGCTGAGAGATAAACTATTATAAGTAAAACAAATAGATAGACAAGGTAAGTAAGCTTGAGCAGAAGCGTAGAAACCAGTCTTCGCTTATGTAACTGATGAGGTTTGAGATATGCGTATGCTATTGAAAAAATGATTATGATAAAAACTATACCAAGTATATGATTTAAAATCTCACTAAAATTTGCCATATAAGCAGAATTACCTGTTTGTCTCTTTTAGCGACCATATAAGGGAGCTAGCACCTAAAACAGCCGCATTCTGTGTACTAAGTTCAGAAGGAAGAAGTTTGACTTTGCCCTTGTAAATGTTTAGAAGGTTTTCTTCCATGAATTCTTTTGCCGGTTCAAAAATGAGCTCTTTGGCAAGAGCCAGGCCCCCAAACAAAAATATTGCTTCGGGATTTGTATGCGCAACAACATCGGCTAATTTAAATCCAAGCATTCTTCCGGTGTGTTCGAAAGCTCTTTTTGCCAAAACATCTCCCCGTTTTGCAGCATCGTGGATTAGTTCAGCATCAAGTTCGTCGAAACTGTATTTTCTTAATTCGCTTGGCAGAATACTATCGGCCATTATTTTAAGAAGAGTTCGTTTAAGTCCTGTTGCCGAGACGTATGTCTCAAGGCAGCCTTTCCTGCCACAACCGCAATCACGGTTTGATGGCCCCGGTCGTATGGCAGTATGGCCCAGTTCACCTGCAAAGCCATCATGGCCATAAACCAGCTTCCCGTCAATTACGAAACCACTTCCAAGTCCTGTTCCAAGGGTAATGACAACGAAATTTTTCATACCCTTTGCTCCTCCATAAATCATTTCTCCTACAGCAGCTGCGTTGGCATCATTAGTTACGACAACCGGGAGGGAAGTATGGCGGGCAAAAATATCAGCAAGCGGAATTATTCCTTTCCATGGAAGACCTGCCGGATGTTCTATGGTTCCTTTATTTATATTCCCCATGGGAGCGCCAATGCCAAATCCTACAATCTCGACATCGTTTTTAATTTTTTGTCGTGTCACCATGATTTTCTCATACAAGGCAGCAACAAATACCTCAATCTCATCATAATGAGTAGTCTTTATGCTGTCTTCTGCAAGAATATTCCCTTCCCTGTCGACAAATCCAAAAACTGTGTTTGTTCCTCCAAGGTCAACACCGACAACAACCTCTTTGTGTGCCATAATTTAAAGTAATTTTAAGTTAAATCTCTTTTTGAACATCACTGGGAATATATTATTACTCAGGAATATATTCATTACCGACTTTACGTGCTCTCCTTGGGTGATCAAGGTCGATCCCGAGCGCTATTCCTGTCTCTATAAGGATATTCCATCCTGCAGCCAGCTGAATATATTCTGCATACTGACCGCCTTCAGGAATTAGAATAGTAGGGAATTTGGTCTTCTCTGTTGAAACTGCTATCACATTCATTCCTACCCCTTTAACCAGACATTCTTCAAATTTATCCTGTTCAGCATCAAAGGGATCGATCCAAATGAGTACTTCATTCTTATCCATCACCTCTTCAATACCGTGGACAGCATAAGTACCCTCAAGGAATGCTGACTTTTTCCGTGTAATTTCATTTGTTTTAAGGGCAAGTTCTTCTGCAACACCATTTTCTCTTCCGGCAAAATAAATGATATCGGCATTGCTTATGATCCGGGTTATCTCCTTATCAATAGGAGCTGTAAGAGCGGTCTCAGTTTTATCCGCTGCTTTTTCCAATCCATCCATTTTCTCACCTCTCAGGTTTCTGAGGAGAGAGTCATAAAACAAACCCTGCTCAATAACTGATTTCGTGGCCGCAACTGCATCTTCCTTTCCGCATGAAAGTATATGTGTGCCATTTGCGTATTCTTCAAGCTTTGTATTCTTATTTGCAGTGAGTCCGAAAATTGCATCATGATTCTGTTTTTTAAGAACATTCATCAGACGTATTACCTCTTTTGTCTGTCCTGAATTGGAAGCTGCAAATACTGCAAAATCCTCCAGGTTATATTCAGCGGCCTGGGTGCAACCTTCTGTAAGAACAGGTATTAAAAAGTTCTTTTTCATTGTTGAGGCGATAGCTCTTTTTGCAGGAAATATCCTGCTGCTGCCTTCTCCTGTAAGAAATAATCCTTTTTTGTTTTTAACTGGTCCTACAAATCTTTCTGAAGCCGACGGATCAAATGATCTTATGATCTCTGGCGTTTCCATCATTTCCCTTACAAGGGCAAATCTGTTGTATTTCAATTCATTTATGTTCATTTCTTTTATAGTTTATTGATTAAGAACTCTGATAAGTCTTCCTGAACCTGTGGTTCTTTCTGAAAACCACCCCCAAGATGCTGCCAGTATACTTCAGCATATTCAACGCCTGCCATTTTTCCGTAATTGCGGTTCCCTTCAAGAACAAATCCGAAAAAGTCATCCATCTTATGCATATGTCTCATCAGCTCTATCTGGGAGATGTGGTATCCAAGCATCTGTTTCTTTGTTTCGATAACAGAGGTTACATCAACAAAGAAATGCGGAGGGACTATCTGAGAACCCATCGGATCGGTAAGTGTTAACGGTGATGAATGATAAAGCAACGGGGTCACTTCAACAGGTTTTTCATTTACAGGAACTGTGCCGAGAGAAGACACCATTGCTGCAGCCTCTACAATTGCTGATGTGGTCCTGTGATCTGAATGGTAATCGACTGTCAGATGTGTGAAGATAACTCCGGCCCTCACCTTCCTTATCAATGAAATTACTTTTAACCTCATTTCTTTTGTGTCGTACAGAAATCCGTCTATACCTCCCATTGAATAATATTCTGCATCCAAAACTGCTGCTGCTTTTCTGGCCTCTTCATATCTCACCCTTGCTGTCTCTTCCATATTCATGTTGCAACCACCAAGGTCTCCTCCGGTCATGGTAGCTATTACAATTTTGTATCCCTTGTCTTTAAGAAGTTTAAGAACACCCGCATTCCATGCTTCAGCATCATCCGGATGTGCGTTTATCGATAATGCAACTTTATTAAATTTTATAGCCATATCTGTTAATGTTTTTTTGTGAATATTTTCTCAAGTCTGACAAAATCGGGAAGATCTCCTGCAAGAGGTCTCATATAATCAAGGAATGATTGTGAGATGAAGTTACCAGCTTCATTGAAGTATTCTTTCGGCATAGGTTTGGCTGCAACAGCTACCTCACTTAGGGGTACCTTTCCGAAACTTATTGAGTATGGATTATTTGAAATCCTGTTAATGCAAACCATAACACCTGTTTCACCTCTGGATGCCAGCTTAACTGCCTCTTCCCCACACTGGTATGCTTCTTCAAGATCAATCGCTGAAGCACGGACGAAATCGCACATTATAAGTGATTCGGTTATCTGAAATTCTCCTCTTAATCCGAATTCCTCAGATATCATTTTATGAAGATTAATAGCAACACTTGTTCCTCCCATCGCTCCAAATTCAATATTGTTGAACTTATCTCTTGTCATTGATGCACTAACTGGTGTTCCGTCAGCATACTTCAGACCTTCTCCGCAGACTATTGAAGCCCACCCGAATGATTTGACGCAATTTTCAACATCATTCAGGAATTTTGACCGGTCAAAATCAAATTCTGGAGTATAGATAAGGTGAGGTGCATCATCTTCTGTTTTTTTTGCGACTGCAGTTGCCGCTGCAAGCCATCCTGCGTCTCTCCCTATAGTCTGGTAAACAACAAATTTATCTACTTTCTGCATATCCCTGGCAAGAATTCCTGCCTGAAGAACATTCATTATGTTTGATCTCGCAGCAGATGCAAATCCAGGTGTATGGTCTGTACCGAAAAGATCATTATCAACTGTTTTAGGAATTCCTATCCCTATCATTTCATAGTTTGAAGTTCTGCAGTATTCCTCAACTCTGTGGATCGTATCCATGGTATCATTCCCTCCTATCAGGAAGAAATAACGTATATCATATTTTTTCAGAACTTCCAGTATTCTTGGCATGTCATGGTCCCTAACTTTATGTCGTGATGATCCAAGTGCCGAAGATGGTGTACGTCTTAAACCCTTAATAATATTTTCAGGCTGTCTCCCAAGATCAAACATCCATTCCTGCATAAAGCCTTCAATTCCATAATGCATCCCGTATATTTCCTTTCCGAGGTTAAGGGATTTTGCTTCTTCCACAACTCCGGCAAGACTTGAATTTATTACCGAAGTTGGACCACCTGATTGTCCGATTAGAATATTTCCTTTAGTCATATTTTTTAAATCAATTTGTTTTGGTTTAAATCTGATTTTATTTTTTGTTTATTGTTTTTAAACTCCCGTAATTTTTTCTCATTTAAACTTAACTATCCGCAAGAGTTATGGTACGATAATCAATTCCACCTAAAATTTAAGATATTATCACAAGGAACTCAAAATTAAAACATATTGCCTGACATCTGTGATCTCTGTTTCAGATCTCAGATAAACCTGAGTAAACCGAAATATTCTGGTTGATGATAATCCGGATTTTTAGTCCCTACAGGATTCCATGTCACATAGTGTGGAACTGAAAGCATGTCGCCGCACTTGTAAAAGTTTGCTCTGAAGCTCTTTCCTTTAATATCTTTAATATTGTGATGGAAGAAGATATCGAAAGGAATTGCAAGTGTTAATGTCCATTCCAGATCACCTTTTTTCTCCCCGAACGGTTTTCGACCTTCTGATGTAAGCCTCCTGATTTTAGATATAATTTCAGGATCAGCGCGTTTGCTATCAGCCCTTGATGTTCCTGTTCCCAGCAAACAGGTTCCTATAGCATTGAATTCAAGATTATAATATATCCCATCAGACTCGGGCGATACAAAAAATTCGACACACGAATCCTCACATACCATCTGATTTGTTTCAGTCTTTTCAGCTTTTACAAAATTTTCCCTTACGTAAAATTTAAGGAAAATTTCCTTCTTCCCGTAAGCAATTGAAAAAGCAACATCAGGTTTGTAACTATATTCCTGCCAGTTTAATGTGTCAATTCTGTATTTGCCGGGAAGTGCATCCAGTTTTGCAGATATTTCTTGCAGGTCAGGCAGATCCGAATTGGTTTCCAATTCAGTAACATCAATAACTTTCATAATACATACAATTATAGCCCCTTTGAAGGGGGAAGTCAAAATTACGACAAAAATTTATTAATCGTCTGATATATCCTACTTTATTAACTCATTCCAGATTAAAGCTGCTGATCCCAATACCGCTGCATTGCTTTCAGGGACACTCGAAGGAAGGATTTTGACAGTACCTTTATGAATAGGCATCAATCCCATCTCAACATATTTTCTGACTGGTTTGAGAAGTGCTTCGCCGGCTTGTGCAAGGCCTCCAAAAAGGAAAACGGCTTCGGGGCTTGAAAAACAGACGGCATTTATAATTCCAAATGCAAGTCTTTCGGCAGTATAGTCCATTGCCTCAAGAGCAACCGGATCCTTATTAACTGCAGCCTCTGCAATAATCTTTGCTGAAAGTTTTGAAGGAGGGATATTTCGAAGTGTGCTTGGCTCCCTCATTTCACTCAAAAGATAGATAACTGTTCTGACCAATCCGGAAGCTGATCCGTAAGTTTCGTAGCATCCATGCCTTCCACATCCGCAATCCCTGCCTCCCGGAACTATTATGGAATGGCCCAGCTCGCCTGCAAAACCTGTATAACCATAAACCACCTGCCCGTTTACGACAATTCCGCTGCCCAGGCCTGTCCCGAGAGTGAGAATAATGAAATCCTTCATATTTTTCGCTCCCCCGAAAAGCATTTCACCCATTGCTGCCGCTTTTGCATCATTTGTCATTACAACCGGGATATCAACCTTTTTTTTGATAAGATCCACAAGCGGGACTATCCCTTTCCAGGTAAGGTTGGGAGCAAGTTCAATTGTGCCTTTGTGATAATTTGCATTTGGGGCTCCGATGCCAATCCCCATAAGCTTAAAATCCCTTCCTTTATTTTCCAGATCCTTTATTGCTTTAACCAAAGCTTTTACAAAGTTTTCAACCACCGGATAATCGGTTGTTTTAAGGTTTCCTTCCGAGACAACATCGCCGGTTTTGTCAACCAGACCAAATACTGTATTTGTCCCTCCTATGTCTACTCCGGCTACTACTTCTTTCTTCATAATTATCTTATTGGAATTCTAATATTTCATTGATATATAAACATATCTAATTTCTGCCCGATGTTTTGGCATTCAACAGCTTCGGGTCCTTGAAATTTTTTTCTTCAAGATTCCAGTCCTGAAAAAGCTCCCAGTTTTCCTTAACTTCAATTTCTGCAGGATAATAAGAAACAGGTTCAGGCTGGAGGTGAGTTTCAAAATCGCCTGTTGTCCATTTTCTGTCGCCGTTTAAATCGAAAATTGCCCTTATTCTGTAAAAACCTTTTTCAAGAAGTGGAAATTCCAGTTTCCCGTCTTCAGACATATATCTCTCTCTTAGAATTTTTTCCGATCTGTCAAGCAGTTGAATAATCCTGCCGCCGGAATGATTTTTAATATTCAGAGTGATCTTCCCGAATGACTCAGGAGTCATTAAAGAGAATCTGATACCTGTCGAGTCTGAAGAATTGCCATAAATATCCTTAAATGCTGCAGAATCAGCTATGAACAGATAGTTTTTACCTGCCTGCAGGTTGGCTTTCATCAGATAACGACAGCTATTGGCACTGTCTTTAAACAGGGCAAGTGGCACCTTTGTTTTTTCCTCCTTGACCATTTCAAAAAGTTTTATCTTCGAGGTGTCAGGTTCTCTGAATGGTGTTGGTGCAGTGAATTTAACTTTTATGTCAGGTCTTAACTGGCCTCCTTTTATCCCAAGATCAACTTTATAAGGTGTTCTTTTTATCACTTTACCTCTGGGCGCCCTTGGTGCCAGATAACGCATAACGATAGTATCCGTTTTAAGATCCGTAATTCCCAGTGAATCGGTAAAAGGGAACTGAATTATTGTAGATAACAGCGGTTTGTTATAAACAGTGCTGTCAGTCAGCCAAACAGTTATTGTGTCCTTGTTCCTCGTATTCTCGATAAAGAACTTGTCAGCATTTATATCAGGGATCCTGAAATTGAATTTCATTTCACCCGGTGGCAGAGATAGTGTATAAATCAGTTGATAAGGTAATGGCCTTTTAGAGGATGTAAGATAATGGTTCCGTTTTTCAGCCTGAAACATTATCAAGAGATACTCACCCTTGACCGGTGGTTTTACTGCAGGTTTTTCCGGAGTCATGCTCCTTGTCGTTCTTTCGGAAGTTGCAGGTTTTATCTGTCTGGCTGCTTTAGCTTCAGGCTCGACTGCAGCAGTATCTTTTTTTATGGGAAGGAAATTCTTTTCAGGTGTGATTTGAACAGTGTCAGGATAAAAAGCAAATTCCTCATCCCTGTTGTTATAATTTTTACTGTTATCTGCATCCCTGAGTGCATAGAGCCTGTACCTTCCTGGCTTCACGTTGTCAATTCTGAAGTCGCCGTTCTTCTCAGCTCTGGTAATATAATCAGGAAGTTGCTTAACTACAAATGTGTCGGCCATTTGCGAATAAAGAAGCACAAGGGCGCTCTCTGGCGGATCGAGACTTAATGCACTATAAACGTTACCTGTTACTGAAAGGGAATCAACAACAGGCCCGGTTGAAACAACAAACTGGTAATTATTGATTGCATTATTTTCATTGAGGTCACGGATTGCATCCTGGAAATAAAATGTGTAAGTTGAATTCTTGCGTAGTGTATCCTCAAACTGAATCCTGACATCCTTGCCCCTTGTAAAAACCTTTGGTCTGTTCTTCATTGGCGGGGAAACCATGAATTTCTCGGTGATTTTGTCCAGCACAACATATTCATTGAAGGTAATTGAAATCTCTTTCCCCCTGAAATTAACAGATCCGTTAAGCGGCTTGCTTTCAATAATTACCGGGATCTCTCTGTCCCTTGGCCCACCTGAAGGCGAACTAATTTTCGCACACCCGGAAGATAGAATATGAGCTGTTATTAATAATAAGAGGAACCGTGATGCATTACCTTTCATCAAACTGAATGGTTTTAATAGTTGCAAACTTACATTTTTTAAAGATATCCAGAAACCTTTCAAATCATCAGCTTAAAATGTTTCAATTGGTTAACAATAATAATATTTTCTAACTTTGTCGTTCAAAACCTGATTTTATGAATTTCTTAATAGTTCCATGGGACGTAAATCCTGAAATATTCAGAATAGGTAGTTTTGCAGTCAGATGGTATGGTCTGCTTTTCGCATCATCCTTTCTCTTTGGTTATATTATCATGAACAGGATTTTCAAGAATGAAAATCTTCAGCAAGAAGTGTTAGACAAGCTCACTGTATATATGGCCCTTGGGGTGGTAATTGGGGCAAGGCTGGGACATTGTTTCTTTTATGAGCCGGGGTATTATCTTAAAAATCCGATGGAAATATTAAAAATCTGGCACGGAGGTCTTGCAAGCCATGGAGCTGCCATAGGAATACTTGTAGCTCTCTGGTTGTTTGTCAGAAAAGAAAAAAAAGATTATACCTGGGTTATCGACAGGATCGCAATCGTTGTGGCATTGTCAGGCTTTTTTATCAGGATGGGAAATCTTATGAATTCCGAGATCTATGGCGTTGAAACTACAGTACCATGGGGATTCGTTTTCCTGAGGAACGGAGAAACTGCACCTAAACACCCGACACAGATATATGAAGCGCTGGCATATCTTCTTATATTTTTTCTTCTTTACCATCTTTACTGGCGTAAAAAAGGAGAACATATACAGGGATTACTAATAAGCCTCCTGATGATACTTGTATTTACTGCCAGATTCTTTATAGAATTTCTAAAGGAGGACCAGGTTGCATTTGAATCAACCATGAAACTTAACATGGGACAGTGGTTAAGTATTCCTTTTGTTATAGCAGGTTTCTTATGGCTTTATATCAGTATGAAGCAGAAAAAAAGAGCTGTTATCAAAAGAAAATAGATTTTACTTAAGGATCCCGTAAAATAAAACATCAAGTATTGCATTGAGTCGTTCCTCGATGTTTAACTCTTTCTTTTGCCAGAAAAGAGGAACTTCCAGTCCTTTAAGGGTTGTCTGAACAGCAAGGGCGGTATATTCACTGTTTTCAATATTGAAAACCTTTTTCCTTGCTCCATGATACAGGATCAGCCTGAGTATAGCCAGTTCTTCCCTGTCATATTTTGCCCTTATATTCTCTATAAAATCAAAATGATTTAGATTCTTGTCGAAAATGGCATTGTAATAATTTGAAAGTTTTTCGAACGATTTCATGCGGACAAAGACATACTTCCTCATTTTATCGACAGGCGATTCGACCGATTTTATCGCTGCAGTTAGTTCATTTCTAAGTATATTGGCCTCATATAACACAACTGCTTCAAAGATCTCTTCCTTGCTTTTAAAATAGTAATAAACCGAACTTTTCCCCATTTTGAGAGCTTTTGCAATTTCGTCCATAGTCGTTTTCTTAAAACCATATCGACTGAAAATCTGCCCGGCCGAGATAATAATTTTCTTTCTATATTCTTCTTTATCAACCATTTATAATCACCATAACACGATTGGGTAAATACATTGCAAATTTAAATCATAAAAAAATTCTAAACAAAATCTTCGAATAGAACGGTCCATAATTCGAAAAGTTAATAAAAGGTATTAGAATTCAAAATCGTTCAGCTTTCAAGCAGCTTCTTGAGCCATTCAATTGCCTTATACAGAATTTGCTCATTGATCGGACAGGAGCGATGGTCCCATGCGGGAATAATAATTGCAAATTATTTCTGTAGCCTGGTCAGTATAACGGACTTATCGGTTTAAAAACACAATGTAAGGATGGTTGTTTAAAGTTCTGGCATTTGATTGTCAAAAATTCTTAATTTTATAATGCCGGAAATCATAAAGATATTCTGAAAATGAGGGTTGGAAATGAGAGTTTTCAAAGTATCTGGCTTGATGAATCAGATCCTACAGTGATAAAGGTAATTGATCAGCAAAAGTTGCCTTTTTCTTTCGAGATTAAGGAACTGAGATCGGTCGATGATGTTTATGAAGCTATAGAAAATATGACTGTAAGGGGAGCGCCTCTTATAGGCGCTGCTGCCGCTTTCGGGTTATATCTGGCCACCCTTGAGGCAACTACCCAGACAAATTTGCGCGATCATCTTATAAACGCATCAAGATATCTGATCTCATGCCGCCCGACAGCTGTAAATCTTTCATGGGCTGTAAATCATTCACTCGAAAAACTATTGAATAATTTATCATATCCTTCAATCCATGATTTAGCACTAAAGGCTGCTCTTGAGATCTGTAAAACTGAGGTGGAAAACTGCAGACTTATAGGCGAAAATGGATTAAAAATTTTAGAGGAGATGAGCACTTATAAAAAAGGGCAGCCTATTAACATTCTTACTCATTGCAATGCAGGATGGCTGGCAACAATTGATTACGGGACGGCCACTGCCCCAATTTATCTTGCTCATGACAAAGGCATACCTTTACACGTCTGGGTGGATGAAACCAGGCCCAGAAATCAGGGAGCAAAACTGACTGCCTGGGAGCTGGGACAGCATGGCATAAGGTACACTCTGATTTCTGACAATACAGGAGGCTATCTTATGCAGAAAAAAATGGTTGATGTAGTCTTTGTTGGCAGCGACCGTACAACTTTAACCGGTGATGTGGCAAACAAAATTGGAACCTACCTGAAAGCCCTTGCCGCAAAAGATAATGATATCCCATTCTATTCTCTGTTCCCTTCCACAACTTTTGATTTCAGTATAAGGGATGGAATTAATGAGATTAATATTGAGGAAAGGGATACTGATGAGGTTACGAACATTACCGGTTATGCCGACGGGATGATAAAATCGGTCAGAATATGCCCTGAAAATTCCCGTGCAGCAAATTATGGTTTCGATATTACTCCCGCAAGGCTGATTACCGGATTGATCACAGAAAGAGGTATTTGCAAAGCAGATGAAATTGAGATAAAAAAGTGTTTTTCAGATAAATTTGATAAAAATGGAAGGAGTAGTAAAATTTAATTGTCATTGGAGTCAGTCAGGTCCTGTCATTTCTGATGAGCAGTATGAAATAATCAATTACTGGAGAGAGATATTATACAATATGGACCTTATCGGCGCATATGAAAATGGAGTAGGTTTTGGAAATTTAAGTATGAGGATCAGGGGAGGAAATCAATTTATCATTACTGGTTCTGCCACCGGCGAAATACCAGAGCTTGAGCCTGGGCATTATGTTAAAGTCAATTCATTCAATATCGATGACAATGCGGTCCAATGTACAGGCCCGCTTAAGGCTTCATCTGAATCACTGACTCATGCTGCGATTTACCTTGCTGATCCCGGAGCAAATGCTGTGGCTCATGTTCATAGTATCGATCTGTGGAATGAACTTATTTACAAAGTTCCAACTACAAATCCATCAATGGATTATGGTACAACCGGACTTGCAAAGGATATATTCAGGCTTTTCAATGATTCAGATGTTTTTGAAAAAAGGATTATAATAATGGCAGGTGACAGGGCTGGTATCCTAACATTCGGGCATGATATGGATGAAGCGGTAAATGTATTGATGCAATATCTGAGAAAGGAAGTATGACCAGGATAGCCGTAATAGGAGGCTCAGGGCTTGAAAATCCCGATCTTCTGAAATCTCCTGAAACAAGGGAAATAAATACACCTTATGGAAAACCCTCTTCACCCTTTCTGTGCGGGACAATAGATAACACGGAAATTGTGATCCTGTCGCGACACGGCTATGGGCATACAATTCCCCCGTCGCAGGTCAACAACAGAGCAAATATTCATGCCCTCAAAAGCCTGGGATGCACTCATATTCTTGCCACCACTGCCTGCGGAAGCCTCAGGGAGGACATACAAAGAGGCGACCTGGTCATCCCCGATCAGTTCATTGATTTTACAAGGCACAGAAGCATTACTTTTTTTGATAAGTTTGAGCCGGGCAAAATGAAACATACACCTATGGCTGATCCGTTTGATAAGAATCTCCGCCGGTTGTTGATCGCCGGGGCGGAGAAGAACGGGATCCGTGTACATCATCAGGGAACAATAATATCGATCGAAGGGCCAAGGTTTTCAACCCGTGCCGAATCAAAGATGTTCAGGATGTGGGGAGCTGATATAATTAATATGTCAGTTGCACCGGAGGTTATCCTGGCAAATGAAATCGGGATTCCCTATGCCGCAATTGCAATGAGTACGGATTTTGATTCCTGGAAAGAGGATGAAAGGCCGGTTTCGTGGGAAGAGGTGATCAAAGTTTTTGAAAGGAATGTTCATAATGTTTTAATTTTGCTGCAGAGTGTGATACCTTTGGTCGGGAAGTAACGTTGTTTTCTTTAAATAAGGTTTTGGATTATTACCAACAAATTGTTAATATTGCAGTCCGATTTAGGAATTGTTTTCTGGTAGCTGGTTTCCAATTGTTTGGCATTGAGAAAGATAACACTCAATACTTTGCGTCCGGTTCCCAGCGCCTTGTGCCTAAGATTTTAACGGGCCCATAGCTCAGATGGTTAGAGCACCTGACTCATAATCAGGGGGTCGCTGGTTCGATCCCAGCTGGGCCCACATGAAAAAGAGTGAGAGCGGGAGCGAGAGCGAGAGCACTCACTCTTTTTCCTCGCACTCACTCTCACTCTCACACTTTTGTCATTTTCTCAACAAGCGGGAGCGAGAGCGAGAGCACTCACTCTTTTTCCTCGCACTCACTCTCACTCT
>CAZEUL010000023.1:0-13025 GCA_964514725.1 uncultured Rikenellaceae bacterium
AAAGAGCTTTTCCCCCTTGGGGGAAACGGGAAAGGGGGTAGATGGAGAAAGCTAGACTTTCTGGTGCTGAGCATGCGGCAAAAATAAGCGTGAGTGCGGTAAAAATCAATTTTGTGATTTCTTAATCACACATTTTCAGTATGTTAAAAAGTAAAACCGGACTAATTTTACAAAACGTCACAAGTCAGGACAGCTCCGCAGTTTTATTAGATATCACCTTTACAATTCTGAAGTGCTTATTGGCTGGTTTTCATTTCCTTTTACAGATTAAGTAAAAAGCAGTATTAAAATGCTGTTTTTAAACTTAGAGATCTTCGTGCTCCCGATAGCTATCGGAGCAGTCATATTCCTATGTGATTCAACGTATTATCTTTAACCACGAGGTGCTCAGGGGTTATGATAGCTATCGTAAGCACAAAGGTTCATAAAGGACTTTTAATGCAGTCTTTTTTTAACTACGGCCTTATTATTAATTCTTCCCCTTTCCGGGTCCTGACTGAAATTGTATCGGACTTTACTCTGACTGTTCCGTCACTGGTTTTTATTCTGGCTCCCCCATGCCACGGAAGGATCAGATTAAGTTTATTTCCGGCTTCACTGATTACCTTAATGTATTTCACCTTACTGTCTTTTAGGACTCCGCTGACAATAAAAGCGCCTGCTGCTCTCAGGTTATGGAATTCTGCATCTTTTTCTGCCGGCCAGTTGGGAAAAAATCTCAATGTGCCATTATAACTCTGCATAAGACATTCGTTGATAACCGCAGGGAGTGCAAAATTCTCAAACCAGACGCCCATATTATCCATAAATCCATAGTTTGTGAAATCATTATACCTTCCATGAACCTGGATTGCCCGGTCTGATGCTGTGCCGTTTGGCAAAAGACAGTATTTTATCTGCCTTTTAAATTTCTCAAGATCAAGCATTCCTATCCGTGCTGCCTGTAAATTTTTAAAAACAAGGTCATTCCCTCCCTCATTCTGTTGGTTTCTGAAGGTGTTTCTCAGCATTTCAAGTGTTTGAGGATCCGAATGCAATCCATGTTCCTCTCCGGGAAAAACTGTAATTAGGGGTAGTGGAACATTATAGACCACCTGGCTGTGCTCACCGGGCACTGAAACAAATACCTTTCCGAATTTTTCAGAATCAGAAACCGGATAATCCGGGTAGTTCTGAAGTATATCCCTTACATCTGCAAGCAGATCTTTTTCCTTTAACTCCAGATTCAGCACTTTTACTGCCTCTTCAAAAGCTCTGAAAATAAATTTAACAAGTGTGAGGTCAACTATGCAGTCGTAATTTAATTTGAAACCTGGCCTTAATGCATATAACTCAGGAGGTATTGTAGGAAAGATATGGTAATCATTATCGTTCCACAGAGGTCCTCTTGCTTCCGGTCGTTTCATATATGCTGTCAGAAATTCTGTGGCTGCTTTAATCGGCTCATAACCCCGTGACCTTAAAAAGGCAGTATCTGCCGAATATAGATAATGCCACCACAGTCCCTGAACAGCCCATGGAGTTTCGCATATTTCCCATCCCCAGTGAGGAACAGGATAAGGATTCATTGTCATATCAACAGGATAAGCACTATGTGGGAAATATGCTCCTGGCAGATCATAGTAATCCTTTGCCCATTTCCTGCTTACTTTCATAAGAAATTCAATCAGGCTGACATAAGAAAGGTTTTTCTCGAGATGATTTGAGGAGAATGTAACCCAGAAAGGTTGCTGTGTATTGTAATTCATATGGTAATCTCCATGCCAGGCGGTACCGATGTTGTTATAACTCCAGTTGGCAAACAGACCCGGGGTATTGACACCCTCCTTCACAGCACAATTCAGAAAATAAAGATTCCGGTACCATATACTTTCCAGGAATGTATCATTTAATACAATTCCCGATTTGTTCCAGTACTCCTCCCATACAACCCTGCTTGCTTCAAATGAAGTTTTGAATTGCATCTCATCGGGATCATCAGTCGCAGGGATATCTTTTTCCAGATCCACATTCAATCCTTCTCTGAGAGATATGCAACATGTGAAACCAGTATCATGAGTCAAGCTTCCCTCAAGAAGGCCCATAATCTCTTCATTTCCATCCCAGTTGATCCTTTTTGTTTTAATTAAGGGGGAGCCGACACGGGCTGTAAGGCTGAATGCCCTGTCGCGTGGGTTGCCTTTTGAAAAGTTATAGACTCCGGGCTCCTGATAAGGCATGATTTGCCTGAAAGAAAGAATGCCTTCTTCAAGATCTTCTTTTGGTTCAGCTGAAGGGAAGGCTGCCGGAGTTGAAGGATCGGGCATTACACGGATCCTGTCAAAAATATTATTTACAGGTTCTCCATTTTTGCCAGTCAGCCTCATCCATAACCGGTCCTTATTCATATCTGTGAAAATCTGGAGTTTAATTTCTTTCTTATCTGATGTAAGAAGGGAAACTTCACATAACCCGTTTGAAATATCAAGGCTGTGTCCGATCATTTCAGCGTTCCTGAGATCAAAGCCAAGCAGTACCGACCCGCATGGGAAAGGTCTCGGATATGGTTTACTGTAGTTTTCTGCAGCCATTTCACTGTATTTCCGATACCATGGATCCTGAGTCAGAAGCGCCAGGGTATCAGGTATTGCTTTGACCTTATCAAAAACATATTTAAAATTTCCGATCTCCTTCCTGTTGTTCTCAGCTATCCTTATGTCCCACACATTGTTATGTCCAAAATAAATAACCACGGCATCAGGTCGGGTAGTAACAACTGCTCCCATCCCACCGTTCCCGAGAAGAGCCCCCTCAAAAAATCCGATAGCCGGACGGTCAAGCGAAATGGGATGCAGTTTTGCCCGCTCATAAGATGAAAATTCCGATTTTAAATCTTTATGCTGATCACATGAACACAAGATCATGATCAAGATCAATACCCACGCAAAATTCAATTTCTTCATTTGTTCATTTTTAGTATTGCTGCCTTTTCCTTTTTCTATACCTGGTACCTATCGCCCAGTGCCCATTCCCTTTGCCCCATGCTCCATGCCCCATGCCCTGTGCCCTTTACTCCGTGCCCTGAGCCCTGCGCCCAGTGCCCATCCCCTTTGCCCCATGCTCCATGCCCCATGCTCCATGCTCCATGCTCCATGCTCCATGCCCTGGATCCTGTGTCTCCCTCAGCCCTTTATCTTAATCACCATCAGTGCATTCTTATAACTTCTCAGCCTCCTCGATCATTATCTGATAATTGCGTAAAGTGCTTTCAGAAATTTCCCTTCCGTAAGGCGATGCTGTTGGCATCAGAACAAACCCCCTGCCCTCCCCTGCTGTACCTTCTGACAATGATTTTTGCACTACCTTTCTGAAGACATCGTTTGGCAGATTTTCAATATCTGTAATTTCAATATTTCCAAACAGGACCAGATGTCTGCCATATTTTTCCCTGAGAAACTTCAATTCCACGTCGCCATGGGGAGGCGGTTCAATCGGATCAATAGCATCGGCTCCCATTTTTACAACGTAATCGAGTATGCCCCTGACACATCCATGTGCATGGATCCTGACATATCCTCCATATTTTTTTATGGTCTGTACCAGAGGACCTGTGTATTTTAAAACATATTCTTCAAACAATGCCGGAGGCAGGAAGGGCTCCGTGATAAATTCAGGTCCATAAATACGCCATAACCGCCCGGGAAATTCTTTTGCAGCTTTTTCAATTCTCTTATTGATATAAATCGAATGTTTTTCAAGAAGTGCGTGACAAAGTTTTTTTTCAGTAAGTGCAAAAAGTGTAAAATCCTCAAGTTTGAACATCGATGCAACTGCACACACCGGATCTTCAGTGTCGACCATGATTATCCCTTTGTCGTTCAGTTTCCTCTCCTCCTCTTCCATGTGCTTAATATCAATATTTTCCTCAAATATTTCATCTGGCAGTTCCAGGAAGAGGTTCACATCATCAATTGTTTTAATAAGCGGTTCAATTGTCCAAACAGTATCAACTTCCTTATCGCGACGTGAAACAGTCGTCAGATGCTTACCTTTAATCGCGTATGTAAAACTTGTAAACCTGCTTTTATCGTCTTCCCATTTATCCTCTTTTACAAAAAGCTTTCTTTCTTCAGTATTGGAACTCCCATCCCATGAAAGATGTGATTGAGCCCTTACCGGGCTTACCATGCGTATCAGATCAGTGTGCGCTTCGGCCAGCTCAAGCAATGGACGCCAGGATGGAGAGTTGTAAATATTGTATTCATCAGGGTCATCAGGATTGATGAGAAATCCTCCGATCTCATAAAAACTGACTGCCGGACGATCAACATTCAATCCCTTCATTGTATTTACCAGACGCTCACGCCGTGTCATTATTCCCATTTCAGCAACTAAAGATGAAATAAGTAAATTTAACTAAAAAAGATATCAGGTCATTACTGATATTGGCAGGAAAACATATATTTTATTCCCATAAATTAAATTTGATTAAATTTGGATTAACCATAGACTTTTACAGAATTACCAAAATCAATCATCACATATAAAAGTTATGAAAACCTTTAAACCATTCAATTGTTTAATTCTGATATTGGTTTTAAGCTACTCATCCTTAATATTATCAGGGCAGGGATACCTGACAAGGCCAGCTGATGAAAGATCTGATTTCAGGTGGCCGAAAGGAAAGAAGATGGCTTTAAGTCTTACTTTTGATGATGCCCGTCTCTCACAGATTGATAAAGGTATTCCATTACTGGATAAATATGGTGTAAAAGGAACATTCTATGTTTCCAGGAATAATATGGTCCAAAGGCTGGAAGGATGGAAACAGGCTGTAAAAAACGGACACGATATTGGAAATCATGCACTTATTCATCCCTGTACAATAAACTACGGCTGGCCTCAGGAGGCTGCCCTTGAAAACTATACCCTGCAAAGGATGATAACTGAGCTTGATTCCGCCACAATTCTGATAAACAACCTTCTTGGAATTAAACCTTATTCTTTTGCATATCCCTGCGGGCAGACTTTTGTAGGCAAGGGAGTTAACCTCAAAAGCTATATCCCCATTGTTGCAACCATGTTCGAATCGGGAAGGCTCTGGCTCAGCGAAGGCCCCAATGATCCTGTTTATTGTGATATGTCGCAGCTTACCGGCATGGAACTTGACGGGAAGTCCTTTGAGCAGATTAAATCATTGATCGAATCAGCCGGTAAAAAAGGGAGCTGGCTTATTCTTGCAGGACATGAGACGGATGATAAAGGTTTTCAGACCTCCTTATTATCAACCATCGAGGCTATTTGCCGGTATGCATCCGATACTGCAAATGGCATTTGGATCGATAATGTTCATAATATTGCTTCTTACATAAGATCCAGGCGGGGACAAACGGAATTTGCACAATTACCTTTGTATAAGAATCCTCTTTTCCCAGTTGAACAGAGAGTAAATGACCTCATTTCCAGAATGACCCTTAAGGAGAAAGTCGGACAGATAAATATTCCCACCTGTTATACTATGGATCTTGGATATGGTCTGAGCGACAAAAAAAGATATCTGTGGGATGATCCAAGTGGTGAAGCAAGAAAAAAACAGCTTGAGGGTGTCAGGAAATGGACCGAAGGTGTACATAACGACATTCTGGGGCCTGGTGGTGGATTTTTCACTCTCTCCGACAGGCTTATACATGAAGGAACAAGAAGGCAGGCAGAAGTAATGAATGAGCTCCAGAAAATAGCCGTCGAAAATACCCGCCTGGGGATTCCATTGCTTCAGATTGAAGAAGGAACCCATGGACTTATGTGTCCGGGAGGAACAGTGTTTCCTGAGGGACTTGCAATAGGAGCCTCATGGAACAGGGACCTTGTCAGAAGGATCTATTCCGCTGCGGCAAAAGAGGGCCGATCGATAGGGGTTCATGGTTTGTGCACATTGGTCATCGAACCTAACCGCGATCCAAGGATGGGCAGAAATGAAGAGGGATACAGTGAAGATCCATATATGTGTTCGGAGATAGCATCATGTATCGTCCAGTCGCTCCAGGGTTATGATATCTCGGCTCCTGACAAACTCATTTCCTTCCTTTGCCATTATCCCGGACAAAGTCAGCCGGCAGGAGGACTTGAGCGCGGCGCAATGGAAATTTCCGACAGGAAATTAAGGGAGGTATTTCTTCCGCCATGGGTTGCCGGCATAAAGAAAAACGGAGCTCTGGGTGTGATGGCAACCTACCCTGCAATAAACGGAGTTGCAGTGCATAGTTCAGAGAAGATACTTACTAAAATACTCAGGGAAGAATTAGGATTTAAAGGTATTGTCTTAGGAGAAGGAGGAGGACTGGGTACCATTGTGACAGAAAGGCATTCTGCTAACCAGAAGGATGCAGGAATTCTTGCAATTAAAGCAGGTGTTGACATCGGAATATCAATTGAGGATGCATATATGGGCGGACTTATTGAAAATGTACAGGAAGGCAAAATATCGATCAAAGATGTCGATCAGGCTGTTGCAAGGCTTCTGAGACTGAAATTCCAGCTTGGGTTATTTGAAAATCCCTATGTGAATGTTGAGAATGCCGTAAGGATTGTCAATTCGAAAGAACACAAAGATCTGGCATTGCAGGCTGCAAGGGAAGGCATCGTACTTCTTAAAAATGATAAGAATACTCTTCCACTTAAGAAGAACCTCAGATCAATTGCCATAATAGGTCCAAATGCTGATGCTCCCATCGACCAGCTTGGCGACTATCATCCTCAGGTTGTCCCACAGGAAGTGGTAACTGTCCTAAAGGGAGTCAGGAATAAATTGTCCCCGTCTGTTAAAATAACCTATGTAAAAGGATGCGAAGTTATCGGCAATAAGGTCAATGAAATAGAAAAAGCAAAGCAGGCTGCAAGAAATGCTGATGTTGCGCTGGTAGTTATTGGTGAAGCAGGATATATAACCAACGGAGAGGGCAGGGATGTTGCAAGTCTTGATCTCACCGGGCTTCAGGAGGACCTGTTGAAAGCAGTTTACTCCACTGGTACTCCTACTGTTGCAATTCTCATTAACGGCCGCCCTTTATCAGTCAGATGGGCGGCAGAAAATGTACCTGCAATAGTTGAAGCCTGGATGTGCGGTGAACAGGGAGGGAATGCAGTCGCAGATGTTCTTTTCGGTGATTATAATCCTTCCGGTAAGCTGCCGATAACCGTTCCCCGGCATTCAGGACAATACCCTTTCTATTACAATCATTCGGCCACCAGGGAAAATACGAAATATGTCGACATGCCTGGCACTCCCCTGTATCCCTTCGGATACGGTTTGAGCTATACTTCATTTGAATACAGCAACCTGCAGATCAATCCTAAGGAGATCAACAACAGGGGTGATGTGGAAATAACCGCGGATATTAAAAACACAGGAAAAGTAAAAGGGGAAGAAGTCGCCCAGCTATACATAAACGACGTAATTTCCTCAACATCAAAACCGGTAAAAGAGCTGAAAGGCTATGAAAAAATTTCGATTGAGCCGGGAGAACAGAAAAGTGTAAAGTTCAGGCTAACACATGAGGATCTTTCCCTTTTCGACAGGAATATGAACTTTGTTGTGGAACCCGGGACTTTCAGGGTAATGGTCGGCAGTTCTTCCAACGATATAAGGTTAACCGGTGAATTTGAAGTAAAATGATTTAAATACAATTTAATATCGACACTTTCGCCTGGATAGTTAAATTAATATTACTCATACTTTGTGGTCTTCGTGGCAACCTTTGTGAACCTTTGCGGTAAAAAAAGAATAATAATGTCAAAACATATCGGAATAATAGCATGCAGTTATGAAGGAGCAGCCCTTTGCTACAGGACTATCTGCAATGAAGGATCAAAATATCTGGGAGAGCATTCGCACCCGGAAGTCAGCCTTCATAACCACCCGTTGAATGAATACATGAAGTTCATTGAAACAGGTGACTGGGAAGGCGTTGCCTCCCTGATGATCTCATCGGCAAACAAGCTTGTTGAAATCGGGGCGGAAATACTGATATGTCCCGATAATACCATTCACGAGGCCTACGAATTTGTCAGGGAGAAAATATCAGTTCCCTTCCTTCACATAGCTGAAGAGGTGGCCGGCGTGGCTTACAGTAATTTCTTTGCCAAAGCCGGCATCCTTGGTACAATATTCCTTATGGAAGGCCCAGTTTATCCTGGGAAACTTACAGCAAAAAACATAAAATACGAGATTCCGCCGGCAGAAGACCGTATAAAAATAAACAACATAATTTTTGACGAGCTCGTCTATGGAATAATCAAACCTGAATCAAAGAAGTTTTTTTTGAATGTGGTGAATGACCTGAAATCAAAGGATTGTGATTCTGTAATTCTGGGCTGCACTGAGATTCCCCTGATAGTGCTGCCTGAGGAATCTCCTCTGCCGGTCCTCGACTCAACCAGAATTCTGGCACGGGCAGCATTGAAAAAATCAATTGAGTAACCCTTTTATTTTTAATCAAATGAATAGAAAATCTTTTCTGAAAAAATCAGTTCTGGGAGGGATGGCAGTTGGATATACCGGCCTGGTTGGCGGAAGTACAATAGCAAATCCCAAAGATGCACCTTCCAGGCCTTCCGACCTGAAGATAACCGACATACGCGGAGCAACGCTTGCGGCAATTTATGATTTTCCTATTATCAAGATATATACCAACCAGGGTATTATTGGTCTGGGTGAAGTAAGGGATGCAGGTTGGATAGCCCAGGCCCTTATGCTGAAGCCATACCTTGTCGGGAAAGATCCTCTCGACATTGAACCTATCCTGAAAAGCATCAGGCACCTTACAGGTCCGGGAAGATACGCAGGAGGTTACTGCGCAGTTGACATCGCCCTGATGGACATTGCTGGCAAAGCACTCGGAGTCCCATGCTGGAAACTGCTTGGTGAGAAGGTCCGCGACAAGGTCGAAATATATGCCGATTGCCCTACTGTTCTGAAGGAGGATAATCTGAAAATGATGATGAAAAGAAGGCTTGCAATGGGATTAAAACATTACAAGATCGATCTGACTCCACCCCTGATCAGAGATATTCCGGGTGCATACGAAAACAATCTTCCTACAAGAAAAGGACTTGAGATCTGGGGAGAACATGTTCTGACAGCTAGAAGTATTATTGGGTATGATAAAGTTCTTGGTGCCGACCATTTCGGGAATATGACCGTGGAAAGCGGGATTGAGCTTGGAAACTTCATGGCAGATCCTAAATATAACCTTGCTTATATTGAAGATGTTATCCATTTTACAAAATTCAATGCCGTAAACCTTAACAGGCAGATAACGGCCGGATCGAAGACACCGACACTGAATGGTGAAGATATTTTCAGCCTTGAGAACTTCAAACCCTGGATAGAACAAAATACGGTCAGCATTATACACCCTGACCTGCTGACTTCCGGAGGAATGATTGAAACAAAAAAGATCGCCGACTATGCATATCAGTTCGGTATAAAGACGATGATGCATTGTGCCAGTTCACCTGTTGGCGTGATGGCAAACGTACATACTGCGGCAACAATCAAGGAATTTATTTCACTTGAAAATCATACAATTGAAATGCCGTGGGTTGATGATCTGGTTACAGGTATCCCTAAACCGATTATCAGGGATGGTGTTATTCCTGTACCAGACACTCCGGGACTTGGGATCGAATTTGTTGATGAGGTTGCTGAAAAATATCTCAGAGAACCAAAATACCTTGCTTACAAATCGGGATTATTCAATCCGACACCCGAATTTGACAATCCAATGACGATGATGGAAGCCAAACAAAAAGGTCTTATCGGCGATTACCACCAGACCGGCGGACCATGGTGGCATATAAATGACGATGGGGTTTATGCGAATCAGACAGGATCAAACTGAAGCAATTGCGGATTGGCTTCGCCGAGCTCGCCTAACGGCTCGGTTGCGGATTTTCAAATCCGAAATCCGAATTCCGAAATCCGAAATATTATAATGCAATGAGCCGAAAACAAATCTCTCAAACCAGATGTTTACAAAATTCCCAAATCACCAGACATCTCAAAAGTTTTGTGTTTCTTCTGATATTGCTTTTATCATTAAATCCGAATGTTTGGTCCCAGTCCCTTCACCGGTCATTGGCATCGGTCAGGGAAGTGTACAATGAGTTTACAACGACAGGGGCATATTACAAGCCTGTGTTTGGAGCCGGTGATGATTCATCGACAATAATCAGGGGAGCAACCCGCTATGGCTTGCTTGTAGTTGAACCAGGGGGTAAAAGCAATATAGCAAAGTATGATAAAGAAGAGCATGTACTATTTGTTCAGGAAGGAACAGGTATCCTTATCCATGGAAATGAGAATATCCCGGTAAGTAAAAATGATTTTATATACATTCCCGAGGGATTAAGATTCGGATTTTCAAATCCCAGGGAACAATCTCTGTCTGTTCTTGTCATGGGATTCCGTCTGGAAACCGGGGAGTGCAGCAAAATTAAAAGAGGGTTGAAGATAGCAAATACCGATGAGGTTAAATTCCAGACATTGCAGGGGCATGGACCCACCACTCAGTTTCAGTTGCTTATGGGCACGACAGAAAGCACGAGGGACAGGCTTGCAGCAGCCTGTCAGGTCACAAGTCTGTTTATTATGGATTTTGCATCGGGGGGTACAAATAATCCTCACAGGCACAAGGATGAGGAGGAGATCTACCTTATTCTTAAAGGTCGGGGAGATATTGTTGCCGGTGAAACAACTGAAGGAAAAGAATTGAGGCATTCTTCGGAGGAAGGTGATATATATTTCTTTTCTCCCAACACACTGATTGGTTTCTACAGCGGTAATCAGCCTGAGGAGGAGCATGCGCAGATCCTGGCAGTAAGGTTTAAATATCCGGCGAACTGATCACAGATCAGCGTCAAAAGGGGTGACTCGTCCTAAAAAAGGTTGACAGTTTTTTGTTTTAATCCTGATATAAGTTGACATATTTTCTTTTTTTTTGTCAACCTATTTCAGGACAAGACACTTAACCCATCCCCAGCCCCTTCCCTTTTTGCTAAAGGGAAGGGGCTGGGGATGGGTTTCTTAGATTCATAAACTGAATGGTTGAATCTTATACCGCACTAATTGTCAAAAGTCAGGAATAATATCTTAATTATCTGCGAGATTTGCGGGAAATTTCTATTATTTTATTTCCATTTTCTCTCCGGGTTTCAGGATATGATACCGGTCACGGAGGGGTTTGGAAAGCCTTATTTTAACCTCATCAGGATACCCCTTCGACCAGAAACGGGTTCCTTCATTGACAACCATGGTGCTGTGGTGCTGGGGGAAAATATATTCAGGATCGAGTGCATTTATGAGAATGACAGATGGATCGATATACATATTATGCTCGGTAGGTGAAAAGAAAAGGACATCCACCTTTTTCAGGAACAGGTGGTCCTCAAGCAGGTAAGTATCGCCGGGCTGCAGGATCAGCCTGCCATCGATCGTGAACAGATATCCGACATCCTGTAAGTTGGCATCGTAGTATATTGCAAAATTCTCATTACCGTGAAGGGCCCTGAGGGGTTGAACCTTTATCCCCTTTAATTCAAAAGGCTCTCTTGGTTTTGCAATTACCAGTCTGTCGGCAGGTATCTTCAGTTTTTCTGCTGTTTCAAGGCAGCTTTCAGGAATAACGAAGATGCATTTTGATTTTTCAACCAGAACCTTCGTGGTGTAAGGGTCAAAATGATCGCCGTGGTCGTGTGTGACAAAAGAAATATCCAGGATTGGAGCGATCTCTTCGGGGGTTACCGGAGCGGGGTCAATCCTGCCGCCGGGATCGAGGAACAGGTCGGTTGATATAACCAGATCGCCTGACTTTATTATCCAGCTGGCCTGACCAACCCACCAGACTGCGGTACCGGATCTGTGATCCACAATATCATTTATCATTTTGCCGGGCTGACCAAAAACCTGTTTACTAAAAAAGATAAGTAAAATAACAATTTTGACTTTCATAAATAGGAAGTTTTATTTCTGAAAGGTAAGCATTTCCTTGATCAGATCTTACCATTCACGGTTTAATGAACTGTACCCTTTTCCTGTTTTCCGTAAATATCACTTAAATCCTTACAAAGGTCTGCCATTCAAATGCAGATTTATTATTCCGGTTGATGTATCAGGGAAAATTATATGATAACCATATTAGGAATAGTTTAACACAGGTTGGATATTTCAAAACAAAATTCTGAATGATAGGAAAAACTATATGATAACCATTTTAGGAACAGTTTAAGACAGGTTGGATATTTCAAAACAAAATTCTGAATGATAAGCCGCGAAGGCGGCTTTATATGAATAACCCCCAGTGACAACTGGGGGTGGAAGGTAACCCCGGGCTGTAAAACCCTGAAGGGGTTTAATATATTTGGAAATAATCAACAACTTACCTAATTTTGAATGTTGTCGCTGCATTATTAATCTAAAATTCAAAGTCATGTCGAGTTATCGTCAATTAATCTATCATGTTGTGTTCAGAACACAGGATAGCCAGCCAACCATTAAAACCCTCCATGCTGATCAGCTATATGCGTACATAACAGGGATAATTAAAAACAAGAACAGCCATCTGTACCGTATAAATGGTTTGGAAGACCATCTTCACATTCTGACTGATGTGCATCCGTCAGTTGCACTTGCGGATTTTGTAAGGGAGATCAAGGTGTCAACTTCATTATGGATGAAAAACAGTGGCTTGTTCCCCTCATTCATAGGATGGGCTGAGGGATATGGTGCATTTTCATGCTCATATATGGATATGGGAAGACTCATTGATTATGTGAAGAATCAGCAGGAACATCACAGGAAGAAGACATTTGAAGAGGAATACAAGGCTCTGATCATTGAGTCCGGGATTCAGATAGATGAAAGGTACTTTCCTTGATCTTATATTCAGCTCCTGCAGAGCTGAATACCCTTGGGTTACGGCATACCCCCAGATTAACTGGGGGTTATTCACATCAGGCTCTTGCAGAGCTGCATACTGCCGGATTACCAA
>CAZEUL010000023.1:13125-69632 GCA_964514725.1 uncultured Rikenellaceae bacterium
CATTGACTGGGGGTTATTCACATCAGGCTCTTGCAGAGCTGCATACTGCCGGATTACCAATTTCTTTACATTGACTGGGGGTTATTCACATCAGGCTCTTGCAGAGCTGCATACTGCCGGATTGCCACTTTCTTTATATTCACTGGGGGTTATTCACATTGGGTTCTTTCAGAGCAGGATGCTGAATCAAATCAAATGGGGTGCACCCCAGAGTAAGTTCTGGACTCTCCTTGGGTACGAGCACCGAGGAGTTTACCTGACCTTCACGTTCGTCGTCTGCGTGCCATCATAGCTTCAGCGGAGGCGGAAGTCTTACGGGAAGAAGGACTACAACAGTAGTAAGCTCACTTTATGTATCATTTGAACGCTGATTTTCCAGATTCAAGTCAATTTTATGTCAATTCTTATTGAGGAGGAAAAAGAAAGCAGGAGATTAAATAAGCTACTTAAAATATATTATCGAAGTGCTATATTCCAGCGAAATTGAAGACCTGATAATTCTCCATTGATAATTATATCCTTTTTCATTTAACTCAGCTAATCGATACCTACTTTCAGGTACTGATTTTACATGATTGAGGTGATTGAAGTGCAGCATGGATTGTTGGAAATTTGATCAGAACAAAATCAATAATTCTAACGCTTAAAAAACAAAACCATGAAAGACTTAATCAGACTAATCAGTATGCTTTTTCTGATGGTGATTCTTGCATCATGCGAAAAAGTATTGGATCCTGAACAGGAGGAGAGTCAGTACTTCGATCCTTCTGTTTCCGTTAAACGCACTGTCTCTATTGATGCCTCAGCTATTGGCGGAAACGGACTTAAACTCATTTCTGCAAGATGGAATGATGCTCCATTGGTAAACGGAGCCTTTAATACAGCTGTTTCAAAAGAAGGCGTTCAGCTTCTCTCAATTCTGGATTCAGAAAACAAGATAAGAGCTTTGACATTATCCAACCCTTCTTCAGAGAATTTTGAAGTTATGCCTGTTGATGTGCAGTCAACTGCACTAAGCCTGATTTTTATTTCACCCGGTATTTTGTCAACGGACCCTGTTGAGGCAGGTGAAATAATTGACAATGTACAGAGTCTCATGTCTTTCATTAAACTTAAAAGGTATCTCAGTTCAAATTTGCCTGTAAAAAGCCTGGACGAGATTGTACAGCTGGATGAATATAATACTCTGTTATCTGCATGTGTTGAGGAATTTGGCGGAAAGAAACCTGACGACACTGCTGAAAAGGGCATTTCTGACTGGAAAAATGATTTCAGGGTGAACCAGTATAGCCGCAAGCTTGAATTTAAAAATCGCGCATTCAGGTACGTTAAAGTAACACAGATTGACAAATCTGAATCAAATTCAACTTTACGAACCAGTACTTTATCTGAAGGTATGAAAGGTGCAATACCATTGAGTTGGGGGTCGATATTCACTTTATCATACATGAGCCCTACGGTTAAAACAGTTGATTTTACACCAAATTCAAATTCAGCATATTCCGAGATCTGGGTAACAGGTATGGGAGTAAAAAATTCTGATTTAGTACCTCCAAGCTCAGTGGCAGGTCTTGGAACCCAGGATGTTGAAACAATGTTGTTTTATATACTATTCCCTGTTATTGACCTTGTTACAGGAAGTTCGTCATTATTGGGAATGCCTGAAACAGAACTTCATAAGCTGGCAAATCTTTTAAAAAACACCAGTGCTGCCATTTCCCTTTACAATGCAGATAATTTTACCACAATCTGCAGGGAGCTTGTTAACTTTGGCGCCCGGATGTGCAAGGAGATCCTGAAAAACCCCGATGCTGTTAAGGCCATAAGTTCAAAGCTTGGAGCGACTGTTGTAAAGGAAGCCAGTACTTTTTTAAGCGCTGCCAAGGCAATAATGGGAGCAGGAAATGTCACTTTGTTTGCCACAAATATTTGCCTGGTGGAACGTTACACAAAATTTATCGTTTATACCAGACCACCAAGTTTTGCTTTCCTGAGTTCACCTAAAAACAATGCTGTAGGCGTCGGCAGTCCGGTTACTCTTAAGTGGGCAGAAATTATGTTTGCTGATACTTATGAACTGCAGGTTTCGAAATATGACAATTTCTCGGTAAATGTTTTTACATCGACCGGATTTGCTGCCACCAAGCAGGTGGTAAACAATTTAACTCGCGGAACAAGGTATTACTGGAGAGTCAGGGCTAAAAACGGATTCGGCTATTCACCCTGGTCAGAGGTGTGGAGTTTCACGATCTGAAAAATTTTATCGGGAGGATTGGGGGTCAAACTCCATCCTCCTGTTTAAAAGCCTTTTCTATCCAAACGTATAAATAAATTAATCACAAAATCTAAATACTTAATATTATGAAAAAGCTTCTTTTTTTGCTGATCGTTTTTTATTGCATAACCGCATCAGCACAGGATACACTGGTACTTCTCGATGAAACCGCAATTGGTGTCAGAATTCTGAAAGACACCGAAAATGAATACTTCTATTATTTATGGAATGATCAGAACAAATATCAGCGTGCAATAAATAAAAAGTTCATAAAAAATGTAAAACTGCAAAATAAGATCCCATCAATCCCGGCGACGGATACCAGAAAAGCTGACAGAAGCGATTTGATAGTTTACAGGAATGGTGATGAAATGAAAGTAGAAGTAGTCGATGTTGGCAAAGAGAATATTATTTACCGTGAAGAAGGAAAGGAAGTAAATTATGTTATACCTATTGCCGAGGTTGAAAGGATAGAATACTCCGATGGTCAGAGGCTGGATTTTAATTCAGCCCTGATAAGTCAGCAACCTAAACTCATAAATTCCAGCAATAAAAGTTCTGTTAGTGATCCGGTTACAGAACCGGAAGCTATCGGAGGAGATATAGACAAAAACAGGCTTGTTGGATTTGCATTCGGAGGCAAGGTTGGCTATTTTGCTCCAGTAAATGATGTAATAATGGAAACCTTTGGCACAGGCTTCACTTATGGATTTTATATCGGCTATTGGGGCAGGAACGGATTTGGATGGAATCTTGAAGCAAGGGACTATTCAAAAAAAGGGAAAGTGACCTCAGACGGAGACTACACTTCTACAAATATTGATCTTTTATTTCTTACAACCTCTATTAACTATGCATTTGTTGAAAAAGGAAAATTTAAAACTTATGCAGGAATAGGAGTTGGTGCAACTTTTTTTTCATTGAAAGATCAATCTAGTACTTATAATAAAACCCTGTTCGAATATTATCCTTTCGGTGGCATTTATTATAAGCCCTTTCAGCTTGAATTCAGGTTTGTGAACGCCATGCATGAAAAATCAAATGTAGGAGGTGTTGAAATATGTTTTGGACTGATCTTCTGAATTGCCAGTACTTTAAATCATATGTAAAAATGAAAAGGGTAATTTCTATTTTATTCCTCCTTCCTTTTATTTATAACAGCCTAAGGAGTCAAAGCCAATCTGATTATGGAGAGGTATTTATAATAAGACCTCTTGAATTCGTAGGAAGTTTAGTTAAAACATCCATATATATTAATGGCAAGTTAATTTGCAGAATTCCAAACGGTTCAAAGGTCAAATATACATTTTACAAGAATGGAGATTATACAATTGGTCTGGGAGTCTACTTAAAAAAGACAGGAAACATTGATCAGACAGCAAAGACATTTAACCTGACTACAGGGCAAAGGTATTATTTTATAGTTGACCTGAGCAAATCGACAGACAAGGAGGTCCAGCAGGCTGATGCAGCATACGGCAGGGAATTAATGAACCAGATCTCAAACCTTTCGTACTGGAAATTTGAGGGTGAAAAACCTGATTTAACCTACATCGCTGAACTGAAAACAGAAGTCAAGCAGGAAGATATCGTTGATCCCACAGCTCATGTCAAAGCTGAAAAAGTAGTAATTCAGCAGGCTCCCACTGACATAAAGGGAAAAGTTCCGGAAGTGATCGTATCTGACATTGATTATGATATACCAGTAAATGAAAATCAATACAGGAATCGCTTTGCTCTCGTTATCGGCAATGAGGACTACAGTTCCAAGAACACATCTCTTTCACCGGAAGTAAATGTGGACTTTGCTATTAACGATGCCATTGCATTTTCCCAATACGCAAGGTCGTTGCTCGGGATTCCTGAGGAGAATGTCATTTTTCTGGAGAATGCAACCAGCATTGAGATGCAAAAGGCTGTCAATAAGCTTAATCTAATAGCAAAGAATATGAAAGGTGAAGCTGAGCTTTTCTTCTATTATTCCGGGCACGGACTGCCTGATTTTACGACAAGAGAGCCTTATCTAATCCCTGTTGATGTTTCAGGTTCTGAAATGAATTTTGCGATATCCCTGACAGATGTTTACAGGAAGCTGACAGAATTTCCAACAAAAAGGACAACTGTATTTCTCGATGCCTGCTTCAGCGGAGGTGCAAGGAACAACAGTCTGCTGGCAAGCCGCAGTATCCGCATAAAGCCCAGGCCCGAAGAACTGCAGGGAAGACTTGTAGTTTTTACTGCAAGCCAGAATGAGCAGACTGCTTTATCTTACAGGGAAAAGGGACATGGGATGTTTACCTATTTCCTTCTTAAAAAGCTCAAGGAAACTGAGGGTAAATGTACGTATGCCGATCTCTCAGAATACCTGAGCCAGATAGTTGGTATTAAGTCACTTCTGATCAATAATGTGGAACAGACTCCCCAGACAAGTATAAGTGAGGTTATAAAGAATGAATGGGAATTTTATAAATTTTATTAGAAAAGATCCTCTCATATAATTATATTAAGTTTGTTAATCTTTCACACAACGAACAGAATTTCCAGATCTCATATGAATACGACTACGACCTATACCACTAGTCCATGCTTGCAAATATCTATACCATGCATCATCAGAGTAATCAATAGTTGAAGTCCACCAACAACCATATTGACCAAGTCCCCAAAAACCGAATGTGTGACCTTTCTGGCCACCTGGTAATGCTGTAAATCCACTTATGTTTGTACCATTATTTGGACCAATCCAATGGGAAATGCCAGCTTCCTTAAGTTTATCTCCTTCATTGGTCCCCCTTTCCCAAATTCCATCTGCATCAATTGGGCTCATTCCCAAATACATTTCGAGCTGCTTCCATTCAGAATCAGTTGGTGCATGCCATCCTTCTGGGCATAATTTACCTGTGTTTACTGTATACCAATTATATAGTGCACCATATATATTTTTATATTTAGCTGCATCATTATAATACCAGCAATATCCAGGATTTACCAGGTTACTCCATAACGTACTGTCTGTAACCAATGGTATATTTGTCCCATCCGTAAATTTTGTGGTCCTTAAGTTTTCTGCCATCCATGTTTGTGTTCCAATGGTAACAGTGTTGTAAGCATTTCCCTCTATATCTACTATTTGGGTATTAAATTGAATTTGATTCCCATAAGCAATGCCAACAATATTTGAAGCATAGGCTCGAACATAATATAAAGTGCCTGGTGTTAAGCCTGTAATATTGCTTGAAAAAATCCCGCTTCCGCTTCCATCATTAGTATGGGATCCGGTAATTGTCGGACCTGGAGATGTGCTCCAGCATACTCCTCTTTCAGTGACTGCAGCACCGCCATCTGAAGTAACATTGCCGCCTGATGTCGCAGATGTCTGTGTAATTGCTGATACAGTATTGGTTGTTACCACCGGTAATCCTGCCAAAGTTGTAAAAGTCCGTTCATTTCCGTAGGCAGTTCCTGCACTGTTTGTAGCATAAGCTCTGACGTAATATGTAGTTCCTGGAGTGAGCCCTGTCAAATTGGAAGTAAAAGTACCTATCCCCGAACCGCTGGCAACGTGAGATCCGGAAATAGTCGGACCGGAAGAGGTTCCCCAGCATACTCCTCTTTCAGTGACGGCAGCACCGCCGTCAGCGGTTATATTACCACCTGCTGTTGCTGTTGTTGCAGTAATTGTAGATATTGCCGTAGTGGTAAGTGTCGGAACACCTATAAGTGTTGTAAAGTTTATTTCATCACCAAATACAACCTTAGCACCGCATTTGAGATAAGCTCTCACATAATAGGTTGTACCGGAAAGAAGATTTTGAAGATTACTTGTAAATGAGCCCGTGGAAGATCTTGGGCCTAAAGATGTAAATGAATCTGATAAATCAGGGTTAGAAGTTAAACTCCAGCAGTGCCCGTAATTGCTGATACCCTCTCCTATATCAATTATTTTTCCCTGAGCTTGTGCACTGTAGGTTGTTATTTCTGAAACAATCTCCGTAATAACCTTTGGCTCGCGTTCGATTTTGATACAGGAGGTAATTAAAATACTAAGATTCAGGTGCAGAAATATTAAGAATACTTTTAAAATAATTTTATGTAATTGCTTATAAATCATTCTGCTAATATTCTTTTGTGAAATCTTTTACAAACCGGAATATTTCCAGAAGCAGGTCATAGCATGACTTGTAAACCGGCAGTTCATGGTGAAGAGTCATTTTTAAAAAATTTCGATCCCGCTTCGCGGGATAATACAAATTGTCAAATTATCAAATAGTCAAATAGTCTCCTTTCTAATTGCAGTATACCTGCAATTCGAAAGGATCAATCCCTGACGCAACGAACAGAAAAACCATTCGGCTTGTGGTTGCTGACTCTGATTGAGTAGCTGTCCATATGGTTCATGAGCCGGTACCACGCATTTGAGGATGAGTACTCCGTAGAGGACCACCAGTGACCGTCGTAACCAAAGCTGTTAAAGTACCCACCGTAGCTACGGTAACCGCCCGGAACTGCAGTAAAACCGGTTTCATTAGTTGCCCCGGTATTTGGGCTATACCATAAACCGGTGCCTGCTTCGATCGTTCCGGTTGCCTTAAGTTTGCCTCCGGCAACCTCCCACCCGCCCAGGTAATTTTCCAGAATTGTCCATTCATTATCGGAAGGCACGTGCCAGCCAACAGGGCACAGTTTTCCTGTATTCACTGCATACCAGTTATAAAGTGCACCATAAACATTTTTATAGGAACCTGCATCATTATTATACCAGCAATAACCCGGGGTTGTTAAATTGCTCCAGGCTGTATTGTCGGTTACAAGCGGTATATTTGTTCCATCATTATATTTTGTTGTTTTAAGGTTCTCTTTCATCCATAACTGTGTCCCAATTCTTATTACATTATAAATATTACCATCGGCATCAATGATATTTAGCGGATCAGTGGTAAAACTAACTTGGTTCCCATATACAACTTTATCTAGGCTTTTTAAATATGCTTTAATAAAGTAAATAGTCATCGACTCAAGGCCTACAATATTGCATTCAAAATTACCTAATAAAGCGGTTGAGCCTAATGATGTTTTAAAATTAGATATATCAGGTTCTTGTGAGGTGCTCCAGCAGAATCCATAGTCAGTTACACCCATTCCAACATCTATTATCTTACCATTTATTCTTACAGAAGACCATGTAATTTCAGATACTGTGCCTGTTTCAACTTTTGCCTCTCTTTCGAATTCTGTACAGGAAACAATAAAAGTCATACAAAGGCCTGATTTTATAAGATTTAGGATTTTTTTATTAATACGTTTAGCAATCATAGTTTCAATAATTTCCTTTTAATGAAACAAGTCTTCAAATAAGCAGATCATTTATATCAAATATTACTTGAGGGATTTGTTTACCCAGTTTTCTCTGTTGTTATCTCCGTACAAAACCTGCGGATCCTGTTCTTTCTGGTTTATCTTAAGAGATTGCAGTGAAACCTGGCTCTGCAGATAAGCCGCCAGTTCACCATAGGTTATTTCCCCCTTGCTGTCCTGCAGCTTCTTAAGCAGAAAGTATGTAAACATTCCATGCTGCTTTGCTGCATAGGGTAATGCAGACTGCTCACCCGAACTTGCCGAAAATACAACCGTATTTGCCGGAGGTATTTCAATCTTGGGTTTGATCCTTATCCCCCTTCTTGCAAGCAGTTCACTGTTCCTTCCTCCTCCTGAAAAGCAGGCATCAAGGAAAACTGTTATCTTTTGTGCACCTGAAACTTCCAGATTTCTGTACAGATCGGTAAGTTTAATGGCATTGGCCAGATTCGTCCCTGTCACGTCAACCGGGATAAGATAAGGAATCTGCGTAACTTCATCTGGAAATCCGTGTCCTGCATAGTAGATAACAAGTTCAGCATTTTTAGTCCTTTGCGCCAGTTTTGTTATCAAATCAATAGACTGGGTCATTTCTGCAGCTGTCGCATCTTTGAGAATAATAACATTTTCTTCAAGAAATCCAAGTGTATTGACAAGATACTCTTTAAAAATGTCAGCATCCCTTTTGGCATAAATTACATTTGTCTCGCTTGTTATTCCTGGCTGCCTGCTTGAGTAATCTTCGTTACCTATTACCAATGCATATTTATTCGGGTGCTTCACTTTGTCAACAGGTATGTTCCTGTCGACTTCCGCCACAAGTGAAGCTATCTCAAAATTAAAATCATCAGTGCTGATACCCTGTATTACCACTTCCCTGCTTGCCTGCAGCGACTGGTTAAGACCTACCGACACCACAGTGTCTTTGGCATATTGTTTATACTTCTCTTCAATCTCAATCTTTATTGGTATCTGGTCGTCTGTATAACGTCTAGTCGCAGTAAAGGGGAATTCAATTTCAGCCGATTGCCCGGGTTTGAGAATTCCTATTTCAAAACTATTATTTGCTTCGAGGGGAATACAGTTATCCCTAAGGAAAAGAAATTTTCCCTTAACCCCACTGGCAATTCCTCTTCCTATATTTTGCACAAGTATTTTAAGGTTTATAGGATAGTTTTTTACGATTCTGCCGCCCTCATCGGTGCTGAAAACAGCGTCAACAACCCGAACAACAGGTCTCTGAAACTGTCTGGTCTCAATTGTTACCTCGAGAGGATATGAATCAAATCCCCTGTTTTCGACGGCTTCCAGCCTGAACTCTGCAGATCCGTTCTGAAGCTTCATATCGGATTTTATGGGTATTTTGATTCCGGCTGATTTACCTGGTTCTATATTTCCTATGTCATAAATCTGATTATAGGAAATTCCTGCAACAGGATTTTTAGTTGAAATCCTGAATTTGACCATTTCTGCAGTGCCTTTGCCGTTGTTTACAACCTCCAGTGAAATTTCATTATTTTCATCAGGATCAATGATTTTATTGGAATTTTCGTCGGTAAAAGCAAAGCCTTTTATTTCAAGATCAGGTAATAAACTTACCGATTTGATCTCATATACGGCCGGCTTGTAGGTTATCCGTTTGGTCTGGCTCCTGACGGGAGAAAGCTTATTTTCCTGTCCCTTCAAAGAGCAGAACAGAATTAAACCTGCAAAAAGTAGAGAGGTAAAAGTTTTCATAGGTTTAATTATTTTGTATTAGAATTTCACTCTACAGGTTAGCTGGCTGTTGCCAAAAACATAAGAATAGCCAATGTGATAAGAAATCCCGGCCGAAGTTCCGGAGGCAGCCTTATTCCTTGTGGCAAGAACAGTAATCAGGTCAACTGACCAGACTGCAGCTGCTGCGCCGGCGAAAACTTTTGAGTATGTATTGAGCCTTCTTGCGTCGTTATAATAACTGTTGCGGGTAGTAGGGTTGTTTTCATTCAAATATTCATCATAATAAGTGTTATTTGCTGAAATTCCTGTTAAAACTGAACCAGCTACCAAGCCATATCCGATAAAACCTTTTAAGAAATGAATATTATTCCCGGTTAACTTGCTGGTACCCCATCCCGGAAATATCAACGATTCAAAAAAATATGCAGTTTTTTTTACCGTTTTTGGTGATTTCTTAATCACAGGCGGTGGTTCAGTTGTTTTTTCGGGAATTTTCACGTTTTGTTTAGGTATGGGAGCACTGATTACTTCCCCCGAGACAACAACATATATATCATCATCAAGAATAATATTGTCCTTGTCTATATCCCAGATTATGGTATTTCCCGTGACTTTTGTTACATCTTCAAGATCACCGGTGAAAGACTTTGCATTTATCTTTTCGCCTGAGGCTTTGAATATCTCAGCTTTAATATTGAACCTGTCATTTTCTTTATAGTTGGCAATCTCGTAAGTAATAACCAGTTTATTATCAATAAGTGAAAAATCGACATTGCGGATAACTGCAGGTTTCTGGCTAAAACTAATTATTTCGGTAAGAATAACAAGCAGAATTAAAATAAACCTGGTTTTCATAAAGACCAAATTTTATTGAAAATAATAAATATTTTGCAGTTATGCAAGTTACATTAAGCTGTACACCAAAGTGATTTTGAAAATTGCCTGTATCATTTTAATATAAACCCGTCGTATCAAAAAGTACTTATTAACCAATCCTTTTCTGTAACCATATCCAGCTTAAACTTATTTATCGAAAATCTTAAAACTTATTTTCTAATGAGTATTTCTTTAATCATACTTAAATATTTAAGATCAGCAGTCTGATAACACAATTTTATTTTACTTTCCTATTTAGTTATCGTTATCCCTATTATCTGAACCTGGAGGTCTTTATTCCTGATCCTGTTTTCCTGCAGCCATGAATGAAAGCTATCACTGTTCATTGATTTAAAGGTTGAATATCCGTTTTCGAGTTTTTGCGGCGGGTCATAAAAATATCCACTGAAGGGGGTTGGAGAAAACAGGATATAGAACTGGTTATAATCAATCGGTTTCTCCGTGTAAAATTCAATTTCATCGATCAAATTACTGTCAGACAGATAATCATTTTTCTCTTTACTGAAAAAAATGTATTCCCTGTTATTGTCAACAGTGAAAAAATTATCCGATGAATAATTATACGGGATACAACGCTGTACTTTTTCAAGGTCATCATAGAAAACTATTACATATCCTTTTTCGGGGCTTCGGAAGTAAAGATATCCGCTTTCACCGTTTGCAAAGGTTTCACTTTTGTCAATCAAGGGATTTGTGCCATCAAGAGTAAAAGCTATGAACTTAACGGGAGCTGTTTCAATCTTTCTTGCATACCCTGTGACACTGCAAGTATACCAGAAGTTCCCATTTTCATCCTTCTTTTCATAACAATGCTTGCTCTCATCCCGCAGCCAGATCCCATTGGGAAAAGTGTTTAAATAATTGCTGCGCTTATCGCTGTTGAAAGCAACGCTCCGCCCCTGCATTTCTGTTATGGTGAGTCTTTCATAATTAGACATCACACTTGAACCGAAAGTCTTATCAATTGCATCTGTCCTGGCTATAAGAAGGGCTTCATTTTCATACTGTGCCCGTGTCTTCAACAGATCATTTGCCAGCACCGAACCCTCTCCGGACACCAGGATTTCCTGAGAGTATATCATAAAACAATTGAACATAAGAAGCAACAGTATGGGAAAACCATACTGCTGCTTTAATATTCTTCTATTAACAGGCCATTTGTTCATCATTGATCAAGATTGAATATCTTATCAAGATCTCTGTGAAGTTCTTCAGTTTCATTTTTCATTTGCTCCCTGATATATTCACGGGCTTTTTCCATAGCCAGCCGCTGGCTGTATGCACCTGCATAATTGACTTCAATTATTGTCTTTCCATCCCGTTCATCCTTCATTTCGCGGAAAAGAAGATATGTATCCTCCATTGATACTTTCTGGGCAATGAGTTGTTTACCGGCTGTGACAGTTTTATTTATTCCTTCAGCGCTTCGCATTGATATCTGCTGAGTATTCAGACTTCTTTTGACAAGTTCGGCAACTCGTGTTTCAATATTTCCTGCCAGGGCTGCACGGGCTGCTGCACGACAGGCATTTGCTGCGCCTTCAAATGTCGGGTCAACTGCTGAAGTATATACCACGGCAAATTTGGATTCACCGTTTTCATCCGTTGCAAATTCCTTGTTGATGGCTTCTCTGACATAGAGTTCTACATTTCCGGCTCCCTTTGGGGAATAACCTTCTTTGATCAGCTCCCTGGTCCTTTGCCTTAAGGCCTGTTTGTACTCCTTCTGTCTTGTTTTAAGTACCTGTGATTCGGCATTACCTAGACAGCTTACAAAAACTAGAAGGAGGAGACTTCGAAGGAAAATCTGTGTTTTCATAATTCTTGATTTTAGTTTTTCAATAGGTTAATTTGTTCTGAATAATCTTTTCTGCTTCCAATCAAAGTTACCGCACAAAGCCTCATAATGAAATACCTGTTATCAGGTAATTTGCATCACTACAGAACAGTATTAACCAGTCAGTTTGTTCTCAATTGCAAATTTTATTAATCCCACAATTGTTTTGCTGTTTGTTTTGCGTAAAATGTTCTTTCTGTGTGTTTCAACGGTAAGAGGGCTCAGAAATAATCTGTCAGCGATTTCGGCTGAAGTGAGTTCCTGGCAGATCAAAGCTATTATCTCCTTTTCCCGTGCTGACAATTCAAGGGTTTTATCTTTTATCTTCTCCCTGGCAACATAATTCTCAGTCATTATTGAAATTACTTCATTGCTATAAAATGTTCCGTGGTCGATGATCCGGTGTATGGCATTAAGAAGCTCTTTTTTGTCAGAATTTTTTAAAATATATCCTTCGGCTTCAGTCATAAGAATTTCATGAATGATTTCTCTGTCATTGTACATGGTCAGCACCAATACCTTAACATGAGGATAATCTTTTTTAATCTGCTTTGTAAGTTCAGTACCTGACATGACAGGCATATTTATGTCAGTTACAACCAGGTCAATCTCATTTTGTGAGAGCAGGCTGAGCGCATCCTTGCCGTTGTTTGCTTCTGCCACCACCTGAAGATTTTTTTCCCGGGAAAGCATTGTTCTCAAACCATCAAGAAACATTTGGTGATCATCGACCAGAAGAAGTTTTACCAGTTCAGGAGTATTTCCACCTTCCATCAGAATGTTTGAAATTTAATTAATAAAGCCTAATCAGCTGGTTGCCAGCTATTAAATTAATACAATTTTCACAGATTGAATCAAGGGGGCTTTGACCAACTTAAAATTTTCATGTAAGCACATGAAACAACCAGAGGATGCCTGATTGATTTTTCCTTTCGAATTTCCATCCAGGTTATCAGATAAATAAAAACAGCTCTTCGCAATAATATTCTATCAGGTTTATTCTTGCTATTTCAAAAATAAGTAATCCAGAGTGGATTTACAATCAGGAATTCAGGTTTATGTCAATATTTATGACCATTTAGTCAAAAAATCAATTCTGTGCCAGCCCCGGATTTATAAATTAACATCAATATTTATAACTGTGCCTTTGTCTAACACTGAATCAACTTTCATGGATCCTCCTATTATTGCAAGGCGTGAATGTATGTTCTTCCAGCCTATCCCCGAACTGTTACTTAAATGATTCATATCAAATCCTGCTCCATTATCGGAGATTGTCAGTTTTATTTTATTCCCGGTCTGCCTGTTGAGAATCATCTGAATTTCGGAAGCTCCGGAGTGTTTTATAATGTTACTCATGATCTCCTGAATGATCCTGTAAATTGAGATCTCAACATTTTCATTAAGTCTGTCATTATTAAGGTTGCTGGAATATGATACCCGCATTTTTTTTGAGGCATTTATTTTTCGTGTTAAATCTTTAACAGCAGAATTAAGTCCAAGTCGGATGAGGGGGCCTGGCATAAGATTATGGGATATATTTCTTACTTCCTGACAGGCCTCGTCAATAATGTTAACTGAGCGTTCAAGCATCTGACCGTGTTCCGGTAACATGTCCTGCGAAGCATCCATTATTTCTGACAAGTGAAGTTTTGTAAGTGAAAGCATCTGTCCGACGCTGTCATGAAGGTCGCCTGCTATTCTTTTCCTCTCCATTTCCTGAGCCTCAATAACAGCCTTAAACCTTTCCTTTTCCAATTCCGCCAGCTTACGGGTATTTTTTGATTTCTGGGTAATCCGATAAATTGAAAATCCAAGAAATGCAACTAACAGCATTATAACCAGCAATGCCAAAAGAATAACAGCCTGAGTTTTGCGTTTTTCCTGCTCTTTTTCAAGGCTCAATATCTTATTCTCCTGTTTTTGTTTAATAAATAATGCTTCAATACCTGCAACGCTGCCTTTCTCTTTTAAAAAATCATTCTGCAGATTCTGAAAGTTCTGAAGATTTATAAAGGCATCTTTGTAATTTTTAAGTTTTGCATAAATCATTGATTTATGCTCATAGGAATTTCTCATTTCTTCTTTTAGGCCATATTTTATTGCAATTGAAAGGCTGCTGTCAAAATAGGAAATTGCGTTCTCATGTTTTCCGGAATTTAAATTCAGCAAACCCAGATTGTCATAGATTGAGCTTAAATTCTGAAAATCGTTAGCTTTGGTCGATTTATTGACAGCTCTTTTAAAGAATTTTAATGCCTCCAAGTAATTATTCTCAAGCATTGAAATTACCCCAAGACTGTTTAAAGCCTTACCGGCACTTGCCGGGTCATCTACCATCTCTGACAGATCAATACACTTCTGATAATAGAACTTAGAGCTGTCATATTTCCATAAATCAAAAAAAACGTTGCCAATATTCTGAAAGGTTAAAACCAATGATATTGAATCCTTAAGTTCTCTTTTCAGCTCTGAAGAAAGTTTTAAAAAATCAAGTGCTTTGTCAGTTTCATTAAGAAGATAATAAATAATACCGAGATTGTTTGCTGTTCCTGATATCCCCTGCCTGTGTTTAAGGGAATCAAATATCTCATAGGCATATAAATAATATGAAACAGCAGTGCTGTAATCTCCATTCTTTTCCGCTATTGTACCAAGATTATTGGCACTGTTTGCCTCTCTGATTTTATCTCCTGTTTTTTTGCTTGCCTCATAAGCTTCACGATAATATTTTTCGGCTTTTATAAGGTTAAAGCGACCTAAATAAAGTGAACCCAGCAATGACGCACTTCTTGAGATTCCTTGGTAATAATTATTTGCTTCACTTATTGACAGGGCTTTTTCCAGCTTTAATCTCGCAGCTGAGGTGTCCTTTCCCGATAATCCTGTAAATAAATCCAACTCCCTGCCGACTTCGATGGTATCCTGATTGTTATAATATCTTAGTAGAGAAGATGATTCAGCCCATGGAAGTATAATAATCTGAAGGGCAACTATCAATAACAAAATTCTGTTTCTTCTCATCTTGCTAATACTGGTTTTAAAAAAACTTAGCTTTAAAGTACCTGAGAGTGTACCGGCATCTTTTTCATGTATTGATTATCATAGTTAAACACAATTTCACCAGTCAACTTGTCGAGCAAAATATAATTAACCCTGTTCCATACCTGATCCCTTCCGATTCTGACACCGTTGAGCACATTAATTTTCGCATTCCCGTTAAAGTAAGATATTTTAAGCCTTGATTCGTGCTGGGCCTGTATCTGATTAATAGTGACCGGCTGCTGATTAATCGTTTTAATTGTCATAATACCATCCATATTAACTATTTCCGATATTTTTTCAATTTCCGAGTAACGGTCATTGAAATTCATAATTACATTGCTGTAAATTTCTGTTATTGCTTTTAATATTGATCTGCCTTGAATTGCAGATTCCTTGCTTTCATTCAGGAACTGAATAAGGGTGTACAAAAAAGATACAGACCTTGGATAGTTGTGCATCAACATGTTCTCATTTCCCTTAAGCAGATATGATATAATATTATATTCATCGCCGGAAGCAAAGGATCTGCCTTTATTAATTCCGGACTTTAAATCAGGCAATGCTGCAAATAAGTAACAGAACCCTTTGTCGTCAACTTCAATCATGAAGCTTTTTTCCGGGGGATAATGATCATTGGGCATGTAATACTTCATATTGCCTTCTTTATCCAGAATTGCAGCAATACCCCTACATGTCAAATCTTTTGGAAATTCAATATTCCGGAGCCAGACTGCTTTACCTGAAAGGTCAAGCTGTGCCAGATAAAAGCTTCCATTCTGCCCTGAGTTTATTGTATACCTGTCAATTTTCATTGAGTTTTCATAATATCCAAAAACATAAAGAAATTCGTCTTTATATGATGCCAGACTATAACCAAAATTAATTCCGGTTCCGTAAAATCGTTTTATCCATAATATCTCTTCAGAAGAACTAATTTTTGCTACAAAAGTTCCAGGATTATTGATTTCAGCGGAATCCTGATTATTAGTTGAGATGCCTGTAATAAAAATCGCTCCGCTGTCTGAGCTTACAATATTTGAAGTATTTTCCGCCTGGAACAATCCATGCTTGTTTGCTTTCTGCCAAATTCCGGCAGAATAACTGTAACTTCCCAGGCGTTTATTAAAATCAATAATTTTTGCCGCCTTTAGCTGATATTGGGGTAGGATTACTCCAGGAGGCGCTCCAGAATAAGTGGCATCGCAGACTATAAAATCTCTGCCATCATATTTGAAGTTCCCTTTAATGCCCGGGTCGGTTAATTCCACTGCTACACAGAGATGTCCGTTAAAATCAAGGGCTATATTTTCGAGTCTTAGAAGTTCCGATGTCAACCAGGAAAAAAGTATAGCTCTGTCTTCGCAATCCGAGTATTTGTAGTGAATTGTCTCTTCCGGTACCATGTACTTTTCCTTATCGAACTGTTCGGTATCGGTTTTATAAGCGAACCCGTACTGGACCAGACTTAAAAGAAAAAACAACGATTCATACTGGTTTTTATTACGGAGTAGAGGGGCAATTTCTGCCTCAACTGATTCTTTAAAGACTGTTGAAACAGGAATTGAAAAATAATATTCTACCTGAATATCCGGGTATTTTGAATAATAATCAACATAATTCTGATCATATGATAAATTAATTGAATAATTATTCCCCCTGAATGGGAATCTAATTGTTTTGCTTTTTGGTGCATCCGCAAAAAGCAATGGTTTTACGTTGTAAATATTTATGCTCCTGTTTCCTTTAAAATAGTCGAGATCATACGTAGTTATTCTATCATGATCAAATAGTTGTGCATAATATCGTTCACCCCTGATATTGAACCAGGGTAAGTTGTATATTGTTTGCGAAGAGGCAAACAATATCGCTAATTCATCATCAAAATATCCTATTTTGACTTTGTAGCCTGATTCAATTAATAAAAACCAGGCAATAAGTTTTTGAACATTGTTCCGGTTTGATACCTTTTTGGAAAATTCATTCACAAGACAGTAATAATCCCAGTCACTTAAGTTCATTTGGCTGCAGATTTGTGTCATTTGATCAATAACTGAAGAATATTCAGTATTTAATAAAAAATCAAAACATGTTTTGATTGTTTTCGGTCCAATACTATTCAGTTTGATAATTGAAAATGCAGTATCATAATTTATGAAAAAATCTCTGCCATAGAAATTTATAACGGTTCTTCCTGTCAGCCTTACATCCTCAGCTTTTACACCCTTTTGAACCTGAATGATTTCATGGTTTACGTTGAAAAGAGTTCCTCTGCCGGACTGAACTGCATTGATATTTCTGATTGATTCTTTTTTATAAGCAGGAATTTGTTTTGGTTTTGAGACAGCAGGTTTGCCATCACCGGGCAAAATTTCATATTCCTTAAAACTACCCTCCAGCAATCGTGAGAATTCCTTTTCAGATTCAAGAATGTGATTTATGTACTCAATGTTTATTGAATCGACAAAATCGTTAAATTCCTGCTCATATTCCAGCTCCAGAGAATCAAACTCCTGTTCCATTTCTTCCTTCAGCGTTTTAAAGTCCTTTTCCTGAGGGATTGTCACAACCGGAATCAGAAATATGAATGAACAAAGTATCAATGTTCTCATAATATCTTTGGATTTGGAATTATTCTCTCTAATTTAAGCAGAATTAACATGTTGTCAAAATGTCATTCAACAGGACAAAAATAAACTCCTCCCGACAGTATTCATATAATCTCCTACAGGTAATTAAAATACCTGGAAACAGGTATTAAAGAAATTGCCTCTGCGACTTGTCAAAGTAAATAATGCAGATTAATTTTCTGACCAAAGCTTACAGTAACCAGCAATTAATACCAGCTCTTCAATTATGTACAAGATTTAGTTCCTGCCTCTGCCTTTCACCAGCGTCTCAGGAATCGAGACCAGTGTTATTCCCCCCGGCCTTCCCAGATTTCCTGAATATTGTTTATCATCGGCATTGTTCCAGTGCTCATGAACGCCAAGGCTCGCAATCGGTTTGCCACTGTTGTCGGGATCATAGATTATACCCTCGGGCCAGTTCTTTGAATCTGCTGCCTGATGCAGATAATCATCAACCCCATACATGCTGGGGCCATTTTCAAAGACACTGTTTGAAGGATCGTGTTTGTGCACACCATCCCATTCGGTCCGCAGGAAATCATAACAGACCGACTCAAGTGCAACCTGGTCCTGCGAAATAAATATCGAGCTGCTCCAGTCACCATTGAACGGCGGCATAAAATACCTGACAGGACCTTTTGTTTCATCGGCCCCGCCACCGAAAAGACCATCAACCACAAAAAGCATAGTGTTCCTTCCAAGATAACGACTACCCATAATGTCTACGAGCACCCGGTATTTCCTGTATCCGCCGTTTGAAGGATTTCCCGCTTCCCTCGGAAAAGTTTCCCATGTGGGAGCAATAAGTGAATAATGCAAATGCGCTGCATTCGATCGTGTCTGTGAACCGAAATGGTTTTTGGCTGTCAGACTTATCCCGGCTGATCCATGCGGTTTTAAACTGGCAACATTTATCATATAATCAGCCCTTTCAACCACATCGTAAAGTTTATCACTCAGCTTCTTGTCAGAATAAAAAACAAGTTCTTTTTCAGAAGGCCTGATCATGGTGCGGCCAAACTTCTCTGAAAATCTGTCAATGTATACCACATCAGGGAATTCAGCGTGCCAGACAGCATAGTTATGCCCGAAAATATGAGCCATAGGATCACCCACAGTAATATCCGACTGTTTGATACCTGCAACATTTACAAGTTCCCTTAAAAGTTCCAGGACAATGTATGGAGAAGTCTCTGTGGCTCCACGGTTCTTAAATCGTCTCATCTGTGCACCTTTAGTTGTGGTCGAAAAAACGTAACCGCTGTCCTTTTCCTGCTGACTGAAGATCCATGAAGATGTACCCTGATTTATTTTAATGAAGATCTTCTCTCCGGGAGAATAACCTTTCTCTTTACCATTCCTGTTAAGATTATGATACCTGAAAAGTTCATTCCAGGCTTTTTTTAAATCCGGCTTTCCTGCCACCTTCTTCACCGATTCTGCGACCATTCCGCTTATTAATTTCTGATCAGCATTCCTTGGATTGAAATACCAGTCGCTGTTCTCCATCACATTTTTGCAATTCTCATTCGTCGCATCAGGGTTCCATGCCCATACAACAAGACCGGGGTTAATGCCATATCCTTTACCTTCAGGAGCATTCGGGCCATCATCCGGACCAGTTTTCCTGACAGACTGTGCTGAAGCATATGAGACATCGCTTGTCAGACTGATGCCAGAAAACAGAATTGCTCCTATAATCAGCGGGATTGCTGCCAGATACCTTGCGGTTACCAGATTTTTAAAAGCTTTCCTCAGAAAAAGGGTTATGCCTCCCAGGGAAAGCAGATATAAAATAAAACCCGACATAAAAGGCGCTGCAACCTTCATACATGGATATGCAGCACGCGAAGGTTTCGGTATAACCCTTATAAAAAACCAGATTGTTGACAATATTCCCATTATGAAAAACAAAAGCCTGGGTGGAATATGCTTGCCTTCAAACCATCTTTGCATTCCGGCAAGTTTCCCTTTCAATTTTGATGGATCAAATTTTCGTGATGACATTGTTAACGGTTTTTTATTTCACTCAGATCCTGGCAGCAGTCTCAACTATGGCATCTCCATTTTTAAACAGTTCCTCTTTTATTTCAACTCCAAGTCCGGGAGCTTCAGGAGCAGTAACATATCCGTCAACCGGTACCGGAATATTTTTAACGAAATACGGGTACTGATGAGTATATTTCCAGTAATTGCTTTCCATGTAGCAAAAATTCGGGATGGCAGTACACAGGTGTGCTGAAGCTGCATATAAAAGAGGGCCGCCGCAGGTGTGAGGCGATCCGGGTATATGATAGGCATCTGCCATGTCACACATTTTTTTGGCCTCGGTTATTCCTCCGCACCAGCACAGGTCAAACATAAGGATATCCAGTGCCTTTGCTTCAAGGAAGTCTTTTAGCTGATATCTTGTGGCCATTGTTTCACTATGGGCAATCGGGATGGTGGTTTCAGCTGCCAGTTTTGCATACGACTGGAATGAATCAGGAATAATGATATCCTCAATATGGATCACGTTATAAGGCTCACATGCCCTGATAATCCTCTGGGCTCCCGGCAAATCGCATCCTCCCCAGCCGTCAATCAGGATCTCCATCCTTTTACCTGCAGCATTCTCTATCTGCTTAAGCCACCCAACACCTTTTTCAATCTCATTTGTCGGAATAAACCCTCCACTTGTCCTGAACGGATAAATTTTCATGGCAGTGATTCCCCGGTCAAGAAGGAATCCGACTATCTTTTCAGTGTCAGGACCCATTTTCATATTATTTATGGCCCAGTAATCAGTAACGGTATTGTAAATTTTTACCTTCTCCCTTGTTTTACCTCCCAGGAGCATATAAAGTGGCAATCCTGCCAACTTGCCCATTATATCAAGCAGTGCCATATCGATGGCACTGAGGATATGCATTTCGGATCCACCTGCATTTCTCATGCTCTGATACTTATAAACTGCTTTCCAGATAGATTCCCTGTTCCGCGGATCTTTGCCAATCAGGTATTCTGATGCAATATCCTTAAGGCTCCCCAGTTCACCATTTACTGAAGGATAGGTCTCACCGTATCCCGTGATTCCGGCATCCGTATGAATGCGTATCCAGCAAAATTCTGTACTTCCGTCACCTCCCGATCCTCCGCCTATCCTGATCTTATCGCTGAAACGAATGCTTTCCACTTTTACTATTTTTATTTGGCCCAAATTATATCCGGATCCTTTAGGATCAGGTACAGAAGCATCAGTCGGCCGACTTTCGTCAAACACCTTCCCTGTACCTGAAAATGCCAAAGCACTTCCTGCTAAACCCAGACCAATATTTTTCAGCATGTGCCTCCTCGACAGCTCTGTTTTTTTAGGATTTTGAACCATTCCGGCTGATATTAAAAATACTTTTTATCTTGATATCTTTAGAAGATCCAGAAATTCGCCTACAAAGAAAGTATTGTCATGTATTCCTGTGAATCTTTCTGCTCCCGGACCATAAGAGAATACCGGAACCATAACGCCGGTATGACTTCCCGATTCTATGAACCCGCCTATTACCATTCTTCCTGCAATACTTCCATCAGTAAGGCTGAGACCACCAGTCTCATGATCGGCAGTGACAATAATCAGAGTTTCGCCGTTTTTTTCAGCAAAATTCTTTGCTACAGCAATGGCTTCATCCATATCGATAACCTCAGCAACCGCACTCTCAAGGTTTTTTGCGTGTGCAGCCCAGTCGATCATAGATCCTTCAACCATCATAAAAAATCCATCCTTATCCCTGCTTAACACTTCTATCGCCTTTCTGACCATTTCGGGAAGGATCCCTTTTCTTCCACCAATTGAGGTTGGCATGTGTTCCTTTGCGAGTAATCCGGCAATCTTGTCCGATTTGGATTTCTTAAGATCATCCAGTGTAAAGACAACATCATAACCCATCTGCCTGAGTTTTAGTGTAAAATCTTCATTATCCGCCCTTTTGCGGAAATGATCCTCTCCTCCGCCAATAAAAACGTCAACTGTCCCATTAAGGAAATCCTTTGCAATGTCTTCATAATTACCCCTGCCTGCATTGTGAGCAACAAAAGAAGCGGGAGTTGCATGGGTAACAGATGATGTGCTTAACACGCCCGTTGCCAGTCCGTTTTTGTGAGCTATCTCAGTAATCGATACAACAGGCACTGAATCGGGACTAACACCTATCATTCCGTTGTTTGTTTTAACACCGCAGGCAATAGCAGTACCTCCGGCTCCGGAATCTGTAACATAGCTGTCGGCAGAATAGGTTTTTGAAAATCCTGTATATGGGAATGATTCAATAGTCAAAGGTTTATCCGATACTGTCATTGCCGCATAAACGTGATCTGTCCCCATTCCGTCTCCAATAAAGAGAATTATGTTTTTTACCTTACCTGAACTCCGTTCCTTTTTCCTGTTTTGAACTTGAAAAGCTGTGATGATTACTAATAATACTATACCTGGCACTAATAAATACTTGTTTCTCATAATTGTCAATTTAAAATTTCCATAAATATAACAGCTTTGATTAAATAACAAAAACCTGTTATATTTCAGGGTGCAACAATGACCTTAATCTTAGACTCTTTGCATGCCGGAAGAATAACTTTCTGACCTTCAGATCGGAATTTAAAAGTTGAATGATCCTCAGCAACCACTTTTTCAATCCTTGGAGTCTTATCTTCAATCAGAACAGGATAAAGTATATCGCCGTCTTTTGATGTATTAATCCTGAAATATAATTCAACAGGTTTGCGATTCACCCAAAGGTTGAGGCACAGGTAGTTCAGAAGACAATGTTCCATATTGTGGTATGAGGCTTTGAACCTCGTGGCTTTAGTTGCATCAAGCAGGTTTCCTGCAGAATCTATTCTGAAAAATGAGTCGCCATGGGTATAATCCATGAATTTTGAGTCCCATAAATCTGCACCTCTTTTAAAATAATCAATGTACTTTTTATCGCCTGTGACCTTGTAAAGGTAAAGGCTTATCATATTCCCGTAAGCCTGAATCCACCAATAAGTATCCGGACTGAATTTCCACGGTTCAGTTCTTGATACAGATGCCAGCCAGATATTTTTACTGTTTAATGCACCTGACTTAAACAATTGTTCTGCTAACCTCATACCAGCTGCAGGGTAATCAGCGTCAGGATTCAACAGATAGTTCTTCAATAACATCCACGCCGTTTCTATATTATGCCCGATATTGATTTCAGAAAAATCCTTTTCCCCGGTAAGATATTTCCAGTCTCTGTCAAAGTCTTCAAGAACCCATCCGGAATTTTTATCAATCATCTTGTTTGTTACGACTTCAAGTATTCTGTTGATCTGTTGCCGGTATCTTTGATTGCCCGTGGCAAGGTAAAGGTAGATCAGATATCCCGACACAGGTGTTATCTGTGAACTGAACGACTTATTGCTGTCGCTTATGCTCCAATCACGGTTCATCACATTAAAATAACCACCGCTTCCTGTTTTATCCCATACTTTTTCCTCAAGAAGACCATTGGCTTTTTCAATATAATCCAATGCAGATGAGTCGCGGGTTACAAAATAATACAATGTCAGGCCTGTAATTGCATATACCTGGACAAAAGTTGTTTTTGTCTCCAGCACGGGATTGCCGGCTTCATCCAAAGCATCGTACCATCCTCCAAATTTTTCATCCCATGCTTTTTCTGCCAGCCACCTGAATGTCTTGTCAGCTGTTTTAAAGTATTCTTCCTCCCCCGACATCAAATATGCTGCTGAATAACTGAAAAGATTCCTTGAGATCATACTCGGATAGATTTCTGAACCACCAAAAGGTTTCCATACAGAATCAAGATTTGTATAAAAAGTGCCGGATCTTTCATTTTGAGAGTACCTGGTCCAAAAAGGTATTATGTCTCTCAAAGCCTGATCCTTCCAATAATCCCCTGAAATAAGATCTGGTTTTTCCGGCTTCTTTTCGGCGCAGGAAGACAAAAACAATAAGACAACAAGTACTGTGAGCAGTCGCATATTGATAATAGTAAGATTTTTAATGAATTCCAAAATAAACATATTACACAGAAATATTTCGTATTTCAAGACTGGTTTAAAAGTATCATTTTGAAGATTTTTCCTTTTTTCTTAAATCATTTTTCTCTTTGTGGTAATTTATGGTTCAATACCTTAGATCGCATCACGAAGATAACCAAAGTCATCATAAAGTCACTCCAGGTGCCGGTTTAAAGTGGGTTAATCCAGAAATCCGCAATACGAAATCTGCAATCAAATGTCCTTTCAGAACACTGAAGCTTTCAGTGTGTCCCTCATCTCCTTGTTAAAGGAGTACCCCGAAAAGAATACCATCCCGTTGGTTTTTTCTTCCCTGGTGATATTTACCTCTTTTACAATGAGGTCTTTCGTGATTGTATTATGTGAAGAACGTACTCCTATGCCAGGGAATACATCACATTTGTCACCTGCAACGGAAAGGGCGTTCCTGATATACTTTCTGAAAAGATCGGTATTATTGGTGTAGAGCATCGGGCAGATGAAATCCACAAGTCCATTGGATGCCCATTCCGCCCAGTTCTGGGCTATCAGAACATCCGCCGTTTCCATATCCGGAAAAACATCTGCACCAAGCACTATTGGTTTTCCCGAAGTTTTCAGAGCATTCCTGATATCAGTAACAAGCTGTGTAACCTGTTTCGCATTCCATTTGATCCATTCACACCAGATCATGCTGCCGCAGTCATGCGAAACCTCCAATGGAGAATAACCGTACTCCTTTTTGAAAGCTTCACAGGTCAGGCTGTCATAGCTGTACATCTGGGTTATGGGAAATCTTATATAATCGAGATGTATCCCATCTATATCATATTTAAGAACTGAAGTTATCTTATCAACCCAGAATTTTCTGACCTCAGGATTTGCCAGATTGAAATGCGGTTGAAATTTGCCATCCATGTCACGGATAATCCATGAAGGATTTCTCGCAAGTTCCTTTTCAAGATTGATATCATATCCCGGATAAAAGACAGGGTGGATCTTAATTGAATATTCACGACCCTTTCTGATGAGAGCATCAAGATAATCCCATGTAAAACTATTCTCACCGGGAGCTGCATTATAGCAGAAAAGATTATTAATCCCTATCTCACTGTATTGTTTGAACAGGCTGTCTATCTGAAAAATTGCTTTGTCCTGATTTGGGTTGAACAAACCGGGATGAAGCCATACACCTCTTAGTTCAGGTACATTTTCCTTGTTGCTTAAACAGCTTGTCAAAAAAACAAGAACATAACCAAAAATGAGAAAGGAGCGCAGACAAACATTTTCTATTTTCATAATTACTTGTTTTTATATTATTTACATTGGAAAAATAAATTTCTTAAATCAACTTCCCACTAATTCCGGTTCACAATGATGTTTTATCGGTCGGGATACTAATAGATATCCGTATTAATTATTCATTTCAGGGGGAATAAAACCCCAGAAGAATTTGTCATAATTATATTGTTCTTAAATCTTTAAAATTATGAAAAAGTCAAAGATTTCAGTGAAAAAGAGGCTGACAGGCATGGCAGTTTTCTTTTTAATGTCAGTTGGTTTGTTTGCGCAGACTGATTTTTCCGGTAAGTGGGAGCTTAATGAGTCAAAAAGCAAGTTTGGCGAAGGCGGAGGTCCGGGAGGACCCATGGGTGCAAGATTTATGACTGTAGCCCAGAATGAAAAGATACTTACCGCTGAGCAGAAAATGACAGGTCGTGATGGGGAAGAATTTAATGTGACGGTCAGATATAATCTTGACGGCACAGTGAGCGAGAACAAATTCATGATGGACAGGATAAGGAAATCTGTTCTCACCTGGTCAGCTGATAAAAAAGTAATCACTATCAGTTCATCAGTGAATTTTGAAAGGGATGGGGAAACCAGGGAAATCAAAACGACAGAGAAATGGTCATTAAGCGATGATAAGAATACACTGTTCATAGAATCAGTGAGACCTTCAAGGGACGGAGGAAGCCGGACAGTGACACTGGCTTATGACAAGAAATGAGAAGCTGACAGAATTGAATTTCTCAACTCAACAATTACTGACATTCCAAAAGAGCAGTATTCATCAAATTTGACTTAATCCAGGAGGCTTCTGATTTTTTTTGTATATCAGTTAATTGGTTTTTAAGGAGAAATAACCGGGATTGTTCAGAAGAAAGTAATACTTTGTTGAAAACTGGACACTTTAGGTTAATGATTTTTACTTAAATTATAACTTTTTAAGTATATTTGTCATAACCAATAGATTATCCTGGATGAAAAGGAGAGCTTTAATTATTACCATTTTGGTGGTTTTACTGCAAATTTCCTGCAGGAATACTTCCCAAAAATCATCTGAGTCAGGACTTTCAGGGATTGATTCTCTGAGGGGTTCTGAATATGTTACTTCAACCGGAGTGGACAAGGATGAAGTTCCTGTCAACTACTTTTCACCTGTCGAAATTGCCGATCTTTTCCAGAAAATCGGTGTGCCATTTTCGGGTGATTACCTGGCTTCCTCCGTTGATCCGGCTTATCAGACAACCTCATTTGATAAGGCGATATCACTCGGAATACTTTGTGCCGATCTGGGTTATCTGAACATGTACGAAATGACAGGATCATCATTAAATCTTGTTGCCTCTATCAAAAAGCTGACAGAAGACCTGAAAGTTGATCAGTTTTTTGATTTTGACGCAATTACACGTCTTTCTCTCAATAAAACAAACCTTGACTCACTTCTTTTTATTTCTCTTACATCCTATTCTGAAGTTGATAAGTACATGAGAGAAAATGACCTTGGCCATTTATCAGCTCTTATGATTACAGGAGTATGGCTCGAAGGCCAGTATCTTACAACCCGCGTTTATAAGAAATTCCCCGACAAGAGATTAATAGACAGAATAGGGGAACAAAAGATTTTCCTTAACCACCTCATCAAAACAATTACACCTTTTTGTGAAAAAGATGAACAGTTTAAACGTCTTTGCAACGACCTAAATATTCTGAATGCAAAGTATGCCGGAGTTAAAATTTCGTATACCCGTGGAGAACCGGTAAAATCAGGTGATGGTAAAGGACTTGCGATTACCCAGACTGAAACCAGTATTGTGGAAATTTCTCCGGAACAACTTTCACAGATAATTGATATCTCCGGAAGTCTTAGAAATAATCTGATTAAAAATAATTAAAATGAAAAAATATATTGTCGGATTATTCCTTATAACTGCATACATTACTGTATCAACAGGACAGACAAACTCTGATAAGTTTGTAAGCAATTGTATTTCCGGAACAGGACAGGACGCAAAATATCTGAAGGATTTCAGGATCCAGCTTGGTCAAGGAACTGCCGAAAATGAGTTTAGATTCAAATCGAAAATATATTTGTGGAAAAACACAAAATACAGGTTCACAATGTGCACCGCCGAAACTTCCCAGGGACGGCTCGTCATGAACCTTAGAGATGAAGAAAATAAAATGATTCTACAGTCTTCTGATCCTGATTCAGGGACAATATATCCATACGTTGATTTCAACTGCAGTAAAAGCGGCTTGTATCAATTATGGTATGATTTCGCTGAAAAACTTCCCGGATCAGGTATCGGAATCGTTTCTATTATTAAATGACACCCTCTCAGGCAACCCGGAAAATCTGAACAAGAGCAACACAAAGGAAAAGCGCCAGGAAATATATTTGTGGTATTAATCTTTTCCTCCCTGCAAAAACAAAATAATGAGAAATAATATAGCACGCAGGGATACTTAACAGCCAGAATATTTCAAATAGGGTGGCGGGTGAAAAAATCAATACACCGGCAGCAATCACAAGAGTCCAGATAAGTAAACTGAATGTCTTTCGAGAACGAATCTTCTTGGTATTGATGACTGTGAAAAGATTCGCAAGACTTATTAAAAGGATCACTCCAATAACAACAAGTACCGCGATATTCAGTCTTGATAAAACTATTGATGATTTTTTTATGAAAAGATTGAATTTGATTATTTCCGACAAATCACTCAGATTTGATCCATTTATATAATAAAAACCAAAAATCAGAAACCACGGAGTGGCAAGGCCCAGCAAAGAGATTATGATTTCCCTTGGATTTCCTGTCCTTAGAATGACAATACCTATTACAAGCAATACACCGAACCAAATAAAATCAGCATAAAAGAGAGCACCCGTACTGATCAGGAATCCTGCATCATAGAATGGATATGCTGTACCCTGTATTTTATAAGTGTCAATGATCCTGCGAATGGCAAGCACCAGAAAAACCGCAGCCGGCAGACCGGGATTTAAGATCTGCTGCTTCGGAAACAGGCCGCTGAAGAGAACGAAAATCAAAGCCGGAAGAAAAGTCCTTTCACTAATGAATAACACTGAAGTGTTGAAATTCACAACAAGAAATGAGATTAAAAGGACGATCAGGAAGGCTGATATTTCGCTTAAAATCGTACTGTATCCGCTGATTGACAACATCAATCTGAAAAGAGGCATTGGCTTTTGGTCATAACCCTGTGCAGAGGGCAGATCAGGACGAATAAAAGCTCCGATCCAGACAATAATTGCAATCAGGACTATAAGAATTATGACATCCGGAGTGACCTCCCTGAATTTTCTAAGTAACATTCTGCTTATAAATCAAATCCTATATCAGACCTGTAGTAAATATCTTTAAAACTGATCCTGGCTGCATTCCGGTAAGATCCCTCAAGTGCCTCCTTTAAATTTTCACCCCATGAAGTTACCGCAAGAACTCTTCCTCCTGAAGTAACCAATTTATTATCAGACATTTTGGTTCCGGCATGAAAAACCACACAATCAGATGTCTCATTTAATCCTGAAATAATGTAACCCTTTCCGTAATTACCGGGGTAACCTCCCGAAACAAGCATAACTGTTGAAAAAGACCTCTGATCTGTTCTGCAATCCCTCAATGAGAGATTGCCTTCAGCAACCCCCTCTAAAAGTTCGTAAAGGTCAGACTTGATTCTTGGGATCACAACTTCAGCTTCAGGATCGCCCATTCTGGCATTATATTCAATTACAAACGGATCACTGCCAACTTTAATCAATCCAAAGAAAATGAATCCCTTATATTCTATTCCCTCTGAAATCAATCCTTTAATTGTAGGCTCAATGACCCTGTTTTTTACTTTATCCATAAATACCGGGTCAGCAAAAGGAACGGGGGACACTGCACCCATGCCACCGGTGTTCAAACCCTTATCACCCTCTCCTATTCGCTTATAATCTTTTGCCTCTGGTAAAAGTTTATAAGTTTTACCGTCAGTGATAATGAATACCGATAACTCGATACCCCTGAGAAACTGTTCAATAACGACCTTATTTCCTGCTTGTCCAAATTTTCCTTTCAGGATTGCATCAATTTCATTCTCCGCCTCTGTTATACTTTCGAGTATCAGTACACCCTTACCTGCAGCCAGGCCGTCAGCTTTTATAACATAAGGAGGGTCAAGCGATCGCAGGAATTTAAATGCTTCATCTCTGGTTGAATTGTCGAAGCTTCTGTATTTGGCAGTTGGTATTCCATGACGGGTGAGAAAGGCTTTTGCAAAATCCTTGCTTCCTTCCAGCATCGCAGCCCTTTTTACCGGCCCTATTACCGGAACTGACTTCAGAAAGTCATCTTCAAGGAAGAAATCGTGGATGCCTGCTACCAATGGGACCTCCGGACCTACAACAACCATTCCTATTTCATTTTCAGCCACCGCTTTTTTAACCTCCTCAAAATTTTCAATATTGATATTAAGATTCTTTCCCGATTCCCCTGTCCCTGCATTACCGGGAGCAATATATACCTTTTTAACCTTCGGGCTCTGGGCCAGCTTCCAGGCCAGAGCATGCTCTCTTCCCCCGGAACCAATGATCAAAATGTTCATCTTCTTATTCATCATGTTTTAAAAATCAATATCAGCTTTTTCTAATCACGGATTTCAGAATCTTAATAAAAAATCTTCAGCCGGGCCTCAAAACCAGTTAACCAATGTCAATCCGCAATCCTAATTCTCTGCCTGCTGACCTTGCTCTGAGGAAGCCACCATGCTATGCTAAAGCAATGCAGGCAAACGCAATCCACAATGCACAAATAAATATTTCAACTCCCAAATCCTGTAAAAAATTTTATCTGCCGCAATATTCTCAAATCAGCCCTCAACCGTCCTGCTGTATTTTGAGAAAGTCTGCATCACATTATCCACATATGTTTTCGAAACAGGAATATCAGTGACAGAAGGAATATCAAATTCAAGTTTTAGCCCATCCTTTTCCTTTCTTATAACCTTAACTTTCTCGAAATTTACCATATACGACCTGTGGCAGCGAATTATCTGGGTTCCTGAAAAAACTTCCTCCATCCTTTTAAGGGTATCTCGTAAAAGATACCTTGATATTTTTTCTTTGTTAAGATAACATATACTTACATAGTTTTCTGCAGACTCGAGATAAAGCAGGTTCTCTTTTTTTACTGAAAACTTCAGCACTGATTTATCGTCATAAAATGGTATCATTTCCCTTGTGTTATCTGAAAAAGTCTGAACATCGGACATTCTTTCTATCTGCTCCTTTTTATCACGCCAGGAAAAATATAACCACATTACAGAATATGGGAGAAGCAGTACTAGTGCAGTGTTCCACGCCGAAAGCTTAACAAGCGAAACAAATCCCCTGGTGTCATTGAGCACGAACTTTTCAAAAAGGGCATAAAAAAGTGCCATCATCATAATTTCAGCAGCTATCCATGCAAGATACTGCCATAGGTAAATGATCTGTTTCTTCCCTGCTTTAAACATTATGACCCGGCTGATCACTACAATAAGGACACCTGTAAGAATAACAAGGCTGGAGTAAGTGAAAAACTCAAGCTTTGTAAGATTAAACCATCTGTCGGCGCCGAATGGAGAGTAGATATTTATAAATATAAGAGCAAATAATGAAGTGAATAAAATCAACCTGACAATATTTGACTTTTCATTCAGGTATGAGGGAATCGGTTTCTGGAAATCAACCATTGCAAAATTATCCTGTCACAAAAATAACTTTTTTATTGCATCAAGTCATCTTAATAATATCCAGTTCTGAACCATTACTTACTGGAATTTCATCCCATATTCAGAAATTATGTCACTTATTCCGGTATTATGTCACAAGTATACGATGGCAAGCCCATTTTTTTGCCTGCCAGATGCTATTGGTCTTTCTTTGCATAAAAGTTAAAGCTGAAAATCGGAATATGAACTTCACAAAAGAATTCTCAGATCTCAGGTCTATTTATGACAGCAACATCAATGAGATAACAATACCTGAGAGTGACATTAGAATAGTGAATCTTGAATTCATCTCTGAAACCAATCCTGAGGGGTTGATCAACAGTGAAGATCTGCTAATATCAGAAAACCGAAACTTCCGATATCCTGTCTTTATACCCAGGGATAATCGAAGCCGGAAAGTGATTATTCTGCTTCACGGACTGAACGAACGTAGCTGGGCAAAGTACCTTCCTTGGGCTTATTATCTTTCAGTTCATACTGACAGTTATGTTGTAATGTTCCCTATATGTTTTCATATTAACCGTTCACCATCATCGTGGATTGACCCGAGGGTAATGACAGATTCAGTAAAGGAAAGGACTTCAACCTGCAGTGATGTTAAAATGTCGAGTTTTGCAAACATTGCGCTGAGTAACAGGCTTTCCGATGATCCTATGAGGTTTTTTCATTCAGGATATCAGACCGCTTTTGACATTGTTAATCTGTTGAATCAGATAAAGCATGGACATCACGGGGTGATACCAAAAGGAAGCAGTATAAACATGTTTGCCTATTCAATAGGAGCATTCCTGGCACAGATACTGTTTATGGGCAATCCGGATAACCTTTTTTCGGACTCTAAACTATTTATGTTCTGTGGCGGATCGGTTTTCAGTACAATGAAAGGCACTTCAAAGCTTATCATGGACAGTGTTGCATATAATAAAATATACAACTTCTACCTTGAAGAGTTTGAGACCGAAATAAAAAAGAAGAAATCAATTTACTGGAAGGTCACCGAAAGCCCGATAGGAATGGCATTCAGATCAATGATCGGATTTGACAGGTTCAGGTCATTCAGGGAGATATTGCTTGGCCGGCTGAAAGATCAGATCAGATCAATCGCCCTTTTGAGGGATGCAGTGATACCGGCAGAGGGTATTGTCAAAACAATGCAAAACTTTTCCAGAGCCGGAAGGAATGTTGAGGTTTGGGATTTCCCTTATTCCTATTCTCATGAAAATCCTTTTCCTCTGACCGGAAATCACCCGGAAATGAATCCTGATCCATGGTTCAACCGACTTTTCCGTGAAGCCAGTCTTTTTCTTGTCTGATTTCATTCGAGAGATATGAATCTGTATCCCTCATTAATTGCAAAATCAATGAATTCATCAAGAATTATCAGTACCTTTGATTCAGGTTTATCATGTAATGCAATTATAGTTCCGGGTCTTATTTTTGTTTTTAAAACTCTAAGGCAATTTGCTGCAGATTGATTTTTCTGAAAATCATAGGGCATAAGATCCCAGAAAACTATTTTGAAAGTATCTTTCACTTTTCGATATTGTTCTAAAGTGATCCTTCCATAAGGCGGACGAAAGAACTTATCGGAGGTTGATTCTGCAGCTCTCGAAATATTTTCCAGATAATCCTGACATGACAAAGACCATCCGCTTACGTGTCTGTATCCGTGATTACCCGTAATATGGCCCTCCGTTAAAATCAAATCTCTTAACCTGGGGTGATTTTCAGCATTTTGTCCGGTCAGAAAGAAGACCGCAGTAACCTTTTTTTTTCTTAATATTTCAAGGATTTTTAAGGTAGATTCTATATCAGGGCCATCATCAAATGTAAGGCAGATTTTCTTTTCATTTGTTTGTATCCTGAAGGCTGCCTCACTGAAGATTTTGCACATGAGGGGAAAAGGCCTGTAATGCCTCATCAGTTATTGCCTTTTTGAATACAACAGACTATAATATTTGCTTACCTCCGGTTCAATCACATTTGTCAGCGAATCCAATTTGAGCCGTGTTGACATATTGTATATATCAAGGTATGATTGCATATTAATTCCGATCGGATAATCCATTCCGAATCGTTTGTCAGAATCAAGTCCTATGGCGAACTCCAGGTATTCCCTGGAATAATTTATAATACTATTAATTATTTTTTCAGCTTCTGCTTTTTCCCCGGCCTTTAAAAGTACCTCAGCAAGGGTAAGTGAAAAATAATCATTAGGAACCTTTGATGAAGGGACTATTTCAAGACCTTTTCTGGCTGCTTCAATCGCCCTGGTTGTATCACCGGAAGCAAGTAATGCATTTCCAAGGTTGCCAAAGATCCTTCTGAAATTGCTGAGCATACGTCTGTTGTTCTCATCAAGATAAACGTGCGGATCAGCTGCATTACCCCAGCCGAATTCATTCATCATATTATCATACATCACAATTGGATCAATCATTCCGAATTCACCCTGCTCCGGTTTTGGTGTATTTATCGGAACAATTCTGTAAGCCATACCTTCCTGGACAAAAAACTTTTCAAGCCCTTTATATTGACTCGACGGGACTGTAGTTGAAAAATATACAGGTCGTTTCCATTTGTTTGTTGACAGAAGATCCATTATCGCAAGATCACCTTTAAATGCGTCATTATCAGTATACTCCCAGATCATTGGCGAAACAATCCTGTTTTTAAAGTATTCTTTCACTGTTCCATTAGCAACTACTTCAGCAGTATCAACATCTATGATGAATTTATTTGTTGGAAGGTAATTCAGGTAATCTCCTCTTCCATTTATATCGATCATGTATTTCCTGTCATCCTGTGAAGCAAACTGAATCACTTGTTCTATTTCCACTGGCTTATCCAGTCTTCTGTTTACGGGGAGCTGGTTTCTTACACCCTCCATATATTTTTCACTAGGAAGGGAAAGTGGCATGGGATCGGATTCAAATGCCTTCTGACGCATCATATCAATATACCACCCTGCCTGGAGATAGCTTAGGTTGGCAACCCTTACATCGGTTCTTACCCCTTCAACATCCTGAACATACCAAACAGGGAAGGAATCATTATCACCATAAGTAAATAAGATACTGTTCGGTGCACAAGATTTAAGATAGTTAGCTCCGATATCTCTCGCCGTATAGCGTCCAGAGCGATCATGGTCATCCCAGTTCTGAACTGCCATAAGAACTGGCACAGCCAGAAGTAATACCACGAACGCTGTTAAAGATGCCAGATATTCTTTGAGGAACCGTTTTAGTTTTTCATAAACAAAAATAAATCCCATTCCTATCCAGACGGAGAAAGCATAAAAAGATCCGGCATAAGCATAATCCCTTTCCCTTGGCTGGTTTGGATACTGATTGAGATAAAAGATAATCGCAATACCGGTCATTATGAAAAAAGCCATTACCAGCCAGAAATCATTCCTGCTTTTACCATAATGCCATATCAGACCGGCAATTCCTAGTAAAAGAGGCAGAAAGTAATATGTATTTCTGGCCGGATTGTTTTTAAGATCTTCCGGAAGATTATCCAGATTGCCAAGCCTTGCTTTATCAATAAAATCTATCCCGCTTATCCAGTTACCATGAATGGGATTTCCGTTACCCTGAAGGTCATTTTGTCTTCCTACAAAATTCCACATGAAGTACCTGAGATACATAAAGCCCGTCTGGTACCTGAAAAAATAGCGCAGGTTCTCAACAAAAGTCGGACAGATAATTGTCTCATTCCCGTTATCCGAAGTGGCCGTAAATCTTTTCCCAACTACCTTCCCCCAGTATTTATATGCTGTTTCATGATCGGGATCAGAACTGTACATTCTGGGGAAAACCGTCATAAAGTCCTTATTATACTCATATTCAGGCCTGAAATATGGCTTATATTTTCCGTCTATTTTATTGTATCCGGCAACAATACTTTTAACATCAACCACCGGCGCGCTGTAATAGTTCCCGTACAATTTGGGAGAGCTTCCATATTGTTCCATATTGATATAATACGAAAGCGAAAAGATATCTGAAGGGTTATTCTGGTTCATGGGGGGCCTTGCCGAAGACCGGATCATAATCATTGCATAGGATGAATAACCTATCATTATAACTGTGATTGCTGTTATAACATAATTCAATATCACTCTTTTACTTCTCAATGAGTACCGGATGCCGATAACCAGTCCCGCAATCATCAACATGACGAAGAAAAGCAGTCCTGAGTTGTAAGGCAGTCCGAAAACATTCACAAACAGAAGTTCGAACCATCCGGCAATTTTAGGAACCCCGGGGATAAGAATAAAAACCATTAAATAAAGTAAGGCGACTGAAATCAGTGCAGTTTTAATAACTCCTGATCTTGTTACCTGATGTTTTCTGAAATAGAATACAAAGACAAGCACTGGAAGTACAAGCAGGTTAAGGCGATGAATTCCCAAACCAAGTCCCATTATATATGCTATCAGTATTATCCATCTGCCTGAGTATGCTTCATCAGCCTCTTCTTCCCATTTCAGCATACCCCAGAATACCAGGCCGGTAACCAGGGAAGAAAGGGCATAGAGTTCTCCCTCAACGGCAGAGAACCAGAATGTGTCGGAGAATGTGTACGTCAGCGCTCCTATAATGCCACTCCCCAGTATAATTGGAATCTGATTCTTCTGAACCTGATCCCCGATAGCATAAACCTTTCTTACCAGATGTGTGATGGTCAGGAAAAGAAACATTATTGCAAATCCGCTGCTGACAGCTGACAATGCATTCATCGTCAATGCAACCTTAGAGGTGTCCCCTCCTGCAAAAAGTGTGGCCAAACGTCCGATCATCAGAAAAAGAGGCGCACCTGGAGGATGCCCGACCTGAAGTCTGAATGCCGACAGGATAAACTCACCGCAATCCCAAAAGCTTACTGTGGGCTCCAAAGTTAAAAGATAGACAATTGTTGAAACAGAAAAGAGGATCCAACCGGTAATTTTATTCAGCCGGCGGTAATTGCCCCATAATGAATTCATGTCATCTTGTATTTGATTTTCAAGAAAACAAAGAACGTAAAAAAATGTAATTTCTGAATATGGGCAATGGCATTTAACTTCATTTTTACTTGAGTTTTATTTTGTTATTTTTGTTCAAATATTGAAAATATGATAAGGAACGGCTTGCTTTTCCTGTTGCTGTTTTTTAGTACATGCCTCTTGACCGGCCGTACCCCTGCTGACAGTGCTTCAAATGCCGGAAAATTAGATCTCAGATTAAGGAATATCAATTTCATAAAAAACAACGAGTACTCAAATCCAATAATAGAGGGATATACACTTATCGGTTATTTTCTTCAGCCGGAACTTATTTATCATCCTTCAGAAAAAGTCAGATTACAGCTTGGCGCTCATTTAATCCAGTATTCCGGAACTAACAAATTCAACCTTGTAAAGCCTGTTTTTTCAACTACATATATTTTCTCCGAGTACCTGTTTTTCACAATGGGTTCATTGCCCGGAACCGATGAACACAGAATGTTTGATCCTCATTTCAACAAGGAAAAGCTTTATAATTCCTATTCACAAGATGGTTTTGAGTTAAGTTTCAGGAATGATAATTTCTTTAATGATACATGGCTTGCCTGGGAACATTTCATTTTCAAAGGAGACTTTGACAGAGAAATATTTACTGCCGGTGAATCATTCAGTTACACTTCAGATCAGATTAATGGCCTTTTTAGGATAAATGTGCCTCTTCAAATTCAGTTTAAACATTTCGGTGGCCAGATAAGCAATTACCCCGAGCATGTTGAGACTTTTTTCAATCTCGCTGCCGGAGCAGGAATGACTTTTGAAATACCGGGTTCTAAATACCAGGAAGCAGGTTTTCAATGGCTGCTTTTTTATGGAAGATCACTCACAGAAAATGCACAATCACATATAAATAAAGGGCACGGGGAATGGTATAAAATATTCTATAATTACAGGCATACTCAACTTGAAGCAGGATTCTGGTCTTCACACGATTTCTATGCACCTAATGGCAATTTCATTTTCAGTTCAGTCTCTGATTTTCGGAATAATTTGATAATCCATGACAGAAAACTTGTTACCTTATCTGCAAATTTAAAGCTGATGCATAATTCATTCCTTGAATTCTATGCAGGATTTGACGGTTACTATGATATTGACCTGAACAGGTTCGACAATGCTGCAACCCTTCACCTGCGCCTTGACAAACTCATTAGGCTGGCAGAACTTAAAAATCATAGAAAATAGCGCCAGGGTCTTGATTTCCAATAGTCTCCGGCATAATCAATACCGATTCTCTCAGAAGTCTGGTAATCTTTACAAACCCCTGCATCCTCAATCCATATCCTAGAAGATGTTGCAAGGTCTTCCCCATAAAATGTTTTATCAACCCCAAGAATTTTTGTCACTCTCCCCGGTCCGTAACAATCATTTAATCCTCTTATAAGAACCGCCTGCGGTTCATTTATTTTACCGGTAACCACATTTAACATCCAATGCATGCCATAAACCAGGTAGATGTACAGCTTCCCTCCCTCATGATACATCACTTCGGTTCGGGGTGTCCGCCCTTTGCTTGCATGACAGGCTTTATCTTCAATACCCCGGTATGCTTCAGTTTCGGTAATTTCATACTTTCTGACAATACCTGAGGGATCTTTTATAATAAGTAATTTAGACAGCAAATCCGGTGCAACCGTTAACACATCCCTTACAAAGAATTCTCTCTGCAGTCTTTTATTGGCTGCCATAATTTCAGTATTGTACTTTGTTCTCACTCTTCTCCCACTTACTAAAAACCTCAGTTGCTTTTAGCATCCCCACATGGTTAAAAACAACGTGTCTTTTTGCAGGATCCAGGCAAATTTCATTGTAAATAAAACTGTCGCTAAATCCGGCATTCTCCGCATCATGCCTGTCACATGCATAAACCACCCTTTTTATGCCCGCCCAGTAAATAGCTCCAAGGCACATAGGACAGGGTTCACAGGATGTATATAATATGCAGTCTGAAAGACAATGGGTTCCCAGAAGGGTGGCAGCTTCCCGGATAGCCAGAATTTCAGCGTGGGCCGTTGGATCCTTTCTGAGTACAACCATGTTATATGACTGGGAAATTATAATATTATCCCTGACAATTACTGCCCCAAAAGGTCCTCCCCCTATATCAATCCCTTTGAATGCCAACTTTACAGCTTTATCAAGATACTGCCTGTCTTTATTTATTTTCATCTTTTCAATTTTTTTCAGCATATAACAGGATTAAAAATAATCTTAGTTTTATTCTTCAATAAGATTTTCTTTTTAATATTCTTTTTTTTCAGGAAATATATTGTATTTTTGCAGTCCCAAAATAAAGGGTTTTGATGTTTATAATCTAGCATAACAACAAGAAAAATTCAACAAAGTGAACACCTTAAGTTATAAAACGGTTTCAGCAAACAAGGAAACTGTAAACAAAGAGTGGGTTATCATTGATGCAGAGGGTGCGATGCTTGGAAGGCTGGCAGCGCTTGTGGCATCAATGCTCAGGGGAAAACATAAGACAAATTTCACTCCTCATGTAGATTGCGGTGACAATGTTATTGTCATAAATGCAAGCAAAGTTTCTCTTTCAGGATCCAAATGGTCCGACAAGGAATATGTAAGGCATACGGGATATCCTGGTGGACAGAAATTTACATCTGCCGAACAAATGTTGAAAAAAAATCCTATCGCTCTTGTTGAACATGCTGTAAGAGGTATGCTTCCAAAAAACAGGCTTGGAAGAGCTATCTATAAAAATATGCACGTCTATGCTGATGCTTCGCATCCTCATGAAGCACAAAAGCCCAGGAAAATAGAACTTTAATACAATTAAGGGAAAAAGAATATGGAGTCAGTTAATGCTATTGGAAGGAGAAAAGCTGCAGTCGCCAGAGTTTATTTAAGCGATGGTAAAGGGAACATTACTATAAATAACAGGGATTACAAAGAGTATTTTGGATCTGAAAATCTTCAGTATATAGTGACACAGCCTTTGACAGTGTTAAATGCTGCTGACAAATATGATATACAGGCGAATCTCGATGGTGGTGGTGTAAAGGGTCAGGCTGAAGCTCTCAGACTTGGCATTACAAGAGCTCTCGTACAATTGGATGCTGAGAATAAATCAATACTTAAGGCAAACGGATTTCTTACACGTGATCCAAGGGAAGTCGAAAGGAAAAAACCAGGTCGACCAAAAGCCCGTAAGAGATTCCAGTTCAGTAAACGTTAGTAATTGTCATAAATCGTCATAGATGCAGGTTTAGTATCTAAATCATAAAGACTTCCGTAATACGGAACTACTTTGTGATTGACTTAATGGAACGTAAACTTAAAAAAACAAGAAATGCCAAGAACAAATTTCCAGGAATTACTCGATGCCGGTGTTCATTTCGGACACCTTAAAAGAAAATGGAATCCGGCAATGGCTCCTTACATATTTATGGAACGCAATGGGATTCACATTATCGATCTTGAAAAAACGATAGTAAAACTTGATGAGGCAGCCGCAGCAATGAAGCATATTGCCCGTTCAGGAAAGAAAATCCTGTTCGTTGCCACAAAAAAACAGGCAAAGGAAATCGTTGCCGAACGCGTGAAACAGGTAAATATGCCTTATGTCACAGAAAGATGGCCTGGAGGCATGCTGACGAATTTCCCAACCATCCGCAAGGCGGTTAAGAAAATGGGAGCTATTGATAAAATGGCTTCCGACGGAACATTTTCAAATCTCTCAAAACGCGAGAAACTTCAGGTAACAAGGCAGAGAGCCAAACTTGAAAAAACCCTGGGAAGCATAGTTGATCTTACACGGCTTCCTTCGGCTCTTTTCATCGTTGATGTATGCAAAGAACATATTGCTGTAAGAGAAGCAAAAAGACTTGGAATTCCCGTATTTGCAATGGTTGACACAAATTCAGATCCCACCGACATAGAGTTCCCTATTCCTGCAAATGACGATGCCTCAAAATCTATTTCACTCATTGTCAATATACTGTGCCAGGCTATTGAGGAAGGGCTGAACGAGAGAAAACTTGAAAAAGATAAAGAACCTGTACAGAAAGACAGAAAAGTGATGAGAAAAGACCTTGAATCAAAAGATCTGCCTGATTCAGTAATTGCGGCACTGCAGGAGGAGGAAGAGGAAGAAGAAGAAATTGAAACTGATGAGGAATCTGTCACAGATGACCTTGAAACCGATGATGAAGAGATCATTGCTGAAACCGATGAATCGGAGGAAGAGTAAAAAACGGAAAATGTTCAAATTTAATAACTAAGAAACTAATGGCTACAATAAGCGCTTCAGATGTTGCAAAACTAAGAAGAGTCACTCTGGCAGGAATGATGGATTGTAAGAAAGCTCTTGAAGAATCAAATGGCGATTTTGATAAAGCAATAGAAATAATAAGAAAAAAAGGACAGGCAGTTGCCAGTAAAAGGGCCGACAGGGATGCAACCGAAGGCGTGGTTCTGGCAAAAACATCTCCGGATAACAAATCCGGAGCTATGATAGTCCTCAACAGCGAAACCGATTTTGTTGCAAAAAATGCTGAATTCATTTCCCTTGCTGAAAAAATACTAGACGTGGCAATAAAGAGCAAGCCCGGAACTCTTGATGAGCTAAAAGCCCTTCCTTTGGAGAAATCGACTGTCGCCGACAAAGTTGTTGAGTTTATCGGCATAATAGGTGAAAAACTCGAACTGGCTTATTATGAAAAGATCGAAGCTGAACATGTCCAGGCTTATATCCATCCTGGAAACCGGCTGGCAACACTTGTTGGATTTTCAAAGGCAGGTGCTGATTTGCAGGTATACAAAGATATTGCCATGCAGGTCGCTGCGATGAACCCTGTCTCGATCGATAAGGATGATGTCCCGGAAAAGATAATTGCACAGGAGATCGAAATAGGAAAAGAACAGGCAAGGCGCGACGGTAAACCTGAAGATATGCTTGAAAAAATCGCCCAGGGAAAGCTTGGAAAATTCTTTAAGGAAAGCACACTCCTCAATCAGGAGTTTATTAAAGACAGTAAACTTACCATCAGACAATACCTTCAGTCAGTTGACAAATCTCTTACAGTAACCTCCTTTAAAAGGTTTACACTTAATCTTTAATACTTAAGTTCATAATTCAATTTCACTTAAGGGTGCCTCAACAGGGGCACCTTCTTTTGTGTTTTTCTCTGAACTTTTATTTTTTAACTTTGTTAAAGCGTATATTTTAAACCAAAACTCACGAGCAATGAAAAAGAACATGGGCACAACCGACAAGACTATCAGGATTATTCTGGCTGTACTAATCGCAGTCCTTTACTTCACAGGTGTGGTTAAAGGAGTGGCTGGAATTGTTCTCCTGATAATAGCAGCAATATTTTTAATTACAAGCCTTATTGGCTTTTGCCCGTTGTATTATCCCTTTGGACTAGATACCGGAAGCAAGAAATCAGATCAGAAATAAAATACTGATCACTTAAGTCTTAACTTAAAGGTTTCCACAGAATGGCTCCCTATTCTGAATGGTATTGAGTTTCCTTTGAGATTCACATCTCTTCTCTCATATTCAATCATATTTGTCCTGCCTGCACTTTCCACAGTGAACCATGAACTTATATTGATCTGAGTATCTCCTGTGCCGGTTTCAAACAGCCTTATTACTGTTTCATTATCATCTTCGGCTTTCTTAATGGCAGAAATGGAAATATTTTCCTTGTCGACTGAAAAGAAGCTTGTTTCCACCGGGAGAAAATTATTCACAAAAGGAACAGGATCAACTATTGCCATCAGTTTTTCATTTGCCTGTCGTCCGAACTTATATCCGTTCTGAAATCCCGGCCTATGTGATGTAACAGAAAAACTATAGTAATGATTACCTGTCTGAAGGTATTCATTGCCTTCACCATGGCAGCTTCTCCTTGAAGCAAGCATTATGGCCTGCAGCGGAAGAGAGCCGTCTGCAAATCCTGTAGGATCAATATAATCTGCAACTGCGGTGGTTGCACTCATTGTCACACCAAAACGTGAATCGGAAGCACCTATCCAGTTTTCAATACCACGCGGGTGAACTTCAGAGCATCTGGTTGTATATCTTTCCCCTGCGGCACCGGCAATTTCATCCTTTCCAACCTCAAGAACCCCAAAAGGAACTTCGTAAGAAACCTGTCCATTTTCCATGTTCAGAGGAAGGACAAATCTGTATTCCCGGTAAAGAACACCCTCCCAATTCAGCAGAGATACCTCAAAATCTATCTTTTTAAGGTCCTTGTAAATTTTCACCAGATTTTCAATAATTGCATTACGGACAGGCTGCCGGATCTTAAAGGATTGATAAACAGGGCCATTCTCAATCAATTTCCAATCCGGTGAATGGGCTGAAACAATATCAAATCCTTCCATCTCTGTCTTTTGAATATCAGCAAATTCTCCGGCACCATTACCAACCGATTTTAGTGTAAAAACGTCACCGCCGGATATTTTACCTGTTTTAAGCAGTTCGGTTTTCAGATCCTTGTCAAAAATGCTTTTTATTCCTCCTCCGCCAAATTCAACTCTGTAAAAGGAGGTTTCAATAATTTTATTATCGCCTTGTAACTTTGTTTCAGTCTGCTGAACTTTAGAGGGTACCACATAGTAAGTTTTGTATCCCACCGATGGAACACTCCTGGCAATAAATACACCACTTATTTTCTTAAAACTGTTATCGGTATAACGTTCGGATTCTGTAATCTGGACCGGCACTTCAATTCCGGAGGCTTCGGTAAGCCTGATCCCAAAGGCTGAACCCTGGTCAAATCGCAGGCTGAAAGAAACCGGATCATCTCTCATCCATGAAAGGCTGTTAAAAACAACAACCGGAATTCCCTTGCCCTGGTCTGTCCTAACCATTGAAGCAATATTATTCAATGCTGCATCAGCAATTGATTTTGCTTCTGCAAGCGACTCCCTGAATTTAGCGAGAAAAATTGCATCGGTCGATTCACCTCCTTTCCCGCCCCACCCATGATCAGGATAAATCTTTGATTCCCATGCTTTGTTCAACCTCTCCTCAGGATATTTTTTAAAGGATCCCTGAAGCAGTGCATCAATTGTACTGAATTTTTCGGCGATTGTCATCATTATGTCTCCTTCCCTTGATGCCTTAAGAGCCCATTCATGGGATGGACCGTGAATATAAAGCCATACAGCAGGCCTTTCTCCCCTTATTGAAGGAAGTTCAATGGTCGATTCAGTAATCTTTGAAATGAACTCGGGACTCGTAGCCAACTTTATTTCAGGAAGGTTAAGTTTAACCGTTTTTCCTTTCGGGTCTTTGTAAGTCTTAAGACTGTTCCATTCTTTTATAAGTGCACTGTAGTCTTTTGCCGGACTCATATCCCAATCGGAAAGTACAGGAATAACAGGGGTTTTACCGGGTTTATCATTATACCCATCGGCCCAGTAAATCGACTTTTGAGCAAGCATATCCGAAGCCTCTTTAAAATCCCTGCCCAGATAAAGGAAATCCTCCGCATAATGTCCGGGAGAATATGCATAAATAAAAGAATTATCAGGACTATACCACTTGTATACTCCTTTTTCATGCCGTGACATGACAAGGTTTCTGGTTCCCGATTTAGCCATTATCTGAGCCATTTGCATCGTTCTCCCCGGAACATCAGGGTTCCAGTAGGTATCAGGGGAATAGCCGTCAAGGTTTTCTCTGACCCATCTCGCTCCCAGGTAAAACTGCCTGACAAGTGCCTCTCCGCTGTACATTTCTTCATAAGGCATCTGATAAGTGGAGCCGCAGGTGATCCTCCCATCCTTGAGAAGCTGAATGATCTGAGCTTTGGATTCCGGATGACGCCCTAAATACTCCCGTATCATCAGTACATCTTCAATATCGAACCTGTATCCCGGATCCTTAATGGCCGCTCTCAATAACGGAGTCATAAGCATGGTGTCACGCTCTATAATACACTTTTCCAGGAAATCCATCCACGCGAGGTCCTGGTGACTTGAATTCAGAAGGAGGATCTCTCCGTTGCCTAATTTTGATGCAGAGAGACGGATTATATTCTCTGAAGGCATCTGGACAAATCCCGATCCCTGGCCTGCATCTGCTGATTTTGTTCCGGCATCCGGTCCCTGAGATAATGCTGGTAAAGAATAAATCAGGGGAAAAATAAAGAATTTGGTCAAAATATTTCTGTATTTCATCTGTATTAGTATTTTATAATTTCAAAAATCACAATGTTAATCTGCCTGTTAAAAATATTTGAATTTTATTGGGACTTTCATTCTAAGATTCACGGTGAGTGATTCAATTTTTTTAACTGATGGCTCTCTAATTATTCCTGTTTTCAGTGGTATTGTAACAGACGCCCATCTTTTGCAAAACCTTTAAATGCTTACTGATTTTTGTACTGAATTGATCCCAATCCCGGGTATTTGCTTCAGACCATCCTCTTTCAGCAATTGAGAGTAATCTGGGAAACAGCTGTTTATCAACAAGTTCAGGCTCACGGTCAATGTGCGACCAGAAATTAGCCTGAAGACCAAGGACATATTTTGCCTGTTCTTCCCACAACCCTGAAACCGGATCAAAGCTATAAGCATGTTCAGTGCTTATAGCTTTGTATGTGTAATCAAAATAACAATAACCTGTTGGAGACATTACCACATCCTGTCCTGCACCGGCAGCCACCTTTGCTCCTCCAATCCAGTCCATTACAGCGGCATCCGGGGTAAGACCGCCCTCAATTATTTCGCTCCATCCAATAAGTCGTCTTCCTTTTGCACTTATCATTTTTTCCACCCGGCTGACAAAATAACTCTGCAGTTCTTTTTCATCTTTCAGCCCCTCTTCCTTGATCCTTGCCTGACATTTTCTACAATTTTCCCATCTATCTTTTGGAGCTTCATCTCCGCCAATATGGATAAACCTCGATGGAAAAACATCAATCACTTCATTTATTACATCCTGAATCAGGCTGAAAACCCTTTCATTACCGGCGCAAAGAATATCTTTTGTAACACCTGGCCCTTTAAAATAGGGAAATATTTTAGGATCGATTTTCCCTGTGCAGGAAAGCTCGGGGTAGCATACAAGCAGAGCATAACAATGACCGGGCATTTCTATTTCCGGGACAATAGTAATTCCGCGGGATTCTGCATATCTGACAAGATCTTTGAGTTGTTCCTGAGTATAGTAACCCTGGTATCTTTCAGGTTCATTGTAATAAGGATGAAATCTTGACCCTGTAGTGGTAAGTTCGGGATGCGATTTAATTTCCATCCGCCAACCCTGGTCGTCAGTAAGGTGAAGGTGAAGGATATTCATCTTGTAGAATGAAAGACGGTCAATAGTCTTCTTTATATAATCAATTGACTGAAATGTTCTTGAACAATCGAGCATGAGACCTCTCCATCGGAACCGCGGCCAATCTTCAATCTCAACACAGGGAATTTTAGAATTATTTTCATTGATCTCCGTAAGCTGCCGAAGGGTTTGCAGCCCGTAAAAGACTCCGGTTGCTGAACTCCCGGTAATATCTATTCGTTTTCTGCCGATTTGCAGTCTATATCCTTCCTGTGGCAGAGCAGTGTCAATTTTTAAATAAATTCCATTTCTATGCCTGCCTGTACAAAGTTCAGTTTTAAATCCAAGCTGTTCAGATGCTATCAGTGCTGTTTCCCGAAGGTCTTCCGAAAAAAATATCGGAAGGTTCTTGGTAAATTTGTAATTTCCGTTTAGAAATTTTATTTCAACAGGCTGTGGAATAATAATGCTCTTGACAGAATTCTGATTTTCCCCATTAGTATGCCTCCGGCAGCCGGATTGTGTTACTGCAGCAAGTGTTGCTGCTGCTAAAATTATTGGAAAGTGTAGTCTCATCACAGGGAATTCAGGTTGATTTTAGGCTTATATCTGATTAAAAGAATAAAAGATAAGTTGTTTACAGCATCTCAGCCAAAATAAGAAAAAATATTCATAATTAATTTCAATAACAGGCTATTCCGATAAAGCGCAGATAAATTAAAACCAATTTACTATTTTCGTTGTCATAACCGTATCCGCCTTAAAGAGGCCCTTTTCGGCGATACAAAGAAAAAGATGATATGAAATATTCCAGAGTATTGCTTAAGTTAAGCGGTGAATCGTTGTCAGGTGAAGAGAATCACGGGATAAATGAAAAAATCATTGAAGAATATGCCAGACAGGTCGTGGAAATTTCCCTCAAGGGTTGTGAAGTGGCGATTGTGGTGGGTGGTGGAAATATATTCAGAGGTTTGAGCGGTACAAGGTCAGGATTCGACAGGTTGAAAGGAGATCAGATGGGAATGCTCGCAACTGTGATCAACAGTCTTGCACTTGAAAGCGCTATCAACAATACCGGCGGTAAATCAAAAGTCTTTACATCAGTAAGGATGGAACCTGTTGGAGAGTTTTATAACAGGGACAAAGTGGTTAACTGCCTTAAGGAAAACATTGTATGCCTTTTATCAGGCGGAACAGGCAATCCTTTTTTCACAACAGACACTGCCTCAGCCCTGCGCGCTGTTGAAATAGGAGCAGATGTCCTGCTTAAAGGAACAAGGGTTGACGGCGTTTATACATCGGATCCTGAAATTAATCCAAACGCTGAAAAATTTGACAGGATCACTTTCGATGAAGCTATCGCCAGAAGGCTTAAAGTCATGGATTCCACTGCCTTTACTATGTGCAGGGAGAATAATATGCCAATTGTTGTATTTAATATGAATATATCAGGTAATCTCTTAAAAATTATAAGCGGAGAGAGCATAGGGACTTTAGTTTGTAATTAAAGAATATTGATTTTAACACTATTTTCTTAATTTTGTTTTCCTGAAATAAAAATCCCCTGAGAGTTTGTAAAGGGATAAAAGATTTTAATAAATCTTAAACACTGTCAAATGAATGAAGAAGTAGAACTTATTATCGAAGAAACAAAAGAGAGAATGCAGAAAGCCCTCGACCATCTTGAACATGAACTTGCCAGGCTCAGAGCAGGAAGAGCAACCCCTGCTTTACTAGATGGAATAACGGTCGACTATTATGGGGTAAACTCACCTCTCTCCCAGGTTTCGAATATTAACACTCCCGATCCAAAATCAATTCTTATCCAGCCTTGGGAGAAATCGATGCTGGGGACTATTGAAAAAGCTATTATGGCCGCTAATATAGGCCTTGTCCCTGTAAATAACGGTGAAGTGATCAGAATAAATATTCCACCGCTCACCGAGGAAAGAAGGCATCAGCTCGTAAAACAAGTAAGAAATGAAGGCGAGACTGCCAAGATCAGTTTAAGAAATGCCCGCAAATGGGCCAATGACGAGCTTAAAAGAATGCTAAAAGAAGGCCTTCCTGAAGATATTGAAAAAGATGCTACTGAAAGTGTCCAGGAAATGACCCACGAATATTCGGCAAAGGTCGACAAAGTAATGGCAGCCAAGGAAAAGGACGTTATGACAGTGTGAGGTCAGTATTCCACTCCCCGCAAGCCTGCCGTACAGTTTCTGCACATTGATATAGAATTTCTCTCATTCAGTATCCTTTTCCTGAATTCATTATACTCTTTACTATACCATATATCTCTGAATGACGTCAGATTAAGATCACCCATTCCGTATGATGCATCCTTATCAAAACAGCATGGGACTACTTTACCATCCCAGGTGACCACCGGATTGAACCATAACCTCATGCATCTGTTGGGAAGCCTGCTTTTGATCTCAAGTCTTTCTCCGTTCAATTTGTACCGACGGAATTTCTGTGCCGAAGGCAGCCATTTTGCCCCACCCTCCGATGTTATGATCTGCATCGATTTCAATTTTAAAGATGTTCCCCTGTCCCTTGCAAATTGCCTAACCAATCCAATCTGGTGTTCATTGAACCTGTTTACAAGAAACTGAATCTCAACTTCCATTGACGAACGAAACCTTTTCTTTGCATCTATTACATTATCGATCCCTTTGATAACCTTATCTAATTCACCATTCTTTCTGTACCCGGAATATATCTCCTGGTCGATGCCGTCCATCGAAATAATAAGCTTATTCAGTCCTGATAATGCCAGATTTTCAGCATTCTCCCCTGTCAGATAATGTCCGTTTGTCGACACTGTTGTAATTATCCCCTGTGAATGACGGATAAAACTGAAAAAATCAGGGTGCAGCATTGACTCGCCCTGGAAAAACAGATTTATGTGAAAAAGATATGGTTTAAGTTCCTTAATAAGATCCCTATAGATCCCTAGGTCCATGAATCCCTTCTCTCTTTGCATTAAACCCGATCCAGAATAACATTCAGGACAACCGAGGTTACAGTGATTTGTCAGTTCAGCTGAGATCATTAAGGGCATTCCTGGTTTAAGTACCTTCCCTGAAATAGTACTATGCAGGAAAGAATACCACGAATAAATGAAATTTGCCGTTTTATTGCGACTGGTCAGCATTTTCTGAATTATGGCAATGAAGGTAATTAAAAAAAATTTGTAAAAAGGATAGGGTATTAATGCATCCAGGCGGTCATAGGTTTGAAAAGAGAACAACAATAGAAAGTATTTGTTAGAAAAAAAGGTTTAACTTAATAATTTTATGCCATGAAAAAATTCAGGAATTTTTCGGTTTTAGCTCTGATTGTTCTGACATCATTATTTGTTCAGTCAATATATGCAGGCAAACCGGATAATAAAAACAGAACTGACCAGCAATCAGTACTTACCTTCAGAGGGAAGGTTGTTGATGCGGAAACCCGAGCACCACTGGTGTTTGCTTCAGTTGCAATTAAAGAGTCAAATGTTGCAACAGTTACAAACATCGATGGTGAGTTTTTAATAAAGATTGCAGCCGACGATGCTTCGAAAAATCTTGAGATCACTTTTCTTGGTTATAAGAATAAAGTTATACCAATAAGCGAGCTCAAGGAGAATGGTCATAAAAATATAATTGAACTCAGCTCTGCACCTATTCCGATAAAGGAAATAATTGTTAGGCCACTTGATCCGGAGGAGATTGTCAGGAATGCTATTTACCGATTTCCAAAAAACTATACTTCCGAACCCAACCTAATGACAGCTTTCTACAGAGAGACGATCCGTAAAAACAAAACCTATGTATCAATAGGCGAGGCAGTCGTTGAGATTTTCAAAGCCCCGTATGTCAACGATCTGCGTTTTGACGGAGCCAGAATTTATAAAGGGAGAAAAGGATCTGATGTAGGGAAGATGGATACGATCCTTTTCAAGCTGCAGGGAGGCCCGGTTAGCACTTTACAACTTGATATTGTAAAAAACACCGAATCGGTGCTTACCTTGGAAGCAATGAAAAATTATGATTACTCGCTTACCGGTGTTGTGGAGATCAATCAGAAGCCTCATTATATTATTGAGTTTGTCCAGAAACCCTCAGTTGAAATTCCGCTGTTTATGGGAAGCTTTTATATAGAGGTTGACAGTTATGCTCTTACAGAAGCAGAATTCGGATTTAATCTTCAGAACAAGGAAGCTGCAGCATCTATTTTCATAAGGAAAAAACCTCTCGGTATGGAGGTTACTCCGGAAGTTGCATCTTACAGGACAAGGTATAGAGAGCAGGATGGAAAATGGTACTTTGCTTATTCAAGAGCTGAAGTTAAATTTAAGGTAAACTGGAAAAAGAAGCTTTTCAATACATTTTATACCACTATGTCGGAAATAGCAATTACCGACCGTACCAATGAAGAAGTAATTAAAATAGCCGGCAAGGAGAAAATAAGGCCCACGGATGTCTTTTCCGAAAAGGTGGAAGCCTTCACTGATCCTGAATTCTGGGGTGACTACAACGTAATTGAACCAGATCAGAGCATTGAAGCAGCAATACGCCGTTTAAGCAGAAAACTGAAATTCAGCGACAGGAAGGAATAATTGACCAATGTGAAACCCATATAAATGTTGAGGGATTCAGAAATAATAAGGAGGATTAGAAAAGGTGATGTAGCGCAGTTTGAGTCACTTTTCAGATCCTCCTATGTTCCCCTGGTTAAATACGCAAAGACAATTTTAAAAGATCATGATTCTGCTGAAGAGATAGTTCAGGATCTTTTCTTCAGATTGTGGAAGGATAAGGAAAAAATCAGTATAGAAAGTTCTTTGAACGGGTATCTTTACAGAGCGGTCCATAACAGTTGTCTCCACCATATTCAACATTCAAAGGTCGTTGAAAAATATGCTGAAACATTGTTGGAAAATTCGCCGGTCGCCAGCCCTGATAATCCAACAGATATAATGAATTACAATGAATTACAAATAAAAATTGTCCGCATTCTTGAAAGGCTTCCCGAAAGAGCCGGAAAGGTTTTTTGCATGAGCAGGTTTGAAGGACTAAAATACTCTGAGATCGCCAAAAGATTATCAGTCTCTGTGAAAACAGTCGAAGCGAACATGGGCCGGGCACTTAAGGAATTCAGAAAAGTACTTGCAGAACAATGAAAAGGAAAAACAAAACTGGAAAATTTACTGATAAGGATTGGGCAGAACTTGCCTCTGTAATTTCAGATGAACAGATCGAAGATAAAGATCTCGTCAGCAAATTCATTGCTGATGACGAGTATGATACAATAAATAAATGGAAAGAATTAAAAGAAATGGATGCCGATAGAGAAATAAATGTTGACAATGCATGGGAAAATCTTTATAAAAGATTAAATGATAACGGACTGATTAATAAAGAAAGGCCCGTCAGAAAAATCTTTTACAATAATACTTATATCAGAGTAGCAGCCACAGTTCTTTTACTTTTAAGCTTAGGAACTACAGCCGTTCTTTTAACCGGCAGAAATATTTTCAGACAGAAAATAGTTGTCTCCACTGAAGTCAATCAGCAGAATCTTCAGGTTACCCTTCCCGATGGAAGTATTGTCCATCTGAACAGAAACACTAAACTTTCATACAGGCCAAACTTTAGCAATAATGGGAGAAACGTAGAACTTTCAGGTGAAGCCTTTTTTGAAATTGTTCATGATCCTGACCATCCTTTCACAGTTAATACCGGAAAGGCCATTGTCAGGGTGCTGGGAACTGCATTTAACGTAATAAGCAGTAATTCTGAATCAGCTGTTGAGGTTTATGTCAGGGATGGAAAAGTAGTCCTTTCAGATAAGTCAGGAAATACCAAGATTGAACTCGAACCTGGCTTTATTGGAACCATTAATGCCGGCCATTCAGGTAAAACCATCAATAAAAACCCAAACTATCTGGCATGGAATACCGGAAGACTTGTTTACGACGGTCAGAAACTCGATATCGTCTTCCGCGATCTTAAAAAGGTCTATAATATGGAAATAATAGCTGATGATCCTGAAATACTGAACAAAACCTGGACCTCACCAATAGATAATCAACCGCAGGAGACTATAATCCGGTTAATTTGTGCTAGTTTTAACCTTAATTTTACAAAAATTGAAAATACTTACCACCTTACTATTATAAGGTAAAACAATATCTGAAAGATGTCATCTGAAAATGGCTACATATTTAGAAATATCCCGGCCATTGTTCTATTATCGCTGCTTCCCTCTCTGACAATTTCAGGCCAGGAAAACATCCTCGATTCAATTTTAAGCTTTAATGCAGGTAAGATCAAAACTTCAAATGCACTTAACCTAATCTCAAACCAGACAGGATATTACTTTACCTACGACAGCCGGCTCATTAACCCGGAAAAAGAGACAAATCTCATATTCACAAATACCAGGCTGAGATCTGTTCTGGATTCAATATTCAAAAATGATTCCCTTTCGTATTCTGTAATTGACAAGTTTATAATTATTTCAAAACAGATAAGAAAACCTCAGCCCAGAACTAATGATACCATTAAGTTAAACGGTTTCAGGTATTTATCAGGACTGATTATTGATGAAGAGTCAGGAGATCCTCTGCCTTTCGCTGCCATTGGACTAAAAAATGAAGGTAAAGGAACCGTTTCCAACAGTAATGGAGAATTTGGTATGAAGATTTCTCCGGAAAACATAAGTGATACTGTAATCATTTCTTATCTCGGATTTTTTGGTAAGGAGATCCCTGTCATTAAAGCACTTGAAGGAGCTTTAACTGTTTCAATGAAAAGAGAGTTCATCTCAATCCCTGAGATTATTATCAAAAATCAGGTTCCCCAGGAAGTTATTCAGAAAGCAGTGCGCGCAATTCCCGGGAATTATGGTACAAGTCCTGCAGGACTTACAGGATTTTACAGGGAAGGAGTTTTAAAAAGAAACAAGCTCCAATCATATTCTGAGGCAGTTCTGAAGATCTTTAAAAGTCCCTATTCCGCAACTCTTCTTACCGACCAGATTAAAGTATTAAAAAGCAGGAAAATTGAAAATACAAGTATCAAGGATACCCTTACTGTAAGACTCAAAGCAGGTTTAAGCACCTGCCTCCAGCTAGACGGGGCAAAATCGTTATTTGAATTCATGTCAACTGCAACAATGCCCGAGTATAACTTCAGGATAATTGATATCGTCTCATTTGATGACGAAGCAGCGTATGAAATTGAGTTTACGCCGAAGGAAGAAGTTGAAATGCCAAAATTCAAAGGATCAGTCTTTATCAACACAACTGATTTTGCAATACTTAACGTAGATTTCGAACTTACAAATGAATTCCTGAAAGAAATGAAAGATTCGTTTATTTCAACAACAACACGGGGATTTACGACCTGGCCGGTATCGGTAAGATATACAGTTAGTTACCGCAAAGTCAATAACAGATACTTTCTTAGTCATGTAAGGGGAGATCTGGATTTCCTGTCAAGGCAGAAAAGAAGGTTTTTTAATTCCCCATTTAGAGTTTTCTTTGAAATGGCTATTACAAACATGACAACAGAAAATGTGTTCCGGTTCGAAAGGGAGGAACTTGCTCCCATACATTCAGTCTTTTCAAAGACAATAACCAGCTACGATCCTGCTTTCTGGGGTAACCAGGATTTCCTAAAACCCGAAGAAAATCTTCTTACGGCACTCAAAAACATGAAAGTCAGAATGCAGGAATTTTCAGAATAGTTTTATTTCGGAATTCGGATAGCGTAATGCGGACCCAATAAATTCAAAATCCAAAATTTGAAATTACCTGACATCAGTACTGATTTATCACCTTATACAGTTCTGTAAGATCCGGTGTAAGAATAATCTCTGTGCGTCTGTTTCTCTGACGTCCCTCTGCAGTGCTGTTCGTATCAAGAGGTACATACTCACTCCTGCCCGAAGCTGTCAGCCGCTCCGGCTTTATTCTGGAACCCTCCAGAAGAACTCTCACAACTGAAGTTGCCCTTTTCAAACTCAGGTCCCAGTTATCCTTTAGCGGACTGTCGCCAGGATTATAAGGAACGTTATCAGTATGACCTTCAATGGTGATCTGAATTCCCGGATTTCGATCAAGAACACCCGCAAGATTCCGGAGAGCTTTTTTACCGTTTGCATCAATTTCCCAGCTCGCTGATTTGAATAACAATTTTTCATCAAGTGAAACATACACTTTTCCATCCCTGTTTGTTATAGTGAGGCCATTATTCTCAAAACCAAGAAGTGCTTCAGCTACTTTATTTTTGAGATCTCTTACTATCTTTTGCTGTGTATCAAGAATTTTCTCGAGTTCAGCCATTCTGGCATTCTTTTTTTCAAGCTCAAGTGTCAACTCATCAAGGGAAATTTTTTTAAGATCGAGCGATCTTTCCATCTGCCTTAAAACATCTTCCTTCTGCCGCAAATTTTCCTGGGCATTTAATAACTCCGAAAGAAGCTTTTTGGTTTCTTTCACATTCCCTTTGATAAGATCTTCGTGTGCGTTCTGAAGATCATCTAATCGTACTGAAAGAATGTTAAGCTCTTCTTTTGCCTTATCCCTTTCCACTTCCGCTACTGAAAGATCATGCTTTAAAGATTCAATATCCTTTCCAAGAATTGACACCTTGTTCTCAAGCTCCTTGTTATACATCTGGAGTTTCAGGTTTTCACTTTTAAGTTCATCTCTGTCGATCATATTCTGCCTGCTGGTTATCTGCAATTCCCTGAATTTTTTTGCTGAAACGCACGATACAGCCGAACTGATCAGCATTAATACCAAAAAACTGTGAAATAAAATTCTTCTACTCATTCGACCAGTGATTTTGATTTTAAGGAAAAACAAGCTTAACAGATCAAGTCTTTTTACTTATTAAATGATAAACAAAAATATGAAAATCCGCAACAAGGCTTCCTAAAACATAAGGGAATAATAATTGTTATATTTGCAGCTGACCGTTTTTATTAAGTCGAGGGATGAACGAGGAGGAGAGTTTGTTATTCAGGATTTCGACACCTGATGACCTCAGGAAGCTTAAACCTGGTGATCTTGTAAAAGTCTGCTCTGAACTCAGGCAATATATAATTGATGTGGTGAGCAGTAATCCTGGCCATTTCGGTGCCAGCCTGGGAGTCGTAGAACTCACAGTTGCTCTGCATTACGTATTTAATACCCCTTATGATAAGATAATATGGGATGTCGGCCATCAGGCCTATGGTCATAAAATACTTACGGGCAGACGGGAAAGATTTGCAACAAACAGGAAATATAAAGGGATAAGCGGCTTCCCTAAAATGGCAGAAAGTGAGTATGATGCATTCGGAACAGGTCATTCATCAACATCTATTTCTGCTGCTCTGGGAATGGCAGTCGCCTCAAAACGAAAAGGAGAAAAAAGGCATGTTGTTGCAGTTATAGGTGATGGGGCAATGACTGCCGGTCAGGCTTTTGAAGGACTTAACAATGCAGGAATAGCAAAATCGGACATCATTGTTATTCTGAATGATAACAATATAGCAATTGACCCAAATGTAGGAGCCCTTAAAGAATATCTGCTCGATATTTCAACAAGTAAAACATATAACAGGTTCCGTGATAAAATATGGAACATCCTTGGCAGATTCGGCAAGTTGGGACCAAATGCAAGGGTACTTGCAAAACAGCTTCAGTCAGGATTTAAAAGTACCATTCTTGATCGGAGCAACCTTTTTGAAGGAATGAATTTCAGATATTTCGGACCTATTGACGGCCATGATATCCTGCACCTTGTACAGGTGCTTGAGGATCTTAAAAGGATTCCAGGTCCAAAACTCCTTCATTGCCTTACGGTTAAAGGAAAAGGATTCAAAAAAGCCGAAGAAAATCAGACCGAGTATCATGCTCCCGGTAAATTTGACAAAAATACCGGGATAATACTTAAACCATCCTTTAAAGAGCCCATTACAACATATCAGGAAATATTCGGCAGAACAATCCTTGAACTTGCAAGGAAAAATGAAAAAATAGCCGGAATAACACCCGCAATGACAACAGGATGCTCCCTCTGCATAATGATGAAAGAGATCCCCGACAGAGTTTATGATGTTGGAATAGCAGAACAGCATGCTGTCACTTTTTCTGCAGGACTTGCCACCCAGGGAATGATCCCTTATTGCAACATATACTCCTCATTTATCCAGCGGGCATACGACCAGGTAATACACGACGTGGCTCTCCAGAACCTGCACGTTATCTTTTGCATTGACCGCGGAGGACTTGTAGGCAGCGACGGGGCAACTCATCATGGCTTTTTTGATCTGGCATTCATGCGAACCATTCCAAATATGATTGTATCAGCTCCAATGAACGGCCTGGAGCTAAGAAATCTTCTCTATACTGCTCAGCTTGAAAAAGTGAAAAGCCCTTTTTCAATCCGTTATCCAAAAGGGGACGCTCTCGTGTCCGACTGGGAGCAGCAGTTTTCCGAAATCGAAATCGGCAAAGCAAGGAGAATTTGTGAAGGAGGGAATGTGGCGGTTCTGACAATCGGTCATCCGGGAAATTTCGTCGTTAAGGCTGCAGAGTCGCTTGCAAAAGATGAAATATTTTTTACTCATTATGATATGAGATTCCTGTCTCCTATAGACACCGATGCACTTCATGATGTGTTCAGAAATTTCAATAAAATAATTACAGTGGAGGATGGGGTTCTCAGAGGAGGTTTCGGAAGCGCGGTAATTGAATTTATGTGCGATAACGGGTACAGGGCAGAGGTGAAACGCCTTGGAATTCCCGACTATTTTGTTGAGCATGGAACTCAGGAAGAACTGATAAGAGAGTGCGGATTCGATGCCGCCAGCATTGAAAAAACTATCAGAGAGATGGCTACACGGTTAGTGAATTAAGACAAAAGGCAGATTAAAATGACGAAAGTTTTTGTTATTTTCGCAAACACCATAGCCGTAATGCCCGGATGGCGGAATTGGTAGACGCGCTGGTCTCAAACACCAGTGGCAGCAATGCTGTGCCGGTTCGATCCCGGCTCCGGGTACAGAAAAAGAGCGAGTGTGGGAGCGGGAGCGAGTACTCTCATTCTTTTTTCTCACTCTTGTCCTGATACTCACTCTTAAAAGCTTAATTCACAAAGCGATCGCCTAAATCTTCTTTCTAGTACTCTCTAACACTTTTTCGCCCGGATGGCAGGGCCGAGCGTTAATAAATTGCCCGGTGGGCAATTTTAGCGAGGAGCCGGCCTGCAGGGTGGTGTAGACGCGCTGGTATCAAACACCAGTGGCAGCGATGCTGTGCCGGTTCGATCCCGGCTCCGGGTACAGAAAAAGAGCGAGTGTGGGAG
>CAZEUL010000024.1:0-1849 GCA_964514725.1 uncultured Rikenellaceae bacterium
CGACGGAGCCGGTGGATGTGATCTATCAGATTGTTCCGTCGGTCAACGGATGTCCTGGGACACAGTATGAATTGCGAGTGACAGTCAACCCGACGGCAGTTGTCTCAAGCGCATCAACGGCCAACTGGTGCAACAATACAGAGAATACATATACAGCCACAAGTTCTAGCACAACGGCCACGTTCACATGGTCAAGGGCAGCAGTGACAGGCATCAGCAATCCTGCAGCAAGCGGATCAGGAGCCACGATAACCGAGACGCTTGTCAATACCACAACAGAACCAGTCGTTGTACATTATCTGATCACGCCGATTGTCAACGGATGTTCAGGGACACAGTCTGATGTTGCAGTGACAGTTAACCCGACGGCAGTTGTGACAAGCGGGGCCACGGCGAACTGGTGCAACAATACATCGAACACGTATACAATCACGAGTTCGAGCAGCACTGCTGAGTTCACATGGAGCAGGGCCGTTGTTGCAGGGATAAGCAATGGAGCGGGAAGCGGCAGCGGGAGCGCGATAACAGAGACTCTCATCAACACCACGACGGAGCCGGTGGATGTGATCTATCAGATTGTTCCGTCGGTCAACGGATGTCCGGGAACTCCGTATGAACTTACTGTGACAATACTTCCAGAACCTGATGTTATTCAACCCGACGATGTTGCATTTTGCAATGATGAGATGACTGACAGAATTGTATTTTCAACCTCAAACACTGGAGGAACAGTTTATTTTACCTGGACAAATAATTTAACTGCCATTGGTCTTCCGGCAAGCGGAACTGGAAATATTGAATCATTCAAAGCTTTAAATCCTGGAACAGCCCCATTGGTTGCAACTATTGAAGTTACACCTCATTTTGACAATGGAAAAATAACCTGTATTGGAACAGCAAAGACTTTTACCATTACTGTAAATCCCACTGCTCAGGTAGATCTTCCTGGTAACCAGGTTGTCTGCAATAACACACCAACAGCACCGATTGTATTTTCAACCATTAATTCAGTAGGTATAACAACATATACTTGGACAAATGATCAAACATCCATAGGACTGGATGGGAATGGTTTCGGTAATATACCTCAGTTTAATGCAATAAATAACGGAGATTCACCTGTGACAGCGACTATCACAGTTATTCCACATTACTCATTCGGGGGAATTACATGTGACGGCCCTGCAAAATCATTTACAATAATTGTAGATCCGACACCGAAAGTAGTTCCGAGCACACTCACTCAGATTCTATGCAATGATAGTAAAACTAATATTGTTATAGGTAGTCCGAGCACATTTTCATCAGGTATCGTAACATTTGATTTTACAGCAGTTGCAACAGGTGGTGTTTCAGGCTTCACTCCTTCGGCAACAGGATTATCAAAGGGTTTTGTAATTGATGACGTTCTGCATAATCCTACAAACGAACCTCAGACGGTCACTTATCAGATTGTGCCTGTTAATGCAACAGGTTGTGCTTCATCTCCTGCATTTGTGATAGTAACAGTACTGCCAATAACAGATGTTCAACAGATGCCGGATGTTGCATTATGTAATGGCGAAACATCGCAAGAGATAATTTTTAATACAATGGCATCAGGAGGTAATGTAACCTATACATGGACTAACGATCAGCCATCAATAGGATTGCCCGAAGCAGGCACAGGTAATATTCCTTCTTTTGTTGCTGTTAATGAAAGAGATAGTGTTGTTACTGCTAATATAGAAGTAACTCCTCATTATGCCTATAAAGGACAATTTTGTGACGGATCTGTGATGACATTCACTATTTCAGTCAATCCCACCCCGAGGATATATCCTGTTCCTGGGGATACGATACAATGCGA
>CAZEUL010000024.1:1949-62781 GCA_964514725.1 uncultured Rikenellaceae bacterium
ACGCCGGTAAGTCCGGCAGGATGTGATGATGGCCGGGCAATAACCGTAAGGGTCACTGTCAATCCCACACCACGGATCTTTCCTGTTCCCGGAAATTCAGTTCAATGCGACAGTACTGCAACGAATATAAGACTTGAAAGTCCGAGCACATTTACGGGAGGAGATATAAGTTTCAGATTTACAGCCAGTTCAGCGGGAGGTGTAACAGGTTTCACTCCGGCAGGCACTAATCTGCCGAAGGATCATATCATAACGGATGTACTGATAAATCCCACAGATTCGCCACAGGATGTAGTATACAGTCTGACCCCTGTCAGTCCATTGGGATGCAATGATGGGCCTACGGTAAATGTCACGGTGACAGTCAATCCCACCCCGAGGATATATCCTGTTCCTGGGGATACGATACAATGCGACAGCAGCAGGACAAGGATAGTTCTTCGCAGTCCAAGCAGGTTTACTTCAGGCGAGTTGACCTTCAGGTACACGGCGGTTTCATCGGGAGGGATAACAGGGTACACACCGTCGGCGACAGGTTTGCCAAAGGATTATGCAATAACTGATTACCTTGTCAATGCGACAGATTCACCGCAACATGTACTTTACACAATCACGCCGGTAAGTCCGGCAGGATGTGATGATGGCCGGGCAATAACCGTAAGGGTCATTGTCAATCCCACGCCACGGATCTTTCCTGTTCCCGGAAATTCGATCCAATGTGATAGTACGGCTACAAATATTCAAATTCAGAGCCCCAGTACCTTTACTTCAGGATTTGTTACATTCAACCTTTCTGCAACAGGACCCTCAGGAGTTAAGGGTTACACAACAGCGGCCAATGGATTGGTCAATGGATTTATTATTTCAGACAATCTTATTAATGAAACGGATTCCCCTTTAACGGTTACATACAGACTAATTCCCATTAATGGCTTGAATTGTAAAAACGGACCTCAGATATCTTTCACAGTTACAGTCAACCCTACTCCTAGAGCTGTTCCCATAAATATCAGACCTGCAATATGCTATGGTGGTACCACTGAGATAACATTACTATCTCCAACAGTAATGACATCTGGTGAAATCAGGTTTGACTATTCAGTTATTGTTCCTACCGGTGTAACAGGTAACAGTAATCCTGGCAGTGACAAAGTCCCAGGTGATATTTTAGGTTTTAATTACAGGAATTACAATGACACGGTTCTTTCTGTTAATTTTCTGATAACGCCAAAAGTTACAGGGCTGGCCTGTCCTGCAGGTAATGTTAGTATTCAGGAGGTGCAGGTTCATCCGAAACCTGCAAGAGGTATCCAAATAACTAAACCCTTCACATGTGAGGCCAGTTCAGGACTTGCTGCTCTCAGAGCTAACATATCAAAAGGAGCAGGTCCGTATAATCTTGTCTGGACCGGTCCGGTTGGTTACTACATGCTGGATTCATTGGAAATCAGCAATCTTTATGCAGGTTACTATACTTTGAATGTAATTGATAACCTTGGTTGTATGGGAGATACGGCAATTAATATCGCAAATCTCAGTGCAAATCCAAGGATAATTCCTCTGCCAAAACCAACTGGCTACCATATAACTTGTCCCGGAGGTAATGATGGAATAGCTAGGATATATGTTAGAGATGGAGGATCACCACCTTTTAACTACTGGCTTATTTATAACGATACCGATACATTATTTTCAGGGATATTTATGGATAACTATTATCCCTCTGATACAACTACTTTCAGGTTATGTACTGGACTTAAGGCAGGGAACTACAAGTTTATTATCAGGGACTATAATAATTGTGAGATATACAGGACGGCTGAGTTGCTTCAACCTCCTCCTTTTGCAGTTACTTTCAATACAAGTGATTTTAACGGATATAATGTCACCTGCAGGGGTTACAGTGACGGATTTGCGAGGGCAAATGTTTCAGGGGGTAATGGTGGTTATACTTATTTCTGGTATCCGGCATCCGGTAGCCTGGGTGTGGATAACACTTCTATTCTGCTTGACAGTATTCCGGCAGGCAAATATTATCTGAGGATTACAGATATGTCAGGTTGCATAAAAATTGATAGTGTTACCCTTGTTAATCCTCCTGGAATGGTTCTTGCTGACAGTCAGGTTTCCAGAAGTGCTGACGGGAACTTCCATATATCATGCAATGGTGCAAGTGACGGCTTTATTAATTTGACTATTGCAGGAGGATCAGGAACATACACCTACCTATGGGTTGGTCCTAACGGATTTGTTTCTACTTCTGAAGATATTTCAAATCTCAAAGCCGGCGTATACACCTGCACTGTTACAGATATCAATGGTTGTATCCTTATGCCACAACCTGTTTTCGATTTAGAAGAACCAGCCAAGCTTGAAATTTCAACTGTCAGCTCAGTATCTGCTTACGGGAATTACAATATTAATTGTTATGGAGGTGCTGGATCTATAGATGCAACAATTACGGGAGGCAGTACAGGGAATTATACCTATAATTGGAGCTCCTCCGACGGGTCGGGTATTAACAACGGACTGGAAGATCAGAATTCGCTGACGGCTGGTTTATACCATCTTAGAGTTACTGATTTGAATGGCTGTGTATCAGAAACAAATGTTTTGCTGACAGAACCAGATGATCTGGTAACACAACTTATTCCGGTTCATATAACCTGTCAGTCGGGAACTTATGATAATGGTGCAATAAATCTCAATGTGACCGGGGGTGTTGAACCATACAACTTCAGATGGTCTAATGGTGAATCTGTTCAGAACATAAGTAATCTGATAGAAGGATATTATTCTGTTACGGTAACAGATGCAAATGGCTGTAAGAAAGTTGATTCAGTAAGAGTTAATCTTCCTCCGCCGCTTAATTTTGACAAGGTACTTTCCACATACAATGGATATAATATCAGTTGTTACGGAAGATCTGACGGGTCAATCACTTTGAATCACACCAGCGGCATGCCGCCATTTAATTATACATGGCAGGGTCCTGACGGATTTATTTCCAATAATAAGGATATCAAAAACCTTAAAGCCGGCGAGTATATCCTTTTCTTAACCGATACTAATTTATGCACCGGAAGTGATACCATTCAGATGACAGAACCTGGCAGACTTTCCTTGTTAGTCACATCGTTAAATAATGTAAACTGCAATGGAGGAAAAACAGGTTCAATTATGGTTGAGGCGGTAAATAATGCGGGGCCTGCATCTTATATGTGGGCCGATGGTACCTTAGGCAGCTCAAGGACAGGGCTGACAGCCGGATCATACAAAGTTATCATAACCGATTTAAATAATTGCCAGGTTGATTCATTGTTGACACTAACTGAACCCGAATCACTTGCTCTTTCATTTGAAGTTAAACAACCATTTTGCACGGATATGCCCGATGGTGAGATAAGATTGACCGTAACAGGCGGTTCGGGGGCGGGTTATACCTATCTATGGTCGGATAATTCCACGGAGCAGAATCTGACAAATGCCGTGAGTGGATTCTATAATGTCCGGGTTACTGATATGAATGGTTGTGTTGCTGAAAAGTCAATGATGTTGGTCCCGGTAAATAGTGTCTGTCTTAATATTCCAAATGCTATTTCACCCAATGGCGACCTGATTAATGATGTCTGGAATATTGGATTGAAAGAACTTTATCCGCAGATGGAAGTCAAGATATTCAACCGATGGGGAGAGTTAGTATGGAAATCTGAAAAGGGTTATCCAATTCCATGGGATGGCAGAAGTAACGGAACTATGCTTCCGATGGACTCATATCATTATCTTATTGATTTGAATAATGGATCAAAACCAGTTATAGGTCATGTGACCATAGTGAAATAAACTTAATTAATGAGAAAACTGGTTGTCATACTAGTATTTATAATAGTTTGTACGGTTAGTCCCGGTCAACAGCTTCCTTTGTACAGTCAATATCTTTACAATAAGTTCCTTATTAATCCTGCGGTTGCAGGAAGTGACGGATATACAAGCTTCAACCTTACTGCCCGCGAGCAATGGATAGGTTATTCCGGGGCTCCAAGGACTTTTTCATTCAGCGGACAAGGACGAATATTAAAACACAAGTACTCAATCAAATCAACAACATCGGGGAAGACTATTTTCAGACCAAAGGGAGATGGGAAAATCGGTATAGGGGGATATGTCTTCAGCGACAAACATGGTCTGGTCCAGAGAACCGGATTCCAGGCAACATATGCTTATCATATGTGGGTTCAGAGCAATACCCAGATATCAATGGGTCTTGCATTTACAGGATATCATTTCAAAATCAATGAAAAAGAAATAGATTTTGAGGATCCTAATGAGCCATGGCTTAATAATGAATTGAGAAGAGGATTATTTGTCCCTGATGTCGATTTTGGGATTTATATACTGAATTCCCGCTATAATATAGGATTTTCAAGCTCACAGCTTTTTGGTGCAGCTGCCAAGATTGGTGGTGAGGCATATAGGAACTTTAGTATGGACAGGCATTACTATTTGTTTGGTTCCTATAGTTTTTACCCGGATACCAAATCGGAATTACAGCCATCATTAATATTCATGAGTTCGGAACAGATAAAGCCATTGGCTGATTTGGGTTTAACATACATTTATGATCAAAGAATCTGGGCAGGGATCTCTTACAGAACAAGCAAAGCTGTAATTGTCAATTTTGGTATTAAATATACAAACCTGTTTATTGGATATTCATTTGATTTTACCCTTTCTGAAATACAAAGAGTCACTTATGGAACACACGAGCTGACGATAGCTGTGAAGCTCGGTGACAGTGCCAGAAAATATCGCTGGCTCGACCGCTACTAAACCTGATCAGTTGTTTTTGATTTGGAAATATATTAATGAACTGTTTTTCTTTATTGAAATTAGAGACCTGATAGTGAAGATGAATCCTCTAAAAACACCTTTAATGAAGTAAAACTTAGCCCCGGCATTTTTTTCACTCAAAATCGATATATAAAATACATCAAGAGGTAACGACCTGATTTGGGTTATAACGAAACCGGTTTTTTCAGTAAAGAAATTATAAGTTGCAGGAGAAAAATGCCATAAATGACGAGGCACATCCCACGCAGCCCAGTGTTTACCATAATATTCAGCATCGAATGAGTTACAGTTCGGAAGTGCAGTGATACAAATCCCCCCCGGTTTCATAAATCTCAAAATATCCCTGTAATAAGTATATGGATCTTGAAAATGTTCCATGACATGCCACATGGTAACAACATCAAAACTGCCTTCCGGAAGAGCTTTAATTTCTGATGGATCAATAATATTCAGTCCAAATTGATTCTTGCCGAATTCTCTTGCTTTAATATTTGGTTCTATTCCGGTGACATCCCAACCATATGATTTCATGATATTTGCAAAGTAACCTGTACCGCATCCTATATCAAGAATTTTCCCAGACTTGATTCTTGCAGCATCTTTTACCATTTTTAATTTCCATCGAAGCATCACTCTCCTTGATAAAGCATAAATGTGGTTTATAAATCCCCTGGCAGCATCATTATGAGAAATATAATCATCGGACTCATAATATTTCTTGATTTCAGTTTCATCGGGGTGATTCTGTGTAAAGATGAAACCGCAGTCTTTGCATTTATACAGCACAAACTTTTCGCGACTTAAGAGGTGGTCTGTACATTCAAGGTGACTGGTGATGTTAAATGAAGAGCAAAGCGGGCAGTTATTATAGCTGACCATATCAGGAACCCTTGTTTTTCTTGATTAATTCAGAAATCGCAAATGAAATTATAATGGCAAAGAGGACAAGTGAACTTGCAAGAGAGACTTTATTTCCGGTAAAGTAGGATTCTGGCTGGAAGCTGAATCTTATTTCATGCGTGCCTTCTGGTAAAATCATCGCCCTTAAAACATAATTGGCTCTGAAATAACTTGATTCATGCCCGTCAATAAAACATTTCCATCCTGCTGGATAATATATCTCAGAGAAAACAGCACACTTTTGGCCTGTTGCAGAATATTTATAAATAAGCTCATTGGGCTGATATGAAACCAGTATAATAGTATCGTTGTCATTTACAGGGTAAGCAGTTTCTTTGATCCGATCGTTGAAAACATCATCAACCACTGCTTCCTTCGAAGGATTAAATGAATTAATGAGTGATATTTCTTCATTTGCATTTTTAACCATTTTTACTTTTTCCACAAACCAAGCATTCCCTAAAGCTTTAGGGTTAATAATTGCAGGAACGTCAGGATTGAAAATTACATATTTGGCATTAAGCATATTTATGGCTTGGGTTTTATTGAAGACTGGTAGAAGATCATTTACAGTAATTGCAGTTTTTGCTCTTTCTGCAAAGCTTTCAATATTAACTGTAATCGAAGTGTCAATAAGCTCCTGGTATCTTTTTAACTTGGCTCCGTGGTAACCGCCTATTGATTTATGAAAATAGGATGTTGGTGTATTATCATTGAAAGTAGATACTGACAGATTAAGAACCCTGAAGACAGATGTATCCCTCAGTATTAATTCATCAGCAACGGTTGGTGTAAAAGATTTCTGAATAACGGAAGGTCTTTCGAACCTGTCGGAGCTAAGATATCTTTTATCCACTGTCCACAAATCTAAAAGTATTAATAATCCAAGAATAAGAATTGTGTACCCTTTACTGAGCTTTTCATAAAAGTATGCTGTTAAGGTACCTGCAGCTGCTAAAATAAATACAAGAGCCCTGAGACTGTCCGTTCTCATAAGATCTTTCCTGTCGGCTACAAGAGCGGATTTAAGCCATTCGGGATAATCGACCTCATATTGATTCAGGAAAGTTCCTGCAATTCCGGGAAAAACAAGAAAAAGTATGAGAAGACCTCCTGTAATACCGGCAGCAATCTTAAGTCCTTTGAAAATCTCCTTTTTTGAGAGTTTTCCTTCGAAAAATTCCTTTAAGCCTATAAATCCAAGCAGAGGGATACAAAACTGAGCTATAACAAGTGTCATGGTAACAGCTCTGAATTTGTTATATCCGGGGAAATAATCAATGAAGATATCTGAAAATGCCATGAAATTCTTGCCCCAGGCAAGCATTATTGAGAGTATTGTAGCTATAAGAAGCCACCACTTCTCAGGTCCTCTGACAATTACAAGACCAAGGAAAAAAAGAAATATCACTATTGCTCCCATATAATGAGGTCCATCTGTGCCGGGTTGTGATCCCCAGTATTTCATTACCTGTCCTGAAGCTGCCGCTGCATTATTCTGCCTGAGTACTTTGACTGTTTCTGAATTACTGTCAAACGGTTTGCTGGAACCTCCCTTGAAATCAGGTACTAGCAGGTTAAATGTTTCATTGATGCCATAGCTCCAATATGTAATATAGTCTTTGTTCAGCCCCGTGGAGATATTCTTGTTTTCAACAATAAGGTCTGATTTACCTCTGCTTGAATACTTACCATATTCATAAACTGTATAAAGGTTGCCGAAGTTAATGCCTATCGCAATAATTACAGGCATGATCAGAATGGCAGTTGTCTTAAGGAACTTTATAATATTCTTCTTTTTGATTGAATAAACAAACTCAGCAATAATGAATACCAGGAGGCAGATCAAAGAATAATAAGTTATCTGAGGATGATTAGCAAGTATTTCAAGTGAAAGAAATACTGATGTCAGAATTGCACCTTTAGATGCATTAAATCTGTATGAATAATAGACTGCACCTATCATAGGGGCCATATAGGCTAAGGCTATCGCCTGAGTATTATGTCCTGCTGCCAGGATTTGAAATAGGAAGGATGACAATCCATAAGCAATTGCACCGGCTGCCGAAAGTAAGGCACCTGCCCCAAAAATTATCAGAAGAAGATAAAATCCTGCCATTGAAATAATCAATACTGAAACAGGCGTCTGAAAAGACCTCAAAACACTATCTACATGTTTCATGAGGTTACCCGGATACCGCGTGGAAATCAAATAAGCCGGCATACCGCTGAAGATCGAATTTGTCCAAAGCGGTTCCTTCCCGAACTTTTCACGGTAATCACGGATTTCCTTTGAGTTGATTGTTGATACGGTGGAATCATTTGCTTTGAGGATCTTCCCTTCAAGTACAGGATAGAAATAAACAAATGCGAGGACAATAAAAACAATTATTGCAATGAGATGAGGTAAAATCAATCTGATATTCCTTCTGATTTCCATAAAGTGAAATTTTGATTCCCTGATGAATAGTATAATGCAAAAGTATTCAAATAGCTGTAAAGAAATAGTCAATCAGTAAATTAAAACATTAATCCTTAGATGTAAATTCTTTGAGCGATCTTATATTCTCATTTAAGTTCCGTAATTTTGACCACTTCACAAAAAGGCCCTTTAATGCCTGTAATTCAATATGTTCGTAAAATTTAAAGAGATGCAAAATGAAGGGAAAACTTAAAATGCACCCTGTTTTGATTACTATTCTCAGAACCGGATTCATTTCATTGACAAAAAATCCTGCAAATGATAAAACTGAACCGCATGCAAACAACAGGGCTGTCTTTTTTAGCTCGTATGGAATAAAGTACTCTTTTTGTGAAAAATAGAAATTAAGAAACCAGTAAAAAAGCTGAGTAAGAATTGTTGCGAATGCGGCTCCGGTTATATTCCATTTTGGAATCAGTAGAATATTTAAAATTATGTTTATTATACTCGAAGCAACAACATTTATTCCAACTATCCTTGTTTTCCTGTTGATAATTAAACCATAGCTGCTTGTTTCTCGCATATTTGTAAAAAAAACTGAAAGACATAGGAGCGGGACCACAACATAAGCCGAAATGAATTCATTTGATCGTGATATAACCTTTATAATCTCATAAGAAAACAATGACAATGTAATTATGCCGATCATGAGGACATAGGAGGAATAGAGCAATGTCTTGGAATAGAATCTTTTATTATCAGGAGTATTCATTTTTTGCATGACCATGGGGGTGATTGCCATCTTAATTGAGTCTACAATCACCAGTTTCAGTACAGAAGATATTTTAAAAGCAAGTGAATAGATAGCCACATATTTAAGTAAGGCCAGCGAATTGAGAGAATACCTGTCGATAACTGAAACAGCTGCTGCCGCAACATTTGAGAGCAACAGGGGAAATCCGTATCTGCTCATGGATTTAAAAATTGTAAGATTGAAAAAGGGATAACAATTCCTGACAGTATATCCTGAGAGCAGTAATATGAAGAACATGTTTCCGGCTATCTGAGCAATATAAATTCCATTAACTCCAGATCCTTTAAAGACAATCAGATATATTGTGAGCAAGAGTACAATTCCGAGCTTAATCAAATTGGTTACAGAAAAAAGAAACGACCTTGATTGTATCCTCATCAGGGTATTGATGATATTGTTTAAAGATTGTAAGGCAGTTGACAGGATCAACAGTCTTAAAGCAGTGCTCCAAGCTCTGTTTCCAAAAATTAATTCTGAAAACTGATCCGTAAAAGGCAACAGCAGAATGCAAAAAGACAGGCTTACCAGAAGCTGGTTCCCGATTGTCATGAAAACTATGCCTTTCTGTTTGTCTTCGAAATCTTTGTCCCAATACCATCTCATCAGACTCTGAGGAAGACCTGAAGCCATCAGTGCAATCAGTACAAGGCCTGAAATATCGAGCAATGCGATTATTCCAAAATCATCAACCGAAAAGTATTTTGGGTCTGTATAAAGAGGAATAAGCAGGAATCCGATGACCTTTACAGCAATATTCCCAATCCCGTAAATAACGCTGTCTTTGAATGATGTTTTTATAGAATTTAGCATTAAACGGATTATTATAATGTATTCCGGGGATCAAAAATACCATTATATATGTAAACCATCTTCAGGTCAGCCGATTATTTCAACAGGCCAGCAGATTAAAAATACATCAGAATGGCAAAGATTATTTTTAATTCCTGCCGAAAGCTTTCTTATGATATAATTGTAGTTTCTTACATTATTTTCCAGAAATGGTTTCACTTCGAAAAATTCAAAGGGATTATGGTATATTGCAACAGACATTACAGGTCTGAACCTTGTGATAGTTTTAATTGCCCCTTTTGCAAATTCAAGACCATTTCCTTCAATATCAACTTTAATATACCTGGGTGATATATTATACTTTTCAACAATGTGATCTACTGTTCTTTGTTCCACATATATGTCATCATATCTGCCTTTATTCCTGAGAATTGACAGGCCTGCGGAACCAGTGTCAGCCAGTTTTACGGGGCCAGCACCATCTTCAGATGCAATGCATGCATTTATTATTTCAAACCTTTCTCTGTCAATATTACATGCTGCCATATTTGATAAGTATCGCGAGATTGATTTGTGGGATATTTCAACTGAATAGATCTTCTTATATCCATATTTCTGAAGAGCAATTGCTGAATCGCCTATAAATGACCCTATATCCAGGAAATCATGATTACGCAGATAGTCATGAATGGACGGTGACATCAAACTAAGTCCATGATAAAAATAGAAAACTGATTCTTCAAGATGCTTAAAAAGATGCTTATATTTCTTCTGCTGGTCTTTAAGTGACCTTTTAATCAGCTCCTTCTGAATTTTACTTTCAACAGATAAAAACCCTCCGGCAATTTCTTCATGTTTGGAAATTTTATATCTGTCCCTTTCATCAGGATATTTAATCATTCTCTCAAGCAAAATATCGATTGTATTAACAGACTCACTGTCAAGGTTTTTCTTTAGTTCTGTGACTTTAGTCTCAAATTCCGGTTTTGACATGTAGTCCTTAAAACTGCCTCCAAGGCTGTCGGTAATGTAAATTGAATATGGCGTTAATATCTTTCTTATCCTGTTGAAAGCCTGAATCAGGGTAAAATAGATGTTAGGAAAATATTTTCTCAACAAGGGTCCTGTATTCTTCATCACATCATTTGTTGACAATAACTTTTATTAAAAGGCTTTTCAAATACCTCTTCCAGGTAACATAATGGCAATACTTTGTGATAGTTCCGGCCTTCATTCCTGTCGTTCTGATGTTAAGGGAAAACTCCGACAGCTCCTTTTCTTTCAAAACCGGAAATCCTCTGAAGAAGCTGTTACTTAAGTTTTCTCCATGCACAGTTTGTATCCAGTATGGCCTTTTAAGTATAAATCTTGAATTCCTGTCTTTATTCCTGAAAAACTCAAGCCATATCTCCCTGAAAACATAAAGCCTCAGACTATCCCATTTTGTATGTCCTTTGATAAAAACGCCTTCAATACCCTTTTCAGTATTCTCGATCAAACTAATAAATGGTGACATCGGATAGAAATAATGAGACAGCATCCGTTTGTTGATATCAAGAATATATCCTGAAGCAAGTGAGATAAGATACTTATGCTTCCCGATGAAATTCTCATGGATAACTCTAACTGCATCCCTGTGCAAGCAGTCATCATTGTCAAGCCTTGTAGTAATTACCCAACTTTCTGTTCCAGCAAGCCTTTTCCTGACCTCATCAATATAATTTGAGTTAAAATCTTCAATGCCATTGGAATAACATACATTAATGATCATGTGAGATTTCAAGAATTCCGTAAAATCATTAAATTCTTCCGGGGTCTGTGAATCAAAAAAAATGAGCCATGTAAAGTTTTTGCATGTTTGATTTAAGACTGAAGGAAGACAATATTCCCTGAACAACAATATTCTGCTATGGGTCCAATTTACCCATTTTTCATGATCCATGTTCCCGGGGAGATGAAAATTTCTTAGATTGAATTGTGTGATAATGAAATGTTTAAAGCTCACTTATATTTATATTTCAGAATTTTTGAATTCAGACTCTTTTTTCATAAGGAAATTATATAATTCAATTATGTTTTTCCCTTGTTTTTCAGTATTATATTTTTCAAGTACGGCTTTTCTGCCATTTTCACCCATTGAAATCCGCCTGTCATTGTCAGATAATATCTCCAGCAGCTTTGCAGCCATATCGAGAGGATCACCGCTTCTGAAAGACAGTCCACATCCTGTATTTTCAATAATTTCAAGCTGAGGGATACAGTCTGAAACCAAAAGCGGCTTTCCGAAAAGCATATACTGAAATACTTTGTTTGCTACGCCTGATTCATGTTGTTGATTTTTTAAAACCGGGGAAATGCAGACTGAGGAGCAAAAGGCGTATGAAGGGAATTCACTTATGTCTTTCCATTTATAATGCGTGATGTGATTCTGAAGATTTTTCCTGCTCAGGATTTTGTTGAAATCATCCACCTCAGCCTTTTCAATTGGCCCAATCAGTAACAGATGAAGTGCAGGATTGACTTTCAATGCGATTTCCAGGGCCTCAACAGCGGTAATTATACCTCTTCTTTTACTTAATAAGCCAAAATAGAAAATAATATGTTTCTCTTTCCCAGGAAATATGTTTTTGTCGATTTTAAATGAAAGCAATTTCTGAACGTCAGGGACATTTGGGTAGACAGAAATCCTATTGGTTTCTATTTCAGGATACTTAAGAAGAAGTGATTCTTTAAAATGTGAACTGAGTACTATTATCCCATTTGCGTAAGAAAGATACTTTTTTTCTTTTCTCCTCCATTTTAAGGGTTTTACAATCAATCTTGCAGGAAACCTGTTTGCCCAGCGATATTCCCTGATTGCTGCGGGATAATTCTCATGAAGATCCAAAACCAGAGGTATGCTGTAACTTTCTGCAGCTATTCCTGCAGATTTTGCCATATAAAGGTCATGGGCATGAATTATCTTAATTGAATACTTCTTTATTAATTGTTTTATAACCAATGACCATATAATATCAAAAATGGGGACTGTATTTTCAATCGCAAAGAGGTAGTTGTTGATTTTTCTATTTAATGGAAACTTTAAAAGAAAAACATTATTTTCAAATTCAAGGAATTTTGGAACATCTTTCCCGGGTAAGTTCAGGATATATACCTGGTGACCATTAGCGGCAAGTATTCTTGCCTCATTGATTACCCTTGGATCATTAACAAAATCTCCATTAAGAATAAATCCTGTTTTCATTTTGTAAGTCTTGATGTAAATTTAGGAAACTTATTTGTGAAGTCGTCAGACTTGAGGAAAGTGGTATTGTTTAACGCTTCCCCGTCATTCAGGATTTTGACAGTACTTCGCCTAATTTCATGCCAAGAGCTTTTCTTGAATAGTTTGTTGGTTTAGGGTATGATAAAGGTTTGACCTTATCATAAATTTCAGTTATAAATCTGCCGATTTCAACATGTTTATCCCATTGAAAGATGCCAGTGTGACCACATGACCTCAGATAATCTGCGGCATCTCCATCCTCTGGTCCAAGGCAGAGGACGGGTTTCGTCGATGCAAGGTACTCAAAAAGCTTTCCTGTAATTATGCTTCTGCTGCTTTGATGGTCAGGAATTATCAAAAGAAGAATTGACGAATTAAGCATATATTTTATTGCTAAGCTGTGATTGGTATAATCAACAAACTCAATATCGTGTTCTTCAAGATATGACAATATCCTATTTCTCTGCAGTTCTGATATAAAACCAACAAACCTTAAAATGAATCTTTTACTGTCCTTTTTTAAATTATTTAAAGCAATTAAAAGCCCTTCCAGGGGATAGGAATCTGAAAGGGTTCCTATATAGGAAATTGTGAAGGGTTCAGGCTTTGTTTCTGATATCCCTGAGAAATCCTGCTCATCATACCCATTGGGAATGACATCTATTTTATTTGCAATCCCGCAGATTTTAGATGCAAACAGATCTTTCAAAGAGTTTCCGATAGTGATTATCCTGTCTGCCACTTTCAACACCTTTAGTTCATACCGTGAATCGATATATCTGGATATGAATGTCGGATAAAACTGATTATAATAGTAAATGTTGAGCCACGGATCCCTCAGATCTGCAATCCATTTTATTCCTTTGATTTTTTTTTTGATTTTAAGACCAATAAGTTGTGTTGAATGAGGCGGACTTGTAGTAATTACATAATTAATATTCTGGTTTGCAATAATCTCACAAGCTTTCTTAAATGCAAATTTATTCCATCCTTTTCGAGGATCGGGGATGAAGAAGTTACCTCTGATAAATCTTATTATTTTTTGGAAAATTCCCTTTCCCTCATTGGCAGCAAAACCAGCGGAGGGGATTTTTGATTTATCTCTTCTGTAGATTCTGAAATAATCAGTTGCTTTGGTTTTTATTACCTGAAGGGCAGGGGAGATGTCATTTTCAAGTGAAGGATCAAGTGCCGGAAATGTTGCATATTCAGGATCGACAGTCAGAACTACGGGTTCCCATCCAGATTCAGGCAGGTACTTTGCAAATTTGACCCATCGCTGGACGCCTGCCCCTGCGCCAGGGGGCCAGTAATACGTAATTATCAGAACCTTTGGCATTTTAAAGGTTTTTAAGCAAAGCTCCGATACTAACCTTTTCGAAAATTATATCTTTCAGGTCTTGAATTTTAACCCTTTCCTGTTCCATTGAATCACGGTATCTTATAGTAACTGTACTGTCTTCAAGAGTCTGATGATCAATAGTTATGCAGTAGGGTGTTCCTATGGCATCCTGTCGTCGATACCTTCTGCCGATTGAATCTTTATCATCGTACTGGCAGTTGAAGTCAAATTTCAAATCATGAACTATTTTTTCTGCAATCTCAGGAAGCCCGTCTTTTTTAACAAGGGGCATAACAGCCAATTTCACCGGTGCAAGGCACGGCGGCAGGCGTAAAAGAACGCGCGAATCGGTGCTGCCATCCTCTTTTTGAAGTTCTTCCTCATCATAGGCTGCAGAGATAACATGCAGGAACATCCTGTCAACACCGATTGAAGTCTCTATCACAAATGGGATATATGATTCTCCCTTTTCCGGATCAAAATATTGCATCTTCTTACCGCTGTACTGCTGGTGTTGTTTCAGATCATAGTCTGTTCGTGAATGTATACCCTCAACCTCCTTGAATCCGAATGGGAATCTGTATTCAATATCTGTTGCAGCATTTGCGTAATGAGCAAGTTTAGTATGATCATGAAAACGATAATATTCTTCCCCGAATCCCAGGGCTCTATGCCATTTCATTCTTCTTTCCTTCCAGTATCTGAACCATTCAAGCTCAGTTCCAGGCTGAACAAAAAACTGCATCTCCATCTGTTCAAATTCCCTCATCCTGAAAATAAACTGTCTTGCAACAATTTCATTCCGGAATGCTTTACCTATCTGAGCAATACCAAAAGGTATCTTCATCCTTCCAGTTTTCTGGACATTCAGAAAATTAACAAAAATCCCCTGGGCAGTCTCCGGTCGGAGATAAACTTTGGATGAACCTTCAAGTGTTGATCCCATCTCTGTTGAAAACATCAGGTTAAATTGTCTTACTTCAGTCCAGTTGCGGCTTCCGGATATAGGACAAACGATCTCATTGTCGATGATAATCTGTCTGAGGCTCTGGAGATCTGTTTCATTCATTGCTTTTGTAAATCTTGCATTGATCTCATCAATTTTGGCCTGGTTTGTAAGAACCCGCTGGTTGGTTTCTCTGAACTTTTTTTCATCAAAAGCAGCTCCGAATCTCTCCCTTGCTTTATCAACTTCCTTTGTTATCTTTTCTTCAATCTTGGCTATATGCTCCTCAATCAGCGTATCGGCCCTGTATCGTTTCTTTGAGTCCTTGTTATCAATCAAAGGATCATTAAAAGCATCAACATGGCCGGAAGCCTTCCAGATTGTCGGATGCATGAAAATTGCAGAGTCGATTCCCACAATGTTATCATTAAGAAGCACCATGCTATCCCACCAGTATTTTTTGATATTGTTTTTAAGCTCAACACCATACTGTCCGTAGTCATAAACAGCGCTCAAACCATCATAGATTTCACTTGAAGGGAATACATAACCATACTCCTTGCAGTGTGCCACCAGTTTTTTAAAAACGTCCTCCTGCCCCATAGATTTCTTTATATGTTTTGCGGTCAGCAAAAATAAGTGAAAAAGTTTGGTTGACAATGAGCAGTTTCTCAGTTTGTTTAATTGCTGCTCATGTCAGCTTAAGAAGGGCTGCAGGTCATTGATAGAAAAGATAAGGCTTTAATTTGTATCTTTAGGATTCAAATAAATTTTGCAAATATGAGAAAAAGAACAGATTTTCTCGTTATAGGATCAGGCATTGCAGGGCTTACCTTTGCCATTAAGGCTGCCCAGTTTGGAAAAGTATCAGTTGTTACAAAATCAACTCTTGATGAAACAAATACTCGCTATGCACAGGGTGGAATAGCCGCTGTGTTCAGTGAGCCCGATAATTTTGAAAAACATATCAGAGACACCCTCATAGCAGGTGACGGATTATGCAATGAAGAGGTTGTAAGACTTGTTGTGCAGGAAGCTCCTGAAAGAATCAAAGATCTCATTGACCTGGGGGTTCCTTTTGACAAAAAGGAGGATGGTACATACGATCTTGCCAAGGAAGGCGGTCATACCGAATACCGGATACTTCATGCTAAAGATAAAACAGGTGAAGCTATTGAAGAGACTTTGATTGATAAAGTCAGGAAAAATCCGAATATAGAAATCTATGAAAGACATTTTGCCATTGAAATTTTAACACAACATCACCTTGGAGTGGAAGTTAAAAAGAACTATCCGGATATAAAATGTTATGGTGCGTATGTTGCTGACCTTGTAAATCAGAAAGTATATACATTCCTTTCAAGGATCACCGTTATGGCAACAGGAGGATTGGGAAATGTTTATCAGACTACTACAAATCCTGAAATTGCAACAGGCGACGGAGTTGCAATGGTTTACAGAGCAAAGGGAGTGGTCGAAAACATGGAATTCATTCAGTTTCATCCTACTTCACTTTATGATCCGGGTAAAAAACCTTCATTCCTCATAACTGAAGCCCTCCGGGGATATGGAGCTATTCTGAAGAATATAGCAGGAGAAAAATTTATGAACAGGTATGATAGCAGGGGATCTCTTGCTCCCAGGGATATTGTTGCCCGGGCCATTGACAATGAACTGAAAATCTGGGGAGAAGATCATGTGTGGCTAGATTGTACACATCTTAATCCTAAAGGTTTGAAAGATCATTTCCCGAATATCTATGAGCATTGCCTACAGCGGGGCATAGATATTACCAAAGATATGATCCCTGTGGTCCCTTGTGTTCACTATTCATGTGGAGGGATAAAAGTAGATACTTACGGCCAGAGTACTATCGACAGATTATATGCACTTGGAGAGGTTTCCTCCACAGGCTTGCACGGGGCTAACAGACTTGCTTCAAATTCACTTATTGAAGCTGCTGTTTTTTCACATCGCGCAGTTATGCATTCGTCCAGGAGAATCAGCGACCTCGATTTTGAGGAACAAATTCCTGACTGGGATTATAAAGGTACTACACACCTGGAGGAAATGGTTCTCATCACTCAAAGCTTAAGAGAAGTTCAAAGTATAATGAGCAATTATGTCGGTATTGTACGATCGGATCTCCGTCTTAACAGAGCTCTGGTCCGACTTGAAATTTTATACAAGGAAACCGAAAGCTTGTATAAGAAGTCACTTATATCCAAGCAGATATGTGAACTCAGGAACATAATAAATGTCGGATACCTGATCATAAAAATGGCAATGAACCGCAAAGAAAGCATCGGACTCCATTATTCAATTGATTATCCAAAAAGAGCAGCTAAATTTTAACAGTTATTAATATGAACCACCTGGAGTCGTCATTTACAGGTAAAAACGGTCTATGGCGCTATGTTGTGATGTTTGCCACCGTCCTGATAATATCCAATACAATCGGAGCAATTCCGCTTGTCATAGTATATTCATTGAAGGCTGCTTCCAACCCTTCAGTTGCTGCAGGAATTGCTGCAAATTCTATAAGTCCTGCTGCTCTTGGTCTCGACCCCAACATTGGACTAATGCTAATGCTTTTCCCTTTCCTGGCTGGACTGGCAGCATTCATGCTACTTGTCAAACCTCTGAATGGCAGAACATTATCTGTTACCATTAACGGAACAAACAATTTCAGGTGGAGCAGATTTTATATATCATTCCTAATATGGATGATTCTTTCGGCGGCTTATCTCATAATATACCTTAAAGCGGATCCATCCAATTTTACTATAAATTATAAATCAGAAACGCTGTTCTATCTGATTCTTATTTCATTGTTATTTGTCCCATTTCAGGCAGCCTTCGAAGAGGTGCTGTTCAGAGGTTATCTCATGCAGGGATTTACTGTGCTTGCTAAAAACAGATGGTTCCCTGTATTGATGACATCGCTGCTTTTCGGTCTAATGCATGCCTTTAATCCGGAAGTTGATGAATTTGGATTTTTTACAATGATGCCTCAGTACTTTATCTTCGGCCTGGTATTTGGACTGATTACGATACTTGATGACGGGATTGAAGCTGCCATAGGGGCTCATACTGCGAATAATGTATTCTTGTGTGTTATGGTGACACATGAGTCATCTGCTCTTCAGACACAGGCAGTTTACAAGCAGCATACAATATATCCATGGGTGGAGTTCACTTCACTTCTTATATCAGGAATTGTTTTTCTGATTATTTTAAAAATAATATTTAAGTGGAAAAACATTTCAGGTCTTTTAGGGAAGGTTGAAAAACCAGAACCTCTTACTCAGGAATCATACACAGATGTCCTTTCTTCACTCCGGTAATTTCCCCATCTTCTCCTTATTTCTTTTATGATGTCCCTGATCTCATCAGGTTCAATTGCTGTAAGAAGTTTAAGTCGTGTTTCCTTAAAGTCGGGTATTCCTTTGAAATAGTTTGAAAAATGCCTGCGCATTTCAAAAACTGCCCTTCTAGCTTCCTTGAAAGCAAGTGATTTATTAAAGTGAAGAAGTGCAAGGTTGGCTTTTTCCTCTACAGTTGGTTCCGGCAGAAGCTCCCCCTTATCGATAAAGTGTCTAATGTCCCTGAAAATCCATGGCCTTCCCACAGAAGCACGGCCAATCATAATACCGTCAACACCATATCGGCTGAACATATCTTTTGCTTTCAGAGGACCGTCAATATCGCCGTTTCCAATTACAGGGATTCTCATCCTCGGATTGTTTTTAACCTCACCAATAAGGGTCCAGTCAGCACTGCCTTTATACATCTGTGCCCTGGTTCTTCCGTGTATTGTAATGGCCTGTATGCCAGTATCTTGGAGCATTTCTGCAATTTCAACTATGTTTTTTGTTGAATCATCCCATCCAATTCTGGTTTTGACGGTCACAGGAAGTTTTACAGCCTCAACTATAAGCCTTGTCATTTTTAACATCATTGGCACATTTCTTAACATACCGGCCCCTGCTCCTCTGTTCGCAATTTTTTTAACAGGGCATCCGAAATTAATATCAATAAGTTCAGGTTTTGATTCTTCGGCAATCAGGGCAGCTTCGACCATTGCATCTGGAAGGTGACCGTAAAGCTGGATGCCGATAGGCCTTTCACAATCATAAATCTCAAGCTTTTTGACACTCTTTTTACCTTCTCTTATTAAACCGTCGGATGAGATGAATTCGGTGTACATCACGTCTACTCCGAAATTTTTGCAAATCATCCTGAAGGATGGATCTGTGATATCTTCCATCGGAGCGAGGAAAAGCGGGTAATCCTGCAGAGTTGTATTTCCTATTTTCAAACTGATTTTCTTATGGCCAGATATTGCCCTGTGGTTCGGGTTCTTCAGGAATTTGTGTCAATTCATTCTTTCGGTAGAAATATACAATGCCGAAACTCTCATTGGCTTCCTGCCTTTTTTCTTCAGGCAGCTTGCTGTGTGTTGCTTCTATTTCATTCCATATCTGTAAGATCAATTCGTCGGCCTCCTTGCGAAGAATGCTGTTTTTTTCAACATAATCAAGAGTTCTCCGTGCAAGCGTCTTTTGAAATGTCCAGGCATCAATAAAGTTCTGATACCTGACCTTTACAACCGCAATAGTTGGATTTGTTATGGGGCTTCCCCCTTTTCTTATTCTTAATTCCTCGCCTTCAATAATTCTTTTACCCCAACTGATAAGTTCATTTTCTGTATTTAAGGATGGAACAGTTGATTCATTAGTGGCAAGTCCATAATAAGAGCGGATTTCAGGTGATAATTCTCCCCTGAAAATCGCCATATTCATCACCTTTACAAAATGCGTCAGATATAATCTGGCTTTCCTGTGAATTTCCGAATAATCCTTCGCTTTTTCGAACTGTGCTGAATATGACTGACGCTGTAATTGAATTGTATTCTCAAATTGTGGTAAAAATCTCTGCAGACTTACAATCAGTTTCATCGAAAAGGGAATTTTATTTGGAGGAAGTTCTCTTCCTTTTTCTAGGGCAATTTTCATTGCTCTGATCCGTGCAGCATCAGTATTGGGCAATCTTCTGTAAGGCATACCGGAAGGCTGGTGTTGAAAATATGTTAATAACTTTTTTGCGAAGATAATAACGATTTATTAACAACCAATATTATTCGCAATGAAATTTAATTGAAAATTAAAAAGTTTTGATTTTCATCACGCGCAAACGCTTGTTGATAACTTTTTATAAGGCGGTGAGGCCAGTTTGGTTTACAACTCATATTCTTGCAAGTGCGAGGAAAACAGAGTGAAGGGTAATGGTTATAATAATATACAGGTTTCTGGATGTATCGGATTTTAGTCTGAGGAATTTGTATTTTATGGAATCGTGTCTGCACCCAGCAAGGCAGTCTCCGCACATTGTGCAAGTTATTCCAGGTTTCCTGTTTTTTATATCCCCCTCATTCAATGCATCATATTTGCAATACTTTGTACATAGCATACACAGTGTGCAACTTTGATCTATGTACATCCTGAACGGATTGACATGTCGAAACAGATTAACAAGTGTTCCGACAGGACAATAGAGTATACAATGTACCATCTTTTTCCTCTTCCTGGAAAAGATCGTAATAATTGCCAGGCCTGCTGCACCAAAAGATGCAGCTATCAGGGTTGTGACGGTTGCCGTGACATTAAACAACCTTAAGATCAGCGCAGATGAAATGACAAGAATGAGAAAAGTGTATTTTATCGCCTGCTTTCTCCTTAGAGGACTCTTAGAAGTCTTTCCCGATGATGCAAGATTATCGATTGCACCAAAATAGCATAGCTGGCTGCACCAGGCCGGTCCCGATAAAACAACGGTGCTGAGAAACAGAATGGTCATGAATGATACCTGGCCCCTGTAAACCGGCCCTCCTAATATCATCATGGGTACGGGAAGGTGAAGCTTGCCGGTCATTAAAAACTTTTCATGACCTGCTATTCCGATAAACAGCTGCAAAAAGAACACTGCCGAAAAAATCGACCATGTTATAACCCTCCAAACGGGTGCTTTGCCAGGATCTTGCATCTTCCCGGTCACAAAAGCTCCATAAAGCGAAATGATGGTTATTTCAATCCAGGCGGCCCCCTTAATAAACCTCTCAGCCAGGATCATCGGATTTTCCACCATTAACTGTACCAGGGCAAGAAGGCTGAATGTCAATATGAAAACAATAAATGACAGTTTATGCTTAACGACTCTCATACTTACTTAATATTGTTTTTTTGAATTCCAAAACTGAAATTTTTTGCTAGGCTCTGAACCGTTTCTTCAGATAAGAGCTTGTCAAGCGACTCCCTGATGGGTGCATATTTGAAATGAAACGGACATGGGTTGTTTTCATCGCATTCTTTTAATCCGAAACCACATCCCGAAAATGATCTGTCGCCCTCAATGAATTTTATCAGATCTTTCAGCGTCAGGCCAGGTTTATCCTGATTAAAGTAAAATCCGCCTCCCTTGCCTTTTATTGATTCAATAAATCCATCCCTTACAAGACGCTGGAGGATTTTAGCAATATAAAAATGTGGCGCTCCTGTCTCCCCTGATATTTCAACCGATCCTGGCCGCCTGCCTTTATTGTTCTGAATCTTAATGTATAAAAGACTCCTGAGTGCATATTCTGTTTCCTTGTTAAACATTTGATATCGATTTTAATGATTTCTTATACAAAGTCATTAGTGTCCACTTAAATATAATTGATTTTCAAATGTATACAATTTAGTTCTTTAATTTAAAATGAATATTGGTTTATAATTAGCTGGTTTTGAGATATTTTGATTAAGTAAGTTATGTGCAATTTATGTCTGTTTAAGTTTGCTCTTTTTACCGTTGGCTTTAGCCAACGGATGAAGATATTCTTAAAGTTGGGGCTTTAGCCCATAAAATAAGGACTAAAGTCCTTAAATATGAGGCTGATATACCGTTGGCTGAAGCCAACGGTAATTCAAAATAATATTAAACTTATCAATGACAAAACGCGATCTCATTTCAAATCGATACCAGGGCAAAAATTCTGTAACCCTGATTTACTCATTATTTAGAAGAACATTTTTTATTTTTTAGTGGACACTAATGATACAAAGTAAGAAAAATAATAATAAAATACCAAAAGATCATATAGTCATTTATTTATTTTTTATATGTTTGCTGATAATAAAAACTTTAAGATAATGAAAAGTACGACAAAAAACCTGGAAGATGATCATGTTCATATTCTGCGTCTTATTAATGTAATGGATCTGGTGGCAGGGGAACCTGAACCTGATGCGTCCATTATCGATGAGATAATTTATCTGATTAAGAATTTTGCTGATGGCTTTCATCATGCGAAAGAAGAAAACATATTGTTCCCGTTCCTTGAGACCAAAGGCTTTTCAGCTCAGTCCGGCCCTGTTGCTGTAATGATTAATGAGCATATCCTGGGACGGAATTATGTTAAGGGAATATCTGAAGGCCTTGTACTTTATAAGCAGGGTAACAAGGCCGGAGTGATGGAAATTAGTCGTAATATGCTTAATTATATTGATTTACTTAGGAATCATATTTCAAAGGAAAACAATGTTCTGTTCAGGATGGCTGACAAAGTAATATCGGATGAGGATGATAAAGTTCTAGTGTCACAATTTGACTCTGTGGTTAAACACCAGTTTTCCGCAGATGACGGAGGGGATCTTATAGCAAGGATTGAGAAACTGGCGGCAACATATGGCATTGGATCTTTTTAATTTCCGGATGAATATTTAATAATTAATAACTATGATAATGACAACAAAAAGATTATGGACCGATTTTGTAACCGTAATTATCATTTCATTTGCAGTATTGCTTTATTTCGGCAGTTAAATCTATAATCAGGCGCCTCCCGTTCCTGAGAAGATTGTTACTTCTTCAGGAAAGGTTCTTTTTAGCGGACAGGATATCAAGGATGGTCAGAATGTCTGGCAATCACTTGGAGGACACGAGATTGGAACAGTATGGGGTCACGGGGCATATTTGGCTCCCGACTGGAGTGCCGACTGGCTTCACCGTGAAGCTGTTTTTCTTCTCGACAAACTTGCCCTTGAATCTGAAAACATGCGTTATAACGATCTTCCCGACGAAAAGAAAGCTTATCTGAAAGTAATGCTTCAGAAAGACCAAAGGAAGAATAATTATGATCCTGAAACAGGAATCCTTACCGTTTCTGACAACAGAGCCGAAGCTATAGCCTCAAACAGCGACTACTACGGAAAGCTTTTTACAGATGATCCTTCATTTAAGGACCTCAGGGAGTATTACAGCATACAGGAGAATGCCCTTAAGGATCCTGAACGGGTAAGGCTTCTGAATGCTTTCTTCTTTTAGATATCATGAGCCTGTGTAACCGAACGTCCTGGCCGCGATATTATTTACACAAACAATTGGCCTCCTGACGAGCTTGTAGGAAACAAACCTTCAGGGTCTTTGCTTCTTTGGACAGGGTTCAGCGTTATTATGCTTATTGCCGGAATAAGTACCTTGTTACCATGAAGTGGCTAAGAGTTGTAGGAGATACCATATTTGCAGCAGGTACACTGGCGCTGGCATGGTTCATTTTCGGCTTATCGGGTGGCTGGAGCTTAATCAAGAAATAATATTGGCATGGTTCTTTTGTGATATTCGATTTGCACTTCTGCATAAGTATGCTAACTTAGAAGCTTGTTACTGTATTATGATCTAAGTAATTCTGCAGAAAAATGTTTAAGCGCGAAGTTTATATTAAAAGGAGGACAAGGCTTCACAGTCTTATGAAGTCGGGTCTGGCCCTGTTCATAGGCAATACCGACTGTCCGATGAATTATCCTGCGAACCCGTATCATTTCAGGCAGGATAGTGACTTCCTATATTTTTTTGGATTGGATATTCCCGGCCTGGCAGGTCTGATGGATTTTGATACGGGAAACGACTGGTTATTCGGGAATGATTTAGATATGGATGATATAATTTGGATGGGACCCCATCCTTCTGTGAGAGAGATGGCAGAAACTGCCGGGATAAGTAAATGTGCTCCTCTCTCCAGACTTGAATCAGTTATAAGGGAGGCAATCTCAAAGAAGCGACCAATCCATTTTTTGCCTCCATATAGATCCGAAACCAGGATGACCCTGGGATTATTAATCAAGGAGAACCCATGCCAGATGAAAACAAAGGCATCAGAAAAGCTCATCAGGGCAGTGGTCTCTATGCGTTCAATAAAAGAAAAGGTGGAAATTGATGAGATTGAAAAAGCTTTGGCCATTACGTGGGAAATGCATACTACTGCTATGAAAATGTGCAAGCCCGGAGTGAAGGAACAGGAGATATATGGTACTATCGAAGGCATTGCATTTGCAAAAGGCGCTGGTACAGCATTCCCTGTTATTCTTAGTGTTGACGGACAAACTCTCCATAACCACTACCACGGAAATATTCTGAAGAAAGGTAGAATGATGGTGACTGATGCCGGAGCCGAAACAAGCATGCATTATGCATCCGATATTACACGTACCACCCCTGTTGGAGGGAAATTCAGCCAGAAACAAAAAGATATTTATGAGATTGTACTGAAAGCAAACACCGAATCAATCAAAGCTGCAGAGCCAGGCCTGTCAAACCTTGACCTGCATCTGAACGCATGTAAAATAATAGCTTCTTCATTAATAGAACTTGGCCTGATGAAGGGGAATACCGATGAGGCTGTCGAAGCAGGAGCTCATGCCCTTTTCATGCCTCATGGACTTGGGCACATGATGGGCCTTGATGTTCATGACATGGAAGCGCTCGGTGAAAATTACGTTGGCTACAGCGATGAAATAAAGAGAAGCGACCAGTTTGGCCTTGCTTATCTCAGGTTTGCCCTGCCGTTCAAGACCGGGCATGTCCTGACCATTGAACCGGGTTGCTATTTTATTCCTCATCTGATCGATAGATGGAAATCACAAGGTAAGCACAAGGATTTTATCAACTATTCAAAAATTGAACTCTGGAAGGATTTCGGAGGAATACGTATTGAGGACAATATACTTATTACGGAAAAAGGAAACAGGATTCTTGGCAAGCCTGTTCCCAAAACTGTGAAGGAAATCGAAGCTGTCTGCCACTGATGGAACAAGATAAAGTTGCAGGAATACAACTGCTTATCTAATATTGAAGTACTCCTTATATCTTCTGTACAGATGACCTGCCTGCAGATAGGCTGACTGAGGGCTCATAAAGTGCGAAAACTCAAACGTAATTCCCTTTTCATAGCCAGCCCGCTTTGCAGCTTCAAGTTTAAGGCGAAGTTTGTCAAATTTGATGGGAAAGAACTTTATTGGCATATCACGATCAAATGTCTCAGCATTTGTCCAGCATTTCATTCCGTATTTATCGGCTAGTTTCTTGTTTACCGAAAAGAATGCATCCAGTTCGTCATAATCAATATGGCCATCCTGAAATGCGCAGACATCAACAACATCATGAATCCCGTCAAAGATCTCTCCCCACTCCCTTTCATGCTCAAGAACCGAAACCGCTTTTGCCTTGTTAATATCTCCCGATGCTGCCTCAACTGCTTTTTTACCGTCAATCCATGGTGAAATAAAAGTCGGAAGTCCACCGGAAACGTCCTTGCATTGTTTCCCTAGTGCATGAAAAGCGCCAATTGCGCCTTTTGTCTTGCGGCTAATTTCCCCGCTGATATACCACCCTTTGAAGCTATTATATTTTGTACCATAATTCTGCCAGACCTCATCGATGACGTATTTATTATCCTCTATTTCCCAGCTAAGATCTCCGGTATCCCAGTATTTGCCCGAATCATATAGTCCGAAATAAAATATCATGCCATATTTTTCGGCTAGCCTGAGGAACAAGTCCAGAAGGTCAACAGACGGCATATAACAACCTTTCGAAAGCAGGTACTTTGAAGGAAAGGTTATGAATTTTCTGTAACCCGATCGTATCATTATGACAGTGTCAATTCCTATGGCCTTCATATTTTGAAAATCTGTATCCCATTCTTTTTCACCCCAGTTCTGGTGGGGAATATCGTGGGAGATCTCATCGAGAAATGTGCCTGTGATAGGTAGGGCATTACCTTCGGGCACTATCAGCTTTGATCTGATGTTTTCTTCCTTTGTCTGCTCTTTGGTTTCCCTTGCACAGGAAGAGAACGGGACTGAAAATGCTGCCATTCCGGCAATTGCGGATTTTCCCACGAACTCACGTCTTGATTGGTTGCCTTTCATAAGTGATTTATTGTTAATTATTTAACAAAACATTTTTATGGAATTTCATTTTTGGTCAGGCCACCGGGTTTCAATTCCATGCGATCGGATAATATTCTGGAATTCCTCTAAAAGATTGCTTTTTTCTCGGACTTCCCTTGGAAGAACTTTCTTCCCTGAAGCAAAAGCAACAAGTAAACCTGCCGATTCTCCAATATTCCATTCAACGGGATGAAGCCTGTAGCATCCGTTTGTAATATGTGTGGTTGCAATGTTTTTGCATGCCGGTATTATATTGTCCATTCTTATCGGGATCAATGCTCCCAGGGGAATCTGAAACGGAAGCGAATCAAAATCTAAATAATTATTACCTCCTGTTGAGGGATGAAGATCAATATGATAATACCCTATTCCTATGCTGTCGTAAAATTCTGCAGCAAAAATCTCATTTTTATTTCCGGTGATCATGCTTCTGTTTTCCTTTCCCACATGCTCCTCCAGAATGGTAAATATTCCTTTTATCCTTCGTGACTCCCTTATATATGGATATTTCGCAAGGCCATCTTCGGTACCCATGATGTCGTTTCGAAGTCTCAATCCAGGCCAGCCATATCCTTTGTCGGGGCGGGGAGCTTCAGTCTGTAGCCAGTACAAAAGTGAAAGGCTGAGCTGTTTGGCATTTTTAATGTGTTTTTTATACTCAGAAGGATCAACTCCTGTAAGACTTCCAAGAATATAGTCATTCTGCGGCCAATTTACAACAGTTATATCGCTTGCAAATGCCCCTTTTTGAAAATTGTTTTTATTTATTATTCGCCTGTAATTCCAGAGGTTTAAAGTGTTTTTATCAGCAGAACCGTCGGGGTTGAATCCAAGTTCTTTCGGTTTTAGAGTCGAGGGATTGGAATAGGAGAGTCCAAGCAGTTTCCCCGGCCACGGAGGAGTCAGCCGGGGCCTGTAATTTTTCCAGAATTCATAGTTGGCAGGTTTTTCGATTGTATAATCCTCTCCTGGTATATGATCCATGGCAAAGCAAATAGTAAAAGCCTGGTTATTGTAAGGATCATTCTTTTCAGGCGCATGTAATTCTCTGGTCTCTTTCTGTGACTCAGTTCCTGTAACAAATTCAGTTCCCGTTAACGGAAGCAGATCCCCCAGTTCAGTAGCATCAATAAAGTAAGGAGCATTTAAGATGATATCCCTGTTATGCATCTGGCTGACAGCTTTTAATGACTTTATTTTATTTTCAGTCACATCAGCCTGGGCAATCCTGTAATTTGTAAGAAGCACCAGTTTTCTGGAACTTATCCAGGGTGCCAGCATTTCATAAAGAACTGCCAGCGCAACACGTGGTTCGTGGCATAACCTGGATACCGAGCCATTGCCCGGATTCAGGAAATTATTCATAGAGGCGGCAGGTGTCAGAGGATAGTTACGGATATAATATTCCCTTATATTGGTCCTGAAGTTGCGGTAAAGTTTCGTACACCCATGGGTCTCGATCCATTGATGCTCGTCGGGGGGTACTCCCTGCTGGGTTATCTGACCTCCAATCCAGTCAGTTTCCTCAGTCATTATCACCTTCAGGTCGTTGCTCAGAGCTGACAAAGCTGCAGCACAACCGCCCAGCCCTCCTCCGGCAATTACAAGATCAGCAGATAATTCGCCTGGGAAGGGGTTATTTTTGATTTTGAATAAACTTTCGGGATATTTACCTGAGAGCTTCCCGTTTAAGTTAATATAAAATCCTCCCGTTGCAGCTGCAGAAAGCTTAAGAAACTTTTTTCTGTCCATAAAACGAATTAGAATCGCACACTCTTTTCAGTAAGCTTTAAAATACTCCCTGTTAAGACGGGCTATGTTGCTGATTTTGATTTCTTTTGGGCATTCAGCCTCGCAGGCTCCCGTATTTGAACAGTTTCCAAATCCCAGTTCATCCATCTTTTCTATCATGGCTCTAACCCTTTCCTTTGCTTCAACTCTTCCCTGCGGAAGAAGAGCGAATTGGGATATTTTAGCTGATACAAAGAGCATGGCAGATGCATTCTTGCATGCAGCAACACAGGCACCGCAACCTATGCAAATGGCGGAATCGAAAGCTTTGTCTGAATTATTTTTTGGAATAGGTACGGAATTTGCTTCAGGGGCTGCCCCGGTATTGACCGATATAAAACCCCCTGCAATCTGGATTTTATCAAAGGCACTTCTGTCAACAATAAGATCTTTGATCACAGGAAATGGCTTTGCCCTCCAGGGTTCTATCCAGATGGTATCCCCATCTTTGAAATATCTCATCGATAAATGACAGGTTGTCAAAGCAGGAACAGGTCCATGCGGATGTCCGTTAATATACATGCCGCATGAGCCGCAGATACCTTCCCTGCAGTCGTGATCAAAAGCAACAGGGTCTTTATCTTCTTCAACAAGCTTTTTATTCAGCGAATCAAGCATTTCAAGAAATGACATTTCAGGTGAAACATTGTCCATCCTGTAAGTGACAAAGCTGCCCTTCGAACCGGAGTTTTTCTGCCGCCATATTTTAAGTGTCAAATGCATGATATAATATATTTTGTCATTTGTAATCTAAAACTGTTGTGTCATTCCTAATTGGTTCTTATATCTTCCTGTGCTATAATTGTTTCTCAAAAAGCAGACAAGAAAGTCAGCTTTAAATTACGGAGTTGAAAACAGCATAATCACATAAGCCGACTTTATGGAAGTTTACCATAGTTAATTGAATTACTTATAGCTTCTGACCTTCATTTCAACTGCCTCGAATTTCAGCTCTTCCTTGTGTAAAATATGAGGCTGGTTTTCACCAGCATATTCCCATGCTGCAACATAAGCGTACTCCTCATCGTTACGTTTTGCCTCACCATCGGGAGTCTGGAATTCTTCCCTGAAATGTGCGCCGCATGATTCCCTCCTGTTAAGTGCATCAGTTACAAGAAGCTCTGCAAGTTCAAAATAATCAGCCACACGGCCGGCCTTTTCAAGTTCCGGATTAAGTTCATATATTGTTCCGGGAACATTAAGCTTTTTCCAGAATTCTTCCTTTAGATCTCTTATCAAAGTGAACGCCTTTTTAAGCCCTTCCTCATTACGGGTCATCCCGCAATAATCCCACATAATTTTACCAAGTCTCCGGTGAAATGAGGTTGCTGTCTGATTTCCCTTTATGGAAATCAGCTTTTTAAGCCGATCAACGACAGCCTCTTCTGCTTTTTCAAATTCAGGATGGTTTAATGGCATGGGCGATTCGCGTATTTCACCGGCAAGATAATTGCCAATAGTGTTAGGGAGAATAAAATATCCGTCTCCGGCAGCCTGCATAAGGGAACTTGCTCCGAGCCTGTTTGCTCCATGATCGGAGAAATTCGACTCTCCAATTGAATATAATCCGGGAATTGTCGTCATGAGTTCGTAATCAACCCAGAGGCCTCCCATTGTATAATGACCTGCCGGATAGATCCTCATTGGTTCTTCGTATGTATCTATTCCGGTAATGTTCTTATACATGGTAAAAAGATTTCCATATTTATCTTCGATAGCTTTCTTTCCCTGGTTCTTTATTGCATCTCTGAAATCGAGGTAAACTGCCAAACCTGTCTCTCCGACTCCATATCCTGCATCGCATCTTTCTTTTGTTGCTCTTGATGCAACATCGCGTGGAACAAGATTACCGAACGCCGGGTATCTTCTTTCAAGAAAGTAGTCTCTTTCATCTTCAGGGATCTGGTTGGCAGGACGATTATCGCCCTTTTGCTTTGGAACCCAGATTCGGCCGTCATTTCTCAGTGATTCTGACATGAGAGTCAGTTTCGACTGGTATTGATTTAATTGAGGCACACTGGTAGGATGAATCTGGATAAAGCTGGGATTTGCAAAAAAGGCTCCTTTCTTATGAGCTTTCCATGCTGCAGATGCATTTGAATTCACAGCCAGCGTGGATAGATAATAAATCGTCCCGTATCCCCCCGTTGCCAGTACTACAGCATGCGCGGAATGACGTTCAATCTCGCCGGTTATCAGATTACGTGTGATTATTCCTCTTGCTTTGCCATCAATTACAACCAGATCAAGCATTTCCCTTCTAGGAAAGATCTTCACATTACCTTTTTTTATCTGTCTGTTGAGGGAGGAATAGGCTCCAAGCAGACATTGCTGGCCCGTTTGTCCCTTTGAATAGAATGTTCTTGAGACCTGGACTCCACCAAATGAGCGTGTATCGAGGGTGCCTCCGTAATCGCGGGCAAATGGAACTCCCAATGCTGTGAAATGATCAATAACCTCATTACTTACCTCTGCTATCCTGTAAACATTTGCCTCACGCGCCCTGTAATCGCCTCCTTTTATCATATCATAAAACAGGCGGAAAACGCTGTCTCCGTCGTTCTGATAGTTTTTTGCAGCATTAATTCCACCCTGGGCTGCAACAGAATGTGCCCTGCGCGGAGTATCCTGGTAACAGAAACTTTTTACCCGGTAACCCAATTCTCCAAGGGCCGACGCAGCTCCTGCTCCCGACAAACCTGTGCCAACTATAATTATCTCAAGCTTCTTTTTGTTGGCCGGATTAACCAGTTTAACATCATTTTTAAACTTTGTCCATTTCTGTTCAAGAGGACCGGATGGTATCTTGGAATCGAGTTTTACCATGTTTTTAGTTGTTTCTGTTACCTGAACTGCCAGATTGTTACTGATATAAGTGCAAACCCTGATGGAATTACAATTGCATAAATTAAAGCGCACACTTTTATTACCGGGGTCCATAACCAGTGGTTTATGCCAAGAGTCTGAAATGCTGATGAAAATGCATGATAAAGGTGAAGACCCAGTAAAATAAAACAGGTAAGATAAATATAATTATATTCCGGTATCTTAAATAAAGTGTGAGCAACAGAATAAAAGTCTTCGGGATCACCCTCGACTAAACCCAGTTTTATAAAAAAGAAGTTAAAGAAATGAAGTATAAGAAATATAAAAACTGAGCCTCCTGTCCAGATCATGAACTTTGAGAAAAAAGATGTCTCCGATTTGTTGCTCCTAGCATATCCTACCGGTCTGGCAAGCCAGTTCTCTATCTGAAGAATGATGCCATAGGTAATATGGACCAGAATGACAAGGATAAGCAGGACTTCAAAAATTTTTATAACAGGAAATGTTGCCATGAAATGGGCAGCTTTATTGAACGGCTCCGGATCGGTTTTCAGGAGCATTAGGTTGATTGTCAGATGGACCGGCAGGAACAGCAACAGAAATATCCCGGCCAGCGCCATGACCAGTTTCTTGGAGATTGATGAAAACAGGATTCTATTCATTGCAATCAGTATGTTGGATCTGGAAACAAGATATGGATAAAGATATCTATAAAAATATAATTAATTTATGATAATGATAATTATCGCAATTGACTATATTTATTATACTGTTTTAAGAATTTACCTGCACCTGATGATGATATCTAATCAATTTATAATCAATTACAAATGAATTACTACATCCTTTGTAACGGAGGTAAAATATATTATACCGACTCAGGAAGTGGAACTCCGGTTGTCCTGCTCCACGGTTATCTTGAATCATCACAAATATGGAATGGTTTTGCCCGGAACCTCTCAGGGTTTTACCGTGTTATTTCAATTGACCTTCCTGGTCACGGATCATCAGCAATTTATGGGGATTGCCATTCAATGGAGTTTATGGCAACTGCAATTAAAACACTTCTTGATACTCTTGGAATAAGAAAAGCTTTCCTTGTTGGACATTCCATGGGCGGATACGTTACTCTTGCCTTCCTTGAGCTATACCAGGAATATCTGTCAGGATACTGCCTGTTTCATTCTCATCCCATGCCTGATTCACCAGAGACTCTGGCAAAAAGAGACAGAGAAATTAAGATTGTACAGTCTGGGAAAAAATTCCTCATGTATCCTGAAAATGTATCATTGATGTTTGCAAATCAGAATCTTGTAAAATTCAGTGAAGCTCTCCAACGCTCAAAAGACATTGCATCGAAGATAAGGGATGAAGGTATAATAGCAGCTCTAAACGGAATGAAACTAAGACCTTCACGTATTCCGGTTATGGAAAAAGGTCAGGTGCCCTGCCTGTGGATACTTGGTCGTCTGGATAATTACATTAATTGTGAAACCATACTGACGGGCATAAATCTTCCATCAAATGCCAGAGTAGTGATTCTGGAGAACTCAGGTCATCTGGGATTTATAGAAGAGGAGGAACAGTCAGTAAAAGTGATCAGGGAATTTATTACTGATTATGAGAGTTAATTTTTCTATTCTTAAGGGTAATTGTAATAACTCTGTGCCTTTGACACTTTTTCGCAAATCGAATAAAATATTATAAAGCTTATTTATCTTTCAGGTAGTTTACAGCATACTGAAAAGTATTGTCAATTTCGTTCAGAATTGGATAAAATCCTTTGTTGTCGAGAATGTTTCTCGCAATGTAAGCTTTTAACTGGGTATGTATCAATTTGCCTGAGATTTTTATTCCTTCAATGTCTTTTTTAATCCCGTTCCTGGATGCAAAATCGGTAAACTGATCAAGTAATTTCTGGCTGTTAAGATACTTTTCCATCTCCTTTGTATCTTTAATTCTATTAAGGATTTCACGGTTGTTTTCAGTATACTTCAGTGCAAACCTGTAAATCTGTGGCCGTACCGCCATGAAATAAGGTGAAAGTCCGGTTGTATCGAGGGGGATAAAGATATCAGGCATTATTCCGCCACCTCCATAGACGATCCTCCCGCCGGGAGTTGTGTATTTTAACGAATCGGCAAAGTGGATACTGTCAGGTACTTCAAATTCACCATGCTCATATCTGTTATGAAGGTCATCGTAATAATCATCAAATCCGGTGTTGTAAGGTTTCTGGATGGATCTGCCAGTCGGAGTGTAATAACGTGCAATAGTAAGTCTCATACCTGATCCATCAGCAAATGGTACCGGTTCCTGGACAAGTCCCTTTCCGAAGGATCTCCTTCCGATAATTGTGCCTCTGTCATTATCCTGAATGGCTCCTGCCAGGATTTCACTGGCAGATGCGCTCCATTCATCTATCAGAATTATAAGGTCGCCCGATTTGAATTCCCCTTTCCCGCTTGCTCTGGCTTCATTTTTTGGCTGAGACCGGCCTTTAGTAAAAACTATCAGTTGTCCATCGTTAAGGAACTGGTCAGCAATTTTTATTGCAGCTTCCATCACACCCCCTGAATTTTGTCTTAGATCGAGGATCAGATTTTTCATGCCCAGATCTTTCAGCTCTTTCATGCTTCTCATGAATTCCTCAAAGGTTGTTATGGCAAAATTTATGATCTTTATATAACCAGTTTTTTCGTTTACCATATAACTGACTTCCACGCTATTTATAGGAATTCTGTCGCGTCTTATCTCAAAGGGAATCAGATCCCTGACTCCTTTTCTCAGTATCTTGATTCTTACAATTGTTCCTCTTGGCCCTTTAAGCATTCCCATGACTTTCTCTTCTGAAAGCTGCTTCCCAGCTACCAGCGAATCATTAACGTAAATTATCTTATCTCCGGGTAAGAGCCCTATCTTCTCAGACGGACCACCTGGAATTGTGCTTATCACCAGTATTGTATCTGTAAGCAGATTGAAAGATATGCCTATTCCGTCGAAATTGCCCTGGAGAGGTTCGTTAGCCCTCGTAAGATCTTTTGCCGAAATGTAAACCGAATGAGGATCAAGCTTTTTAAGGATTGCTGGAATGGCAGCCTCGACTAGATCATTACGATTCACCGAATCCACATAATCAGCTTCAATAATGTTCAGGATAGTATTTATTTTGTCATTTCTTGCCCTTATTCCTGAATGAGGTAAATTAGAATTATTACCCGGCAGATATTTCCCAATCAGTATTCCGGCAACCACGGCCAGTGCCAGCAGGAAAGGCAGGAAGGCACTCCTGTTTGAATTATTGTATTTCATAGATATCGTTTTCCGTATCAATATATACCAGCTCAATGCCGGCACGTTTCAGGAGATCAAGGCCGTCAGTCTTCTGGTATTTATTACAATACACAACTCTTTTTATTCCAGATTGTATTATAAGTTTTGCGCACTCCATACAGGGAGAGGTTGTCACATAAAGTGTGGAATCTTCACTTGAATTGTTCGATTTGGCAACTTTTGTTATAGCATTGGCTTCTGCATGAAGTACATATGGTTTGGTTACATTGTTTTCATCTTCGCAGACATTTTCAAATCCTGCAGGTGTGCCATTATAACCATCCGATATAATCATTTTGCCTCTTACAATAAGAGCTCCCACCTGCCTTCGTTTACAATATGAATTCCTAGCCCATATAAGAGCCATTTCAAGATACCTCTTATCAAATACTATTTGCTTTTCGCCGTATGGTCTTACCAAATCACTCAACTTGCGGTCTTTAGTTTATTAAAGCGCCCAAAGTTAAAAAAATTAAGCAAAGTCCGAATATTAAATTGTTTCAGAAACCTATTTTTACAAACATAAAGCATACAAAATATGTTAACGTTTGCCGATAAAGCGATATTGTTCTTTAAAGGTTTGAAGTTCATGGGTGAGCTGCCTGAAGGAATCTCTATAATGAATCCGTTTACTGAGAATAAGGAAGTTATTACGGTTGTTGAATCTTTTTTCAGGAAGTATTATTCAGATTACAGAAAAAGAAGACTTATACTGGGAATTAATCCCGGACGGTTTGGCGGAGGTCTTACCGGAATACCGTTCACTGATACAATCAGACTTAAAGAAAAATGCGGCTTTTCAATACCAGGGGTGCGATCATACGAACCTTCTTCAGTTTTTATGTACGAGATGATTGAAAAATATGGAGGAACTGAAAGGTTTTACGGTGACTACTATGTCAGTTCGGTAAGCCCTCTCGGATTTACAACTTCAGTAACTTCAGGCAGGGTGGTTAATTTCAATTATTATGATAACCCTGAATTGGCTGAGGCAATAACTGAATTTGCAGTTGATTCCATCAATAAACAGATTGATTTCGGCATACTAACTGATATCTGCTACTGCCTGGGGACCGGTAAGAACTTTAAATTTCTTTCAAAGCTGAATGACAGGCATCAATTCTTCGGGAGGATTATTCCACTTGAACATCCAAGGTTTATAATGCAGTACAGAGCAAAACAAAAGGCATTCTTTTTAAATTCATATATTAGTAGCTTCCGGTCATCAGACGTTATAAACTCCAGCGTCGATAGCTGATTTTATCATAAATTCAATTGTATCAGCGCTGACATCAGCCTGAAGAATATGGGCAGGAGCAAGAAGATAGCCCCGGTTTTTACCAAGGATTCCAATTCTTCTTCTTATTTCCTCACTAATGGCTCTAAAATCACCTGATGGAAGCAATGACTGCTGATCAATGCCCCCGAAAAAGCTGATCCTGTCCCCATAGCGGTCCTTTAATTCCTGAGGATCCGATCCTTCAACATTAGGTTGGACCGGATTATATACATCTACTCCTATCTCAATGAAATCCTCTATAAGAGGAGCAACAGCTCCATCGGAATGCATAATGACAATAATATCCGGATTCTCCCTCCTGATACGATCAATCATCCTCTTATGACGTGGCTTGAACTTTTTTCTCCAGTCTTCAGGAGAAATAAGTGTTGAAGTCTGGCTCCCAAGATCCTCACCAAACCAAATGGCATCTACTCCTGCATTTACAAGTTGAAGCGCCAGCCCTGTACTCCATTCCTCAACCCGGTCGTTTAACGGCTCAATCCAGGGCTCATCACATAGCATTCCTGTCATATATTTTTCAAGACCAGTAAGATGCCATGCCATCTCAAATAAAGATATCTCAACATCTCCAATAATAAAATAACTATTACCATATTTCAATATATCACGCTTTGCCTTCTCAAACCTGCCCCTGGCATACGGGTCGGGGAAAGGGTACCTTTCTGCATCCTCCTTTGTCATAATATTTTCAAGAGGACATTTTACAACTTCCACATATAATTGTGTGGGCTTCATATACATGCCGAATTCATTCATTGTAATGTCACCATTTACCTGCCTCGGTGAATATCCTTCAGGTACTGTCCCTCCTACAACTACGACATCACTCCCCATCCTTGTTCTTATTTCGTTTGCAGAGATCCTGTACGTAAGATCTTCATAATAGGATAATGCATAATCAGGTTCTATCCCAAGTTTTTTTCCAAAAGCTTCGATGTGCTGCCTGCACAGATCAAACTGAATCGGAACCCTGTCAGGAAAACCTTCCTGTTTTCTTAAAGCTTTTAAAACCCTCTCTTTTGAATTCATTACCAGCGTAATATTTTAAGTGTTAAAATTCATTTGTAAAATAAGAAACTGATTCCATTGACATTCTTTACCTCTCTTAGCCTGTGTTAAAAGTCTTTTGATTGTCTTAACGAGAACCTTTGTGCTTTATCACTGACCTGTATAACCCGACCAGAAGGCTCGCCTGTCCCGGGTCAGGCTGAATGTTGTCCCTAAAGCCAGTACCAAGTGCAACAATACTGGGCGACACGAATTAAATACTTTTAATACAGCATCCTTACTTTTTAAAGATATGATATAAAGTTAGTTCTATTTTACCATCTGATGTAAGTTTTTACTTAATTGAAATTGATATATATCAATATATTAAATGATATATATCATTAAATATATTGATAAAAAAATAATAAAATAATTGATAAATATCAAATATAGTTAATGCTCAATCTTTAATATACTGCGATTTTCCACAGGTTAAATGTCAATTAATTTCAAAAGCTGTTATTTTAGCCGGGATAAATCTTAAATAAGTCAAATTGGCAGAGATATTAAATAGCAATTCAAGGATCGGCACCATATTTCGTTCGTTGAAATACAGGAATTACAGGCTTTTTTTCAGTGGTCAGAGTATTTCGCTTATAGGAACATGGATGCAAAGAATTGCGATGCCATGGGTTGTTTATCATTTAACCGGATCTGCATTTATGCTGGGGCTGGTAAGTTTTGCAGGCCAGATACCTACCTTTATTCTTGCCCCTTTTGCAGGAGTTGTGACAGATAAATTCAGTAAATACAAGGTTCTGCTGCTTACTCAGATTGCCTCTCTGGTTCAGGCAATGATTCTGGCGTTACTTGCCCTATCAGGTTCGATGGAACTCTGGCATCTGGTGGTGTTAAGTATAGCTCTTGGCTGCATAAATGCTTTTGATGTGCCATCGCGTCATTCATTTGTTGTTGAGATGGTTAAAAAAAAGGAAGACCTCGGAAATGCTATTGCTCTGAATTCTTTAATGTTCAACGGAGCAAGGCTTTTAGGGCCATCAATTGCCGGATTGATTCTTGCCACGGCAGGTGAAGGAATCTGTTTTCTGATTAATGCTGTAAGCTATTTATTCGTAATTTCATCACTGTTAATGATGAGGGTCAGTGTTTTTCAGAGGCCCAGCGATAGTGGGAATCTTTATAAAGAGATGAAAGAGGGCTTAACCTACACATTTGGTTTTGCGCCTATTAAATATATTCTTTTCCTGCTTGGTGTTGTAAGTCTTCTGGGTGCTTCCTACCAGGTTCTTATGCCTGTTTTTGCAAAAGAGATACTTAAAGGAACTTCAAGGACTTTTGGTTTTCTGATGGGGGCTGCAGGTTTTGGAGCACTTATTGGAGCGCTTTACCTGGCATCAAGAAAATCAGTAATGAGGCTGGGACGATTAATACCCGCTGCGTCAGCTCTTTTTGGAACAGGTCTGGTATTCATATCTTTTTCCAATAATTTTCAGGTTTCTGCATTGCTCATGGTAATCTCCGGACTTGGTCTGATGTTACATACAGCTGCAAGTAACACTATACTGCAAACAATAACTGATGATGATAAAAGAGGGAGAGTAATGAGCTTTTACACCATGGCAATTATGGGAACTGCCCCTTTTGGGAGTCTGCTGGCAGGAAGCCTGGCAAATTTGTTTGGAACATCATATGCCATCCTGATTGGAGGAATAAGCTGCATTGCGGGCGCTCTGATATTTTACATGAAACTTCCCGAATTAAAACGCAAGGTTCAGCCGGTCTACCTTAAAAAGGGAATTATACCCGAGGTTGCATCAGGAATTCAGAATGCATCGGAGCCGACACTTAAGCCGCTGGAAAGCTTAATAACCGACAAAACCCGTTATAATGGCAAAATTAACTGACAGAGTATACAACAATCCCTCGATATAAACGTTACAATAAGAGAGAAAGTCATTCCTGAAATGTCCGGACTTAATCCGATTATTAACCAAAATAACCACTATGCGATATTTGAGAATTTTAATACTCATGGCTGTTCCATTTTTATTATCAGATTGTACTAAGGATGATGATACACCTCCTGCTGGAACAGAACCTATTATTGCTGATCATACGACAATAAAGCTGTCGGCTGTTCCGTCACAGTGGATTTCAGAGGCATGTCAGAAGCTGCACATTGCTTACAGCCATACTTCACATGGGAGCCAGATTACTGATGGGATGTCAGGTCTTGTGTCATTCAAGGGTGTATCATACACCTGGAATGAAGATGGGTCGGGAGACGCACTTCACCTTGATGATTATGCGATTTCCGGCGATCTTGGAAATCCCGACAGAACCTCCTGGGCTCAAAGGACAAGGGAGTATCTGGCAAAAAACCCCGGTATTAATGTTGTCATGTGGTCGTGGTGCGGACAGGTTTCGAGTGCAGGTGAATCTGATATAAATACATATCTTAGTTTGATGAACGGTCTCGAAAATGATTTCCCCGAAGTAAAATTTGTATATATGACAGGTCATCTCGACGGCACTGGATTAACGGGAAATCTGCATCTGAGAAATGAGCAGATCAGGAACTACTGCAGAAGCCACAATAAAATTCTATTTGATTTTGCTGATATTGAGTCATATAATCCGGATGGTGTCTATTTTGGAAATAAGAAACCAAATGACGCATGTGAGTATGATACTGACGGAAATGGTTCTCTTGACGGCAATTGGGCCATAGAATGGCAGAACTCCCATACTCTCGGAAGGGATTGGTATAATTGCAATTCTGCACATTCACAGCCTGTCAATGCCAATATGAAAGCTTATGCAGCATGGTGGTTATGGGCCAGACTGGCAGGCTGGAACGGGAAATAAAACTACTTTCACATATAAACAATACAGTTTCAGGAGTATTTGATTCAAATCTTTACTGCCTGGGTGCTGTACTATTTTCCTGATATATTAAGGATTAGTTATCCATTTTTCTACTAAAGATTCCTTTTTTAATGCAATCCGGAAAAAGGATTGGAGTTATGGCAGGATTCCTCTTAAATAATACCTGATTAACACTGTTTTAATAAAATTAGTCGATTAAATTCGAGTACCATTAGCACCCGTGTTGAAGTTCGTCACATAAAAGCAATATATTGGTCTTTGAAATAGGTACGGAAATCAAAATTATACCTTAATCTTTTGGACACACTGATAAAAATCACCAATTTTGATTCTGGCATGACTATTTACGCCGGTATGTGAAGGGAATAGGGACCGAAACTGCTTTTAATTATAGAAAATCTGGCAGTGAAAATTTTGATTTGCGAAGATAATCCAATGGCAATGAAGACCTTGTCAGTAATTCTTGAGAGGGAAGGTTTTGATACTGATGTGGCTGATGATGGAAATAAAGCCATGGATTTACTTAGGGATAATGATTATGACCTGGTTCTGGTCGACATTCATCTTCCTTATCATAGTGGTCTTGAACTGGTTAAATATCTGAGGTCAAACCAGGGGAAGGATACGCCGGCTTTGGTATTAACGGCATTCAGTGATCCCCTGATGCAACAGCAGGCAGGAGAACTTGGTATAAGCGGCTATATTGTAAAACCTTTTAATCCTGTAGAATTAATATCGAGGATAAAAGCAATTCTTGGGAAGAAATAGGAAATGGATGGATCTTTTAAATATTTCATTTTGGGGATGTTCCTTTTGTTCCTTACGGGCACAGGTACCGCGTATGCACAGGTTATTATTAATCCTGAAGCTGAGTATCAGCGTATCAAGGAAACAGCCTTTGCCGGAAACCTTAAGGAAGCAGAAAATGCTGCCCGTAAACTGCTGAAAGCATATCCTTCCTATGGCGACGCAAGAGTTCTTCTTGCCAGGATCCTTGCATGGGAGAGAGATTACAAACAGGCTGCTGCTGTAATAGATACTCTTTTAACTTCAGAACCTCAGAACCCTGACGCTATTGAGGTTAAAAGAGATATAACCCTGTGGTCAAGGGTTAGTCCAACGGTTCTAACTGATGTTCGGACTGGATATTCTTTCGATTTCTTCAATGTGCCATATTCTAGGTTCTGGCAGGTTTTTAAAGCTGGAGCCGGTCACAGGTTCAGCTGGGGATCCGCCGCCGCATATTTAAATGTCGGGAACATCGCTTTCGGAGATAATCCGGTTATTCATGCAACGGAACCACAGTTCGAAATTGAAGCTTACCCTATTCTTTCAAAGAGTAATTACTCTTATTTTAACTACGCATACAGCCCCGGATCATATTTCCCTTCTCACAGGGCCGCAGTTGAACTTTGGCAGATACTGCCAGCCGGATTTGCAATATCAGCCGGATTAAACTACTATTATTTTGACCGTGATATTTTTATTGCACTTGCATCTGTCGAAAAATACACAGGTAAATATTGGTTTTCAGCAAAATGCTATGTTTTTTTCAAGGACAACGGTCCTACGACCTCGGTATATTTGAATGCAAGAAGGTATTTCAATGATACAGATTTCCTCCAGCTGACACTTGGTACCGGAACTGCACCCGATGAACCATTTGATATTCAGTCGGACATAATGAGATTAAGTGCAAACAGTGCAAGACTTACTTTAAATGTTGCTCTTTCAAAAAGACTTACAGTCAGGGTTGGAGCCGGTTATTCGAGAGAGGAGTATGAGGAGCAGTTATACAGGGACAGGTATGATGGAAATCTCAATATTATCTATGCCTTAAAAACAAAGTAATGAGGTTAAGGATATTCTTGATATTATCACTTATTTCATTTACTGCAGTGCAGGCTGATCCACCTTTGCTCACTCCTTCACCTGAACCTGTTTATTCACCAATATTTGTTCCTGACGGACTCGCTCTTTTCACAGTTATACGTGATGAATCCAGAATTAATGATCTAAGAATAATGACCCGTGACAAGTATCCTGTGCAGATAGGAGCTTTCAGGAAAAAACTTTATGCTGAAATAATGTTATCAAAGATCCGGCCAGTAATGGGAGAAGATGTCACAATGATTGAGGAGGACGGTTTCTACAAAATAAGAGTTACACGAATCAGGCAGGAAAACATTAATAATATCGGTGATATCTTAAATAATGGCAGGACAACAAAAGAGAAACCTGACACCCTTTCTGATTTAAAGGCTGGTCAATCATCAATTCACGATAGTGCCGTTGTGGTAAAAGATACTTTGTCTGATACTATTCAGATTTTTGCTTCTGTTAATGATTCGACAACAATACTGGACGAGACGAAGGAAGCCGTCAATAAATTCTTCATTCTTAACAGCAACAGTCCATGGCTTAAAAAGATAAACTATTTCGGTAAATCATTTGCTTTTATCAATGCACTGATTATAACAATTGTGCTGTCGGTTCTCACGATGGTAATATTGCTTTGTGTGATTCTGCTGAACAGGTCGAGAATGGAAAAGAAAGAAAAACTCCGTCAATATCTTTCCGAAACATACCAGGGCATGATTGTGGACTACCTTTTTAGTGACATTAATGCTGACAAATTCATCGAAATAGCGTCAAACAGGTACAGGAGACAGGTGTTGATCGATCAGATGATAGATGTAAGTATTAATCTTAAAGGAGATACTGAAAACAAACTTCAGAATCTTTACCTTTCCCTCGGATTGGAAAAAGATTCAATAGAGCGCGCTTATGACTTCAGGTGGCACAAGAAAATAAAAGGATTCCGGGAGCTTGCTTTTATGAACATCAAGGATGCCAATTCAGCAATATACAAAGCTCTGAATTCCAAAAATGAGATATTACGGATGGAAGCACAGATTGCTCTTGTCAGATTAACAGATCATGATCCTTTCAACTTTCTTTTCAGTCTGAAGAGACCATTTTCACTTTGGGAACAAATTACTCTCCATGACCTTATAATTCAACATGATCTTCCCGTCCCTTCCTTTAAAAGATGGCTCAAAGTTCAGAATCCCACTGTTGTCATGTTTGCTCTCAGGATGATAAGGGAATTCAGACAGAAAGATGCTGAAGACGATGTCAGGGGATTACTGGAGCATTCATCGCCGGCAGTAAGGAAGCTGGCCGTGCAAGTAGCCGGCGATATGGACATGAGATCGACACTTGAAATAATGAAAAGGATGTACAAGACGCAGGACTATAATACTTGTCTTGAGATTGTTAAATCGATGGGGAAGATGCCAGATCCTTCAATGATCAGTTTTCTGGAACTTGTTCTTGACAAAGAGGATGATGTTCAGTTGCAGATCGAAGCAACCAAAGCCATTGAAAACAACGGGGAAGAAGGCGTAAAGACTCTTGTCAAGCTGATGAAATCGGAGTATAAGAATTATAACATCATAGTAAGGCACGTTCTTGACCGAAGAATATACTAGATTATGGAATTTATATTTGCACATCTTGTCTTTTATCTGACTCTTGCACTTTTCGGGTCATACCTGCTACTAGGAATAGCGTCTGCCGTCGCATTGAGAAAGTATATTCGCAAGAACAGCTATGTTAACTATAATTCGCTTGTACTTTCTCCGCTCAGCCCGAGGATATCAATTATTGCTCCTGCTTACAATGAGAGCAAATCAATTATTGACAATATCAGGACACTGCTTTCTCTTTATTATAACAACTTTGAAGTTATAATTGTAAACGACGGGTCCACTGATAATACATTTGATCTCATAAAAGAAGCCTTTGATCTTATAAGGGTAAATTATTACTTTGATTACAGGATTCCATGTGAGAGAATAAAAGGTGTTTACAGGTCTAAGAATCCATCATATAACAGGCTGACGGTTATTGACAAAATCAACGGAGGAAAAGCAGATTCCCTGAATGCCGGGATAAATATCTGCCACAGTGATCTGTTCGTATCAATAGATGCTGATTCAATAATAGAGGCTGATTCAATTTTAAAGCTTGTTAAGCCGTTCCTTGAAGAGAAGGAAAGAAAAGTGATAGGCACCGGCGGTGTCATCAGGATAGTGAACTCATGCGAAATAGAGCGCGGTCATATCCGGGAAATTAAAATTCCAAAGAAAATTCTGCCGCGTCTTCAGGTGCTTGAGTACACAAGGGCATTTCTGCTTGGCAGGATGGCATGGAGCCAGCTCGACGGACTAATGCTTATTTCTGGCGCAATGGGGATTTTTGACAGGGAGACTGTAATAAAAGCCGGCGGTTACAGTATAAAGACAGTGGGTGAAGATATGGAGCTTGTCCTTAGGATGCGTAGATATATGGCTGATCACAATCGTAAATATGAGGTAACATATATTCCTGATCCATTATGCTGGACAGAGGTGCCATCAGATATTAACTCATTGAGGAAGCAAAGAACAAGATGGACAAGGGGACTTGTTGAGTCTTTGCGGACCCACAGGAAAATATTTTTTAATCCCAAGTATGGAAGACTGGGTTTACTGGGATATCCCTACTGGTTTTTCTTCGAATGGCTGGCTCCTCTGATAGCTTTTTCAGGATTTGCTTACACTATTTATCTTATTATCAGAAATGCATTAAACTGGCCATTTTATCTTCTCCTGTTCCTTTTTGTATATTCTTTTGCGGTAAGTATTTCCATTTGGGCTGTACTTTTTGAAGAGATAACTTTTCATAAGTATAAAAGCAAAAGAGATGTCCTGAAGCTGATTTCAGCTGCTTTTATTGAGCCATTCATTTATCCGATTCACACTTATTTTGCCATAAGAGGCAATCTGGAGGCATTAAGAGGCAAAAGGAGCTGGGGAAAAGCTGAGAGAAATGGTTTCGACCGAAGGAAAAAACCCCGGACAAAGACTGTTGCATGAAACCGTAGTTCAGTCTTTAAATCCCGGTATGGAAGCCAGTCCGATTCTAATAATGTCGAGAGCTTTTTTCTCCCTTGCTACAGTGGATGGAACAACAAGCCAGTTTGGCCAGGTATAACGGCTCGTTGACGATATAACTTTCTTATCAAAATATACCGAAATAGCGATTCCATCAGATAATGCTGTTGAAATCTCGTAATTATAACCACCGTCGTAGGAGATTGCGCCGTCAATTACCTGCATCTGGGTTGGATCATGGAAATAGAGCATTGTCCATGGTATTCTTACCCTGATTTTATTGTTTTGCCATGCAGCTGCAGCTCTTTCTCCTGATGTGAATTCAGCGTTGTTTTCCATGGGAAGTTTGCCGATATCCTGCCTGGTTAGCATATATTGATCATTGATCCACTGCATAAGATTCCAACCGCCACCATCTGTAATTGTACTGCGGAACTTCTGAATTGTATGATTGGAGAGATCGAATCTTGAGGTCAGTCCATTCATATCGTAGGATTTTGTGACCATAAACAATGCAGTATCTTCAGGAATTACCATTAAAAGCAGGAATTCAGACCTGTTCTCAAGATGTTTTCCGTTCGGAAGTACCGACTCACCCAGTCCTTTAAGGTAAGTATCAAAAACAATATAAAATGTATCTCCCGCCGATAAATTCCTGTTGGCTTCCATTTCAAGGTGGAAATACTGATTATCATTGGTGGCACTTATTCTTCTTAATGGTCCGGATGTGTTGTCAGTGGTATAAGAAATAAAAGGAAGCAAATTCTGCTGTTCAAAGGTTATGAGACCGAAATTCTGCTCAGGTGATGTCATATTATGCCATAGTTGTCTTGTTGGAATAGTAACATCTCCTGAAATGATTCCATAAGCTTCAAGATACAGAACAATCCATGTAGGTTTAAACCACTCATCCATCCAGGCAAACATGAATCCTCCTGCACAGCCAGAGTTAATAATATTATGCATTATTCTTATATTATTTTCGCCCTGCTGCCTCTCGGAAAATCCTCCATGATGCATATTGCTGTACGACTGGTGGGCGCTACCCCAACTCGATGGCACACCAAATTCGGCAATAACCAGGGGCATCATTGAATAGTATGATTTCAGATCATTCAGGTAACCCAGATAGCTGTTGGGACCCTGATCATCACTAAAAATCTGGTACGACTGTTGCTGGCTGATAAAATTCGGATAATACGGATAAGCATGGTAACTGGCAAAAATGCCGGGCTCAGAGATACGCATTTTTATTTTTGTAATATCAAATGTTGCCACATCCTCATCAGTGAAAACTTCTGATGGATGCTTAAGTGGATCAAGCGTAGGCCAGCTGGAAACACTTACCGGTCGCAAAGTTGAATACTTCTCCTGTTCATAAGCCAATGTCTCATCAAGCATCATCGTCACAAATGCCTCAGTGGCACTTGCCCCGGTTACACTCAAATATGTTCCCGAAAATGAGCTTATGGAAGGATGAAAAGTATTTGTTGAATCCACCTCCTGTGGACTAATCTCCCTTCCGATAATATAGCCTGCTGTCCATCTTGAAACATCAGTCAGATACCTGCCATAAGCTTTCCCATATCTGAATGCCAGATTCCCTGACCCGTTTATACAGTCAACTACCTGGTGAATCTCCTTTTTGAAAGCTGCAGTTCTGTTAATGAGATCATAAGATTCATGACTATACCTGTTTTCAACCTCTTCGAGCCAGATTCCCTGAAACAGCAGCAGTGGAGATTGTGGATGCCGATAATTATATTCGGCGAGTTTTTCATAGAAAACAGGAGGATGGAGAGTGTATATACGAATGCTGTTAAAACCGGCCTCCGCAATACCTTTTATCCATGTTTCGTAATAGTGGGGCGATATGGCATAGGCTATTTCGCCGGGAAAAAATCCGGGAGGAGAAGATCCCAGATTAATTCCCTTAAGGACCAGCTTCCTGTATCCTGACCCTGAATACATAGCTATATGATCACCCGAAGTTTTAAAAGGAATCTGCCGGCTTGGAGTAAGTTCAAAATCAATAATTGTATCTCTTGAAATGGTTATATCAGTAAGCCTTACTGAATAATATTGCTGGCAAGTAACTGATGTAACAACTGGTATTCTGACCTTTCCTGAAGGAACAGGAATTTCAGAGGGCATCATCACAGGTTCGAGAGCAGTTCCAGCTGAAAACTGCGAATAGCCATGAGCCTTAACAATCTTACCCGATACAGATTCCCCTTTGAAATTAATTACATAAAAATAGAATCCGTCTTTTTGAGGAGATCCGTTCTGATTACATCCATCCCACACTAATCTGTAACTGCCTGCATTTACTGAATTAAAGTGAATTTCCACAACTTTCTGGCCTGAGAAGTTATATACAGAAAACTTAATATCTCCCTGGGAATTAATTATGAATGGAATATTTACTGATACTGAAAATGGATTAGGAAAAGGAATTCCTGATTCTATCAGTCCGGATATATTTCCATATATGCCCGATAATCTTATTGAATACTTCCCGTCGGTACCGGTTATTGAAACGTATTCCTTTGTTCCTGCTACAATTGATACCCTGGCACCAGGCACTATGGATCCTGTTGGATCTGTCACACTTCCTGTAACATGGTAATCATGCGGTTTGATTACTGAGAATGGCAGGTGGACCAATAAAACAGATAAGAATAATATTTTCCGGACCATTAAACGGTTAAGGGCCATCATTTTAACAAATCAACTGGGTCTTTATTTATCAAAAATAACAAAAAGATGAAAGTCTGGCATGATAATAAATACCTGGAGTTGTTAAATTTGCCCTGAACAACCAGATATGTCTGAATTCAAGATATGACGAATTTATAAAATGTTCCAATACAATTTTGACCATGATCAAAAAGATTACAAAATACATATTCCGGATACTTCTGATCGCTGGCTTACTTGTTTATTCAGGATGTAAAAGTGGCAATTCAGAATTTAAGATTCTCATATTAACTGAGCGTGGTGGGCAGCATGAAAGCTTTGCATCTGCAGGAATAGAATGGATCAAAAAGCTGGCTCAGGAGAAGAAATATATTATAGAGGTTATAAATAACACTGACAAGATTGATGAACAGTACCTCTCAGACATCAGATTATTCATTCAGCTTGATTTTCCTCCGTATGGCTGGAATGAAAAATCAAAAAAAGCTTTTACAGATTACATTGAGCGCGGAAGGGGCGGATGGATAGGTTTTCACCATGCTGCTTTGCTTGGCGAATTTGATGGTTATGAAATGTGGAAATGGTTCTCTGATTTTATGGGCGGGATAAGATTTGACAATTACATTGCAGATAAAAGTGATGGAATAGTGGTTGTTGAAGATAAAACTCATCCTGTAATGATCAGTGTGCCTGATACATTTATTGTAACAGGTGAGGAATGGTACACTTTTAGCAGGAGTCCCCGTTATGCCGCGCATGTTCTTGCCAGTGTTGATGAATCAACCTATACTCCACCGTCTGAAATAAAGATGGGAGATCACCCGGTAGTCTGGGTAAATGATAAGATGAAAGCAAGGAATGTTTATTTCCTTGTAGGTCACGATTCAACCCTATTCAATAATCAGGCATTTACTACAATGTTTCAAAATGCCATTCATTGGGCAGGGAGTACCAATAATTGAGTGACCTTTTTTACTCCTTTTCAAGATATATTCGATGAAGGGCAATAGTTTTTTTCTCTCCTTTTTTCATCTTATTTATCAGTCTGAAGGTAATTGTGTTTGTTCCTTCCTTTATGGTCAGAGTTCCTATAAACTCACGGTCGATAAATATCCTGGATCCAACAGAATTGCTGTTTAGTTTTCTTATTGGTATCTGCCTTTGATTTACCTCGAATTCACCGCATGCAGGGTCCTTGAAATAGGAGACGAACAGCTTATATTCACCTTCCTCAGGGACTTCAAGGCCAAGCTTTATGAATCCCTGTTCAGGAGCAGTGAATTTAAGGACTTCATATCCTTTTTTTGTTTTGCTGTCTGTCCATATTTCTTTCACTATTTCAGATTCCTCACTGAATGCTAAAACCGGAAGTAGAGCAAGCCAGTATTCCATGGTTTCAGGCGTCCTGACTTTTGACAAAAAGTCATCCGGGAGCAATTCATTTCCCGGCAATGGTCTGTCGCAGTAATAAAATGCCACTGATGTATAATCGGCCGGTATATTATTATTCACAGGACCATGTTCTATTGTAAGCTTGAAGGTTTCCTTAAACGGAAGTTTGTCGGAAACATAAAAACGGTAACCCCCTGTATGTGCCAGGGGAATTGAATATGCAAGGCATCCGTGAACAGGAAGACTGAAAGCCTGATCCCATCTGTCAGGCAAAGCGTACCATCCTCCATTGAAATAGTCTTCCGATCCTGTTCCATGTAATCTTAGTTCTCCGTCAATATAGCATTGGTCATCCCCTTCAAAGAAGGTTGTCATTCCGGAGTTAAGACCCTGTGCATGCAGCAATGTGCCTATATAGTGTCCACGGCCGGAGGCTTCAAGAATCTTATAGGGTTCGCCGGCTGGTATATTTTTATTCCGGTTCCATCTGACATAGAGTTTTTTCTCACCTGGAGCCAGTTTTGATTTACTGAAATAAAGTGTTACCCTGCATGGAATTTCCCTGCCTGTGTCCGTATCATTTTTTAGGTAAACAAGTTCAATGTCGGCGTTCTTTTCCCATGGCATGGGGATGAAGCAGTAATGCAGGCTGTTTTTTACGCCGAGAAGCATCGACTGCATTGAAGGCTTGCCAAAGGCATAGCCGAAAAAGTCAATTACAGGACAATTTATGGCCGGTGTTTTTTCATTGTCCCAGGTTGCCTTGAGGAGAATATCCTTAAATGACCTGTTTAAATCGGCGCCTGGTAAAATTTCGAATCCGATCAGCCTGCCTCCGTTTTCTGAGTGAAACATAGGGGTTGATTCTCCGGGCTTAAGTAAAAGGTTGACAGTTCGTGACTGAATGTCCCCTGATAAGAGGTTCATCGATTTAAGCGATTCTTTTCCCGTGTTGTTCCATGCCTTAATAACTGAAGCGAGTGATTCAGCTTCCTTTCCGGATAGATTTACAGAAAAAGAAGCAGGGACATTATCAGGATCATCCAGGAAGTAATCTATCTGGATGAACTGCATAAGTTTCCCTTTGAAAACGATTTTACATGAATTCCGAAAAGGGATCGGCAGGTAGCAGTAGTATCCTCCAACTTCATTTCCGACAACCGGGCGGGAAAAGGGGTAAATTTTACCATTAAACAGTTCGATGAATTTTATTTTTACGCGTGCTGCATTTTCATTGTCAAAGAAGAACATTATTGTATCTTCTGTCGGTGTAGGTGTCCAGATCCTTTTAATCACTCCGGGGCCTTTAAGGTCAGCGATAACAAGGCCATCTTTTTCTTTCCTCAGAAAGGAGAATTTCCCGGAAAATCCATCGTCGTTGCCTCCTGTGGTGTCATAGCTTGAAACCTGGCGGACCTGGATATTGCTGTTATGAAGGGGAAGAAGATCTATTCTGGCCAGTGATTGAATTACTTCAGAATAATCTTTCTGGCTGTAAATGGCCTGAGTTATCAACATTCCTGCAATAAGAAACTTAATGTATGGGGCTTTCATTTTTGCGACTGGAAGTTTAAATATCAAAATAAATGGTTTGATGATGTATCTACTTATTTTAAAGAAGTTAATCTTAGCATTACAACTCCATGGGGAGCAACTTCAGTGGTGTATTTATTACTGAATCGGCCAAGGTTTTTCTGCCTCCACAGGTCACGGACATTTTGTTTCCCGGATATCCCGAGATCACTCCACAGGGCAGTCACTCTGGCTTTTGTATCTCCCCTGTTAAAAAGTCCGGCCGCAACTGATCCGTCTTCAAGGTTTTTCTTCCATACCTCAAGGTCATCTTTTTTCGATACCCTGAAGCCTGGTTTTCCCAGAGGGTCCTGATCAACTTCAATTATCTCATCGTTTGTGAGCAGGCTTAATGTAAAATCGTCCAGCCGGGTTATGTCACCGCTGAATATCAACGGCGCCGATTGCAGCGACCACAGTGATATTTGCGTGTACTGTTCGTCGGGAGTAAGCGGAGTCGGCGATGTTGAGCCTTTCCAGTTACTGAGGTATCCTATCAGGAGGTAATCGGGGTCATTCCATCCGCCGGGGCCCCCGTAATTATGCAGACCATTGTTGGTGAACACATCAAACCCATCCCTGAAGAGAGCTTTACCAATTTCTTCGAATTTAAGCCCCAGATCTCCGGCAGTCCGCCAACTGTTGCCTCCGACACTTTTTCCCCATTTCCATACTTCTCCCATTCCGTACTGACAGAGGTTCAGAACAATATCCCTGTTTTGTTTTTTAAGAATTTCACTGATGAGGAGATAAGGTTTTTGAAGTTCTGAAAGGGAGTCATTTTTAGCAATGTTACCATATGAGCACCAGTCATATTTCAAAAAGTCAAATCCCCATTCAGCGAATCGTTTTATGTCGAGTTCTTCGTGCTGATAGGCACCAGTGTGGCCGGCACATGTCAAAGGTCCAGGTGATGTGTAAATTCCTGCCTTGAGCCCAAGGGAATGAATATAATCTGTAAGTGATTTCATGTCAGGGAACCTTGCATTAGAGTTTATCATACCGTTTGCATCTCTCGACTCACCTGTAAGAGAGGGATCGTTAGCCCCGGGTTTGACAGCCCAGCAATCATCGATGTTGACATACATATAACCATGATCGATCATACCGCTGCTCACCATAGCATCGGCAGCTGCCCTCATTATACTGTCGGTGACATGGTTCTCCCAGACATACCAGCTGTTCCAGCCCATATGAGGAGTAAGTGCCAGCTGGTCACCGCAGACTATACGGAATTCTCTTTCGGCAGTTCCAGATGAATTGGCCACTTTAAAGGTTGTTTTATAAGTGCCCGGTACATTTATGACTCCCGTTATGTAACCGGTATTTTCGTCGCATGCCAGCCCGGAAGGAAGATTCAGGACTTCGTACTTCATAGGTCTTACCCCGGTAGCAGGTATTTTAAACATGAATGGAGATCCTGGTCTGACCCCGAAAATTTTAGCCCCGTTGATCCGTGGTTCACGACCTGGTTTTGGGGTGAGTATTATGGCTGGTTCGTTTGAACAGGATAACAAAATGAAAATAAGCACGGTTGAAACCAGGGTCTGAAAAAAGAGTCTGTTTTTCATTTGTCTAAAATTTAATTTTAATGGTCAGATGCCTGCACTTCAACTGTCAGGGGTAACCATAAAGCTAGTATTAATAATGATTGGTGTTATTTGTATCATGCTTTTTTCATAATACAGTTTTGAATATTTGCTAATAAAGGTAATCAACTTTAAAAGTAAATAGTAAATTTGATTTGGAACTATTATAAATTTCTTACTGAAACTATCAATAAAACAAATTCTGAAAGTTCCATTTAATTGTGAACAAATAGAAACCTTTAATCGTCATGAATAAAACTGAAACCCCGGCATCTGTATCATTGCAGAGAGTAGCTTCCGTGGACTTTTTCCGCGGATTCACAATGTTTATGCTTATGGGTGAAGCCACTCGACTTTACGAACACCTGAGGTCCGTTGAAGGAAGTGCCATTGTCAGATTCTTTGGAACTCAACTGGAGCACCATGAATGGCATGGCCTTCATTTCTGGGATCTTATTCAGCCATTTTTCATGTTTATTGTAGGTGTGGCTATACCATTTGCAGTCGCCAACAGAAAAAAAAAGGGAGCAACGGATAAGTCCCTTCTGGTACATGCAGTAAAACGTTCACTTCTTTTATTGTTTTTCGGATGGGCTTTATATTGTATTGAACCGGGGTATATCGTTTTCAGGTTCCAGAACGTTCTTGCCCAACTGGCAGTTACTTATCTTGTTGCATTCCTGATAAGGAATAGAAGCTATACGTTCCAGATTATATTCACTTTTGTGATCCTTATCCTGATAGATCTAGCATACAGGTTCTTCCCGGTGGAAGGCTTCAATCATCCTTGGGAACCTTATCAGAATCTTGGAGCATGGGTCAACAACAAAATAGAGGGAGTTGAAAAAAGCAGTATCTGGGCTTCGCTGAATGCAGTTTCGACCACTGCCCATACCGTCTGGGGAGTATTGTGCGGAATGGTTCTTATGAGTAAAAAGACTGCAAATCAGAAGATAGGGATAATGATCATCGCAGGAGTTTCAGGCCTGATAATCGGCTATTCCCTTGATTTACTGAATATCACGCCAATAATCAAAAAGATTGCCACTTCCTCCTTTGTCTTTACTAGTGGTGGTTACGCCATTCTGGCATTATGCTTTTGCTACTGGCTTATTGATGTAAAAAAGCTTTTTAAGAAAGGATCCGAATTTTTCATTATTGTAGGGATGAACTGTATTTTTATTTACCTGCTGTTCAGTGTGGGAGGTGCTGAAGTCATTTACAGGATGTTCACCCCGTTCACAAATCTGTTTTTCTCATGGGGAGGAGAAGTTGCAGTTGGGATAGCAACAAGCCTCTGCGTATGGGCTGCCTTATGGTATATCTGTTTTTGGCTTTATAAAAACAGGATCTTCATAAAAATCTGAAATACTCATTTCTGACTGAACAATTATTCCCATTTCCTGTTTAAAACATAAATCAGGAAATAATAAATATTGTCAGAAATGAAAAACAGACTAATTCTCCTCACGTCATTTATAATGATAGCAGTTGCAGTATCATCATGTTCAAAGGATGATGGCAGCCCTGCAGATCCTTCCCAGACACAGGATAATGTTGAATCAGGAACCTGGCGTGTTACCCTTATAATGATTCCGGTGAGAACAGGACAAGCTATTTCAACGGATTCAGTTTTACCTTTAATGCAAACGGATCACTGACAGCAGTTAATGGTACAGTCACCCATAACGGAACATACTCGGTTTACAAGGACAGCGGCGACACTAAATTTGACATTACTTTTCAGGCAACATCCGGCCCCTTTGAAGAGATCAGTGAAGACTGGAAGGTTATTTCACAGTCGCCCATTAAAATAGAACTGGTAAACATCAGTGGTGGTAATGGTGGAACTGATTATTTGACATTCGAAAAGAATTGATTTTTTAATTATCTTAAAGTCTTCATGTCCCGGTTAAAATCGGGACTTTTTTGTTTCTTTGCAGTATCATTCCATTCCTGCAGGAGCATTATTTTTCTTTCCATGAAGAACGAAAGCAATTCACTCAGGGCTGTACTTTTTGCACTGGCTGCGAATCTGACTATTGCGATAATAAAGTATATTGTGTCGGTGATTTCGGGAAGTTCGGCAATGCTTGCTGAATCAATACATTCCCTTGCAGATACTACAAACCAGGTTTTTTTGCTTATAGGCAGGAAGCGATCAAGGAAGGAAGCCACCGAACTACATTCATTCGGATACGGGAAAGAGGAATATTTCTGGGGATTTCTTGTGGCCGTTCTGTTGTTTTTTCTGGGGGGCTGCTACTCAATTTATGAAGGGATACATAAATTCATGAATCCCGAACCTATTGAAAAATATGGTTATATTTTTCTGGTTCTCGGATCAGCCCTGCTACTTGAATACAAGTCATTTTCGGTCGCTTTCGGTGAATTCAGGAAGACCTCTTCGAAAGGGATCATTAAGTCGCTGAAGGATTCAACCGACACAAATCTTTTTGTCATTCTTATCGAGGATTTTTCTGCCCTGACAGGTCTTACAATTGTGTTGATCACAACACTGTTGTCTATGATAAATCCGATTTTTGACATTGTCGGAACATTCCTTGTAGGAGGCCTGCTTATAACTATGTCATATTTTCTTGCAAATGAGTTAAGGAAATTAATGGTAGGCGAGAGTATTCCCAGGCAGGTTAGGAGTGATATCAGGCTGATCCTGAAAAAACATTCGGCTATAAAGCATATAAATAATATCAGGTCGATGTACATTGGGAACAATAAGTTCTTATTGCTGATCTCCATTGATGTGGAAGATTTTTCCAAAACATCAGTAATAGAAGCAATTACAGAACAGGTTAAAAATGATATTACCAGAAAATATCCTCAGGCAAAATATATTTATATTGATTTGATGGATAGCGGGGAATAAATAAGGAGGATTATGAAATCGCTGAATGATTTATTATTGATAGGAGATCAAAGGCTTTATAAAGTTTCAGATCCAGTCGACATAAATGAATTTGAATCACTAAAGAATTGGATACAAAACCTTGACAATGTGATGAAAGAAGTACGGGCCAGGTATCATTTCGGCCGTGCAATTGCAGCACCCCAGCTTGGAATAATGAAAAGACTCATTTATATGGATACGGGTCAGCCTGTTGTCATCATCAATCCTGAGATAACCTTTCTGAGCGAAGAGAAATTTGAGCTGTGGGATGACTGCATGTGTTTTCCGAATCTGCTTGTAAGGGTGGAAAGGCACAGGTCGGTAGGGGTCAGGTTTTTCAACGAAGGGTGGGAAATGCAGGAAAAAGTTTATAATGATGATCTTTCGGAACTGTTCCAGCATGAATATGATCACCTTAACGGTATTCTTTGCACGATGAGAGCGATTGATGAAAAATCCTTCAGATGGAGGAAATAGAAAATCCCGGATACCGGTTGTCCCTTTAAAGAATTCGGTCAATCGATGATCCTGGCGTTTTTGAAGGCCTCAAAAAGCTGCTCCTTTGTAAGTTTGTTTGTTCTAATGTATCTGCGGTTGCCGGCGGGAACAATTGAACCGGAGCCCTCGGTTTTGATCTCATCGGAGATTTCCTGTCCCATTTCCTTCAACAGGGTGAAATCATCAGGGTTAATTGGAAGAGCCAGCTTCCTGTTTCCGGAGATATGCCAGTAAACCGCGTACACTTCATTGTTACGGTTGAAGGTAAAAGCACGGATCTCCTTGCTGCCTCCTGCTATATCAGAAATCTGATAGTAGGGTAAAAGTTCAAATTCCCGGTTTTCATTTATCAGGAGGATATGTTCCTGTTCGCCGTTCTGAAGCATCTTTTTCTGATCTTCTGTCAGCCAGTTTAGAGCCCTGACCTCTTCCCATCTCCTCAATACCTCAAGGTTATCTGCAGTGCGGGGATGATTTGCAAAGGCGGCCGTATTTGCATGTATTGAAACAGGACAATCCCATGCAGCAGCCCTGCTGGTTACATATTCAAGCATGTCGGGCTGGGTACCGATGGTCTTTCCGTCAGGCACCCAATATCCAAGCCATCCGAAATTAAGACGGGTGAAATTGTTTTTCATCCTTGGTGCTTCAGCAAACGGATGCCTGCGTGTCTCTTCCTTCAGCACTTCGGGTCTGAAAATGTCGAAAGCGTTACCCCCGGTAAGCATGTGCCAGCTGAAATGGGTTTTGGCAGCACCTTCAGCAAACAAAGGTTCAGGATTTAATTTTCTGAAAACCCTGTACTGCGCATTAGCAACGTGAAACCAGAATGGCGGGTTGACACCTTCTGATCCGTCGAAGTACATGAATTCAAATCCCGAATTATAAATGCCGGCAATTTTATCCGCAATCTCATCCTGAAGGTCGGAATTCTGATCGATGTACACACTCGTTGCGCCAAATTCACTTACATCAAGGAGTCCAAACATAAACCCTGCGGGAAGTGAATTGATTGTTGTCTCGTCAATGCCCCGGGTGCATCCTTTGAACATATAGGGTCTTGAAGTGGTGTATTCCCTGTAGGAGATAAGTTCAGTGCCTGCTTTGAGCACGCGCCGGCCATTTGCCATTGTTGAATTCGCAGGATTTTGTTCAACATATATTGTTGTATCGGATTTACCCAGTGGCCTGGCAAGTGTAAATATCCTGAGCAAATTCAGCCTGTGATCCGGTACCGGAGTGACATATTTGCTATCCCTGCCTATGTGGGAATGCAGAAAATGAACGCCGGGGGTTATACCTGCACCCCTGATTCTGTCGAGCATTTTCCTTAGGTCTTCTTTTCCGTTTGGATACTCAGCCCTCCATATATCGTAATTTCCAAGAAGCCTGTACCCGTTACTTTCAAGAAAGGCTGGATAATAGATCATCATTGTCCGGAATCCTCCCAGCAGGGCATATTTTATGTGTTCGTCAACATTTGCCGGAGTAACATCGGCCGACCAGTAATATGAAGCATTATAGAGCTTGTTCCTTCTGCTCTTTACACCCCGGGGAAGGTCGAAATCTTCTTCAACAACTGCAATTTTGTCGAGTAATCTGTCGGGAGGACAAACTATCAGGGCTGTTCCGGCATTGTCAAGTTTTACCCTGGCATCGACGCCGGCCTGCATTATGCGGAAGCCGTCGCCCTCCTCAGAATCGACGTTTGCATAAGGATCGGTTGAAAGCAGGTTAACGGCCGTTTTATCATCCCACAGGACATTCAGCCAGTCGCCGTAATGGGTCAGATTCCTTACAGGGAGCCGGAGGAACCACATCTCAGAGACCGGGGGTTCAGTCATTAATATCCCATAGTCGTCAACTGTAAGCCTGAATCCGACGAGGGTGAATCCAATATAATCAGGTGTTATTTTCAGACTGACCGTAGCTTCCCATGGGATCAGTTCATAGCCGATCAGAAGTTTGTCGCCTTCTTTACGTATGGAATTGGACTTAAATATTGTTTTTTTTGTAGGATATGCGAGTTTTACTTCATTCTGATATGGTCGTTCCTCGGTTATGGTGCTGAAAGGGATATTTTTTATCCTTATCAGGCATTCTGTGTTTGTGGGTTTGTATATCAGGCTTGTGGCAAATCCTTGGGGTGAAATTATCAATTTAAACTGTTCGTTCTCAATTACTATATCGTTCCAGTTTTTCTGCTCATTCCTGTCACAAGATAAAGCAATAAAGGAGACAATAGTTAATAATGGCAATAAATGTTTCATCTTCAATAGATTTTAAAAAAATCCGGACATAATAAATTTATGAAATTTTATTGCTTGATATCATCAGTGTCCACTGAAAATCAAAGATCTTTCTTTGAAATCTTGAATAAATTGAGCTTGTAGAGTTTTTTAGGTGCTTGATGATTTGAGTTGAGAATGCAGCTGTTCCTGTTAGAAATGAAATTGACATGATTAAAATCAATTAGATTTTTCATTATACTAATGACTTTAAAGATATCTGTATATGACGTTGTTTCATATGATCATCACAGGAAGAATACTGCTTTACCTTCAGGCCCTGGCAAGGGCCTGATTTTAATAACCCCCGGTAACAACCGGGGGTGGACCTCAACAACAAGATTGTAAGCCCCGAAGGGGCGCTCTATCTTTCCCTTTAATACTATATGTCGCTCCTTCGGAGCTTATATTACACGGTGGCATTTACCCCCGGTTGTCACCGGGGGTTATTCATATCCGGCTCTTTCAGAGCCTTGAAAATTGATGTATTAATCAACGGTAATAAGTGTATAACTACATTATAATATATGAGCAATGATCATCCGGAAAATAGAAAACCGTAAAACCTGGCCGCATTCAGATGATAAGACTGTCATTTGCCTTATATGACTGAGAACAATGATTTACATCCTTCAGTGGATTAATACTATTTGCCTGTTAACTGATTGATATTCATAAAAGCCATAGGTGACGTTTTTGCAGGAGATCCTATAGTGCTGGATTTTCCTTGCCAGAGCATTGTTTTCTGATGAAACAGCTAAGACAATTATCCCGGGCTGATGTCTTGCCGGTATAATAAAATTTATCCTAAATTTATTATCAGATAAGATCCATATATTATTTCAAGCGTTCAATTAAAAACAGGTGAAAAATGAAAGAGCTGCCGTTAAACAAAGCATTCATGCTGATCGAGCCGGGACCTGTAATATTGGTCACTACATCCTCGGGCGGAAGGAGCAATATAATGACGATCTCGTGGCATATGGTAATGGACTTTACGCCAAGGATAGCACTAGTGACAGGGGAATGGAACTTCTCATATAAAGCTCTTGCAGGAACCAAAGAGTGCGTGCTTGCAGTACCGACTGTTGATATCTCACGGAAAGTGATTGGTATAGGTACATGTTCAGGTTCAGATACTGATAAATTTAAGAAATTTGCACTTACTCCGGTGAAGGGACGTGTTGTCGGGGCTCCTCTTATAAAGGAATGCCTGGCAAATATCGAATGCGTGGTAGCTGACTATATTGAACATCACAATATTTTCATTCTCGATGCTGTTCATGCCTGGATTGACCCGGAAAGAAAGGAGAGAAGAACAATACACGCCATCGGGGACGGAACCTTCAGGGTAGATGGCAGGACGCTAAATTACCGAGACCTTATGATATCAAAACTTCCTGCTGGGGTCTGAATCTGAAAACTTAAATCAGGAACTTAAACTGTTATGAAAATAAAAATCATTCATCAGTCTTTTTTGTTTTTGTTTATTGTTCTTACAGCAGGCTTATGCAGTACAGGTTGCACTGCGAGGAAAAACAAAGAGAATGACAGCTTATCAAGGATCAGTCTGAATATTGTTCCTCCTTCTCCAGTGACAAACAGGATAAATCTTGACGTCAGGGGAGCTGTCAGGAACAATCATGATCAGCCTGTAAAATATGATGTCTCAGCCTACATCGATAATATCAGTGAGACATCGTGCATATACAGGGGTTCACTTCTTTTAAAGCCGGATTCATGCGGAGGCATAAAGTTCTTTTTTAATCCGTTGATTTATGAAGGGAACAGAAATATTATCCTGACTGCTTCCTCAGATAAGGGAGTGATTACAGCGATTGAACCTGTAAAAATCATTGGTTCTGATATCAGGTCGACAAAGCTTATTGACGGTGCATGGTTCGAATTCTATCATTGGAGCGAAGATGAAGGACGTTACTGGAACAGTGATATTATAAGGCTGAACAACAAACAGTGGAAGGAGATGATCAAGGGCATGCATGACATCAACATGAATATTGTGATTATTCAGGAGCTTTTCCGGAATCAGAAATATGTTGGAGAGCATAATATGGACTCCACCGGTTATAAAGGCATACCCTATTATCAATCCGATCTTTTCCCTGTTCAGCCGGGTATATCCCTTCTGGATAATGTTCAAAACGGCAAGTCTTCCCCATGTTATCCCGAATGGAAAAAACTTGCTGCCGATGCGCCTCTCGAATCGGTCCTTTCTGAAGCCGACAGGCATAACATGAAGGTATTTCTGGGGGTAGGCCTATATGCCTGGTTTGATTTTACGAAAGGTTCTCTGGAATGGTCGAAAAAAGTCGCCAGGGAGTTATGGGATAAGTACGGTATGCATAAATCATTTTATGGCTGGTATATATTAAATGAGATAGCCGGAAACCTGGGAGCAGATGATTCAAGGAGAAAGGAACTTGTGGATTTCTTCATGGAATTTACGGCTTTTGTCAGGACTTTCGCCCCGGATAAGCCTGTGATGCTTGCAACAAATTGCCACCATGTCAGGAATTCAGGAGGATATTATCCAGAGCTGTTGAAATATTTGGATATTTTGTGCCCCTTCGGTTTTCATCGCATGCCTGAAGGAGATTATACAGGCAAGGAGGTTGCAAAAATCCTCCAGGATTACTGCGACAGTGCAAAGTGTCATCTCTGGATGGATATGGAATTATTCCGGTTTGGAGAAGGGAATGCTCTTTATCCAAGGCATATTGAGCAGGTTATAACCGATCTGAGCCTCTTTGATAACTTTGAGAAGATCTGCTGTTATTCCTATACCGGCCTTTTAAATGCAGGATGGCAGAGTGCCACGCCGGGCGGTGTCAGAACTGTCAGGTTGTATAATGATTATATGAAATACCTTGTTTCGGAGGGTCGATAAATGATCAGGTTCAATTGTATACAGGGACAAATTTATCACTTAAAAAGATTTCGATGACCAGGATAACAGCGCAGCGCTGTTGCTTTTCAGACTTTTAAGATTTCAAAGCTGAGATACTCAAATCAGGGCAATTGTAATAGAAATGTAGTGCGCTCCCGCTCTCACACTCGCTCTTTTTCTGTACCCGGAGCCGGGATCGAACCGGCACAGCATTGCTGCCACTGGTGTTTGAGACCAGCGCGTCTACACCACCCTGCAGGCCGGCTCCTCGCTAAAATTGCCCACCGG
>CAZEUL010000025.1:0-60924 GCA_964514725.1 uncultured Rikenellaceae bacterium
TTGTGACCATGTTCAACAGACTTATTCTACCGCACTAATTGTCACAAGTCAGGACCGCAAATATAACAAATAAAATTGTTAAATCGCAATAGTATCACTCAAATCGTTTTAATATCACTAATTTTTATATTTTTGTAATCTGATTTAATAGATAATGGATCCGATATTTAACAAGGAACTAACTGAATCAAGATTAAAAGAACTTTTCCAGGATGATGAAAAATGTCTTGAATTCCTTGCTGAAGTCAAATGGGAAAAAGGGTTCATTTGCCGCAAATGTGGTAACCATAATTATTGCCCGGGGAGAACTCCCTATTCCCGGAGATGCACAAAATGCAAAACCGAAGAATCAGCAGCAGCCGGAACAATTTTTCACAATTGCAAATTCCCCATTCATAAAGCATTTTATATAGCATACAATGTCTGCAAGGGGATAGAAGAACTTTCAACCTATGAGTATGCCCGGCGTTTATCCTTGAGACAAATGACCTGCTGGAAATTCAGAACAAAAATTAATAATGCGATTCAACGGATGAATTATCTTACAGCAAACGAAAAAGCTTCAATAAAGAAAATAATTGAGTAGGTTGCACTCTCGTGCAAATCGGCTTGTAATTCAGTAAAAATAAAATCATCAGCTTTTCTTAATTTTATCAGTTTGTAATAGTTTAATCTGATTATTTTAAATGCGAATCACATCGCTGGAAATTTCTTAAAAGAAAAAGATGAAAGAACTGAGAAAAAGGATACTGAAGCTTGAAAAAATATCAGGAGACCTTGAGCCATCAGAAACTGACAGAAAAAAGTACCTTGATGAAGTTCATTTATTTGCAGACAGTTTTATTAATCAGATAGAGACCTTAAAAGCCTTTTCAGACAGAAAGGTGAATAAACGAGCTCTCGCAATAACAGGCAGGAAGAAACCTTTGAAGAGGATAATAAAGATATATTCGGATGAAGTTGCAGGCAAAGGCATTAATGCTGCCTCAGGAGGGCATATTGGTTATATTCCGGGAGGTGGATTATTTACATCTTCACTAGGAGATTATATGGCTGATATTACCAATGAATACGCCGGATTATACTACGCATCGCCCGGAGCTGTAATAATTGAGAATGAAATATTGAAATGGCTTAAATCTGTTTTTGGATTTCCTGAAAAAGCTGCAGGGACACTCACCTCAGGTGGTTCCATAGCAAATTTAATTGCATTGACTGCTGCAAGAGACCAGTACAAAATCAAACAGGAAAAAATCATTAAAAGTGTTATTTATTTAAGTAAGCATACTCATCATTGCATTACCAAAGCTTTAAGAATAATAGGACTTGAAGATGTGATCCTGCATTATTCTGATATGGATGAGAATTTCAGAATAGATTCAGTCAAACTTGAAAAACAAATCATTAAAGATAAGAGCAGGGGATTAAATCCATTTCTTATAATTGCGACGGCAGGAACCACCGATACAGGAGCTGTTGATCCTTTGCTTGAATTGGGGCATATTGCAGCTAAAAACAAACTTTGGTATCATATTGATGCAGCTTATGGCGGATTTTTCATTCTGACTGAAAGGAAAAAAGAATTGTTCAGGGGAATTGAAATGGCTGATTCTCTGGTCGTAGACCCTCATAAGGGATTGTTTATTCCTTACGGGACCGGAGCTGTTTTAGTGAAAAACAAAGAAGCAGTTCTTAAATCGAATCAGTACACCGCGAATTATATGCAGGATTCAAAACTTGAAACTTCGGATATTTATAATCCGGCAGATGTTTCACCTGAACTGACCCGTCATTTCCGTGCATTGCGTTTATGGCTGCCGTTGCAGATTCATGGAATAAAACCGTTCATTGCCTGTCTGGAAGAAAAACTTCTGCTTGCTGTTTATTTCAGGCAAAGGTTACTTGACATTGGTTTCAGGACAGGTCCTTTTCCGGATCTGTCAATAATATACTTCTGGTATTCTCCAGCTAATTACGATGAGGAGGGTTTTAACAAGAAGCTTCTTGCCCTTATACATAAAAATGGAAATGTGTTTTTCAGTTCAACAGTCATTAACGAAAGATTTGTAATAAGGGCAGCCATCCTTTCTTTCCGGACCAAACTGAGAACTATTGACAGAGCTGTTGAGATAATCAATAATGCCAGATTAAAACTTGAAAGAGACATTGGGAAGTCTTTCAGCTTATAAAAAGGGTTTTTCCGGAATATTCAGGATCGCATGTAAGATTTACCCTTAATTTTCTCCACCCGGCTTCATCACCAGGGGTAGGAATATGGGTAAGGTGAACTTCACAATCACGTAGAAGCTTCAGGTTTTCCAGGGCCATTTTAGCTGCAGGATTTGATAAAGCGCTTATTCCAAGTACTATGAGTGTCTCATCGACGTCCAGGCTGACGACTTTCCCGTCAAGTATGTCTTTTTTAAGGTGGGCTACCGAATCAATGATATTTTCCGGCAGCAGATACATTTTTTCCGGCAATCCTGCCAAATGTTTTGTGGCATTAAGTATAAGGCTTGAGGAGGCATGCATTAAAGGGGAGTTTTTTCCTGTTATAATTGTCCCGTCTGGTAATTCAATTGCAGCTCCGCTATAAATACCTTCATTCCCCTTTCCTTTTTTTTCAGCATCATCTGCTGCTTTTCTTGCCGGCAGCACAACTTTTCGATCTTCGACCTTTGCTCCGACACTTTTCATAATTGCAGTCATCCTGTCAAGGGATTCCCTGTCGGAAAGTCCTTTTACATATTCAACAGCAGATCTGAAATATCTGCGTATTATCTCCTGGTATGCGGCCTCCCTGATAACATTATCATTTATGATTCCGGCGCTTGCCCTGTTTACTCCCATATCGGTAGGTGACTGATACATTGATTCTCCTCCGGTAATCTTCTCAATTATTCTTTTAAGAAGGTGAAAAGCCTCTATATCCCTGTTATAATTTACTGTAGTAATATTATAGGTTTTAAGGTGATATTCATCAATAAGCACCCTGTCCTGAAGGTCAACGGTTGCTGCTTCATATGCTTTGTTAACCATGTGATCAACAGGAAGATCCCAGATAGGAAATGTTTCAAATTTTGCATAACCGGCCTTTACTCCTTTTTTATATTCATGGTACAGGTTTGAAAGACATGTGGCTAGCTTTCCGCTGCCAGGCCCGGGTGCTGTTACAATAACTATGGGATTTTCAGTGGCAATATATTCATTTGCACCATAACCCTGATCACTCACAATCAGATCCACATCAGTCGGGTATCCTTTTGTCGGATAATGCAGATATACTTTCACCCCTCTGAGTTCAAGCTTATTCTTAAATGCTTTTGCCGGCGATTGATTCTGGTAACGCGTAATCACTACCGCTCTGATATTTATTCCCCACTCCCTGAAATCATCTATTGTTTTTAATGCATCCACATCATAGGTTATACCAAAATCAGCCCTGACCTTTTGTCTTTCAATTGCACCTGCATGTATGCAAAGAATAACATCAATTTTATCCTTCAGTTTTTGTAAAAGGCGCATTTTAACATTGGGATCAAATCCGGGAAGAACCCTTGCCGCATGAAAATCATACAGAATTTTTCCACCGAATTCAAGATATAGTTTGTGATTAAACCGGTTGACTCTCTCAAGAATTGCTGTCGTCTGCTCCTGCAGGTATTTTTCATTATCGAATCCTAAATTTTTCCGGGATTCCATCTTTAGTCCCTAATGGTAATTTCTGAATAGTAAAGAATTTCAATATTATGAAAATTTCCAGTTCAAGATATTTTTACAGTTAATATAAATTCTCGATTTGTTAGGAATAGAAAAATCAAATGTGGCGTTTATCAAATGTAAATGCTGAATAATCTTGTTATAATTCATTTTGCACTTTTAATGATGACAAAGTTTATGTAGTTTTGAGAGAAGGTTACTGGTTTTAAATTAACAGGTTACAAATCCGGTTCTTATGTTTTTCTTTTAATTGGTTTTATTATAATTAATATGCGACAGGCAATAATGATCGCTCCCGGAAAGATTGAATTTCGTGAAGTATCCAATCCGGGACAACTGAAGGATTATGAAGTATTATTACGGATAAAGAAGATAGGAATTTGCGGTTCTGATGTACATGTTTTTCATGGAAAACATCCGGCTACTCAATATCCTGTTGTTCAGGGACATGAATTTTCGGCTGTAGTAGAAGCCACAGGTTCAAAAATATCAAAAGTGAAACCCGGAATGAAAGCAACAGCTCGTCCTCAACTCGTTTGCGGCGAATGCAGACCATGTAAAAGAGGACAATATAATGCATGTCAGAAATTACGGGTCCAGGGTTTTCAGGCTCCAGGTGTTGCCGGCGACTTTTTTGTCGTAACTGAGGACCATCTGGTGGTCTTGCCTGAAAGTATGACATTCGAACAGGGAGCATTTGTGGAACCTGCCGCTGTGGGTGCTCATTCAACCAATCGTGTTTCAGAACTAACAGGTAAAAATGTAGTTGTTTCGGGAGCTGGCACCATTGGTAATCTTGTTTCACAATTCGCTCTGACCAGAGGAGCTCGGAAAGTGCTTATTGCGGACTTAAGCGATTACCGACTTAAAATTGCAAAACAATGCGGTATAACAGGTACTCTTAATGTGGCAGACACTCCTTTTACCGAAGGCGTGCGATCATTCTTCGGTGATGAAGGTTTTCAGGTTGGATTTGAAGCGGCAGGTGTGCAATCATCCCTCGATGCTCTGCTATCCAATATAGAAAATGGCGGTGAAATTGTAATATTGGGCGTATATGAAAAAAATCCGGTCATTAATATGTATTATGTTGGCGAGCATGAACTTAATATATTTGGTTCAATGATGTACCGGCATGAGGATTATGAGGTTGCTGTTGAAATGATTACTTCAGGTAAAATCATTACCGCACCCCTTATCACCAGAACATTTCCCTTTGAAAAATACTCTGATGCCTACTGTTTTATAGAAGAACAAGGATTAATGGCTGTGAAAGTAATGATTGAAATGTAGATGAAAACTAAATTAATACTTTAATATCTTAACTGTTAATAAAACTAAATATTAGCGGCAATGCAAAAACAGAATACGGGAAAAATTCTTTTTCAAAAAAACAGACATTTTTATGTCATATTATTTATTGTTGGAATCCTTATCGGAATTATGTCATGTAAATCAGGCCGTGATAGTAACAGACAATCCTTATCAAATCCAGTGGGTGACACTACAGCCGTTATTGCTGGAAAGGATCTTTCCGGTATAAAAATAGGATATTCCACACCATCACATAATGCACCATTTTATGTAATTCTTACTGAACATATTAGAGTATATGCTGAAGGATTCGGCATGAAGTTCATCTCCGCTGACGGACAGGATGATATTGTCAAACAGATAACTTCGGTTGAGGATCTCCTTGCTGCCGGTGTGAAAGTTCTGATATTAAATCCCCTTGATCACAAAGCGCTTGTACCTACAGTAAATGCTGCGTCAAAATCAGGAGTTCCTGTATTCATTGTTGATAGTGCAATTGATCCGGAGGCCGACTATATTACTTCAGTTCAGGCAAACAATGAAGGCAATGGTGAACTTATAGGAGAATGGGTTGTGAACAAATTTGGCAAAGTTAAAGTCAAAGCAGCATTAATAAGTGGCAGTCAGGGAAATCCGGTAGGAAGAGAAAAACGCCTTGGTTTTATTCGCGGATTTGCAGAAAGGCAACTAATGACCCAGGGCAGTGCAGATCTTACAATTATCTCTCAGGGATGGGGTAACTGGACAAATAACGGAGGGTTGAAAGCTATGGAAGATATACTGGTTGCACATCCTGATATAAATCTCCTGGTAGCAGAAAACGACGCAATGGGAATGGGGGCGCTAAAAGCAATAACAGAGGCTGGAAAAACATCAGATATTACAATAGTTGGTTTTGATGGACAGAAAGAGGCATATGAGTTGATTAAGGAAGGGAAATTCGGTGCTACGGCTCTTAACAGTCCCAAAGAACTGGCAAGACTGGTTGTCGAAGCTGTTGTCAGATACCTTAACGGCGAAAGGCAGATCGACAAGATTATATACACTCCGGCAGTCCTGATTACAAAGGATAATGTAGATAAATATTACGATCCTAAGGCACTGTTTTAACAAATTGAAATGGGCAGTGGAATTTAAAATCCGATTAATCCCATGTTCAGGGCTGAATTATTAAATATTTCAAAATCATTCGGAGGAATTGCAGCTTTAAAAGATGTCACTTTCAGACTGTTACCAGGAGAAATACATGCCCTTGTAGGAGAAAATGGTGCAGGTAAAACTACATTAATGAAAATTTTGTCAGGGGCAATTACTAAAGATTCCGGTCAGATATTTATTGACGGTTCGGAAGTACATATAAGAAATACATACGATAGTAAAAGGCTCGGTATAGGTATAATCTATCAGGAATTTTCTCTGGTACCTGATTTGTCGGTTGCTGAAAATATTTATCTAAGCAGGCTGAGTTCATCGGGGATGTGGATGAAATGGGATGAAATGAAAAAAAACTCACTAAAACTCATCGAAAGTATCGGTTTCAGCATCAATCCATCTCTTAAAGCAGGAACCCTTAGCATTGCTCAGCAGCAGATTGTGGAAATTGCCAAAGCTTTATCAGAAAGTGTCAGAATCCTGATTCTCGACGAACCTTCTGCAGTTATTGGTCCTCAGGAGATCCAAAAGCTTTTCACAACTTTGAAGAAATTGAAAGAAGACAATGTTTCAATAATTTACATTTCTCATCATTTAAGTGAGGTATTTGCAATTGCCGACAGAATTACTGTTTTGAAAGATGGAAACTCTGTCAGCAGCTCAGAAGTATCCCAAACTGATAAAGATCTTATTATACGACAAATGCTCGGAAGATCGCTGGAAACTATGTTCCCAATCCGTAAGACGGTTACCGGAAATGATGTATTTAATATCAGGGAAATCAATCTGGGCGAAAAAGTAAAGAACATATCTTTTTCAATAAAAGAAGGTGAAATATTAGGAATTGCGGGACTGGTAGGAAGTGGCCGGACTGAGACAGCAAGAGCAATCTTTGCCGCTGACAGACCTGAAAAAGGGAAAGTTATTTTATCAGGAAAGGATGTAGTTATCCGTTCCCCGCGTGATGCCGTAAAGCTGGGAATAGGAATGGTGCCTGAAGACAGAAAGCAGCATGGGGTAATTCTCTCCCATGGCATTAAGGAAAACATAAGTTTATCAAACATAAAGAAAATAACCGGACATTTTGGATTTGTTAAAATTGGAAAGGAAAGAAATATAACTTCAGAACTTATCAGCAAACTTTCCATCAGGGCTGGAGGTGAAAATATTCCTGTGAGTAATTTAAGCGGAGGAAATCAGCAAAAAGTTGTTCTGGCAAAATGGCTTAACCGCGATTGCAAAGTTTTAATAATTGACGAACCAACCAGAGGAATCGATATAGGTGCAAAGGTTGAAATTTATAATCTGATCAATGAAATCTCCGCCAAAGGGACAGCTATTATCTTTATATCGTCTGAAACTGCTGAGCTGACAGGTATCTGCGACAGGATAATAGTTATGCGCAAAGGGGAGATACAAGGTGAATTGGCCAAAGATCAATTTTCGGAGGAGGAGATCCTGCGTCTTTCAATTGGAGCGAAAAGTTATTTAAACAACCGAAAGACAGGCAATTAGATTTAAGTTCAGATTTTGACAAACCTGGGTTGACTACTGAAAAAAGTACTGTAATGAGTTCGGAAATGCGATTTGGAAATTATTTGAAATTGGTTGCAAAGTATAATACGGTATTCATTTTCCTTATTATGCTTCTGGTTTCTGCTCTTATTTCAGATGTATTTTTTACTTCTGCCAATTTATTCAACCTTATAAGACAGGTTACACCTGTCGGAATAATCAGCATGGGAATGCTGCTTGTGATACTTACGGGAGGGATTGATCTTTCGGTAGGTTCAGTTGTTGCAATGGCTGGGGTATTGTGTGCACTTTTATCACATAAAATGTCTTTGGCAAGTTCTATAGTTCTATCGCTCGCAAGCGGTCTTGTTGTAGGAGGATTATCAGGATACCTGGTTGCGGCACATAGAATGGCTCCGTTCATTGCCACCCTTGCCCTGATGTCGGTAGTCAGAGGCCTTGGTTTCATCTTTTCGAAAGGGGCTCCTGTACTGCTAAGTGAAAAAGCATCAGGGCTCGCAGATTTTGGAAGTGGCAGCCTGTTTGGCATCCCCGATCCGGCATATATCCTGCTGCTAACTTTTATTGTTACGGCAGTCGTGCTCAAATATAATATGTTTGGCCGTATTGTAATTGCTATCGGAAGCAATGAGGAGGCTGTCAGATTATCGGGTATTAAAGTGTCTGCCTTTAAGTTCAGTGTTTATGCAATATCAGGTCTTTTATCTGCAGCAGCAGGAATAATTACAGCATCAAGAACGGCGGTAGGATCCCCGGTAATGGGTGTAGGAATGGAACTCGATGTAATAGCGACCGTGGTTATTGGAGGTGCCAGCCTTACTGGAGGCAAAGGCTCAGCTGTTAATACAATCCTGGGTGTACTGATATTAGGTATGATTGGAAATATTATGAATCTTTTAAATATTCCCGCCTATTCACAGCAGGTTATAAAAGGATTGATAATTGTACTGGCAGTTCTGATGCAGAGAATTCAGCTAAAGGGGAATTGATCATTTCCATGGTATGAAACAACTTATTAAACTCAACGAAAAAAACCTTCATCTAATTCCTGAAGGGATTTCTGTTCCAAAATATGAACGATCATTAATAAGAACCGGCATTGTCCATATCGGCATCGGTGCTTTTCACAGATCGCATCAAGCCTTATTTACAGACAGTCTGCTGCATTATCCCGGTTCTGAAAAATGGGGAATATGCGCTATTGAGCTTCTCGGATCTAATCAGAAAACAGTCGATGCCCTGGCCGAACAGGACGGGTTGTATACTCTGATGGAACAGGGTCCTGAAGGGGAATTATCGGTAAGGATAGTGGGATCAATCAAAGAATATTTGTATGCACCAAAAGAACCTGAAGCAGTTATAAATAAACTCGCTGATCCTGAAACAAAGATTATCACCTTAACTATCACCGAGGGTGGTTATAATTTTGATGAGGCTACCGGAAAATTCAGAATGAATGAAAAATCAATTCAATGGGATCTTAATAATCCGGAAAAACCAAAAACCGTTTACGGATATCTGACTCGTGGGCTGAAAAGTCGTAAGGAAAATGGATCTCCGGGCATTACAATTCAATCATGCGACAACATCCAGACAAATGGTGATGTATTAAGAAAAATGCTTCTGACGTATGTTCAGGAAGCCGAACCAAAACTAACTGACTGGATTGAGAACCATGTTACTTTTCCAAACAGTATGGTCGACAGGATTACTCCCGCAACAAGGAATTCCGACATTGAAAATCTGAAAACATTGTTTGGAATTGTGGATAAATGTCCGGTTGTCAGCGAACCTTTTATTCAGTGGATTATTGAGGATAAATTTTCATGCGGAAGGCCTGAGTGGGAAAAGGCCGGAGTTCAGTTTACTGACGATGTGAGACCTTTTGAAAAGATGAAAATCAGACTGCTTAATGCAGGTCATTCTCTTCTGGGATTAACAGGAGCTCTTTATGGATATAATTATATACATGAGGTTGTGAGAGATCCTTTATTTACCAGGCTGCTTCGTGATTTTATGGATAAGGAAGCCGGCCCAATGCTTGATCCTGTTCCGGGTATTGATATTGCAGCTTACAAGGAGATGCTTATTGAGCGTTTTGGTAATACAAGCATTAAAGACACTGTTAACCGGATTTGTCTCCAGAGCTCTGCCAAGATCCCAAAATTTCTTCTGCCCACCGTCAGGGAGCAGATAAATGCAGGTGGACCAGTGGAGAGATCCGCATTTATTGTTGCTGCCTGGTGCCGGTTATCCGAAGGAACTGATGAGGCAGGAAACAAATACCTGATAGAGGATGAAATACAGGAAATACTTCAGGAAAAAGCTCTTGCCTCTCACAGCGATCCGCTGGCATTCCTTACTGTCAATTCCGTTTTTGGCGATCTAATAAATTCAAAAAAGTTCACAGGCGCTTATTTAAAGGCACTTCAATGCCTTTATCATAAAGGAGTTAAAGGGTGCATCAGGGAAATCTGCGAAATTTCCAACGGATCAACCGGATTGAGCTGATAACTGAATCCTTTTTCCGAAGCATTCATAATCAGCACTTTAAGTATTATAAGGTTGGCAATTATTGATTCGGCCTTGTATGCGGAAATACGTGCAATTTTTCGGAATTTCGACAGAGTTATCGATCCATTCTTTTTAATATAATTCATAAGCGAATTTTCAGCCTTTCCAAATTTTACCAGAACACCCGATCCCTTTTCTTCTTTTCTCCATACCTGCAGCAGAACCCTGTTTGCAACAAGGTTTTGATCGTTGTGCCTGAAGTATGAGATCCATTTTCCGTTTTCATCCTTTGCCTGATAGGGCCTTTTATTCCCTCTGAGAACCTCAACTTCCAAAATTGTTTTAACTCCTGCTGTATGCTGTTTAATAGTATAATTGATTTCAGGCCTGCAGAAAAGACTTGCAGCAGTATCAACCATATAAATCTCTTCATCAGACTTGATTCCGGCAATACTTCCGTTATCCCTGACTCCGATAAGTAGCCTTCCTCCATCGCTGTTTGAAAAAGCTGAAAGCGTTCTGGCGATCTTTCTGCTGTCGGAAACACAGTATTTGAAATCAAGTTGCTGATTTTCACCCCCAGATATCAGATCCCTTAAATACCTATCCATTTCTTCAGCTGTTTACAGGATTCAGTCTGAATACAATCCTAAAAATACAAAATCGGCAGATGCAAATAAACATTTTTTTGCAGCCTGCGTCACTCCCGGGCAGGAATATTCAAATAAAAAGGGTATTATTTCTTAAGCGACTCAACAGCCTTGTGCCAGTCATCTGCAGGAGTGCCTGTTTCTCCCCGGCTGATCCGTTCCTGATAGATTTCATAAGCTTTCCTGCTTATTTCATCTTCACCGGGCATTTGGCCGGCAGCTTTTCTTCCAGGCTTTCTTCCGACTGTTGTTTTCCGGGCTGAAGTTTTTTTACTTTCAACTGATTTTGCTTTGCCTGCTGTTTTCCTTGATCCGGCGGCCGGTTTTGTTTCAGATTTTTTCATCATTTCAGTTTAAAATTACCTAAATAAATAGCGGTCAAATTTACAATATTATTTATCCCTCATGCCGGAAGTAATATATTACCGGCTAAAATGTTTCAACATTGTCATAACAAAATTCACTGATGTTTGTTTACCGTCAAAAAAGAACCGTAAATATTAAAAAACCATATTGTTTTGGGTAAATTAATTTACCTTTAAGGTAAATAAATTATCGTAAAACATAAATTATTTATGGTAACTTAGATTGATAAATGAAATCTTAAGGAACTTCATACCGTAAACTTCCTGGTTGCACCAGGTCATATCTTATTATTACTATGATCATAGCAGCCATTTTCTTTCGTTAAAAGGTTTAGTCCTGTCAGCCATGATATTGGCATTAAGGGTTTTATCCGCACTGCATAGTCAAGGTGCAGAATGGTATAACCGGTTTCGGCTTCATCAGTTCTTATTTATCAGACTATATCTTACCCCTATCTGAAATGACCGGTTATAGGCTGAATAATCAACAGGAATCTGTTGACCAGCAAGACCGGGATCTATAAAATCACCAGGGATATAATATGTTTTCTTCAGATCATTAAGTCCAAGGTTATATCTGAGGTCGATGCTCAGATTCTTTATCAGGGTGAATGATACACCGGCTGAAACGGCAATATCAAAGGATCTGTCTGAGGTTGAATCAATAATTATAGTCCCGTTGGTTAAATCTTTGATATTCTGAGCGACCACATAACTTAGTTCAGGACCTGCGAAAACCTGAAGTTTTTTAAGAAGATTGACTTTAACCAGAACCGGCATGGCAAATGTATGGTTCGTTATACTGAAAGTTGTATTTAACGGATCATGAACCATTTTATATCCTCTGTTTGCATAAAACAATTCCGGGGTAAGGAAGATCATATCTGATAGTGAAAAGTCTGCATATCCACCTACGTAGAATGCCCATTTACTTTGATATTCTGAAGGCAAAAAGGGTGCAACAAGTTCCTGAACGTTTTTGATTTTCAGATTTGATAAACTTGTACCTCCCATTATCCCGATATTTTTTTGAGCATTTGATTGGAACCATAAGGGAAGAGTGGCAAATAGGAACAGATATTTTTTCATTTAAATTGATGCCTTTTTTTAATAACTGTTAAAAAGTTTATAAAATGACAATTACCATAAATATGGTAAGGGATTCAGGTTGCTTTATATTTCTGCCTTAATTATTTGTGATGGTTAAGAAATAAACAACTTAATAATGAAATCTATTTATCAATTATATTCTTACAGACCTCTCCTCCTTTCATTACAAATTTTACATCCTCAAGGGTTTTAATGTTCTCAAGCGGATTTTCAGACGTGGCAATAATATCTGCCAATTTTCCCGGTTTAATGGATCCGATCCGGTCATTCCAGCCCAGGAGATCGGCTGCATTTATGGTGGCAGACTGGATTGCCTGCATTGGAGTCATACCCCATCTGACCATATAGGCAAACTGCCTGGCATTCAGGCCGTGAGAATAGACTCCTGCATCTGTTCCAAAGGCTATTTTAACACCGGCTTTAAGAGCTTTCTGAAAAGTTTCAAATTGTGCCTGTACAAGCTGCTTCTCCTTGTTCATGATTTTTTCAGGATAACCTTTCTTTGCATACTCCTGCAGGATATAATCATCAGCATAAATGTCAGACATAAGCCATGCGCCGCGTTCTTTCAGCATTCTTATGCCTTCATCGTCAATCATAGTGCCATGTTCAACAGATACTACGCCTGCTTTTATTGCCATTTTTATTGCTTCGGCACCATAAGCATGGGCACAGACTTTTTTCCCCCACATTTTGGCCTCATCAACGATTGCATTCATTTCTTCCTGAGAATACCTGGGAGTAGATAAGCTTTCTCCTTCATCCATCACGCCTCCGCTTGCACAGAATTTTATTACATCGGCTCCATATTTAATAACATACCGGATTTCTTTTCTCAATCCTTCAACTCCGTTGGCTATACCTGACATTTCATCGGATAGCTTTGTCCCAATCCAGGGTGAGAATCCAACCAGATCATTATGACCGCCTGTACAGCTTATCATCAGGCAGGCAACCTGCAGTCTCGGACCCGGGATATCACCATTGTTTATTGCGTTTCTCAAGGCAACATCAATAAATCCCATTGATCCGACATCCCTGCATGCAGTAAATCCTGCCTCAAGGGTTTTTTTTGCATACCCGGGAGCCAATATTGCATAGTCGACAAAAGATTTACGAAAGGTGTCATCATAATAATTATCTCCAATTTCCATTGTAATATGGGTATGGCAATCGATCAGTCCGGGCAGAACAGTGGCATCTGAAAGATCGATAATTGCAACATTTTCAGGGATTTTAATATTGGTCCCAACCTCCTTAATGGTATCATTTTTAATCAAGATTATTTGATTAAGAAGCACTTTGCCATTTTCAGTATCAATCAGCTTGCCTGCTTTGATCACTTTGAAAAAGCTGTTCTGTGCGGATAAAATTCCTGCAGCAGATGTCACTAACAGAACTGTCAGAAGAATTCTCTTGAGGGTGATTTGTGGTTTCATTTTCTGTTATCTATTTTTTTACTTCATCTTTGATAAACATTATTTGAATTGTCAATGTCCGGTATCAATATATCACCCAAAACAATCTTCTTAACAGCCTTTCTTGTTTTAAGCTTAACAGGGTATTCAGTTATACCTGTTTTCCAAATACTCAGATTTCTGTAAATCTTTTCCTGTGAATTATCATCATAAGTGATCTCAAGCCTGATTGAAACAGGGATACTCCCCTTTCTTTCAATTATGATCCTGTTCCTGTCGACAGATTTTATTCCCAGATCAGCATAACCATAATCTAAATAGCATGCTTTCCAGAACCAGTTAATATCTTCAGAGGCAAATCTGCTGAATGTATTGAAGAAATCATATGGTGAAGGATGCTTCCCGTTCCATTCAGTCATAAACTCTTTAGTTGCTTTTGTAAAAATTTCTTCTCCAATCAGTTCTTCCAGGAGCAGCAGTGCAACGCAACTTTTCTCGAGATAAAGGAATTTAAAGCTTGAAAAACTCATCCCTGCCTCTGCTGTGATCACCGGATAATCGGACAGGGTTCCTGCTATGGCTGGGTATCCCGGCAGGTCAAGCTCATGTAGTGAGATATTATCTCCCCTGAATTTGTTCTCAAGGAATTCGGCCCATCCCTCATCCATCCAGCCGTATTGTGTTTCGTTAAAACCCATAAAAAAGGGCGCATAGTTATGGAACAACTCATGTACAACAATGGCATTATGTAAATCAGGATCAGAGTGGATGCCGTCATTGGCTATCATGGGATATTCCATGCTCACCCCGCCTGATGTTCCGTTGAAAAAGGAAGTTGCGTGGCTGTAAGGAAATGGAATGCCTGGAAACTCAACAGAGGCCCATAACATAGCATCCCTTGCAACCTCAATCGTTCTTGAATATCTCAAGGAATCTACGGGATAGACAATATCGACAAAAACCCTCCTGTTCGACTTTTTATCTGCAATTATCGATGTGCCTTCCCACAGATAGTTCTTAGCCACTGCAAAGGCAAAGTCCGGTACGTGTTCAGCCCTGAAATGCCATACATTACCCTTAATGATATTCCTTTGAAGATTTTCCGGAGTAATTATTGACACAATTGAATCATGGCTTCGGGCAAAGTTTAGTTTTTCAATTATCTTCCCATCAAGAACACTGTCATAATTGTCGCACTCGCCTGTTGACCATACCATATAATCATCAGGAGCATGGACAGTAACATCATAATTGCTGAAGTCGTTATAAAACTCTTTAATCCAAGATGAGGTGTATCATCCCATCCACTTATGTCATCATAAACTGCAACCTGGGGGTACCAGAGTCCAAGGAAGAAATTATCATCATACCGGCCCATTCGTCTAAGACCTGAAAAGGACGATGGTATCTGAAAATTCCATTCCACTTCTATCAGACCTGATCCCCCTGAAGGGATTGAATCCGCCAGGCGGATACTTAAATCGGTGTAATAAAGATTTACCTTACTCTTATCAATAGGTTTGTTATCAACTATATAACTAATCTCATTTATTTTAAGACTTTCTATACAGGTACCATCTGTAAGATCTTCCACCGGGACAGGGATTATCCGTGCAGTCCCCCTCTTATACAAATTTTGGTAAAGACGCAGGTGAATCTCCTTTAATGCTTCAGAACTATTATTATGATATACAATTGATCCTTTACCTGAAAGAATATTTTTTGAGGCATCAATATAAACTTCAAGTTTGTAATCAGAGGAATTCAGCCAGTACATAGCACCAGGTTCTCCGTTTCTGGATCTGGTTTGGTTATTTACGGCTTTCTGAATTTCGCGGAACTCAAATAATCCTCTGTTTTGAGCTTCGATCAGGCCGGAAAGAACCAGAATAAAAAATAAAGATAGTTTGATCGTTTTCATGACCGTAAATCGTTAAAGGATAAGAAATTGCCAAAGGATGATAACTTTTCAATCCTGATAAGACAGAACAGTTACTATATCAAATTTACGCCATAGAAAAGCGGAAGTCAATTATTTATCGTGAAACTTTTATGGAGTTACCTAAAACGATGCAATGCTGCATTTTCAACAAATTATGAAGTCAGGGCAAAACAGAAATGTTTAACTTTGTGAAAAACACTAATATGAATATTCATGCTGAAAAATTGGGCTTAATTGAATGGATATCAAAGTTAAATGATATCTCAATTATTGAGAAGCTTAAATCAATCAAGGAGGATTATTCAAAAACTATGGATTGGTGGGACACGCTGAAAAAAGAAGAGCTTGAATCTATTAAAAGAGGGCTTAGAAACCTTGAAGATGGTAAAATTCACTCTCACGAAACAGCCAGAAAAGTATATGAAAAGTACTTATAAGATCATCTGGTCTGATGAAGCGTACAAAAACCTGAAGCATATCGTTGAATACCTGGAGAAATTCTGGACTTCCAGAGAAATAAGAAAATTCGCAAGACTCCTTGAAAAGCAACTAATCCTGATTAAAAAGAACCCTGCCCTTTATCCTTATTCAGACAAATCAAATAATATCCGCAGATCTGTTCTCACCAGGCAGATTACCTTCTATTATAAAATATCAGGTACAGAAGTTCACTTAATTACATTATTTGACAGCCGGCAAAGTCCGGACAAATTGAAATTGGAATAAAGCATGGACGCACAACAGGACGGTATATTTTATTGTCCTCTGCCAAAAAACATTTCACCACCAAAGCTGCCGGCAACAACATATTCAGCCAAACGCCATGAATTCATGGAAGATTGCTTTTCAAACTATTAACCCTTATAATCATGAAAAATTTAATCCGTATCTTTTTTTTGGGTTTATTTACAATCCTTTTCTCATGTAGTAATGAACCCAAAGTAAATCTGGATGTTGAGCTACAAGCTCTCCGTCAAGCTGACAAAACCTGGTCAGAAGCTGCTACCGCTAAAGACCTCAAGCGCTATATTGACTTTTATGACAATGACATATCTTTGATTGATCCGAATGGTCAAATATACAGAGGCATCGAAAATCTTACACAAATTGTTGCCTCGGGGTTTGGCGCACCTGGATATTTCCTGACCTGGAATGTTGAAAATGCCTTTGTCGCTAAAGCAGGGGATTTAGGTTATACAAAAGGTTCATGGGACAAGCAAATAACATCTGAAAACGGCCAGCTGATAAAACGCATGGATGCTATTTAATTATCTGGAAGAAACAGACTGACGGCACCTGGAAGGCAGTTGTGGATGGCTTCTGGAAAGCACAATAAATGTGCGGCTCCTGAATTGTAATCGGCTTAAGCCGATGGTTGCAGAAGATTCACATCTTCAAATGACTTAAGTCCTTATTAATTGGGCTAAAGCCCTGAATATGAGATGATACTTGTCCCGTTGGCTAAAGCCAACGGCAATTTAGTTTACAGTATTATAAGCTGAAAACCTGATTAATTCTGACTCTTACAATGCCATCAACTAAAGCCAACAGCAAGTAATAAATAAATAATTAGCTAAATTTTTCAGAATTAATTAATTTTCTCAAGAGATCAGCCCACCATCCTCATCTCACGCGGCAGGTCGCTCAGACTTTCTGAACCCGTTTCGGTCACCACCACATCATCTTCCACACGCACACCGTTGCGGCCAGGCAGGTAAATCCCCGGTTCAACCGTGTATGCCATGCCAGGTTCCAGCAACTTCATATTGTCGCCACGTATGTAGGGTTCCTCATGCACTTCCATGCCGATACCATGACCGGTGCGGTGCCAGAAATATTCCCCGTATCCTGCACTCTCGATCACGGTACGTGCCGCTCTATCAACCTCCGCGCAAGGGACTCCCGGCTTTCCGGCAACGCGTCCGGCGGCATTGGCCTGTTGCACGATCTTGTGGATCTTTTCAGATTCGGCGTCTACCTGCCCCACCGCAAAGGTGCGCGTGATATCCGAGACATAACCGTCCACGGCAGCGCCATAATCGATCACCAGCAGGTCGCCTGCCTGCAATTTACGGTTAGTATTGCTGGCATGTGCGCTGGCTGAGTTGGGTCCGCCGGAAACAATCGGGGAAAAGGGTAACTCCGGCTCCGATCCATGCTTCAGCAATTGTACAGCAAGCTCCGCCGCCACCTCTTTTTCAGTCATGCCGATTTTAATGAGCGGGATTATCTCTTCGAGCGCGTCCTGCGCCACCCTGACAGCTTTACGCATGGTTTCGATCTCTTCCTTGTCTTTCCTCAGACGCAGTGAACCCAAAACATCACTGGCATCGGGATAGTCTGCTTCGGGCGCCCCGGCTCTGACATAGCGGAACTCCAACAGGCGCATCCGGTTGTATTCGACACCAATGCGCTTCCCATCCAGACCGAGTGCCTTTGCAGTTTTTCGAAAAACAGCCTCCCACCCGGACGGATTTTCGCCGTAAGGAAATGCCTGTACATGATACGGCATCTGTTCTACTTTGAGAATCTCCATTTGGGGCAGGATAATTGCCGGGTCCGCCTCCGGCGTAACCAATAGTACGATCGGGCGCTCCATCAAATGGAAGAAAGCACCGGTAAGATAGGTCAGGGTTGGGCCGGGGTTGAGAGCTACTGCATCCAGGCCGGAGGACCGGAGAGAGGCGATTAGTTTTTCCAGGCGATTGATAGTCATTTTCTACAAGGACTTAATTAGCTTAAAGGAAATATCAAATTCGGTTTTTTCATCCGAATATGTGATTAATGATGGATTTCTACTTAAAATCAAAGTTACACCATATTCAGGCGGAAGTCAATATTTCCCCGGTACAAGAAAACTTTGCATGGTGCCTTGCTAAGGTGTAACTTTGATAATAATGCTGGTAAAAATTAATTATTAGTACATGATAATTAAAACAAGGATACATATGAACTCAGTAAAAATCCGCCTGATCCTTCTGTCAGGTTTTTGCTCAATCCTGACAATACTGCCTGGTGAATCCCAGCAACAGATTCCCCTTCCTGTCGGCCGGTTAAGTGAACGGACCGGACTTCTTGTTAAAGATGATGTGATAAAACAACTGATCCATAGCAGTTCGGGGGACAAGGCTTTCGACTATGTTTCCCGGCTGGCGCTATGGGATCGTGAACAGGCATCAGAAGGTTATACAAAGGCTGCCGAATGGATTACTCAGAAAACCACGGAGTTTGGCCTGGAGAATGTAACCGTTGAACGTTTCCCGTGTGACGGGAAAATTGAATATTTCGGCCAGGTAATGGATCCAGAATGGAAAGTGATTAAAGGAGAACTACAGCTCACTTCTCCTTTCACAATTGATCTTGCCTCATATGATATCCTGCCGATGTCACTCGCTTCTGGCAGTATGACCACTGACATTGAGACGGACCTTGCAGATATCGGCCAGGGCACAAATGACAGTGATTATTCTGCAGGCGTTAAAGGTAAGATCGTTCTGACCACAAATCGGCCGGTCAACGTTTATGAACGTGCAATTAAAAAAGAGGGTGCAGCTGGTATAATTACTTCTTGGTCAGTTCCGGATTTTGACTATCTGAACCGAAGGCCGGGAGACTTTCCTGACCAGGTAGGATGGTCGCGGATACCATGGCAGGAGGCTTCAAAAACAGGGGGCTTTGCATTTCTCATCTCATCACGCCGGGCAGGAGAACTTAAGGATCTGATGCAACAGGGAAAAACACTCCGCGTCCATGCTGTGATCGATGCAGTGATGAAACCCGGTAATCTTGAGGTTGTAAGCGGTATTATTCCGGGTTCAGCGTATCCTGATGAGGAAATAATAGTAACAGCTCACCTTGATCACTATAAACCCGGGGCAAACGACAATGCTTCTGGAAGTGCATCAATCCTTGAAATGACCCGCACCTTATGCGAACTGATCAGAGAGCGCAAGCTTCCACAACCTCTCAGGACCATCCGTTTCATGTGGGTTCCTGAATATAACGGTACATATGCCTGGCTGGCAGCTCATAATAACGATCAGGTAAAAAGAATAGCAAACATCAATTTTGACATGGTCGGAGAGAACACTGTCAGAACAAATTCAATTCTCAGTTTGTGCTATACATCGGATTCCAATCCATCATTCCTGAATGCAGTAATGGAGTCAACAGCTGATTTTATAAACAGGTTTAACAGCGAACGATACCCTCCCGATATAGATTTTTATATAGGATCTGTCAGGGGTACGCGCAACCGTATTGACTGCCGGATGATCCCTTATGTAACCGGCACTGATCATGAGCTTTTCAATAACCTGAAAACCGGAGCCACAACATTGACTGCTTGGCCCGATGATTTCTATCATTCAAGCGAGGACACACCCGACAAGGTTGATCCTACGCAGCTTCACAGGGCTGTTGTCATCGGTCTGACTGGGATAACAACCATGGCCTATGCCGATGATGCCAGTGCGAAAGACATCGCATTACTTTCGCTTATTTACGGAAGAAAACGAGTTGCAGATTCAGAATTTTCAGCGGTGCATTCTTTGTTTACTGCTTCAGGTGATAGTTTTAATTCTGCCGATCAACTGGCATTAAACCGGATTACACATGTCTTCAAACGGGAACTTGCTGCTATCGGTACCGCATCCGTTTTTGCAAAAACAAAAACTGCAGAGGCAGAAATCCAGAAAGCAATATCGTTGATGAAGGCTGATGAAACAGCATCACTTAAGAAAATAGAGGGCGCTGCTGCCTTAAGGGCTGCCGAGCTGGGGATCAGGAGAGTTAAACCGGCACAAACTGATGAGGAGCAAAGAGCAATGAATCTGGTTCCCGTACCTGTCAGCGGAAAAGAGCTGAACAATTTGAGTTATGTATGCCGGATTCTGGCTGCAGACGAAACAGCCAGGATCCTTGAATTGACGGAAGCAATGAATAAAATCACCATTAAACTACGGGAAGCTGGTATTGATGAGCTTACCCTGTACGGAATCAGGGATGTCCCGGCCTTTTATGCTGACGGCAAAAGGTCAGTTCTTGATATCAGCAACGCATTTGCCGCAGAATATATGCCTGCTCCTCTAAAGGTATTCGAGTTATATTTCCGGGCTTTCGAGAAAGCAGGCGTTATGAAATTAACAGAAAAGAAATAATGGTGCCCACTCTTATTATTGCAGGTCGTTTTGACCGGATTGCTAATCCAAAATATTCTATTCAATTTAAAAGATTTATGCCCCGGGCCCAGTTTTTTATGTTTGAAAAATCAGGGCATTAACCTTTTATTGAAGAGCCTGAATTGCATGCAAAAATTCTTGTGAGTTTTCTAAAAAGTAAATAATAACATAAAGCTCAGGAAAAAAGGATAAAATTATCTCTTTTTATTTTAGGCAGATTGAATTCCGAAATTGATTAAAGACAGGCCAACCCAGCCATGGACTTTATTTAATGCAGGAGAGACTAAGTAAAAAATCAATTATTCGACCTCACTTCAATGATTCCCATTCTATCCAGCTGATATCTCTTCCGGGATAGGCAACCTTGTGAAATGGCCACTCTTTTTTAATCCAATTCTTTACGGCATCAAACAAGACCGGATCAAGGCCACTATCAAACTCACTCTGTCGTACCCAAAGATAAACCTCTGCATCAAAGTCAATTTTCGAAGAGGGATTTATATAAACACACCCGAGACATTTTGATTCATCCTTATTCATCACAGTGTAAGCAAAAGAAGAACGTCTCTGAAACTCTTTCTGGTGCCAGCCAAGATCAATCAGATCCTGTTCAAGTGTAAGTTCTTTTCTGGGCCATTTTGACTTTGGTCCAAAAACCCCCTGAAGATGATCAATGCTTGTCATCACCGCATCATAATCCTTTACCACATCGTTCACAGTCAGCATTCTTAACCTGAAACGCTGGTTCTCAAATTTGTCAGGGACTTTAAAGTCTGTTGGAATAAATTGCTTGGTCTGAGCCATTGATGGATAACTTAATGTTGCCAGAATAATAATAAGTCTGCAAAATCGTGATGTTTTTCCTGAAGCGGAATTAGTCATATTATCCAAGGTGTTCAATTACCAACCAATATTCTTTCTCCAACTCTTATGTTAACAAATTCGTCCGGAAATTCCTTTTTAAAAATCTCAATGCTTCCGTCAGAACTGTCATGGGCTGAAAGTCCAGCCAGTTTTATGTTTCTGGACTTAAGTAATTTGCAGTTTCCCCGGATATCATCAACTGTTAGGTGTTCCCATGGCAGTTTACCGACAACAACATATTTGTATATCCAGGTAATGTTTCGAGTCTCTTCCATGGGATAATGGAAGCCTCCCAATACACCGTATAATGGCTCATCAAATAACATTTCAGCACGCTGCAGTATTTTTTCAATCGACTGGTGCCCGCAACCTGAAATTATGACTATGCCTTTGTTTTCCACGTTGACAGCAAGAGCCTGTTCCCCTATATCGGCAAAGAAAACAGGTTTATGAATCACCCCGATTGTTGCGACTCCCCTGGCTATTTTGGTAGGCAGTGGAGTACAAACAGGATTCAATCCGGGGTAAGTCATTTCCACCGGGGTATAGACCGGCATCTGTTTTAATGGTGGCTGATGACTGGTAAATGAAAATGTATTTTCCCCTTCCCATTTTTCACCTCCGACATGGTCACTATGATTATGAGATATTACAATTATGTCAATGTCCTCCGGACTGATGCCCAGTCTGGCCATGTTTTCCTGCAATGGTGAGGGGTCTTCTTCTTTGGCGTTCAGTCCCAGATCGAACAGAATAGTTGCTTCATCAGTTTTGATAAGGTAAGAAACCCCTGTTTCCCCGATAAAGCTTTCATCACTGGTGAACCAGTCAATCAGAGGAATCATCTCAAAACGTCTGGTAGTACCAAGGTCCTCTATTTTTTTGATCGTTTGCTGGTCGTGGTTCCAGATTGAGTCGGCTCGCCAGAGATTAATCTTATATTTTTTATACAGATCTTCCGGTTCTCCATACAATTCAAGTAATTTTGATAGGTTCGGATCAGCTTTAATTGCTTTATTCATAGTATAGATCTCATCCTTAGTAAGCTCCCAGGATCTATTTTGAGCGGATGAGCTAAAAAATGAAAATGCAATTAGAATACTGATAGAAATAAGTGGTTTTCTCATGATTTTCTAATGGTTTATTTTCTTATTTCATTTTTGATAAATACTATTTGAATTGTAATGTCCGGAATCAATTTAGCTCCTAAACAATCTTCTTAACAACCTGCTTTGTTTTGTGCTTAACAAGGTATTTTTATTCATCTTAGATTTCTTTCAGTTGAATGCGCATTTCTGTCACATTTGTCCTGATCTGTTCTGTCATCTGCCGGAACCTGTTGTCGTGTCGAAGATTCTCAAAACATTGGTCATTACGCATAATGGTATTATCCCTCCAGCCATGATCAATGGCTTTCTGCAGCCAGGAAAAGGCATCGTCCTTTTTGTTCCTGACAGCGTAGACGGATGCGATATTATAGTAGCTGAAGCCGTATCCGGTACCTGGTTCTATTTGTTTAAACGAAGCCTTCAATGCATTTTCCAGCAACCTGTCTGCTTCATCCTGCCTGCCTTCATTCAGAAGGATCCGGCCCAAACCGATCAGAATCCTTGTATGAGTTAAAGCGACATCATGAATTCTTTCAATGTCCTCAAAAGCCTTTTGATAGATTTCTTTCGCCAGAGAAAGATTACCTGTAAGTTCCGCAAGGTGTCCCGCATAATAAATATAGAAAATGTCAGAACTGTTAGTATATGATTTGAGAATCAGATTGATCTGTTCAGCAGCCAGCTTATCATTACCTTCTCCAAGATAGAAGAGAGCCAGAAAATAACGGCCCTCATTATTATCGGGCTGCAACTCAAGTCCTTTTTTCAGGTATTGTTCTGCTCTTTCAGGCTTCTCCAGTAATCGATATACATCCCCAAGGTTGGCGTAAGGATCTGCAAAGCCCGGATCAAGCATCAGGCTCTTTTTATAACACTTTATCGATTCGATGAGTTCTCCCTTCCACTGATAAAGTGCACCAAGATTGTAAAATGCCGGATGGTAGTTAGGATTGAGTTCAATTGCTTTCAGGTATGCTTCAAGACCTTTCGTGACGTTCAGATCCATAATTGCCGTCCCCAAAGCCTTATATCCCTCTGCAGATCCGGGATCGAGGGCTATAGCCCGGTTGCTTGAAATGATCGCCGAATCGGTCCAGAGAGTAGGGAAACCAAACAAATAGACCCGCATCGCATAAGCATCGCCAAGTCCAGCCCAGGCCAAGGCATACTCCGGATCAAGATTTAATGCCTTTTTGAAAAAGGTAATAGCTGTCTCATTATTTTCCCTATTGTACCGGTAGTAAAAACTGCGTCCTCGAAGATAGTATTCGTATGCTGTTAGGTTAGCAGTCTGTCTTTTGTCAATACGCTCCTTTTCCTCTGGTGTAAGCTCTGCCTGCAGGGCTGCGGCTATTTTTTTTGCCACATCGCTCTGAATAGCTAATACCTGAATGACTTCTTCGTCGTAGGTTTCAGCCCACAGGTGTCTGTCATTGCGGACATCAATAAGCTGTGCCACTATGCGTACCTGATTGTCAGCCCTGCGCACGCTGCCCTCAAGGATAGTTGCAACTTTAAGCTCCCTGCCTATTTCACGGATACTCTTATTTGTTCCCTTGTATCGCATTACGGAAGTGCGTGAAATAACCCTCAGATCAGCAATCTTTGACAACTGGGTAAGAATATCATCAGTTATACCATCGCTGAAATACTCATCCTCTTTATTTGCACTGAGGTTTGTAAAAGGAAGGACAGCAATGGATTTATTTTTGGTTTCAACGGGCGAAATGAAATTATTTATTAACCGGATTGAAAACCAAATGCATAAAGGAAGAAAAAGAAAGAGTGCCACCGGAATGATTATATTCCAAAGCTTTCGGTTTGATACCAATAGACGGGGTCCGGGATCAATATGGATTGCAGATTTCCCTGTCGTGCCTCCCGGAGCTATGGCTCCCGGTTCTTTCAGTCCCGAGATAATATCCTTTATTGCATTGGCCACCTTGTTGATCTGGATCCTGTATTTGGTCCCATTTAAATTCTTTTTCTCATCATCTTCAGAAGCAAGAGGTTTGTTCACTCCCGGCTCCTTGTATATGAATTCAATTCCACGGAGCACACCTCCCAAAACCGATTCACACATTGCAATATCTTCCTTATCAAGATCATGAATCCGAACCGGAAGAATTCTGCTTGTCACATTACCATTTGGTAGTTTGACCTTCAATCCGAATCTGTCGTTTAAAGATTGCTCAACAAACGCTTTGAACTCATGCTCCCATGCAAAGGATTTGGGATCACAGTATGTTCTTGAAATAACCGGAATAAATACCAGGCATTTCAGCTTCTCTTTGAGTGAAGCATCTACATCGTGTGTCTCCAACAGCCCGTTATGCGGATTGATATCAAAATAAACACTGATCTCTTCCTTGAAAGTTGATTCGAGCTCGGTCTTCAATGCTTCAACAAACTCACTCACCCATCTGTCGCCTTTATTATCCTTTTGACGGTAACTGATGAAGATGTCATATGCGTACCCTGGAACAAGACTTGCCATCAGAGGTCTAAATATTTCATTATCAAATTTAAACCATAATCAGTTCAAATACAAAAAAACATCTGCCATGGTGTGTCCCAAAAGGGAGATCAATACAGAAATACCAAGCTGGTGAACCTATGATTTATTAAGACGGCGGACACGAAGCCGGGTTTGCTGGTTCCTCCGGACTCAATCCTCTTAAGCGGGATTCGGTTCCTGGTGTTTTTCCCTTTTCTGGGTCCATAGCCTGATCAATGATTCATGTAATCTACCCATGTACCAATACTTTTCCACCGGGTTACCTGTCAACCGGATAGAAATTCCGTAATTTGGAGTATGCAATAAAAAGTATAAATTGGTAAAAAAACGGAGGTTAATATGAAATCAATTCTTATAGGAGCAACCGGACTTGTAGGTAATCTGATACTTAAAGAACTACTGAACGACAATGATTTCACAGAAGTAAAAATCTTTGTGAGGAAATCAACAGGCTTGCACAGTCCAAAACTGAAGGAAATAATTAACCCCATGAAGGATATCGATAGTCTGAGTTCAGAAATACAGGGAGATATTCTTTTCAATGCCATGGGAACAACAATAAGAAAAGCCGGCAGCAAGAAGGAACAACAGAGGATTGACAGGGATCTGCCGGTGGCATTTGCCAGGATCGCATCAGGGAACGGTGTAAAGCTTATGCTTAATGTATCGAGCGTGGGTGCAAGCATGAAAGGTAATTTTTATCTCAGGACCAAAGCTGAAATGGAAAAGGGTACCGAGGATTATTTTCAGGGTAATGTTTTTCATTTCAGGCCCGGCCTTCTGGTTGGCAAGCGCAATGAGTTCAGGCTTGCGGAAAAAATTGCAGCCTTTGTTATGAAGGCAATAGATCCTCTGCTTACAGGACTTTCCAAAAGATTCAGAAGCATGCCGGTGGAAAAACTTGCCAAAGCAATGGTAAACCTAAGCAAAAATCCTGCCGACAGGCCACATATCCTGCATTATGCAGAGATCATGAAGCTTCTCTGACCCGTCGACAGTTCAGAAACCACGATGTTCTTCATTAAATTACAGGGTGTATATCTAAATAAACTTGACTTTTGCTTTTCTCTCACGTAACTTTGCTGTAATCAGGTTTCCTATCCGGATATTTCTCTGTCGGATTTAAAATACAGCCAGTCTCAATTTTTGAATTAATAACCTGAAAACATGAAAGTATTACATCTTGGCAAATTGTTTTTATTATTATGTTTTATTTATTGGATCATTCCCGGGTGTAAAAAAGTTGAACTGCCTTCCGTGAAAACGGTTTTGATTTCCGATGTCACAGAAAATGCAGCAGTAATTCATTATAAAATCGTGGGAGACGGGGGAGGAAGTGTTACTTATCATGGAGTATGCTGGAACACCAATTCCAATCCGACCACAAGTCTGACAACCAAAACTGTTGATGGCGGGCCATATGGAGGGGCAAGGGGCGATTATTGGGTCGTTCTTTCCGGACTTGATTACGGTAAATCATATCATGTAAGAGCATATGCGACCAATTCGGCAGGAACTGCATACAGTGATGATCAGTCCTTCAGCACAAGGGCAATAATTCCGCCTGACGGGATTAAGATCAAACCAGTTTCAGCACTGGGTTCTTATGCTGCAATATCAGGCGGGAGCTTCACTGCTACCGGTGGAGCATCCGAAGTTGAATTTGGGCTTTGCTGGGATGTAATACAAGGGCCTACAACGGGTTCCGGGAAAGTATTTACTATCTATAGTGAGCCAACATCGTTTACAAGTATTATGACAAATTTTTCTCCCAATACAACATATTTTGCAAGAGCTTATGTCGCAAATGCTGCCGGTACTATTTATGGTGATGAAATATCTTTTACCACAACTTCAAATGTAACTGATATAGAAAACAGAATATACCATACTGTCAATATCGGCACTCAGGTATGGCTGATGGAAAATCTTGCCGGTACAAAGTACAATGATGGAAATTCCATTCCTCTTGTAACCGACCAGGCTTTATGGAACAACCTTAATACACCTGCTTATTGCTGGTACAATAATGAAAAACCGCAGGCAGGTGATTTCAAAGGAGCACTGTATAACTGGCATGCAGTTAATACAGGCAAGCTTTGCCCCTCAGGTTTTCATATACCTACCATAGAAGAATGGACTGTTTTGACAACTTACCTTGGCGGACCTTCGGCAGCTGCAGGTGAAATGAAAAAACCAGGGGAAATGCAATGGCCCAATGTTCCAAACAGCCCTATCAATAGTGACAGCTGCCTATTCTGGGGAATTGCATGCGGAGTAAGAGATACAATTACAGGATTTGAAGCAGATAACGGATGCGGAGTATTTGAAACCTGCCGTTACTGGTCATCTACTCCGTCAGTCACTTCAAATGCATGGTCTCTTATACTGTACAACGGCAATGCTGAAGCAGTTGAATACAGCCGCAAAAACGGTTTATCTGTAAGATGCCTGAAAGATTGAAATCATTTATTTGATGACAAACTACAAACCAATTTTAAATGCTCAGGGTATAAGGAAATCCTTTGGAAAGAAAAATGTGCTGAAAGGCATTGATCTTGAACTGTTCTCAGGGAAATCTTATGGAATTGTCGGTGAGAACGGAACCGGGAAGACAACATTATTGAATATCCTTGCAGGTTTCTGGAAGCAAAGCAATGGGATTATCAGGATCAATTGCACAACAGGTTTTTGTCCGCAGGAACCTTATCTTTTTTCCAACCTTACTGTCAATGAAAACCTGAAGTTGTTTGAACTTGCGTATGGTCTGGATATCAAATCAAAAAACGTGAACTACCCTGATTACAAAGAATCATTAATAAAGACATTCAATCTTACAAATTATGGGAGATGCCTTTGTTCAAAGTTAAGTGAAGGAACCAGACAAAAGCTAAACCTTGTTGTTTCACTGCTTCACGATCCTGACCTTTTGTTACTTGATGAACCATATTCATCACTTGACTGGGATACATATTTAAAATTCTGGGATTATTCCGGCAGCCTGCTTCAGCGTGGAAAAACTATTCTTATTGTTGCACATCTAATCTATGATAAAAGTAAAATGGACACTATCTGGGAATTAAAGGATGGATTGCTGAGATGCAACTGAAAAGAATAACATATAACCTCACATTACTTTTCAGGGAAACCTTCAGAAACAGAATAACTTTTCTACTTTTGTTAATAATACCGGCTGTTTTTTATATTATAGCAATTTACACAACCAGCACTATCCCGATCCTTATTAAAGTTGCCTCAACTCCGGGTGAAAAGATACTGCTTCTTAAACCACGGGAAATAGGCCTGATTTACATTGGTCTGGCAGCGGCCGGATTTATTGCTTCTTTTTTTGCCCTTAACCTCATGCAAAAAAACATTATGGCCCAAAAAAGGCTGATTTTATGCGGTTACAGGACAACAGAGCTCTGCCTTTCAAAGCTTTTACTTATTCTGGGAATTGTAATCGTGCTGGGAATTTATACCGCATCTATAGGAATTATTTTAATGGATCCGAAGCACATCGCCGGTATACTGCTTGGATACATTCTTTGCGGTTTTGTTTATGGTTCATTCGGACTTCTGGCGGGAGCAGTATTTAACCGCGAACTGGAAGGACTATCTCGAAACGAATACTGCCGGATCTGAGTCTTTGTCGGCCTCTGCAGTGGCTGTGAATCCTGAAACCAATTTTATGGTTATTACAAAATCTGAAACACTTCCTTCAGATTTTGAGTCGAAGCTCGCCGCCTACGGCGAGATTGTAAATACCATTCCCGAGATAGGGGTGGTGGTTGTTAAGCCCAAGGTTGCAAATTTTGCAAACAAGGTTGCAAAGCTGACACAGGTTAAGGGTGTGGTGCCTGATTATAAAGCCAGGTGGATTGATCCCGAAGAAAACGCACCAATGGAAAGTCCTGATAATATAGGAGATGATGAGAAATATTTTCCACTTCAATGGGGTATGGATGCTATTAATGCACCGGAAGCATGGGATGCCGGATATACTGGTTCAGGAGTAAAAGTCTTTATTCTCGATAACGGTATTGATGCCGATAACCCTGATCTTTCACCAAACTTGAATACTACACTAAGCACCTCCTTTGTCCCTGGTGAAAATTATTATGTCAAGCCTGGAATATTTTTTAATCATGGTACTCATGTTGCAGGAATTATAGCTGCTGCTGATAACAAATGGGGTGTTATTGGTGTAGCTCCACATGCTGAGATTATAGCTGTAAAAGTACTTTCTGAAGAAACCGGATCGGGTGATTTCACCTGGATAAATGCAGGTATAGTTTATGCTGCAAACAATGGAGCTGATATTGTTAATATGAGCCTTGGTGCAACATTAAACAGAAATGGATGGTACGAGGATGATGAAGGTATATGGCAGAAGGTACCAGCTGTTTATATCCAATACTATATCCTTGCGCAACAAAGAGCAGTTAATTATGCTGTCAGGAAAGGTGTTGTGATTATCGCCTCAGCAGGAAATGACTCAATGGATGCTGATGGGAATGCAGCATGGTTCAAATTGCCCGCCGATTTAGAAAATGTAATTGGTGTATCTGCAACTGCTCCAGATTGCTGGCTTTTAAATCCAACAGGTTCCCTTGATATTCCGGCAAGTTATACCAATTATGGAAGATCACTTGTTGACCTTGCAGCGCCCGGAGGCGATTATGACTGTGAAAACGATACTTACTATAAATATGATATGGTATTGAGTTCAGGGGCTGGTGGGCCAACATCTTATCCATTTTATTTTGCTGCCGGAACCAGTATGGCAGCTCCCCATGTTTCAGGTGTTGCAGCTTTGATAATAGGCAAAAACGGTGGCGATATGAATCCTGTAGCAGTTACACAACAGCTGCTTCAGACTGCTGACAATATAGATGGTACAGGAGTTACCCCTTATTTCGGACATGGCCGTGTAAATGCCTACAGGGCTGTAACGGAATAATACACTTTTTATGTAATCCCTAAGGCTCTGGGATTGGATAGATCAATATACATGAAAGGGTGTCGGAAATGGCATCCTTTCTGATTAAAGCTAAACATAAGGCGGTGTACGCCATAAATGAATCAATTCTTGATGATGCCAATGACATTTTGGAATTCGGTCTGCTGAAGGAGATCCCTCCTGACTTGTGACGCTCGATAAAATTAGTGCGGTTTTTTTAACACATTGAAAATGAATAATAAAAAAATCAGAAATTTGATTTTTACCGCACTAACGCATGTTTTTGCTTTATGCTCAGTATCAGAAAGGTTCAGACACAGACAAGTTAATTCCTTAACTCTTTGCCAGTGTCTTCCAATGATACCTAAAGCCTTCCCGGGCCCTTCTCTTTAGCAAAAACTACCCTTTATACACTTTTCTGGTTTTAGAGAAATTTATCTCTGTTTAGCTATCATAAGTTTCGGTTTCTTCCAGTATTTATTTTTCAAACTGATCCGATCCTTGAATACATCTTTCAATTAAAAGCCGGAGGTTTCAAATTCCAATATCCACGGTTACATCCGTGGTAGGATGCCGATTTTTCATGTCAACCCCGGAATGGGTTGAAGAAGTTTTGCTTGTGACTGATTTTTCTTCAACACCTCTGGTGTTGCGAGATCTGACAGGCGCTTTACCATGGATGTGACCATGGACATTAGACTTTGATACCTCAGGTATCTTTTAATTTTCTATCTATAACTCTTTCCTGATCTTTCTTCTCTTCAAAAATTAATATTCTCATTAAAATCGTTCTTGCCAAAGATGTGCATAAAGGGTAGTTTAAAGAAAGGGAAGGGGCAGGGGATAGGTTTCTTAGATTCATAAACTGAATGGTCGCATCTTATACCGCACTAATTGACAAAAGTTAGGAAAACATAGAACGGTTTACGTCATAAATGAGTCATTTTTTGATTATGCCGATGACATTTTTGAATTCGGTCTGCTGAAGGAGATCCCGATCACGCTAAGGCGTGGTCGGGATGACACGATACATCTGGTAGGCTGGTGGGGAATGAGGCGCGGCGTTTTGTACAAAGACTCAGTTCCGGAAATGATTTTCATCAAAACGCCGCGCCTCATTCCCCCCAGTTTGTCTCCCCGTTTGCATTGTCATCCCGAATGCGATGATCCTGCGCCGGCGAAGGATCATCGCCATGAGGGATCTCCCTGTTGTCAGGAAGAAGGCAAAATAATTCTGCAACCAGAGGCGATCCTTATACAGCTCAGGATCGTTGAAATGAGGGATCTCCCCTCATCAGACAGAGGGCAAAAATACCTTCACCCGGAGGCGATCCTTATACAGTGAGGGATCAGCGAAATGATGACTTCCATAAAAACTCAGCTCCCGCTGTTCAGCAGCTGCATCAGCTCATCCAGTTTTGGTGACAATATTATTTCTGTACGTCTGTTTTTGGCCCTGCCTTCCGGTGTATCATTCGTTGCTTTCGGGAAAAATTCTCCCTTTCCGGATGCTGTCATACGCGTTGCGGCCACCTTATGGTCGTTTGTAAGGATCCTTACAATTGATGTTGCCCTGGCAACACTCAGATCCCAGTTGTCCTTGTAAACAGCTGTCTTTATCGGTACGTTATCTGTATGTCCCTCAACAAGGATATCAATATCAGGATTTTTTTCAAGCACACCTGCAAGAAGTTTCAGCGCTTCTTTTCCTTTCTCCTCAACAGTGGCACTACCAGATTTAAAAAGAAGTTTATCAGACATTGAAACATACACTTTCCCATTTTTTATTTCGACAGATAACTCATCTGCATTAAATCCAAGGAGTGCGTTTCTTAAAGTGTTATTTAGTCTTTTGTTGATTTCATCCTGACGAGCTATTATTTTTTTCATTTCTTCAAGAGACTTTTCCCTCTCAGACAGAAGTTTTTCCTTCGCATCAAGCTCATCTGATTTATCGCGCAGGGCTCTGTTCAGCCTGTCGGTCTGTGAAAGACTTTCATTTATGAGATTATCATATTTTTCCTGTAAATCGTTGTTTTTACCCAGCAGCGTTTTGTATTTTTCATTAAGCTCTTTCTGTTCAGCTGTTAGTCCTGACAAATTATCTTTTAACGTTTTATTTTCTTTTTCTTTTGTTTCCAGCATCAAACATAAAGCGTCTCTTTCGTTCACAACTTTTTTAAGGTTTTTACTCCAGGTAATCGGAATATTTGCAGGTCTGGCCTCTCCGCACCGATAAACCGGAGCACAGGCATTGGCAAACATCACCAGGATAAAAATAAAAATGGGGTAAACAGATCTCTTCATAATTTCCTGTTTTATTGGTTTATAATATATAAACGATTTTAAGGCCAGATAATTATATGTCAATTACTAAACAGCTGAATGAACAGGATCCGAATTTATTGAATAAGTGAACTTTTACTGCGGATTCAACAAATTTTCGCAGAAGATTATAAGATCTGTACCCGTAAATTTAAAATCGAAAAAGTTTTATCCTTAATGAAGAGGTTTCTCTTACTTTATAATTATTTCCGTTTCTCCCTTATCCAGATTAAAACAAATGACAACTCCAGATTTTTCTGCAGACCAGGTATTTACTTTTAGCAAGGAATTATCTTTTACTTTTGTAAGAGGAACAATTTCATGCTTCAGGTTCTTAACTGAGACCGACCTTGCAGCAGTATTTATTTTAAGGGTGAATCCCGGAGCTGAAAAAGGAGCTTTCAGAATCACTTTGCCCTGCTCTGCTTTAATGGATGTCAGTTCCTTTGCCGCCCAATAACGGGCAATTTCACTGAGCTTCATCCAGATAAGGTTATTGTACTTCTGGTCAAGCCTTTTTTTAACTTCTTTAAGGATCTTAAAACCTACCTTATCACCGTTGAAGTAAATACCTGGCCAGTGGCAGACCATAATAGCAGGTTCCCCGCTGTTAATGACATCAACCAGACGTCCCGACATAAGATCCTCTGTTATCATGAGATCAGGATTCCCTGGTTTGAGCCCGTCCCAGTCTCCAAACCAGTCCTCAGTGCAGCCTATTATTGACACAACGCACTTCGGATCCGGGCCATCGAGTCCTGAAGGGTAATATACCTTGGGTGCAACACTTTTCTCTTTTTCGGTAAACAGATCACGGAAATAATGTGATATTTCTGCGCCATAAACTTCCCTTACAGCTTCAAGAGTTGCACGGGCCAGATTATCCTGATTACGGCTTCCATATCCTCCCGGTGTTGTAATCCCTTCACATGGCAATCCTGCTTCTTTAAGTATTGAAAGTGCATAAGCCTGGTATGAAGCAAGCTCATCAGCGCTTTTATTCTGACTCCATTCCCAGTTTTCCATATATTCAGGAGTTGGATATGGATAAGGCCTTCCGGTTTTAATATCTATAACCCTTGTATGGCTCACCATTTCAGGGTGAATATCCCAGTTTGGTATTATGATCTCTCTTATAAGGTTGAGGCTATCTTCAAGTTCTTTTTTGGTCCATCCCGGTATGAACCGGTTCACCCAACCGGTACAGGCCGGATATGGAACAATGCTGTACTTACCTTTCACTCCGTTTTCAAGGCTCCATTCACCAAACTCCCTGACAAATTGGTCGGGTATCTCTCTTGGCAGTTTTCTCCAGTCCTGCAGATATTGGCCAGGAAACACCTCCCCGAACTGTGGTATACCGAAATGAGCCATATTTACAAGGCATGTTGAATCATCTATTATCAGGCTCACTGGTATCCTGTTGAAAGGATTAAGCACTTCGACCTTAACCGAACGAGAGGCCGGAATGCCATAGGCACCGGTAGCAAGAGCCATGCCCCCAAGACCGGCACTTTTTACGAATAATCTCCTGGAGTATTTCAAGGTTACTGATCTTTTAAATTCTAATTAAAGATATTAAATAGAATTTATCCCGCAACCTTTATCTGATTTTTCACTTCCACAGAGTGGCACAGGAAATAAAAAAAATCGCACAGAGTGAATAAATTACAATCTGTGCGACTCGTGAATTTCTATGGACCTTTTAAGTGTAAGTTCTTAAAAATGAGTTAGTATTCCATGTAGATTATTTTTTGACAGTTTTTTCGTAGTAATCGCAAACGCCGTTTTTATCTGAATCAACATAAAACCTGCCTCCGGGAGCCTGGCCCCTGCCCTGTCCAGGACCAAGTCCGCGTCCCTGCCCAGGGCCCATTCCACGGCCCTGTCCGGGTTGTAATCCACGCCTGTTGCCTGGTGCAGTTGCGTTGGTCATCCTGCGTCCGTTCCTGTAATAATTGCCTGGTCTTTCAAAATTATCGCATACTCCGTTATTATTGGCATCAACGTAAGCGCCTCTGTTCACAGGTGCAGTGCTTTGCTGCGCCTTGCCTGACTGTGAGTTCTGTGCATTAACGAATGCTGTAATTGCAAAAAATGCCAGAATTGTGATAAAAAATTTTGTTTTCATTTTGATAAATTTAAGATTAAGATTTATAATTAATTTAATTGTCTTCCCCTGCCTCTTCCTTCCTGTCCTCTCCTGCCATACTGCCCCATGCCGCGTTCATTTATGAACATTGACCCGAACATTTCATCAAGTTTTTCCTTCTGTTTCGCATCGCATATACTATTTATCTCAACATAGTAACGGTAAGTAACTTTTTTAAGGTCGGAGTGCATAAGACCTATTGAATCAGCAAATGAATCAAGCTTTACAGGATCAGGATTCTTTGCTGACATTTCGGAGAACATTCTTTGCCTCAGCCGGTTAAGATTATTATTTATATTCCGGGCCTGTTCCCTGAATACAGAATTGATCTGCCCGAATCTTTCCATCTGCCCTTCATCAAGACCCAGTTCATCACTGAAGTAGCCGCCGCCGTATCTGAACGAATTTGTCTGTAGCTGATTTCTGCCTGTATTACTTACGGTTATTTCCTTTTTGCTGCGGTTTCTGTTGTAAATTACCGTTACTACCGTTGCAATATTCATAACTGCCAGCAGTGCGATTATCCAGATCAACCAGATCTGTCTCTTTTCCGATTTCATTGTTCCTGCTGTCATTCGTTTAAAAACAGATCCATGTTTTCCATGCTTGCATCATTGATAAGGGCAAATTCAGCCGGTATCGAACCGGCACTTTCTGTGGATCGTGAAAGATTGCCCAGCATTATGCCTGCAAAAATGGCTGCTGCCATCGATAGAGTTACCAGTGCAGGTTTAAGAATGCGCCTGATGAAAAAGTCAGGCGTTTTTTCCTGTTCATTCAGGCTCTGAATATGAACGCTTATCCTGGTCGCAAGAAAAGGATCGGGCATGATATCCTTTTCACGGTCGATTACATAATCAATTAATTCCTGTAACCTGTAAACACCTGCACATGATTTGCATTCTTCAAGATGGTTTAATATCTGTGTCCTCAGACTTAAGGGCAGTTTTCCATCCTGAAAGGAATCAATTTCCCGTTTACATTGCTGGCAGTTCATTTCCTGATTTTTATGGTTAGAAACAAAACATATTATTTTCCTTCGTTGTTATTGATGATTTTTTTTAACCGGGCCGGATAATTTTTCCCTGAGATTTTTTTTTGCACGCTGCAGTAAAGATTCTACAGCTCCTTCACTTGTTTTCATTATTTCAGCTATTTCCCTCTGGGGGAGGTCGTCATATTTGCTAAGAACAATTGCGATTCGCTGATTTTCCGGGAGACTGTCGAGTGCTTTTCTGACCAGCTCTGCATTTTCATTCCTGATCATTATATCTTCGGGATCTGTTGAATCAACAGATGACAGGAATATTTCCCTGTCTGCCCCCGGGGTGTTTTCAAAAAGCCTGAAAATCTTTTGAAAAGGAGATTTACGCGTTTTATTAAGGCAGGCATTAAGGGTTATTCTGTAAAGCCAGGTTGAAAAGGCGGATTCACCCCTGAATCGGGCTAATGACAGGTAGGCCTGAATAAAGATGTCCTGGCTCAGATCACCGGCTTCATCCCTGTCATGCAGAAAACCCATGGCTGTCCTGAACACGGATTTCTGATACCTTTCGACAAGAAACCGGAATGCATCTTTATTTCCATCGAGGATGTCCTTTATTATTTCATTATCAGTCATCCTGAGAATTCAAAATATGATTTTATTTCCCGTACTTCAGGCAGGTATATATTTTTCTTCAGTCGGTGGCAGGATTAAAATTTCAATGGCAGGCAGGGTTGTAAACCGGTGCAGATCAGTTCAGCTTGATAAGCTCACTTTCGCCATAGGTAGTGCAATCCTCGCATTTGTAATGGTTTTCCAGCCCCTGGATGAGTTTGTAGCATTTCCTGCACCTGTACCAGTCTTTGTCAAGAAGGTAACTGCCGCCTTCAATGTTGACAGTTTTTCCTTCCACAAATGATTTTGCAATTACCTTGAGTGCCCTGTTGTAGATTCGCGTAAATGTAGGACGTGAGATATTCATTTGTTTTGCAGCTTCATCCTGGGGAAGCATCTCATAATTTACCAGCCTCAGACTTTCGTATTCCTCAAATTTCAATCTCACCGATTCCTTTACGCACGACTGCATTCCAAAGGGCCGGAAACCCTTCATTTTCGGAGGATTGATTATCTTTCTTGCTTTACGCGGACGGGACATTTTTTTTCGAATTGACGAAAGCCTTAATATCGGGATAAATAAGATATCCGAAAAATAGTGCTGACAAAGCTAAGATTATTTTCCCGGCAAGACAAAAAGGACCGCAATAGAATTCATCTCCCAGTCCGAAAAGGCATGTCGTGCAGCCAATCAATGCCATAAGAATGTAATCAACCAGCAGAATCAGGGGAAGCACCAGTAAAATTTTCATTAAAAGAGATGCCTTCATAACTTTTATTTTTTGTAAATATAATGAACCTGCGTTCAAAATACAAATAAAAGGCACATAAAGTTTTCAGGTCATGATCATACTCTGGTGTTTTAAAGAGATATTTTAATTGCAGTCGTCATTCAGTCAGGTCCCATATACCGGCTGCCCTTTCCAGTTCAATAAGGGCCGAGGTAAAGTCGAACAATGCATTAAGCTGGTTAAGCTGAAGCTCGATATAGGTGCGCTGGGCATTCAGTACATCGATTAGTCCGCTTTCACCCTGCTGATATGAATAGATCCTTCCCTCCAGTATTTTCAGGGCATCTTCAGCCAGTCCCCTGTTATAATTTTCAACTTTTTTGCTCTGGGCAATAAAATTGTTATAAGCCTGGATAACCTCTGAGATTATCTGAAGTTCCGTCTCTTCATAAATAGTCTGGCTTTGTTTTACAGCCAGATCTGCCGCCCTCAGGGATCCTTTGTTCAGGCTTGAGAATTTAAGCGGAAAGTTTACTCCGGCAGTTAATCCGTTATATGCCGGAGCCGGAGCAATTTCATTTCTAACTATCGAATTATATGAATATCCCATTTCCAGGTTGAATTCAAATGCCCGGTTTGCCTTTATCAGATTCATGTTTTTTTCCGACACCTCCCTGTTCTTTACTGCAACCATCAGGTCGGCACGTTTATTTACAGCATTCTCGACAAGTTCATTCAGTCTGAAGTCAAATTTTTTTACAGGGAAGTTTTGAGAAGGAATATCAAGGGTATCGTTGAATTTCTTACCCTGCAGAAGCATCAGGTTCAGGGATGAATTCTGAAATTCCGCAAGGCTCTGATACACCTCTGTCAGTTGGGAGCGTGCTTCGAGCGATGACTGAAGGGCGTCGAGCCCCGTGGCCTCACCGCTTTCCAGTCTAAGGCTGTCTGCTCTTGCGAGTTCTGACAGTTGCTTGTAGATATCCTGCTGAAGGCTGAAAAGACGCTGATTCCTCAATGTGGAAAAATAACTTATTGCCGCGTCAGCCCTCAGATTGTTAAAAAATGCATCGAGCATCAGCTCCGACAATTCATACTGTGATTTTGCCAGTGCTATATTTGCCCCTCTCCGATTGCCTGTATTTACCGGGTAACTTAATCCGGCTTCAAATGACTGGCCCATCTTAAGTATTCTGTCTTCGTTGTATCCGTATGTCATTCCCAGCTCAGGATCAGGAAAGATCTTTGATGCTTTAAGCTCTGCCTCCGCCATGCTGACATTGAACTGACCCGCAATGTATCCAAGGTTACCTTTTACAACCCCCGAAAGGAAATCTGCCAGGGAGACCGGATTGATTTTGAATGTGATTTCCTGCTGGGCTTGTAGAATACCAATGTTTGAGGCAAGAATTAAAGCGCAGTAAAATATTGTTTTTAAAATTTTACTCATAATTTTTATCTGCTGTTTGCGGGAATATTTCTTTTCGTGTGCCATTTTTCGAGTATGTAATACATTGCCGGAAGGATGGAAAGAGTTATTATTGTCCCGAAGGCAAGTCCGTAAACTATAACAGTTGCAAGAGGGCGCTGCACGTCTGAGCCTATGCTGGTTGAGAGGGAAGCTGGGACCAACCCGAGTATTGCCACTGTAGAGGTCATCAGGATCTGGCGAAAACGGTGGGTAGATCCCTTTAGTACTGCTTCTTTAAGGGGTTCACCATTGTCACGGAGATGATTGATGTGTGATATCATCAGAACGCCGTTCATGATATATATTCCAAAAAGGGCTATAAATCCTACTGCAGAGGAGACATTGAATGTCATACCTGAAATGTTCAGTGCCACCATTCCTCCAAAAACTGATAGTGGCAATATTGCCATCTGAAGCCATGCCTGCCTGAAATTGCCGAAACTCCAGAAAAGGAGAAGGAACATAAGTGCCAGTGAAAGCGGTACGATAAGCAGGAGCCTGGCGTAAGCCCTCCTCTGGTTGTCAAACTGACCGCTCCATTTCAGTTTAAAATCATTATGGTTATAAACGACATTTCTTTCGATAGCGTTACTTGCTTCCCTGAGGAAAGATGTGATATCACGACCCCGCAGATTAATACGGACTGTCAGGAACCTGCTGTTGTTCTCGCGGTTGATTATTCCCGGTCCGGTAGTGGTTGAAATCTGTGCTATCTGAGATAAAGGTATCTTCCCTCCTGACGCGGAAGTGAGAAGCAGTGAACCAATTTTTTCAGGTGTTTCACGAGATTGTTCATCATACCTGCAGATAACATCATACACTCTGTTTCCTATAAAAACCTGCGACACAGCCTTTCCTGCTATAGCGACCTCGATAAGTTCCGATACATCAGCCACATTTAATCCGTACAAGGCAATCTTATCGCGGTTGGCACTTATCTGCAGCTGGGGAAGAGGCGGCTCCTGTTCGATATCCACATCACCGGCACCTTTTATTACTGAAACAGTTTGTGCAATATTTTCGGCTATCCTGCGGGCTTCATCCTGATCTTCTCCAAAAACCTTAATTGCAAGATCACTGTGAGAACCTGCGATCTGATCCATGACCATATCAATTATGGGTTGTGAAAAGCCGACACTGTATCCCGGCAGTTCAGCAAGATCAGCTGCCAGCTCCTCTATCAGGTCAGACTTCTTTTTACCTTTTTTCCAATCCTTGTATGGTATTAATCCTATCCCGCATTCTGCATGCGATATGGAGAATGGATCCGTTCCCTCATCATCCCTGCCAACCTGGGTCATAACATATTTTACCTCTTCATATTTCATCACATGATTCCTGAGGGTATCTGCCATTGCTTTTGCCTTTTCCAGGGTGACGCCTGGCGGCATCTGTACCTGCAGCCAGAGAGATCCTTCATCCAGCGTAGGAAGGAAATCCTTACCCACAGTGAATGAAAGTATGACTGTTACCAGAAGTATCCCTGCAACAGGCATAAATACCTTGCGGGGCTTTTCAATAATATTTGCCGTAAACTTAAAGTATATCCTGGTCAGTTTTTCAAGCCATACATTATGGTACACTTTCTGAGGTTTGCGGTATATGAAATAGGATAGTCCGGGAATAAGAACAAGCGCTACTGCCAATGCTCCCAGAATGGCAAAACCAACTGTATAGGCCATCGGGGCAAACATCTTTTTTTCTATCCTTTCAAAGGTAAAAAGGGGCAGGTAAGCCATTATTATGATAAGCATTGAGAAAAATATTGGTTTTCCCATTTCCACGCATCGTTTCACGATATTGTCTATGTGAAGTTCTTCATCAGGATTCTCCTCCCTCTTTCTCAGGATTGTTTCAAGCATGACAACCGATCCCTCGACCATTATCCCGAAATCTATTGCACCCAGGGAAAGAAGATTAGCCTGGATATTTGTAAAATGCATCAGGATGAATGCTATCAGAAGCGACAGCGGGATTGTTACGGCTATAACAAGAGCACTTCGCCAGCTGCCCAGGAAGATGATCAGTACTCCGATTACTAGTAAAACTCCAAAAAGCAAAGTATGCGATACAGTGTTCAGGGTGGCGTTTACAAGATGTGTCCTGTCAAGGAATATGTGGATATTGACACCATCAGGCAGAATCTCATTGTTCAGTTCATCGATTGCCTTGTGGACATCTTCCAGCACCCTTGAAGGATTCTCATACCTGAGAAGCTGTACGATTCCCTGTACGCTTTCGCTGTAGTCCCTTTCCCTGTCGGAATATCCGAAAACGCCTTTTCTTTCGAAATTACCGTATTTAAGAGAACCCAGATCGCTCAGGTAAACCGGAATACCGTTGGCTGTTTTTACCACCACCTTTCCAAGATCTTCAAGGTCTTTAATAAGACCAACGGCACGTATTATATAAGTAAGATCTCCCCGATTGACCAGGCTTCCTCCGGCATTTGCGTTGTTCTTGTTTATGCTTTCCACAACACTGCTGAGGGTGATGCTGTATTTTTCAAGTTTTTTCGGATCAATTTCAATCTGATACTGGGTTGTAATTCCTCCGAAATTCTGTACATCGGCCACCCCCATTATCTGTTTCAGGCGAGGGATTACCATCCATTTCTGAAAATCGGTCAGCTCGCGAAGATCATAAGTTTCGCTTTCGATGATATACCGGCATACCTCGCCGGTAGGGGATGTAAGTGGATTCAGTTCGGGCATGGCGCCAAAAGGAAGATCTATACCCGAAATCCTCTCCTGAACCCTTTGCCTGGCCCAGTAGTCGTCGGTGCCATCTTTAAAAACAAGCAGTATCGAAGAAATGCTGAAAAGATTTTTGCTCCTCATTGTCTGAAGACCGGGAAGCCCGTTGAGTTCACGTTCCAGAGGAATCGTAATCTGCTGTTCAATCTCTTCAGCTGCAAGACCTGGCACCTGCGTCACCACCTGTACCGTAACGTCAGCAATATCGGGATATGCGTCAATGGGTAACTGGAACCATGAATAAATGCCAATTGCAGCAACCAATGCAAATATTGTTGCTATTAATAAACGTCTGTTTATGAAAAGTCTGAAAAGTCTGTCCATTGAATCCTCTTTTACTGCAGAAATAATCCGCCTTCTGAAATGATAATTATTCCCGGCTCAAGGCCAGAGTTAACGATCAGATTTTTTTCATCAAAAGATTTTACTTCAACTCTTTTCCTGACAAATACCCCCGGCTTTTCCTGGACAAACAAATAGCTCTTATCATGATTCTGCAGAACCGAACTGGCAGGTATTACTATTGAGTTTGGCAGTTTATAATAAAATCTTATTGCAACGAACATACCGCATTTAAGGATATGGTCAGGATTCAGGCATTCGATATATACTTCGACCGAACGTGTTTCCTGATTCATTATGTCTCCTATGTAACTAACCTCTCCTTTGATTGGATTATCCGGCATGCTTTCGGTGAATACTTCGACATGATTGTTCAGGTTGAAAGCCCCGATATCCTTTTCCTTAATATTTGCCACAACCCATATTTTGTTGATATCAGCCACTATTACAAGAGGATCTCCGTCGGATCTGATGAACTGGCCGGCAGTAAGCTGGGTGCTGACAACTTCTCCTGTAATTGGTGATCTAACAACCATTGGTTTAATAAGATCCGCATCATCAGGATTGAGATTCATGATTTTCAGTATCGAAACAGTTTTTTCCAATTCCTTGTCGGCCAGATCAAACTCAAGCCTTGCCTCATCATATTCCTTTCGCGAACTGACACCTTTTTCCATCAGGTCTTTTTTGCGTGCAAGATTTTTTTCCGCCAGCTCCCTTTCTTTCTTTGCCTGCATGAACATTCTTACATGCTCCAGATAGTCAGATGAGCTTACCTCGAACAGAGGCGCCCCCCTGCTTACTTTCTGTCCCAGCTTAACGAATGATCTTACAATGCGTCCTTCAAACGGAGATGCCACTTCAGCCTTGTGACCTGAAATGGGTTTAACAACACCGGTAGTGGTAAAGTAGCATGTATGATCGTCTGCGGTGACAGTTTTAAATTTTAGTTTGGTCATTACGGGAGAAGCAAAAGGAACGATTACCGTATCGCCAACAATATAAATACTCCTGGTTTCAACAGGTTTATGTCTGCCTCTTATGTGTTTGCGGTTTTGTCCGGCTTGACCATGAGGAAGATTAACGGCTTCGTTAACAGTGTTATCGCTTTCCTGACATGCAGCAAGGAGAACAACAAAAAACAATAAAATCAGTCTGTTCATCATATTATTAAAACTTAACGGTGATTACTGAGTACTCCTGTATCATGCAGGGCTTGTTCAGCATACTAGAATGAAAAAACCGGGATTCTGATCAGGCAGCAAAAGAAGGAGGCCCTCTGAGAAGGAATTTAAATTCACAGCCTCCTGACGACGAATTAATGACTACTCCGGAAATGATTTCACCCGCAAAAGCAGGATGGATGTCATCTGTCGAAAAAACTGCATTAATATCAGCAATAAAATTGTTCAGCAGAAAAACCAGAAGGTAAACCGAATTGCTGTGGCTGTGAAGAGGCTTGCCATTAATGTCGGACTTGAACGGATGTGAATGTACAAATATGGAACCTTCTGAAATATGTGTATGATTAAAAAGGACAGTGCTTAAGAAAAACCCTGTAAACAGAATTAAAAAGAAATACTTTGATATGTTAATTCCGCACTGTTTCACACGGTCAAACTTTAATATTCTAACAAATATAGGTTAATATTAAAAAATTGTCACCGCTTGATAAACAAAAATAAAATCTGAATTTAATTGGCAACACTTTTTAAAAACTGACAAATTCCCAGGGAACAATTTCAGAAACTGAATACCGACATTAAGGATTTCACTTGAAAAATATTTGCTGAATTTTTAATTTTGGTAATATTATTGAGCACTACTGACTCATACTTTTTTGTTTTTATGAATTTTTTTGTAAGGAATCTGCATGTATCATTTATAAACTAAGAAAATTATGAAGGCCGGTATTTTATCTTTTTTTATGTTGCTGACTTGCAGTTTCTCTGCTTATTCATTTAACGGTAATTCCGAAAACAAGAAAGGATCTCCCGATGAACCCACTATAAGTTTCTCTGAGACTGAGTATGATTTCGGGACAATAAGAACAGGTTCGGAAGCAGTTCATTATTTTGTATTTTCAAATTCAGGCAAAACTCCCCTGGTCATACTGAATGTAAGGACTTCATGCGGATGTATGGTTTCTGAATGGCCCAAAATCCCCCTTGCTGAAGGCAGAAAGGATTCCCTGAGAGTGGAATACAATACCAAAGTTAAAGGAGTATTCAATAAAACTATCACAGTTCAATCCAATGCGAATAATCCGGTGGTGGAATTGCGGATAAAAGGAAATGTGGTAAAGAGATGAGCAGTGAAAGAAATTATAATATTTTTTATACGGGGTATTTTTTCATAGTAATTTGTTCTCTGGCATTTCCGGTGTTATTTTATCAATGTTCCGGTGAAAGGGATCCGGAATTGCCCGAAGCATTATCGGTAGAACTTATTGCTCATGACGTAACAACATTCAGAGGATCGGACGGATCCGTTGAGGCTGTGGTTAAGGGTGGTACCGCTCCTTACAGCTACAGCTGGTCAAATGGAGAAACAACCAAGGACATTTTACATCTTACTGCCGGAGTTTATTCAGTTGTTGTAAAGGATGCGATTGATTCCACGGCAGCAGCAGCAGCTAAAATAAATCAGCCCATACCTGAAAATACAGTGACAGATAAGGAAGGAAATATTTACATTACTGTAAAAATCGGGGAACAGATATGGATGCAGGAAAATCTTAGGGTGTCCGTTGCTCCCGACAGTTCTGGTATAACAAGCTATTTATATAACGATGATCCTGAAAATGAGGAAACCTTCGGCAGGCTCTACACATGGGATGTAGCAATGAACGGATCAACAAATGAGAAAGCTCAGGGGATATGCCCTGTCGGCTGGCATATTCCTTCTGATGGTGAATGGAAAACTCTTGAGATGTTCCTTGGCATGACACAACAGGAGGCCGATATGGCAAATACATGGAGGGGAGCCGGTGTGGGTACAAAGCTTGGAAAAGGAGGAGATTCTGGTTATGAGGCCCTTTATGCCGGACGGAGGACAAATTTCGGATCATATAGTCTTCTGAACCTGTATGAGTATGTATGGACATCTACCCAGTCGGGTGAGAATGCCTGGCGCAGATGCCTTGAAACAGGTGTCAGTACTGTAGGAAGATGGGATACATTTCCTAAAAATTATGCGTTCTCAGTCAGGTGCGTAAAGGATTAATGACAGACGGAAATGAAAAATCTGCTCGGGATATTGCTGTTGTTTCTGATATTTCTTTCCTGTTCAAAAAATGATGACGGTAATCAGGAAGATCCTGGTCAGCCATTGATCTACACGTCACTCACTGCTGAAAGAGACACTATTGAATCGGGTGAAACCACGAAAGTCACTGCAGTCGCAACAGGATATAAACTTTCTTACCATTGGTCAGCTACGGCAGGAGATATTCTCGGAACCGGCAACCAGGTTATATATGCAGCTTCGCCCTGTCAGGCAGGTAAAAACAAACTTACCTGCACAGTAAGCGATGGAAATAATAATTCAAATTCAAAAGAGATATTCATTGTTGTCAAATAGGCTGAAAATAGCTGCTCTTGTTATTTTTTCATGGTTGTGCACAGGCAAGCTGGATGCTCAGTGCCTCTCTTCAGTTAACCCGGTTGGAGGATCAGTCAACCTGCTAGTTCTGGAAAAGAAAACATTAAGGGTAATATCTTTTTACCGGTATAATTACGGAGACAAATATTTTGAAGGTGATAAGCACTCAGACTTCAATCTTATTAGCAGCGCTAACTACAATTATGCAGGTACAATACTGGGATACGGCCTGGCTGATAAACTTACCCTGGAAACAGAATTTGGTTATTTTTTTAATAAAACACAGAAATATAATATAATCCCGGCCTATAAACTTCAGAGCAATGGTTTTTCAAATGCAATAATTTCAGCCAAATACGGATTATTGAAAAATGACAGCAAAAGGTTTTTCATTTCAGCCAGTCTCGGATTAAAAATTCCTTTCTCAACAACTCCGGTTTCAAGAGGAGGTGTAGAACTGCCGGTAGAATTACAGCCGACGATTGGAGCATACGGAACTGTTGTACAGCTGTTCATGGTAAAGGAGAAACCCGTTTCGGGAACAAGATATTTTCTTACAACCAGGGCAGAATTCAATTCTGAAAACAAACAGGAATATAAACTGGGTACATCTGTTTTTACTTCCATGTTTTTTTCCAAACATCTGATGCTTTCCTGGCTCAAGGGTGACTGGACAGTTATTATGCAGCTGAGAAATGAGATACGTGGACGTGATAGAACCCTAAACGGATGGAAAGAATCATCGGGGAGTACAATATTCTATGTTTCCCCACAGATCAATTATTTTATTGGCGAGAAATGGAACGTTTCATTAATGCTAGATCTTCCTGTTTACCAAAATTTTACAGGTACCCAGCTGGCATCAAAATACGGCCTTTCATTAACTCTTGCCCGCGATTTCAGATTTTAGAATTTTTCCATTCGATACACATTGAAAAAGTCATGTTCTGGAATTATTTATTAGTAAATGAACTAATGTTCACTAATTTAGTAATATTGTAAATATATATTAGCAGAGAAAAGATTAAGTAATTAAATTTGTCTGTGAATAAAAGGCATTTTCCTCTTCTCTGAAAGCTTAAATTCAAAATGCCTAACCGAAGAAGGCTTAGAAGGATAAACATGCCGCCGGCAATGGAAGGTTTCAAACCATTCGGGGTGCCGATGCGCGAACTTGGAACGGTAGATCTCCTGTTTGAGGAGTTCGAAGCGTTGCGCCTTGCAGATTATGAAAATCTTACGCAGGAAGAAGCTGCGAAAAAAATGAATATTTCCCGTCCCACATTTACACGCCTGTATGATAAAGCCAGAAAAAATATAGCAAAAGCTTTTGTGGAAGGCAAAGCAATAATTATTCATGGGGGTACATTCATTACAGACGATTACTGGTACAGGTGTGAAAATTGCCATGAAACGATGGTAACAATAAAACCAGCTAAAAATTGCAGGAAATGTGATTCAGATAATATAGTTCAGTTAAATAAATTGCCGGAAGAGTGATAAAGATAAAAATTATTTCTTCCGGAAAAACTGAGACAGCGGAAGTCCCTAAGGGACAGTCGCTTCTCGATATATTACGCGACAGGGGATATGACGTTTATGCTCCATGCGGGGGTAAGGGAACATGCGGCAAATGTACTGTAACCGTTACGGGCGAAGGTGAGGTTGTTTCATGCAGATATTATCCTGACAAAGATGCTGAGGTAATTCTTCCCCGGGAATATGAGGCAAATATTCTGGTTCATCAGACTGACTTTCTCGAAGATATACAATTCAAACCAAAGGCTTTTTTACCCTCCTCATCAAATATTTACGGAGTGGCAATTGATATAGGGACAACCACTATTGTTCTATATTTCCTGAACCTGGTAACCGGTCAGGTTGAAAAGATATCATCTGTGCTTAATCCCCAGAGAAAGTATGGTGCAGATGTCATCACACGGATAAACTATTGTCAGGAACATGAAAACGGATTATCAGAACTTCAGGGATCGGTAACCACAATAATTAACAAAGAACTGGCAAGTTTCGTCAGAAAGAAGGATCTCGAACCGGAAAGCATTGAAAAAATAGTTGTTGCAGGCAATACAACAATGCTGCATATGTTGCTTGGGGAAGATCCGGTGTCAATCGCACTTGCTCCCTTTAAGCCTAAATTCACTGACAAACAAGTTCTAAGGGGGTCTGAGACCTCATTGAACATTAACCCCGGCGGTGAGATCATAACACTGCCATGCCAGACAGCTTACGTGGGTGCTGATATAATTGCCGGTCTGGCTGCATTAAAGCCGCTTTACAGGAGCTACCTGTTTCTCGATATAGGCACAAATGGGGAAATGGCATTAGTGCAGGACGGAAAGGTTTTTACATGTGCCACTGCTGCCGGACCGGCGTTTGAAGGTGCCAATATTTCGTGCGGTATGGCTGCAGTGACAGGGGCAATCTCGCATTTCACCGATCAGGGAGAGTTTCTTGTAATAGGCAATGGCGAACCTTCTGGAGTATGTGGATCGGGGATAGTCGATATAGTAGCCTGGCTGCTAAGAAACGGGCTGATCGATGAGACAGGATCGCTGGAAAAGCCTTTTATGATCGGTTCAAATAACAATATTTCGATCAACCAACAGGATATAAGAGAGATTCAGCTGGCCAAATCAGCAATTTATTCCGGAATAAAGATATTAATGAATATCACCGGTTCCTCGTTCGATGATCTCGGGGCACTGTTCCTGGCAGGAGGTTTCGGTAATTACATGAATATTAATTCAGCTCTCGAAATAGGATTATTGCCTGCTGAAATGAAAGGCAGGATTTATACTATCGGAAATAGCGCGGGTATCGGAGCCCTTCAGTATCTCAAGTCGGATGAGTTCGATGAAAGAATATACAAATTGCTCGGGAATTCGGAATATATTGAATTGTCAAATTGTGATGAATTTATTACCGAGTTTGCCATGAACATGAATTTTACGAAGGATTTATCCGGTAATATTAATGTCTATCCGAAAAATTAAATGAACATGAAGATATCTGTTCTGGCTGAAAATTATGCAGGGGTATATACCCGGGCAGAACATGGGTTGTCATATTTAATTGAATATGAGGGGAAAAAGGTCCTTTTTGACTCAGGTCAGAGTGATCTGTTTCTGGAAAATGCCAGTAAAATGGGCCTGAAAACCGGGGAGGCTGATTTCATAGTACTTAGTCATGGTCATTTTGACCATGGCAACGGTCTGGAATATCTTACACATGGCAATCTGATCTGCCATCCGGGGTGTTTTACAAAACGTTTCAGGGGAGCTGACAGAAAGCCTATCGGATTGAAAAATACAAAAGTTGAACTTTCAGCGAAATTCAATATTAATACCACTATAGCCCCATATTATATTGGGAACAAAATCTGCTTTCTGGGAGAGATACCAAGGTTAACTGATTTTGAATCGAAAAGCACATCTTTTATTTTTGAGAATGGTGATCCCGATTTTGTAACAGACGACAGTGCAATTGCTTTGATTAAGTATGATGGATTATTTATAATTACGGGGTGCGGCCATGCAGGAATTGTAAACACGATTGAGCATGCAAAAAAGATTACAGGTTTGAACATGGTATCAGGAATTCTGGGAGGCCTCCATCTTAAGGAAATTAATTTACAGACACATGAAACCATCAGATATCTGAAGGAAAACAATGTTAAGCACGTCATGCCTTCACACTGTACGGAACTTTCTGCTCTCACAGCTTTTTATCAGAATTTTGGGATAAAGCAAATCAGAACAGGTGATATCCTTGAGTTCTGATATAATTGCAGATCCCTTCAAGATCATACAACATTTTTCATACACTCTAATTGATTTCAGCTTTCTGATTCGAGATCGTCCGCAGTAGTTTAGGCTACTCGATTAAGGTGCGGCTCTGGTTTTCATTCCCGTTGATTGCAATAAAAAATTTTTAAAATCAAATGAACATATGTTCAAAATATTTTGTATATTTACGGTATTAGAAACAAAAAGGATGATTCTTTCTACTGTCTGGAGAAATCCGGAACAAGGAGGCAGAAAGACTCATTAAAATTAACAAATTAATTGATCATTATAACAAAAAATTTTTATACTAAACTTTAAGATTTGAATTATGCCAGGAGGAGATCGCACCGGACCAGTGGGACAAGGTCCCATTACCGGAAGAGGGTTTGGTTATTGCTCGGGATTTGATTCCCCCGGATTCACCAGGGGATCCGGAAGAGGAATGGGAAGAGGTTTTGCCTTTGGATATGGTAGGGGGATGCGAAGAGGCTTTCACCGGGGGTGGGGTTTTAATGTTCCATTCCAGGGATTAGGTTATGTTCGTCAATGGGGCCCCTCAATAAGCAAGGAAGACGAGATAAGGTTCCTCAAGTCAGAAGCTGAAGGATTGAAACGATCCCAGAAAGAAATAGAAAGAAGACTCGAAGAGTTGGAGAAGGAGGAATAATTATCCAGAGAAAGGCATTATTTTCAAGTGCCCGGGATCGTTGTAACTACAAACAAAACTTCTGGTACAGCTTTAATGAATGAATAATCCCGGGCATCTTTCAGCACACTCTCAATAAATAAGATGGATTAGTGTGACTTACTTTTCTGTTTTTAACAGCACCTGATCTGCAATCTGCTCAAAAGCAGTTACAACTGATTTATTTTTCTGGCTGAATACGCTGAGTCCCTTCTCGGCAAATTCACCTACTTCCATTACAAGTGGTATCTGGCCGAGTAGTGTTGTATTGAACTCTTTTGCCAGTTTAAGGCCGCCTCCTTTCCCGAAAATGTAATAAATTTCTTCCGGATGTTTTTCGGGAGAGAACCACGACATATTCTCAATTACTCCAAGAAGAGGCACATTAAGATCAGGATTTGTAAACATTGAAGCCGCTTTACGTGCATCGTTAAGTGAAATCTCCTGGGGTGTCGTTACGATTATTGCACCTTTAAGGTTAAGCTTTTGGACAGTTGTAAGCTGGATATCACTTGTTCCCGGAGGGAAATCAATGATCATGTAATCGATGTCGCCCCACTGGGTATCTTCCAGCAATTGGGTGACAGCTTTTCCTGCCATGGGTCCGCGCCAGATCAGGGACTGGTTCCGGTCGATGAAAAAACCTATCGAAATTATGCTTACACCATATTTTTTTACCGGGAAGAAAATTTCCTTATCCCCTAACGCTGATACTTCAGGTTTTATATCTTCTATTCCGAACATTTTCGGGATGGAAGGTCCAAAAATATCCGCATCTACCAGTGCAGTGCTAAGTCCGTTTCGCGCTAATGCGATTGCCAGATTGGCTGCTACTGTTGATTTTCCGACGCCGCCTTTGCCGGAGGCTACCACAATAATGTGTTTAACACCTTCCATGGGGATCTTTTCAAAAAGCCCGCTCATTTTTTTTGATTTGTTATTTTGTTCCATATTATTTTGATTTTTTTACTTATTTCGTTATCCGGATTAAATTCCGTTATGCTTTTTCCCATTACCATCGCTTCGACCATTTGTTTATCAAAAGGCAGCAATCCTGCGATGGTTATACGATTCTGTCTGCACCAATCTTCAATCTGATCGCTCATATCAGTATTCAGATCATATTTGTTTATAATAACAAATGCAGGCAGACTGAATTTCTGAACTATTTCAACTGTCCTTTGCATATCGTGCAGGCCTGAAATAGTCGGTTCAGAAACTATTACAACTTTGTCGACTCCGGTAATGGTTGAAATTACAGGGCAACCAATTCCCGGAGGGCCGTCGAGTATAATGGTTTCCAGATCATTTTCTTCTGCTGTTTGCTTTGCTTTTTCGCGCACCATATTCACCAGTTTGCCTGAATTCTCTTCACCGGGTGCAAGACGGCCGTATACCATTCTGCCATTGTGGAAGGAACCCGAGTACAACATGCTTTTATCGTTCGGGACCATTTTTATGGCATTTTCAGGACAGATGCGAGAACAAAGCCTGCAGCCGTCGCATGCAATTTCAGATATTGATACTTTTTCATTTATAAAAGCGATGGCATCAAAACGGCAATAGTCGATGCATAACCCGCAGTTTGTGCACCGCGGGTAGTCTATAAAAGCTTTCTCTCCTGTAATGAAGGCCTCTTCTTCTTCTTGTGAAGGGTTAAATAGCAGGTATAAGTTAGCCGCGTCCACATCGCAATCAGCAAGAACCACTTCATCATTCAGAGTGGCGAATGCGGCACTTATGCTCGATTTACCGGTGCCTCCTTTTCCGCTGATGACTGCTATTTCCATTTTGCATAATTATATTTTCAACAAGTGTACTAAGTTGTTTCGCAAAAGTGAAATCTGTTGCTGAAATAAGCTTTCCAACAGAGTAAATTCCGGCAATTTCTTTTCTGAAAGGAATTTCCATCAAAAGTGGAATATTGTTCTCCCTCAACCAATCGTAAACAGAACTATTTCCTATGCCTGCCCGGTTAATGATTACACCGCAGGGTTTGTTTATTTTCTTTAGTGTCTCCACGCTCTGCTTCAGATCGCTGAGCCCAAAAGGCGTAGGCTCGGTTACCAGGATAACATAATCAGCTGCAGCAACTGTTTGTATGAAAGGACATGATGTTCCGGGAGGAGCATCCAGAATGATAATGTCAGCCTGGTTTTCAATTTGTCTTATTGCAGCTTTTATTACCGGAACAGGCGACATTACACCAATGTTCATTCTCGCTTCAATAAGTACAGGTAATCCGTTTGTCGAATATATGGAAACCTTTCCCAGCGAAACCGGTTTCTCTGAAATTGCTTCAAAGTTACAGGCAACACTGCATGCACCGCAACCATGGCAGAGATCTTCGATAACCTGAATAATTTTCATTGGAGGCAAAATGAAAATTGCATTGTAGTTACAGTATTCATGGCATTTACCGCAATAAGTACAATTATCTGTATTTATAACCGGTACCAGCTGTGTAACTTCAATTTCCTTTACCAGTTTTGTTTCAAAGAATGCAACAGAATTTGGCGCTTCGGCATCGCAATCAATAAGCACTGCCCTGTAGTTATTCTTTAACAGCGTACAGAAGATATTTGTTGCAACAAAAGTTTTGCCTGTACCTCCTTTCCCGCTGGCGATAGCAATCTTCATCATATCGTGTTAATCATAATTCAACCGTATTTTTTCATCGCCCAGGATATTTTCAACTGAGTCCATCATAAAATCATCTTTCCATGTATTAAGTTTCATGTGTGTCAGGTAATATTTTTGAGGAACCGGATGGGTTCCCGCAATTACCTTTATCCCATATTTTTCTTCAATAAATTTTTTAAAATACTCCATATAAGGACAAGGGGGATAACCAACAAGGAAACCGGTTGCAAAATGGATATGAGTTACCCCGTTTTTCATCATTTCTTCGGGAGCATATTCAATATTACCGCCGGGACAGCCTCCGCAGGTAGTGAATGCAGCAATTTCGAGTTCCATATCTTTATAGATTGAGAATGCCCCTTCACGATTTGCAGCGGCTCTGAAACATTTTCCGCCTGCACAGGTTTTATACCTGTCGCAGATTATTATCCCTATTTTTATTTCCATTATTTATTTAATTATCAATGATGTTATTCAGCGCTTTTGTTATCCTTTTTGGCGGGAAGCAGGCCTTACCCGTATTCTTTTTTACAAAAGCAACAGTAATTTGTGCCTCATTAATGATCTCCCCGGCTTCATCTATAGTCTGATATTCAAAACCACCCTTGCACCTCTTGTGGATTTTATGCGGGTGCTGATTGTTATTTTCTGGTCGTACCGGGCAGGTTTTATGAATTTTGCCGAAGCATTTATTACAGGTAAGATGATGCCCTCTTCTTCTATTTTAGTGTATGGTATTCCGATGCTTCTGAAAAGTTCCCATCTGGCCGTTTCATAGTACTTAAGATAGTTCGAATGGTGCATGTATCCCATCTGGTCAGTATCGGAATACGTGACTCTGTATGATGATTGAAATGAATCCATTATCTGTTTCTCATTTTGCCATGAATTATTTCTGCTGCTTTTATTAAAGGATAGCCGGCAGGTGAAGCGGTAAGGCATGGGTGAGTCCCTATTTGGGATGTCAGCAATGAATTTACTGACATCCGGTTCTGGATTGCAAGACCTATAACATTTGTTAATTCTCCTGCGCTTAATCCACCAATTACTTCACCTCCGATTATTACACCTGACTGACGGGCTGCAATAAGTTTTACAAGTTGTTTATGTGCATCAGGGAGGTTACCCGGATGACGATCAATGCCTTCAAATGTTCCGGTAATGGAATCAATTCCTTCTGCTTTGGCTCTTGCTTCCGTTACACCGGCAGTTCCAAAGCCGGTGTTGCCTATTGCAGTGGAATAAATAGCAATGGTACCGCTGAAGGTCTTCACAACATTCAAATTAAAAAGATTCATTCCTGCTATTCTTGCCTCGGCACATGCTGTTGAAGCAAGCATGGTTGCTACCCTGGCACGGGTTACAAAATCACGCTTCTGGGCACAATCACCAACAGCAAAAACGTCTTTCACGTGGGATCGCATATATTCATCCACAGCAATAAATCCACCCTCATCGACATATATACCGGATTTTCGTGCAAGTTCTGTATTGGGTTTATATCCCACTGAAAGAATAACGGCATCTGATTTTATTATTTCACCATTTTCAAGCCTTACGCCATCAACTTTATTTCCACCAAGAATCTCACTGATTCCGTTTCCGGTAATAATTTTTAATCCTCTCTGAACTAGTATTTCAGAAATCCTTTTGGATATCTCAGTATCGAATGCAAGGCTGAGAATTTCAGGCAGTTTTTCAACAACTGTCACTTCATGACCCCTTTTTATGAGTTCATCCGAAAACTCGACTCCTATAAATCCGGCTCCGATAACAACAACCTTTTTAAGATTTTTAAGTTTCACCACCATTTCATCAAGGTAAACTTTATCTTTAGGGATAGTAAAAACATTATCCTTTTCGCCTCCCTTAAGCCATTTTGGTTTGACCGGCACCGATCCGGTTGCGATAATGAGCTTATCGTACTGAATTGTCTCGCCTCCTGCCAGTGTTGCGGTTTTTTCAGCAGTTTTTATATCTGTAACCTCATCAACAAGCGATGTGATACCTGCTTTTTCAAGTGAAGCATCCACCGGAAGCAGGTTCATGGCGCTGTTGTCCAGAGTCCCGAATATGTATGGTATCCCGCAGGGGACCATCATTTCTTTTTGTTTCTTAACTAAGATAAAATTCTTCTTTGGCCATGAAGATTTTCCTGTAAGTGCGGCAACCATACCTGCTGCACTTCCTCCGATCACTAATACATCAGTCGTTTTCATATTTATTTAGTGTTTATATTGGTTTTTATGTTGTTATGAATGATAATATTTTATGACATTGAGAATTAATATAGCTTTCAGATGCATTTCAACACCTGCGGATATTCAGGTTTCCCGATATCTTCCCCATTAAATCCTTTATATTTATGATCGGGATCATAAACGATTCCAATCTTTTGAAGCAATGGTTCGACTGATACCTGGTGAGTCTGTAACCCTATATCCCAGGGATTATATCCTAAGAGAAGCCCGGTCAGTTCTTCATATGTCAGAACCGGGATGCCATACCCTTTTTCGCCATAAGTTATTCCTTCCTGTTCAGCTATCACGTATTGCCAGCGGTCGAGGAAAAAAGTACAACCCGGGCAGTTTGCTATTATGAGGTCAGGTTTGAAAGGGAGCATTGAATCAAATTTCTTTTTAGAATTAGTTACAGAATAACCCCTGTTTGATTTCAGCAGATATTGCCTGAACCCAAACCCGCAACAGTGTCTCCTTTCGGGATAATCAACCTGTTGACCACCCCATTCATCAATCAGACCTGCCAGTACGTACGGATATTCAGCTCCGCCTATTCCATGTGACGGGAATATTTTTGCATAATGGCATCCGATGTGATCAACAACCTTCAGAGGTTCACCTGTAATTGCATTTGTCAGCCTGTATTTTAATTTTAAAGCCAGCTCTTTTCGGTACTTATAAATGACATCACTGGCATGAACAAGATTTTTTGGCACCGAAAAGGTCATGCCTGTAGCTCGTTTTAATGCCTCACGCACTTTTTGTTCTGTCTCCGGAAAATGCTTCCATGTTTCAAGAGTTTCCACATACAGGCCGAAAGAGGTGACACATGAGACAACAAAGTTTTCATAACCTGCTTCATTCATCAGGGCAAACTGACGGGCAATAACAGTCATGGTTGTCTCAAGAGGAATAAGCCCCGAATGATATGCAATGCCGGTACAGGTGGTTTGCCATGCATCGTCGTAAATATCTTTCCCAAGGACATTACGAAGAATATCAATATATAGATTTTCAGCAGCAGGGAAGAAATTCTGCCTTATACAACTTCGGGCGAAATAATAATGATCATCAGCTATCTCTTTCTGATAAGCGGCCCATATTTCGTTTTTTCTGTTGTCCATTCCGATTTATATCTGATGATTCAAACAATTATTCTTCATACAGGAATTTGAAATAATCATCTTTCCCTTCTTTAAAATCAATCTTCAGTTCTTTTGCTTTTTCAGAAGAATATTTTTCGATCTTTTCAAACCTTTTGGTACCGCCTGTTTCATCGAATATTTTTTTCAGATCGTCAAGTGATCCCTGTGAGGTATTGCGAAGCGTTCCGGATTTGTTCTTTTTATAGCTTGTTCCAAGACGTTCCAACATGGATGCCCTGTTCTCTCTCATCCACTTCCATACAGGTCCCTGCTCGGGGTACATATCATTATCAACTTCATCAATATATACGCAATAACCGTATTTCAGGATGTGGTCTCCCACAGTACGTTTAATGGCCAGTTGTTTTCTGCCTTGTTCACTCTCTATGAACAGACCCGTTTCAATAGATAAAGCTCTTAATGCCTGGATAATATACCCCGGGACATTCCCTCTCGGACATCTTGTTTTACATGAAAGACATTCACCGCACCTCCATATAGTATCGCTTTTAAGGAGTTTTTCAAGCTCTGCTTCATCTCTTTGCTGCACTTTATTTACTACCATACGGGGGTCATAGTCGCTCACTTCTGCTGCCGGGCAGACTGCCGTGCAGACACCACAATTCATGCATGATTTCAGTCCCTCCCTGAAACGCACATCTTCTCCCAGCCGTTCATACAAGGTCTTATCCATAATAGTTATGTGAACTGCGTGATAATTTCTTTATTCTGTTAAGTTTTGGATAGAGTATTTTCCTCTTTACAGGATTTATTTTGTCTATGAACAGTATTCCCTGAAGATGATCATACTCGTGTTGAAAAATTCTTGCAATAATGCCGGTCATCTCTTCTTCAACCACATTTAACGAAATGTCTTTATATCTCACCCGGACATTTAAAGGCCGACTAACTTCTTCATAAATACCCGGAATACTAAGACATCCCTCACTAAAAATCACATTCTCACCGTTTTTTTCAAGTATCTCCGGGTTTATAAAAACCTTTTCGTACTTTTCAATTGCAATATTATCTGCGGAAAGAGGCGAAGTATCAATCACAAAAGCTCTTTTTAATAAGTTTATCTGCGGACAGGCCAATCCTATGCCTCTGGCATTTTTCAGAGTGCTGAAAAGTGTTTCAGCGATATCGGTTATATGGTCTTCTTCGGTAATATCTGCAGAATATTTTCTGAGAACAGGGGAACCGTATAAAATAACAGGGGCAACCATACAGTTAAATTCATATATGAAATTCCCGCAGATAGAATTTTTTACCTTCATATACTGAGACCCTTATCAATCTTTGCCTGATAAGAGACTCAACCACTTCGTAGCCGACATTATCGTTCTCCAGAAGTTTAATCATTGAATCTTCCCTTAACGGATGCACGGCTGTAATATTCAGTATATCTTCATATATATTGCCGGTAAAGCCGGCATTGGTGCCTTCAAAGCCGGTGAGAAACTCCGTATTTATATCCAGATTGCTGAATATTTGCCATGCCTCGTGCAGCTTCTCAATATTTGCCGGTTTTACACCTGATGATGCAGGGGGCCTTACAGGTATTGCGAGGTATGATTTAAACGGGTTAAATCTTTTAATCATTTCCGATACCTTTTCGAAATTTACTCGAAAGTCGTTTATTCCTTCGACCAGCATGGTTTCTGTACATAGTTTACCTTTAAATCCGGAAGCAAACAGGTTTTTCCCCTCAGCCACTTTTTCAAAACTGAGTCCGGCAGCGGGACTGTTGACTTTTTGCCATGTTTCGTTATCACCGGCATCCATCTTCAGAGAAACCCAGTCGGCACCTGAAAGATTATCTCTCACTGATTCATCAAATAATAATGAACCATTGGTTATTACAGCAATCGGAAAACCAAGCTTTTGAAGTAATATTATTGACCTGCCAAGATTTATATCAAGCGTGGGCTCTCCATTTGAAACGAAAGTCAGATAATCGGGCTGATTATCTTTACTGAGATGATCAATATGTTTTGCAACATTTTTATAAATTATTTCCGGTTTGAAGAATTCATTTATGATAATTGTTTTATTAAGTGTTTTTCCCACCTGACAATAAACACAACCATAAGAACAGGCCTTGGGAGAAATGATATTATTAATCCCAAGGCTTTTACCTAATCTGCGTGATGGAACAGGACCGAAACTTATCATAATTTATCGGTACAAGTAATTTGACATATTTTTTAACAAGCGTTATTGTATACTACGAGGCTGCCTTTCTTTATTTTAAGAAATTCAGCCATAACATCGCATTTCACCATTAAGAGGAAGAATATCCTTTTATCGTTCAGTGGGAACAATCCTTCCATGTTGCCCTGGCCTTTTGATATAATAATATCAGCTTCCCTGAAGTATTTCCGGAACTGCTCACTCGATTTCTCAGGGATGGTTGAAGCTGCATCGTAGCCGCTTGAAATCACTTTCGCGACCTCTTTCATGCCTGTGTATTCGGCATCAGCCATCGTTGCATCATTTATCACGGGAGCTCCCCTGACCACGTAAGTCAGCCGGGGATGCATAATTGTTCTGATAAAGAGTTTGTCAAAAATAATTTCACCCGCATTATCTCCCAGGTACAGGACAGAATGAGCGCGCCTGATTTCTTTCTCCAGCCGCTCAGAATGATCGATGGCAAATTCTGATTCAAGGGCCATTTCAATTGTAGCCTGAAGATTAAATTTGTCACTGGCTGCAAAGTCGATGATATTACCTGCAATGGCAAGCCTCAGGGAAGTGTCGAATTGATTAGATGATTTCCGTACAATCATTTCCAGTTTTGGAATCATTCTGGCAGCCTGATCATTATTTTCCTTTTTTTCCCTCAGGTAAGGATCCGGATTATGGGTATAGCTTCTTAATATATGGTGAAGCTTCCTTGAGAATTCAGGCGCGGAAAGCTTATCCGGGTTATTGTAATATAAACCGATCATCTCACGTGTGAAATTATTCCTGGCTTCATTGGAAATAATTTCTTTAGCGATCAGTTTTTCAAATGCCCTGGTGATGCAAAAAAAAACACCGGTAATCCGATATCATTTATATTCACGATTAATGGTCGCAGTAGTTGGCGCCTGCTTCGAGAGTATTGTTAAGAAGATCGGTTGCCAGATCCTTTGATTTTTTTATGGGTGCACCTACAAAAACATTTATTTTTTGTTGATTAAATAGATCTATGGCTCTTTGTCCCATACCGCCGGCAATAACGTCAGTTACACCCTTCTCAGCCAGCCATGCGGGGAGTAATCCGGGTTCATGGGGTGGTGGTGTGACTAATGTTTCACCTGAAATTGAATTGTTCTCAACATCAATAATTGCAAATTGCTGACAATGACCAAAATGTGAACATAAAATCCCGTTTTCCAATGGAATTGCAATGATTCTTTTCATTTTATTAATTTTAAAATATACAAAAAATAATCCTTTATGTCTTAATTAATTGCCTCCTCTTAAACGATTCTGCCGTCCCATTCCTCGTCCCCTGCCTCTTCCTGGTAAATTTCCATGTGAATTGTCATTTTGCTCGTTGGAAGAAATATTTTCATTTTTTCTTAAATTCCTGCCATAATTTGTGCAGCGACCCATTCTGCGGCCTGTCATGGAACCACGTCCTTCCGGGCCTGTTTGATTAAAACCTGGCATAATTACCTCCGTTTTTATTTGTTTAACATATCGATAATTTCTCTTATACTTTTTTCTGGTTGTTTCAGAACAATCATCTGGATTTTCAGACTGTCAAGCAATGACTTGATTTTTATTCCGAATTCTCCTGATATTATCTTCTTAACATTCCGCGATGCAACCAGTTGTACTGATGCAGGCCCAGCTCCTTCCTGTGCATCTTTATTGGGATTTGGCAGGAATTCTATCCCTTTGGTTTCAGTATCATAAATAGTAAAGTATGCACAACGGCCAAAACGTTGATCCAATTTACTTTCAAGGCTGTTCCCATTACTTGTAATAGCTACTTTCATATCATTTATTTATTAAAAATTCTTTATATGCGGTGCTCCTTTTCTGACCATATTGGTTCCACATTCAGGGCATATTTCATCCTTACATGCGCAGCCAAAGCGGTGAGGTGTTTCAAAACCACATGAGGGACAAATACAGATGTCCATGCATCTTGTCAAAGTATCTTCAGTCTCCTCAGGATCAGGCTGATAATTTTGAAAATTTGTACTCCTGCATAACGGACATTCTTTTAATTCTTCCTGTTTGTCAGGATTGTTAAAATAGCAACCGCAGGATTTGCAGGAATACCATTCGCTGTCAAAATATATCTTGCCTCCTTCGATAATAATCTGTTTCCCCTGAACAAGCGCTTCTGCTATTTTCTGCCTGGCTTTTGAGTAAATACGAGTTAGTGTCGGTCGTGACACTGCCATTAATATCGAGGCCTGATGGTGATTAAGCATTTCATAGTCGCAAAGACGAAGAGCCTCATATTCTTCATACTGTAGAAATATCGTTTCGGCATTTTCATCTACGGTTCTATTCCTGTATGGTTTAAAACCTGAAATTACCGGAACATTACTGACTTTTCTGGGTCTGTATGGTCTTGGAGACATTAGTAATGAGCAATAGTGCACTACAAAGATAATGAACAATAGCTCATAATCCAAATTTTCCAGCCTTTTTTTATTAATATTACTGCATTATGCCCGGTTCCATAAGGGATAGGTTGTGGATTTTTCTTCAGAGGCTCTATCAAAATCCTTCAGTTCGAATCTTTCATCCTTGGTGTACCCTTTATGCCAGCCTTTGTTATCTTTTGCAGTTTAACTTCTTATGCTTAACAACGAAGGAGCCAGAGGTAACACAATGGTATTCAAAGGACTTTTTGATACAGTCTCTGCAAAATTTTGCAATCACTTTGGCATGGATATGACCATGGATGTTAAATTTCTTACAGTCGATTAAAATTTATTTACATTATCATAATACAAATGTGTTTTTAGCAACATTGTTAGTATTTTAGAAGGTAATTTAACGTGAGTTCGATATAAAGTTAAAAAGATAAAGCCATTGATTCATCAATAACCT
>CAZEUL010000026.1:0-59164 GCA_964514725.1 uncultured Rikenellaceae bacterium
TTATTAACAACCAGTCATTTACATTAAAAAGTTATATCGAACTCACGTTAATTTAATGATTATGATCTAAAAAATCCGGTTATGAAAGCAAAATCAACACGCAGGAAATTTATTAAGCAACTTGGCGGTTCAGGCCTTTTGCTCGCAGCAGCTCCGTTGCAATCCTTCGCTTCTGAAGGAAGACTGACTCATGGTATTTCATTGAATCCCCGGACGGGTCCAAACGACCGGATCCGTATAGCAACAATAGGAATGGGGATTATGGGTCATCAGGATACCGATACTGCCATAAAGGTCCCAGGTATTGAACTTGCGGGCGTTTGTGATTTATATAATGGCAGACTTGTGAGGGCGAAAGAAAAGTATGGCAAAAATCTGATTACCACAAGGGATTACCGTGAATTGCTTAACAGGAAAGATATTGATGCAGTTATTATAGCTACAAGTGATCACTGGCATGCAAGGATAGCGATTGATGCAATGAACAGCGGCAAGGCAGTTTATTGTGAGAAACCGGTGGTGCAAAAGATAAGTGATGGTCTCCAGGTAATTGCAACTCAGAAAAAGACCGGTAAACCCATGCAGGTCGGAAGTCAGCTTGTTTCGAGTATTGTTAACCACAAGGCAAGAGAGGTATACAGGTCAGGAGCGCTGGGACAGCTGGTCTGTATTGAAGCATCTACCGACCGGCAAAGTGCCCTTGGTGCCTGGGAATACACTATGCCTACTGATGGATCACCCGAAACAGTTGACTGGGACAGATATATTGAGGGAATGACTAAAATACCATGGGATCCGAAGAAATTTTTCTGGTGGAGGAACTACAAAGATTTTGGAACAGGTGTGGCAGGTGACCTGTTTGTTCATCTTTTATCAGGCATACACCTAATAACCGGTTCTTTTGGCCCTGAAAAAATATTTGCAAGTGGTCAGCTCAGTTATTGGAAAGATGGCAGGGATGTTCCGGATGTGATGACAGCTATAATGCAATATCCTGAATCGAAGCAGCATCCCTCATTCCAGGTAATGCTTCGCGTCAATTTTGTCAGCGGGCTTGGCGAACGGGGTCTGACAAGGTACATAGGAAGTGAAGGCGCACTCGAAATGACCGGTGACGGTTTTAGTTTAACTCACAGTATTATGTCAAAGGCCCCCGGAATCGGAGGATGGGATTCCATTTATTCCTATCCTCAGGCTATGCAGGATGAGCTTATGCGAGAATACAATAAAAAATATTCGGCTGAAGAACAGAAAAGACCTGAAAAACCAGGTATGACATATACTGCTCCGGAGGATTATGATGAGCATCTGGAGCATTTTAAGAATTTCTTTGACGGAGTCAGGGAAGGAAAGCCACTGGTTGAAGGTCCTGAATTTGGGTTCAGGGCTGCAGCTCCCACTCTTGCATGCAATGACAGTTATTTCCAGAAAAAGATCATAAACTGGGATCCTGTAAACATGAAAGTCATTTAGCAACTGTTAGTTAACAGGATTTGCAGACAATTGACAATTCTTTCAGGGAGGATGTTTTTTATTGTAATTTAGTTCTTAACCTAAATAAACCTTGATCATGAAAAGTATTTTGAAAGAGATTTCTGAAAAAGAAAGACTCAGAGAAAAATCAGAAGCTGAATCCATTAACGATGAGATTAACAAGCCATCCACAAGAAGCGACCGCAGAAGCTTCCTTAAAAGGGCAGCCTTCGGCGGCATAGCCCTGGGCGGTCTGATGCATCTTTCAATTGAAGACACGATTGCACAGACAACCTCGAAGGTCAAGAGGGCATCTTCGCCTTCCGATCTCAGGATAACCGATATGCGGACTGCAAAAACGGCGGTGATGGGAGGCACAACCATTATCAGGATTGATACGAACCAGGGCATTTATGGACTTGGAGAAGTCAGGGATGCCGCCGATTCACGATATGCCCTTATGCTGAAAAGCAGGATACTTGGTGAGAATCCCTGCAATGTTGAAAAAATATTCAAGATAATCAAACAGTTTGGCTATCACGGACGCCAGGGTGGTGGTGTATGTGCCGTGGAGATGGCTATGTGGGACCTTTGCGGGAAAGCATACGGTGTCCCGGCTTGGCAGCTCCTTGGAGGCAGATACCGTGACAGGATAAGATTGTACGCTGATACTCCGGGTGGTGAAAGTCCTGAACAGCAGAGGGAAAGAATTAAATATCGTACTGTTGACCAGGGATATACATGGCTAAAAATGGACCTTGGAATAAGAAGCATAATGAAAATTCCAGGAACCCTTGTTAATCAGGCATACTGGACGGAAAACGACCGTCTGATGCGTGAAAAGAATGACATGTTCATAACTTCCGGAAGGACACTTCATCCTTTCACTCAGATCCAGATAACAGACAAGGGCCTTGAAGAGATGGCAAAAATAGTAGCTGATGCAAGAGATCTGGTTGGTTACGAAATACCAATCTTCACTGATCATTTCGGACATTTTGATTACAACAACGGAATACGCCTGGGCAGGGTTCTTGAAAAATACAGGCTGGCCTGCATGGAAGACGTTGTAGCATGGTTTTATACAGAGCAGTGGAAAAAATTATCTGATGCCCTGGAGACCCCAATGATGACCGGCGAAGACATCTATCTTCTCGACGGGTTCAAACCGCTGATAGACCAGCAGGCAGTTGATATAGTACATCCCGACCTGGCAACTTCAGGAGGCCTTCTTGAGACCAAGAAAATAGGAGATTATGCTGAAGAGCATGGGATCGCAATGGCTATGCACCAGGCAGGGACACCTGTATCATTCATGGCAAATGTACACTGTGCCGCAGCTACGCAGAACTTCCTGGCTCTTGAACACCATTCGGTTGATGTGGAATGGTGGGAGAGTCTTGTTAAGATGACCGGATCAAAACCAATTATTGAAAAAGGATATGCCCCGGTTCCCATTGATTCTCCAGGATTGGGAATAGAACTTAATGAAGAAGTTCTCAAGCAGCATTTAAGACCTGATGAACCCGGATATTTTCTTCCTACACCCGAATGGGATCAGCACCGTTCTGCAGACCACCTCTGGAGCTGATAAGTTTAGATATTATGATAATGAAAGGTGTGAACAAATTTAACATCTCAAAACTTAAAGGAATCCCTGGCAAAATAAGAGATTTGATGAGGAGTTATCATATTCCTTACGGAATAATATTTATTATTCTGGGGATTATTTCGACGATATGGTTTCTGATCAGAGTAATTCCTAAACCAAGCCGTGCAACTTATCCATGTATGAGAGCTGCGGCTCCGTTTATGTCGGGACTGATAATTTATCTTCTTTCTATTGCCGGATTTACTCTTGCATCAAAAAAAGCACAAAGCAGATTAATAAATGTAAGGCTTATCTCTTCATTCCTGTTAATATTTGGAATGATGGCAGCAGCAGCTGTCAATCCGTCAAGCAATTCAGTTTCAGTCTCTGACAATATTCCTGTGAAAACCGGGCCAGATGACGGGCCAAACCAACCTTTTGGAACAGGAAAGGGTATCTATCCCGGAAGAGTCATATGGGCATGGGATACTCTTGCAACCACCAGAGAATGTAAAGGATACTATTTTAATCCGGAGAATTATGAACAGAAGGTCATTAGTAAGATGTTCAGTGCTTCGGTTAAAAAACTAGCCGGGAAATCAAGTGTTTCAAAATCGTGGGATGCATTTTTCAGGGACTTTAACAGGAGAAAAAATAATGAAGATCGAGGATACAGGAGAGGAGAAAAGATATTCATTAAGATAAATCAGACATCAGGCCGCGGAAGATTAACCTATGCTGAAAGAGCCAAAGGCAACTATGATTACCCTCTGCCTAAAACAGGTAGTGTGAGAAATTCTGGTTTGGGAACATGTGAAACAGCACCATACCTTGTTCTTGAAATTTTAAGGCAGCTTGTGCTTGAAGCAGGAGTTGCACAGCAGGATATAACAGTAGGGGATCCACAGAATCCTACTTTCAATCACAATTATAAAGTATGGGCTGCCGAGTTCCCTGATGTCATTTATGCTGACAGGTCTTTGGGCACCTTTGGAAGAACACTTATCCATCCTACAAAAAACGACCTTCTGTTTTATTCAGATAAATATCAGACTGACAAACTTTATGATGTGATCGAAAATGCCGATTACCTTATAAATGTTGCAAATCTCAAGCCCCATACAGGTACTGGTATCACTCTGACTGCAAAAAATCATTTCGGTTCCCAGTCACGTACGGGTGCCTACCATCTTCATTATTCACATATATGTCAGCTGGAAGGTAAAACGCCAACCAATGCCGGGTATCACAAATACCGGGTTCTTGTGGACCTGATGGGCAGTAAATACCTCGGACAGAATACTCTTCTTTTTGTAATTGACGGATTGTTTTCAGGAGGTTCAAGTGAGGGCGGGCCTCCTGTGAAATACTTCATGGCTCCATTTAACGGCGACTGGAGTAATTCTATTTTTCTTTCACAGGATCAGGTTGCACTTGAGTCAGTCTGTTACGATTTTCTAAGAACGGAGTGGAATGGAACCTACAGTCACGACCCTTCCAATAACTTTCTTGAAACATGGCCCAACATCAATGGTGTTGATGATTATCTTCACCAGGCAGCTGAGCGGGAAAACTGGCCAAAAGGAATAATTTATGATCCCGACAACAGTGGAACCCCAATTCCCAGCCTTGGTGTTCATGAACATTGGAATAATCCGGTCAACAAGCAGTATTCCCGTAATCTTGGCAAATCATACGGTATTGAATTAATATCAATTCCTGAAAATATTACAGGTCCAAAGGCACCACCGATGGTTCCTCAGTCGTTAGAACAGAAAAAAGTAAAGCAAGGCATAAATTGTAACACCGGTACAACGCCAAATTCTGTACAAAAAACCACAACAGTTTTATCTGAAAAATCGGAGATGTCTGCAGGAAGCAATTTAAAAATCACCTCCATTGTAAAACGCTCTGTCAGTAATGACCTGTCCCATAGAAGATTTTATGCTGCAGTTCTTGATGATAATGATGGAAAACACTTTCTGACAGATGCAGGGATAGTTAATGGAAGAATGTCTCCTGTAATAAATGAGAATTCTGAAATCTCACCTTCCTCTTTGACAACGTTTGTTTATGAATTATCGGAGGAGGGCCCGGAATTGTGGTTTGCAACACCAGAAGGAGCTGTCAGCGCTCCACTTCCTGTTGACAACAGATTCAGCTTTAAGAATTTATATGATACTTCAAATTCTTCAATCGCAAGCAACAAAGTATTGGCAATAGCTGTAAGCAGGAATCATCTTAAATGGTTTGGAACTGATAAAGGAATATCTGCTTTTTATAAAAATAAATGGCTGGCTAATTCCTATCGGGATAAATATCCTGATGCCTTGTTCAAGGAGTTTCCTGTTACCTCAATGGCAACTTCATTATATGGCGATTCTCTTTATATTGCAACCCGGGGAGCAGGCGTTGTCAGATTATTCAGGGATAAGACGGATGGTATCTCAGGAGCTTCTGCTATTGCTCAATGGGGTCCGATAAAGCTGCCATCAGACTCAGTCTACAGCATTTGTATCACAAAAGACGGAACCCAATGGTTTGGTACAAATATGGGCGCAGCAAGACACACTGGAAACAACACTGTCGAGAACTGGACTGTTTTTAATACAGATAATGGTCTGGTAGATAACTTTGTCCAAACAATTGCAGCTGAACCTTATGGTAAAAATGTATGGTTTGGAACCAAAGGTGGAGTAGCAGTCTTTGACGGATCGGGATGGGCAACCTTAACAACCAACGACGGTCTTATCAGCAACAACATCCTATTTATTCTGATTGATAAAAACGGAGTTGTTTATTTATGTACTGATAAGGGGCTAATGATATACAATTTCGGTGTTCTGACATGTTATATTTAGAATGTAACAGCTAATCTGCTTATATCATTTGGAATCTGAGGTACCCAGGTGTCTATTTCTCCCAAACTTTTTGCAGAGTTTCGCAGATATAAATCAAATTTATAATTTCATGCAAATAAAGATTTTAAAATTAATGTTAATAAATTAACACTAAAACTATAATCAAATGAAAAGCAAGTATTTATCATTATCGTTATTTGTCATGTTTATTCTGACAATAGCAGGGAATGCCCAAAAGAGCACTGTAAAGGAGATTACTTACCATGATCCGGGATTGAAAAAAATTGTACAGGTGGCTCTGGTTGTTCGTGATATCGAAGCCAGTGCCAGGCTCTGGGCAGATCTTCTTGGAATGCCGGTTCCCAAGATCAGCACTACCCGTCCTGGTCATGAGGTGAATGAAATATACAGGGGAAAACCTTCCGAGGGTCAGGTAAAGCTTACATTTTTTAATTTAGGACAGGTAGTTATTGAGTTGCTTCAACCTATCAGCGAAGGAACAAGCTGGAAAGAATTTCTTGATAAAAAGGGAGAAGGTGTTCAGCATTTGGGATTTCAGGTTATTGATCCCGATAAGACATCTGATGCTCTTGAAAAAGCCGGGTACCCCGTTTTTCATAAAGGAAGGTATGATTCTCTCGACGGAACATACATATATCACGATACTCAGGACGCATTGGGTGTTGTAATTGAATTACTTCATTCAGATGCAAAGAAGTGATTTTAAACACCCGTTAGCCAGGGAAAGAATTTTTAATAATAGTTATGGCATTAAGATAGATTAAAAAATGGTAAGAAAAATTGCAGTAAGAATCAGGTTTTTTCCCTCATTGCTGATATTGATTTTTTTAACTTTTCCTCTCAAATCCCTGGCTCAAAAACCTGTGGCGGGGCAGGAACAAAGCGGGTCAAAGGATAAGCAGGTCATTAAATATAAAGTGGGAGAGGCACTACCCTCAACCGGACTTGAGCAGTTACCACCTGAAGTGGTAAATGTCTGTCTTGTTGCACCTGATATCCTTTGCATTGAGATAGATGCATGCAGGATTATTCCATCAATACAGATTCCTTATAAACCCGACCCATCAGATCTTATTATTGAGAGTGGTTTGACAGGTCTTGGAGAAAAGCGGAATATGTTCGTGATTCGTAACGGATTCCCACTTGGATCTCTTGTCGGTCCGGGACGTGGGACAATTACGCTGTCGGAGAGAATTGCGGGGAAACACCTGGATACGGGGATGGCTGACGATAGGAACAGTTATGTTATAAGTTCTTTTGCCGATATCAACTATGCAAATGGATGTTCACCTGTAAAGGTTTTTCGAAAAAGCAGACCCTCAGGCTGGACCGACACATCATGGCAGATAGACAGAATACAGTATTTCACTGCTAAGCACTTTCTGTATTTAAAACTTCCTGTTCAACTGAAGACAGGTTACGCCTACCTTATCAGTCTGCCGGGTCTGAACCTTAAACAGTCGGCCGTATATTTCATAAATGATCCGGTTCAGGTAAGAAGTGAGGCTGTACATGTATCTCAGATAGGTTTCAGGGCAGATGATCCGGATAAAAACGCTTTTCTTTCTGTATGGATGGGGAATGGAGGAGGATATTCATATCCTGATAGCATTATATTTTCAGTCGTTGATGACAGGACAAATGAAAGAGTGTTTTGGGGAAAAGGGTTAATGCACTGGAAAAAAGATGTTCCTGAAGGAGTTGGTTCGAGGATCAACCACAGCGGTACCGATCTTATACGTCTTGATTTCAGCAGCTTCTCGCTACCCGGACGTTACAGAATATGTGTTGAGGGCATTGGCAGCAGCTATCCATTCACGATCGGTGATGATAATACATGGAGACATGCATTTGAAATTTCAATGAAGGGAGTATTCAATCACAGAAGCGGGATTCCTATGCTTCCCCCGTATACTGATTTTGTACGGCCCCGAAGCTTTCACCCTGAGGATGGTGTTAAGGTGTATCAGTCAACATGTTCACTGTTGAACAGCGGAAACGGACTGAATGCACTTGGCACAGATAAGAACAACTTTGATAATCTTGTTGCAGGAAAAACTGATATTCTTGTACCTGAAGCATGGGGAGGTTACATGGATGCAGGTGACTGGGACAGAAGGATTCAGCATTTGGCGGCACCCCGGCTCTATCTTGAACTTGTTGAACTTTATCCTGATTATTTTAAAAATGTCTGTCTGAACATTCCCGAATCAGAAAATGACTTGCCTGATATAGTGGATGAAGCTTTGTTTGGTCTGGATATTTACCGCCGCCTTCAATTGCCCGATGGAGGAATCAGAGGTGGCGTGGAGTCATCCGAGCACCCCATTGAGGGAAGCACTTCCTGGCAGGAAACACAAACTGTGCTTGTTTATGCCCCTGATCACTGGTCAGGTTATATTTATGCAGGAGTAGCTGCGCGTGCGGCAGTTGTATTGAAAATGCTGGGGAAATATGAAACTGCAGAATTATGGGAAGAAAGTGCAGTGAGAGCAATGACCTGGGCGGAAGAGGAATATAAAAGATGGTTGGCAGGTCCGGAAATAACCAAAGTCAGGGAACGCATTAAAAATACTGTTACTGCTGAACGGAACCTTGCTGCTGTTGAACTTTACAGGCTGACACATGATAAACGATGGCACAAGATTTATCTTTCCACTGTTAAACATGAGGTCAACCGTACTGAATCTGCATTTATCTATTCCCGTCTTGACAAATCACTCGTCGACAGAAAGGTGCAGCAAGCTGCAATTGATACCCTTATAGCAACAGCTGACAGACTTGTAAGACTTTCTGAAAACAACGCTTATGGCATTACAAACGGTTCTCCAGGCAGGGGTATAAGCGGATATTCAAGCACATTTTCCATTCCTGCTTCAGCAACACTTGCACGCGCTCATTTCCTGACCGGCGATGTGAAATATCTTAAAACTATCCTGCGGTCAGGATTATATACTGCCGGAGCTAATCCAATGAACATGGTACTGACTACCGGTCTGGGTGAAAACTGCATTAAAAATCCTCTTCACGAAGATACAAAGCATTCAGGAAGGCCTGCACCATTGGGGATAACTGTATTTGGCCCCTGCGAACTGGCTTTCAGCGATGCAAGACCAGGATCTGACCTTGAAAAAAGACTCAATGCCGCCTGTTCTCCTGAAGTTTCACAATGGCCTACTGCAGAATCATTCTTTGATGTTTTCTGGTTTGTTCAGCAGAACGAATATGTTATAAACAATCCGCTTGGACCTACTGCCTATATCTGGGGTTATCTGGCTTCGAGAAAGGCAACAGATAAACATTTATTTGATAAATAAAATGTCTGGTTTCACCAAACGGTTTTCAATTTTAATCCAATTTCAATCTGCAATCAGATTTATCAGATTATTGAAAAATGATTAAATTAAATTTTTACATTTACACACTTTTTAAGGAAATAATTATTATAAACTGATAATCTGGATAAAAAAATGATTACAAAATTTACTGAGAGAATTTTAGGAATTCTCGTATTTATATCCTTGATCATATCAAATACAAGTGGACAGGACAGGAATGAGGTAATAAAATTTTATAATGAAGGTGCCAAAACAATGCAGACCGATCCTAAGGCTGCAATTGCTGCATTTGAGAATGCTGTTGCAGTGGCTGATAAGGTAGGTGAGACTGCAGCTGACCTTAAACAGAAAGCAGTACAGGTTCTTCCCGGATTATATGTGAAACTTGCTTCCGCTGCTATCAATGAAAAGAAGCCTGCAGCAGAGGTTATTAAAGCTGCAAAAAATGCCAACTCTGCAGCTGACAAATATGGTAACAAAACAGCTAAGGAAAATGCAGGCAAATTACTTGTACAAGGTTATTACAATCTGGGGACTGAGTTCTTCTTAAAGAAAGATTATGAGAATGCATTGAAGGCATTTGATTCTCTTTTGGTAATCAATCCGGGTTATCCAGCTGCAATTTATAATAAAGCCCTTGTATACAGAAGCCAGAACAATAATGACGCTTTTGAGGAAAATATCGACCTTTTTATCGACAAGATGAAAAGTGCAAATGATACAGTCAGGGCAAAACAGGCATCTTCAATGGCTCTTGAGTATTTCAGGGCTGGAGGTTCGCAGGCAAATCAGGCGAATAATCTTGAAGAAGCGCTCGGATTACTCAGCAAAGCATCCAAATATGGTGCAGACAAGGACCTTTTCTATTATTTTGCCGATGTTTACAACAAGCAAAAAAAGTTTGAAAACGGGGCAGAATATGCACAGAAGGGATTGGAACTCGAAACCGGTAATGCTGAAGCAAAAGCAAAATACTATTTTCAGCTGGGCCTTGCCCAGTCTGGGATGGGACAGACATCTGATGCATGCGGTTCATTCAAGAATGCTATGTACGGAGCCTTTGCCGAAGCATCAAAAGCTGAGAGAAAAAACCTGAAGTGTCAATAGGAACAAACAATCTTTTTCTATAACATCCTGCAAATCTGTTGTTTTGTAAGTGTAATCTGATGATACTTTCAGATCATGTAGTTATTTTTAGGGATCATCTAAGCTTTTTCCGGGTCTTGAACCATTCATTGACCAATATTGCTACACCAATAATCACTACTGTAAGAAAAGCCAGAATCCCTAATATTACTCTCATTTATAACGTTTAATATTGTTTGTTTGTTGATTAAAAAAGCAGTTGTCTTGTTAAATATTGACAGACAACTGCTTTTATGAAGAACAAAGTATCAAGTAAAAAAAGAATGGTTACATTATTCAAACTAAATCTAATCTTATCCGTTTTCGATAATTATCATACTATCCGGGAAACCAAAATATTTTAAGCATAGCCAGCACAATAAATATGGCAAGCCAGAACAAAAAGACCTTGAAACCGTTTGATAATCTCGGAAGTTTCATCAGCTAACAGAATGATGTCGCTGTTGCAAATTTACCATTGACAGATTAAAATACTTATTAGAATATTATTAGAAGGTTATTAGAATATTTTAAGAAATCCATCTTGATATGGCAGATTCATCAAAGTTTTGATAAACTAAAATCATAAAAATGATCACCTAAGTTTGACCCTGCAATTGCCAATGTTTTGATTATTACTGAAGATTTGTATTTTGTATTCCCCAGGTGCAAGTTTTTCTTTTGGAGCATAAGTAAGGCTCACTCTTCTGGATTGTTCAAACTCTGAAGTAAAAGGTGATAAGCTGGCAGTCAGATATCTTAAATCCGGAGGGAAGATCCATGAAAGGGATTTGTCCTCCGGTGTTATAGTAGTTCCAGATGGGGTAACGATTTTAAAACTGATAGCTTCTGTCAGGCTTTCCGGTACTTCAAAATTGATATTTAACTTTTTTACTCTGCGCGCCAGTACAACAATTTTATCATTTTTGCCTCTGGAACCATAAACCTGAAAATTATCAGTGCTGAATGTATCCTTCATTTTAAGCTTTTCTGAGAGATCACTGGCTTGTGATTCCATTGATGAAAGTTTATTCTGAAGGTCATTGTTTTGTGAGACTAGTTTATCATAATTTTGTTTAAGATCTGTATAATCTTTTTCAAGTGCTGATTTTTGTCTTTGAAACTCCTCCTCTGCTGATTTGCTTTTTTTCGTGTATTGACTGTTAAGAGCCCTCATCCGCTTTTCTGTATCAGCAAGTTTTGTCTCAGTTTCACCAAGTAGTTTTGAGTTGGCAGAACTTTGTTCTTTCAGGACAGTAATTTCATTTTTTAGTTTGTCAAGTTCATTCTGAATGCTCGATTTTTCAGTAATAAGCCTCTCAGAATTAATTTTTTCTGCATTCAGCTTGTTTCTGTTTTTAGTGTTCTGAAAAATTGTGAATATAAGGCCAAGTAATAAAAGGGCTATTATTACAATGCCTGTCCACATTACTGATTTTTGTTTTGTACTTTCCATTTTAAATTATGAGATTAAGTAAACTTAGCCGAAATTGGTATAAAACTAAAAATGAATAATAACATGTGTTATTAAAAAATCATTAGAAGTTAATTAGAAACTTCTTAATTATTAATTAAATACCTTTCAGTACGTAAATTTGTAAAAGTTATAAAGTAAAAGATGAAATGGGTAAAGCATGTATTTTAATTGTTGAAGATGAGCAACGGCTTGCTGACATTTTGAAAAAGCATCTTGATGAATCAGGATTCACAACTGATATAGCCTATGATGGTTATATCGGAAAACAACTATTGGCAAAAAACAAATACAGTCTGGTGATTTTGGATATAAATCTTCCAATTCTAAATGGGTATGAGTTATGCAAGGAAATCCGCAAAACAGACAATAAAATACCAATAATTATGCTGACAGCATTTGGCACTCCTGATAATAAAATTGCAGGATTTGATGCAGGAGCCGATGACTACGTGGTTAAACCTTTCGATTTCAGGGAATTGCTGGCCAGAGTAAATGTATTCTTAAGGCGTACTGAAACCAATATGAATAATACTGATAAACTTGTTATTGCAGACCTTGAAATGGATCTGAAAACTAAAACAGTAACCAGATCAAAAAAGAGAATCGATTTAACTGCAAAAGAATCATTATTGCTGGAAACATTTCTGAAAAACCGCGATCAACTTTTAACGAGGGAGTTTATTATTGAAAAAGTATGGGGTATTGATTTTGATCCAAGCACAAATATTATTGATGTATATGTAAATTATTTACGAAAGAAGATTGACAAAGATTTCGAGCCAAAACTAATTCATACGAAATTTGGTTTCGGATTTTATTGCAGTGAAAAAGAAATGTAGCCGATGAACATTAAGATAAGATTATCATTTCAATTCACATTAATAGTTGCACTGATACTGCTGTTTTTTTCAGCGCTTGTTTATTATTTCTCCTATACAAGTCAACTCGCAAAATTCAGACAGAACCTCTTTGACAGTGCTAAAAACACAGCAACACTTCTTATAAATGTGGCTGAGGTTGATTCATTATTGCTCCAAAAAATTCAGCAGTCAACAATCTCCTGGGAAAATGAAGAAATAGCATTTACCGATACATTACATAATCTCAGGTACGGTCATAACCTTCATTTCCTGTCACAGAAAGAGAACCTTATTAATAACGCCGTTGGAAATATACACTACTTTTCCATTAATGAAAAAGATGGAGTTTTTTACAGACATGTGTATAATAATCAAATAACTAATGTTTATGCCCTGGCATACGATAAATCGAGAATTGAAAATCTTTCAGAACTCAGAAAAATACTGTTCTGGAGTATCCTTTTCAGCATTTGGCTCTCGGTGCTTTTATCCTATTTCTTTGCTAAAAAGGCAATAAAACCTATTTCTAATATTATAAAAAGTGTTAAGGAAATTAATTCTCTCGAACTTGGCACCAGACTTGATGAAGGAGATAAGAAAGATGAAATAGCACAGCTGGCTATAACATTTAATCAGATGCTTTCTGACCTGGAGATCGCTTTTAAGAATCAGGAGGATTTTGTAACAAATGCTTCACACGAATTAAGAACACCTCTTACTGTAATGACTGGAGAAAGCGACTATATTTTAAGTCGTGAAAGAACTAAAGATGAGTACTTAAAGCATATAGTGGGTTTAAATGCTGATCTAAAGAAGCTAAACTCATTGTTAAACAATCTATTGGAGCTGGCTCAGATTAACAGGGACAAAACCATCATTTTCTCTGAGGTAAGAATTGACGAAATTATCTTTAACTCAATTTTCCAGATAAAATCAAAATATCCAGGCCGTAAAATTCTTCCAAAAATAATTTATCCTGAAGATGAAAATCTCCTTGTTATAAGAGGAAATGAAGGGTTGCTTACTATTGCATTTAATAATCTGCTCGATAATGCCTGCAAATTTTCTGATAATGAGGTTATGATCGATTTTGCAATTACTGAAGAATTGATAAAAATTATCATTACCGATAAAGGTATCGGTATTCCTCAGAATGAGTTAGAAAGAATATTCAGACCTTTTTCAAGAGCATCAAATGTAAAATATATTGGCGGTTTCGGAATAGGCCTTTCGCTGGTTTCCAGAATTTTTGAGCTTCACAAGGCAGTGATGACAATCAAAAGTAATTTGAATAAAGGGACTTGTGTTGAAATAATTTTTATGCATCATTTGAAGTATTTACAAGATTTTTGATCACTAGGTGAAACCATATTAAGTAGTTAAATGAAACGAAGGGATTTTTTTATTAAAGCTTTTTCAGCATCCATGGCCCTGAAATTAATTCTTTACAACAAGGAAAAACTGAAAACCATTCCAATAGATGATTCTTTCTTCGGAAAAATAGATCATACCATTCTTACATGGCTGGGTATGGCCGGAGCAATGATAAACTGCAGGGGTACAATAATTCTTATAGATCCTCTTATCAGCTATGGGAAAGATGATAACACATGCGAGACTGGAGATCACCTTTTGGTTCCGCATCCCATAACGGCTGACAAGATACCAAAAGTCGATTTTATTTGTTATACCCATGCTGATAATGATCATTATGCGGAAAAGAGTGCCAGGATACTGAATGAACGTCTGGGACCTGTTTTTATTTGTCCAGGACCAATAATTGAAAAGCTGAGAAAATTGGGAGTCCCCGATAAATGTCTTGTTAAAATAAGAGATTTTGCTGCTTATCCTGCGGGAAAGGCTGAAATATTTATTACACCGGCACTTCACGACTGGCAGAAGGTTGATCCGTGGAAACGGGAAGACTGTTGCGGCTACCTGATCAAAACACCTGATGGAACAATCTGGCACCCCGGAGATACGCGTCTTATTCCGGAACTTGAAGCAATTAAGAATGTTGATGTACTTTTTTTTGATGTGGCTGCTGTTGATTCTCATCTGGGTCCTGCAGGTTCTGCAAGGATTGCAAAAACCTCGGGTGCAAAAGTCATGATAGCATATCATTACGGGACATTTGATCTTCCTCCCGGTTCTTATGGAGGATGCGATCCTGATGATTCCATTCCTTATGTGAAAGATCTGAAAGCACAGTTTTTAAAACCCGATCCCGGTGAAATAATCAGACTCCCTTTAAAATAAATTGATATTTTCCAACTATTTCAGACTTTTAACAAATTCAAGATAGTCTTTCCTCAGCCTTGCAGCATCTGCGCCATGGCGACCTTTCGGACACATATCACTGTAGTACTGGAATGACACTGCTTTCGAAATATGAGGAACCGATAGCTCCTCCTTAAGCTGCCTTCTGATCCGATCCAAAGTCACCGGACCCTGGGGTGGAAAACTGAAAGTTTCCAGATCAGTCCAGAATTCCCCTTTGTAATCAGTATTCTCAAACAATCCGCGGTCAGCTTCAGTATAATAAAGCTTTAAATTTTCAAGCGTTACATGATTTACGCCTACCCCATCCTGCAACATGATAATCTGCAGGTTACTCCTGCATAATTCAGACATGAACTCTCTGAGCTGCTGTGGTGATGTCAGTTCAGAATTGAAAAATGCTGCTATTGATACTGGTTTAGAATCAAAACTGTGAAGCTTATCGGAGATCCTGTTTATTAGATTTTCATTAAATGAAGCAGTCAGCTCTCTTGAATGATAGGCATTTGGTTCTGGTTCGTGCGGAATATACCACCCTTTGAAAGCCCGATCTTTGCCAAACATTTCATGAATTTCTTTTGCAACGAATATGCATCTGTCAGCATGCAGCCTCAGCCAGTTTTCATTTGTCTGGTTATGCCAGTACTCTTCATCAAAATATAATCCGATAAAAATATCCATATTTGTAGTGTTTGCAGCTGCAAGAAGGCGTGGAAGTGCATCAGGATATTTTTTCGATGTAAAATCGTTGGCTGAGTTGAACCAGGTATTGTCTTTATATGAAATAAACTGAATTATTGCAGTGTTCATCCCGATTTCTTTCATCTCCTCGAATTGATTTTCCCAATCCTTCTGAGACCAATCGTTCTTACCAAAGAAATCAATAAAACTGCCTGTAAGCGCTTTTTTTGAGAAGGGAACGGCCGGATCTTGCAATCCGGGCTCTTTCATATTTGACTGAGAATATAATGTTGCAGAAATCAGTAAAATGATGAAAACATGAAACAACTTTTTCATTGACAAAGATTTTTTAAAACAAAATACTTTAGATCAAATATAGGAATTAGAAAATAAACAGATACTTCTGCTGCTCTTAACCAAATAAACCTGAATACAGAAAAATATTTACAGTTGACTATTACATAATTAGATGACTAAGAATTTTACACATAGCCGACTAAAAGTTATCCTCCTGAGTAAAAGATCTGTTGTTTTCCGGTTGTCGGGGATTATCAATAATCAGACTATTTATACGAGTTGAAATAAGCGGAGGTGACCAGCTGCTGTCAGGATCAAACCAGAATACCCACCAGGTCATCCCGCATCCGGCTGGCATGACTGCTTTATGTGCAAAGGTAAGGGGGCCTCTGCTGCCGGGGTGACGATAAAGCCCTGATGCTGTAAGGTGGTCGCCAGGGATACCCATCCAAAGTGTCATTTTACTATGACTTAATCTTACCCAACCTTTAACAAAACTCCAGGCAAGCTGTGTATCTCCCAACCAATGTGTTCTTATCTCAATGTCAGGACCAGGGATATAAAATCTGTCTCCTACAACAACAGTTAAACCTTTAACTGGTTCGATCCACACTTCTCGTTTAACCACCATACCTTCACACATAAATGAATAACATCTCGATAGGTCAATACTTGTGTGTTGCCAGCCGCATTCATCAAAATCCACTTTAAGAAGTATTGCAGAGGGGACATCCTGGGCTTTCCCGTTTATAACCGGACAATTGTGGGCCTCTGTTCCTATTGTATAATCTTGTTCAGATCCGGGCCTGTATTGCCTGTACCCCGGGTCAGTTATCCAAAGCCTGCCTTGCCAGCCCAAGACAACATGTCCACCATCATATTGTAAATGAGACATTTTATTTCGGGGCAGACTGACAATTGCGGCAACATCGTCTTTATTCCAACCAGTGCGGAGACTTACAGCACAAGGATGTTCTTTTGGTCCGGCATGTGGCTCATAGGGTGGATCTTTAAAAAGTCCGGGATACTCCAGGGCAGCTGATAATGTTGCGATGGGAGTTTTATCTAAATTAATACCTGATAAAATCCAGGCTGCATCACGCCAGTTGTACCATCCTGCCAATCTCATGATTGCTGAAGTCCAGAACATCATTTCAGGTTCCACATCACCTATGGGAGCATGCAGTTCGGTTCGCCCCGGGACAGTTAAATCAATCCACTGATCCGCCAGGCTGCGAAAAGCATCATGGCATTCAGGCAACAATTCTTCACGATAGGTCAGGGAGGCAATCCATTCAGTAACACTGTCCATTGCATAACCGTCATAAGCGGTACCTTCGGTATGGTACTCTTTTCCTGTGCGGAAACGACAATATGTCCTCAGGATTTCCACCATTTTATTCTGTATGACTTCAGCCCTTGGGCTGGATAAAACACTTGCCAGCTGGGAGGTACGTGAAAGTCCTATCAGAGATCCGTTGTGCAACTGGTTTGGAAGTATATCATTTATATTATTCCAGTTCTCATTGAACCAGGGCCAGATGTCCCTTTCAAGAAGCAGTTCAGCCGTGTTTTTGCATCTTTGCAAAAATACCGGATCCCATCCGGAGGTATTTGCCAGGGCAAAAGAAAAAGATGAAGCTATGTGTGAGGTAAATAGAGTTACCTGATTTTTGATCTCAACAAACTGATCCCATTCTGATAAAGCTGACAATTCTCTCTGAAGCAGTGATCCGGCCTCTTTATCCCCGAATTTACGCCAGGCTTCGTTCAAAATTCGCCACCGATTTTCCAGATCCCACAGCAACCAGGTGGGCCATGGATAACCGCCTTCAAGGACTTTGGGCATAACCTTCTGAACGGGACGCTCCTTAACCGGCAGCTGAAATGCGATATTATAACCAATTCGATAGTAATTAACGTCCATTTCCAGCCTCGATTTCTCAAATTCTGCACGCTTTTTAATCACTTCGAGGATATGAACTTTATCCCATGGCAAAGTCAATGGATTTTCATGATTATCTTTATTTCTTGATTCAGTCTTTTTTACAATTTGCGACAGACTATAATCTGATTTGCAGGCAGTTGAAGAAAAACCTGCAACAAATCCGACTCCAAGAAAAGAAGCAGCATGAATAAAATCCTTACGTTTAAGTCGGGTTTTCATTCGCTTGTATACAAAAGATTTTGTTTTTAATAAAAATTACAAACTATCGGAAAAACAATCTCTTCTACAAAATTTATTTCAGACGAAAATTGAACCTGTTAAACAAATTTATTCATTTTCCTCCGTGTGGGAAGATAAAATTTTAGCAGCAGAATCGAATCTTATTAAAATTTGATACAGGAAAAAAGAATGCCGGCGTCTCAAATATATTTTTTATAAACCTCTGGTCGGCGATAACCCCATCCCATCCATCCCAATGGTTCATGATGAAAATGTTGTGAAATAACGCCTGCCGGTATCTCGTAAGTTAAAACACCCGGATCTGCATTCATCTGGCAGAACAACTCTCCTTTCGGACCGGTTATGAAACTTCCTCCGTTAAATCTGCCGGCATGATTTACCACCACCATAAAAAGTTCGTTACAGGTTGATCCTGCCCGTGTAATAATTTCATTATCAACTTCATTTTTGTAAACTGTCAAATCGCTTGTATCAGTTGCAAGAGGGCAAAGAACCAATTCTGCGCCCAGTGCCCTCATGCATCTAAGTGTTTCTGGCAACTCCCTGTCAAAGCAGATAATCGTTCCTGTATTGAATTTTTTATCTCCAAAATGAAGATCTGCGGAATAGAAATTATCACCGGGTGTAAAATAACCCCGGTAATTGATATTTTCAAAATGTCGGCAGTGCACTTTCCGGTAGACATAAACATACTGTCCTTCCGGAGATATAAGTGCAGCTGTATTATGAATTTTATTTTCTTCCCCTTTTTCCACAAAACCAATCAGAATATAAATACCTTTCTCCCTGGCTTTGTCTTTAAATAATTTCAAATTTTCGCCAGATGGAGATTCCGCAACTGAAAATATTTTTGTTCTGCACGATTCTGAGCGGGCTTTGTTTTCATATACAGGATAACCCTGGATAACACATTCAGGAGTGACTGCAATTTCTGCACCCTGGTCCGAAGCAATGTCAATAGCTTCAAGAGTCCTTTGAATGTTTGCTTCCGTCTGCCATTCTTCAGTATAAATCTGACATAAACCAATTTTGACTGTAGATCCCACATTATTGCAATAATCCGGCCACTTTTCCATAACGTATGGTGTCTTGTGTGAATTAAGGGATGTAAAAGTTGCCGGAGAGGCTGTACTTTTAAAGGAGTTCATTTTTTAAAGGCATTTTAAAATGGATGACAAATGTGACTGACAAAATCTGGTTAACCTCATTCTGATAAACAAGCTGGTTGCTAATGGAATGCATAGTCGATCTTAATCATAAAGCTGTTTTTCGGAAAAATTCTGAAGAGGTCAGACAACTGTTCTCCAAGAGATTGCTCATAGATCGATGCTCCCCACGGAGCGAGAGGATTCATATCATCTCTCCTGTTCCTTGAATGACTCCAGACGAAATAGATTGTTGAACCCGGCCTGTATTCCCACCGGGCTACAAAATTGGACTGCAGATTTTTGTAATTAAAATCCCTCCTTTTAGGGTATGCAGGAAAATCAGCCATATAATCCGGATTAGAAAGAATACTGAAATTATCATATATCCCTTTGGCAACAAAGAGTTGTGTATAAAGCTGGAGGGAAAATTTCCGGGTAAATGTAAGTGCTCCTCTTGCTGTCATATCAAATGATCTGGTATCGCGGGTTCCAAACACTGAGACATAATACTGGTCTGGTTTGTATTGATTAACATCAGCCATGATATTACCAAGCATTCCTTCGTCATCAAAAGCGACAAAGTTGTTATATTCAAGATTGTCAGGAGAAGCGGAGATATTGCCAATCTTCCACACTTTGTTTTCAATCATAAATGATTCATTTGAAACCCAGGCCGTTTTGTTTACCTCCCAGTTGCCTTTCATATTAAACTGTAGAGACAGCCTTGTTCCTGTATTCAAAATACTCTGGAAATCAATCCCATACTCGCTACCTTTGTTGTCATATTTCTTGACCGTCAGTTTCGGAGTCAGTTTCCAGTTTCTCCTTTCGTCGGTACTGAATTCCCCTGACATCTCAACCGCTTTTGGTTTGCCCCATATTCCCAGACCTCTTGTTTCCCAAAGATCATAGCCACCCAGGAGATCATTAAATCTTGCGCCGAACTTAATCGTCCTGAAATTCTTTGTTATCAGACTGGAATTAAGATTTACATTCCCTCCCATATTGTACCATTCCAGGTAAGAATATCGTCTTGTATAATAAAGGCTTATTTCACCTCTCTGGAATGAACCGAATGGTTTACCTTTATTGATCTTGTAGTTCAGATTTGACCATAACTGGTACCAGTTCTGTTCAAAACTGATCCAGCCAATGTCATTGGGATTATATTTGTCGGTGAACAACAGCAGTGTCAGATGTCCGTCGATGATTCCCTGTCTCTTTCTTAGTACCAGGCCACTCATAAATCCTTCCTCTCCTTTTTTGTCTGGCAACAGTGGATTTCTGTCGGAAAATGCCACAATTCCTTCAAAACCGTATTTGTTATTGTTAAATCTCAAATCCCAGTCAATTCCTCCTGTGGTACTCTGCCATCCTGTTCCTGATTCTGCCGGACTGTAGTAATATGTCAATATTCCTCCGGCTGAGGAATATTGACCAAGGGTCTGGCTAATGCGCAACACTGCATAGTTATTGTTAGGTTTGAAGTTTTTTCCGGCTGCTGTCGCCAGAAGTCCGAACGATAATCCTTTTTCAGAATGCCCCGACAGTTTGGCTGCAGCTATTATTGGTTCTTTTGATCCTAGTCTGCGTGAATAGAAAAGACGGCTGTTTCCTATTCCGAACTTGAAAATATCAGCACCTTCAAGGAAAAAGGGACGTTTTTCAGCAAAGAAAGTTTCAAAAGCAGTAAGATTCAATACAGCAGGATCTGCCTCTACCTGACCAAAGTCCGGACTTATTGTTGCATCAAGCATAATATTGGGTCCAAAACCCAGTTTTATGTCGCCTCCTGCATCATATTTCATCCTGTGATCTGATCTGCCTGGCTGAGTTATATTCTCAAAAATGTCGAGGCCTGCAAGTATATATGGCCTCACAAGTATATTGCGCCTGGGTTTCAGACCATTTATACCGTTTAACTGCCCATATCCTGATACAAGATTGATTCTTTCATTTCGCGGAATATATGGCCATTCGGAAACCTCTCCCAGTCTGGGGATCCTGCGTCTGAAATGGATGCCCCAGTTCTGTGATTCATTTCTTGAATAACGGAGCATGCTGTACGGGATCCTGATTTCAGCTGTCCAACCTTCCTTGTCAATACTGACATCCGAAAACCAGATAGCATCCCAGGAAGGATCAAGACCTGCCGGAAGAAGAGGATTGGCATCATTTACAGTCAGCTTTTTATTATCATCCTGTTGTCCGTCGAGTTGTACCCCTGCTGCATTAACTGCAAAAGTATAAGCAGTTTTCCTGTTGAAGTATGAATCTATTGAAACCATGAACCAATCAGCCCTGTTATATTCATCTCGACGGCCCAGGGTGGCTTCAATATTTTCATAGTTGTCAAACATCCTCGCTCCGATGAACAAATTATCCCTGCCGAACAGTATCCTGACTTCTGTTTTGCGGGCTGAGGGCTTTCCCTCTTCAGGCTCGAACTGGATAAAATCAGTGACAACCGGCGATTCTGACCATTCAGGTTCATTCAGAAATCCGTCGATAGTTATGGGAGAATCAATTGCGAGGGCTTTTATGGAGGTGCTTTCCTGTGGAAAAGATACAGGAGAAACAAAAAGCAGGATCAGAATAAGATGGAATCTGGCCTTCATCGAACGGATGGAGAAATAAAACAGGCCGCAATGTACTAAGTGTTTGACTAATTCAGTAAGGCATTAACATTCTTTAAGATTTACATAATTACCATTTGAATTGAATATTATAATTGTGATCTGTTTTATTTTGATAATTACAGTCATACTCTTTATCAATCATTGCCCAGACCTTAAGTTTTGTTTTACCAAAGGGAGATCCCCACTCCGATATTATTACGTAATTAATCACATAATTAATTACGTAATTAATTACGTAAAATATTCTTTGACAGAGTTTTTGCATTTAAACAAGCAGGATAATTGATAAAACCGGGGCTGTATTTGTAGTCCTCTGTGTAACTCCTGGTGAATCACTTTATTTAACTTTTTGGTGAAACATGACTATTTGAATTAATAAGTGTCCCAAAGGTCGGAATAAAAGTGTACCAGGGATTAAAGGCTCGGATTTAAGGCTTCTGATACAGCTTCAGGACTATCAAATCGAGTCAGGGAATATCATCCCGGAAGCGCAGTATTTATTATCTGATTTGTTTCTGTCAGACGCAGGAGAGGCACCGGGTGGCTGAAGGAATTGCTTTAAGTCTTTCAAAGGGAATAGGCTTATTGCACTTGATGCATATACCGTATTCAGGAGTATCGATTCTCGATAGGACACTTCTAAGCAAAACGATCCGTTGTCGGGCTTTTTCAAGTGCAAGTTCGTTTATTTCCTTGGAAGGGTTGCTCTCCTTTGATGTGAACCAGTCATTGGCATCAGACTGCACCTCGGCATCTATCAGTTCAAGAAGCGTGTCAATTGATTTTTCGAGTAAAGATATTTCTTTGCTGATCTGACTTCTGATAATATCCCTTTCTTCCTGCGTCATAAGACTCAATCTGTTTCATTGTAACTAAGATGTTAAATTTTTCTGCAGCAGTTAAAACCATGTGCCGGGAATATCATGCCGGTTCTTTGGTTGCACTGAATTCGTGATAGCCAAACAGTCGCATTTATATTCATCCGGCCAGCTGCAATGACCGGGTGAAATTACCCGGGAAGATAAAGCAGGTTATTGACCTTTTTAATTTTCTTGCAGAAAATATCCATCCGAAAGAGTTTTCATGAAATCTACAATTGCTGATTCTTCTTCAGCGGTCAGTCCGAGATTTCCCAATTCGGTTTTATTCATGTTAATGGCAACTTCGGGCTCAGGCCAGCAGTTAACTCCTGGTTTTGGGTCTGATACTTCACTGGCCTTTGGCAGCACATCGCGTGTATTATAAAAATGGACAATCTCCTCAAGGCTTTTGAAATATCCGTTATGTCCGTAGCATTTGACAAATTCAGGTGACGGACGTTTATCTACATTTCTGAGTGTCGGGACCTGATGCTTGCCAAAATTTTCTTCTGCAAGCATGGCATACTGAGGCATTTCTAAAAGGAATTCCGCAAGGCCGGGATCAATCCATTTTTTGCCTTCCCTGTTAAATGTCGAATCCATCGTGTACCATGGATTCATGGGATTTGGCGGTATACCCAGATTTTCAAAAGTATAATCTGTAAATACAGGAGGATTTCCTTTGGCATCTGAATCAACCGTATGGCAGTTGGCACATTTAGCTTTTCCTTTAAATAATGCAAGTCCCTGTTCCTCCAGTGCAGTCAGTTTTGCTTTTCCTTTCAGGTAAAAATCGTATTTGGATGTGAATGCGTTAACTTTTTCAGAGTTCTCAAAAGCGGCAATAGCGATACCGATAATACCAAACTGAAGATTAAGATTTTTACTGTTGCAGATATCAGGTTCTTTCCAGATATCAGTTCCCACTTTTTTGAAGATGGAGGCATATTCTGAATTACAAACTTTATCAACAAGGATTTTTGCATTAGCAATATTTTGTTCCAGAGGATTCAGGAAGGGGCCCTGCGCCTGATCAGCAGCCGGATTGCCAAGGACATAACCGGTCGCCCTCCCGTCCCAGAAATTACCTCCGCAAAAAACCACTTTCCCGTTTTCAGTAAAAGCACCGAATAAGGGACTGAATGTTGCATAAGCAGAACTATTGGGTTTTCGGTTCCCATGGCGCTCATGTAAAGCTCCGGGGTACACGCCTCCTGTTTTGTTAACCATCTCATCCGGCCCCGTCCATCCTACTTCCGGACCGTGGCATACAGCACAAGACTGCCCTTCCGGTGTTGAGAGATTGGTGTCGAAGAATAGCTTTTCACCAAAAGACTGCAAATCTTTGTTATTCAACAGATAACCTAAATCGAACGGCGCAGAAACCTTATTTTCAGGTGCTTCCTGACAATTTACACACAACAGCATTAAGATCATTGCCAATGCAAAGTTCTTTAAAAGAAAGAACTTTGAACAGCTGCCGATGATACAGCACGAATAAAAAATCTGCTGATGTTGGGCATCATGATTTTTAAAGTTTCCTGGCAGGAATAAATTTAATGGCATGTTCATGATTTTTAGGATGAAAAAATTCAGATATGATCTTTTATCAAATTTAGTAAATCCTAAAGTATCAGCACTTGCCGTCAATATAAAAAATCACATAAATACATTATCATTTAAGATTATTGAATTCTTAATCACACCTGTTAAAAAAGAATTTCCGATCCCCGGAAAATTAATAAATCTCCGCCTATATCTTTTTAACTTTATACATGCTTTTTGATAAATATAAATTCCCTTTTAACTAATACTATAAGAATGAAAAAGTTATTTATAATCGGATTACTGCTGCTGAACTTAACATCAGTTTTTACCCAGGGCCTGAACAATGTACGTCTTGAACCGGAAGAGTTTGCTATAATGCCCTGGGGGTGGACGCCTGGCGATCTGGCTGTCCTGAAGGATATTCATGACTGCGGATTTAATCTGGCAGGATTTGTAAGGATCGGTGATTTAAAAAATGTTTCACGGGCAGGATTAAAGGCATTTGTTTATGAAAATTCAATCCAGGTAGGCGATGAGGAGGCAGAACTTGGTGATAATGAGATCAGTAAGCGTGTACATGCTGTCGCCCGTAAAACATCAGGCAATCCTGCAGTATTTGGTTATTATCTGAGAGACGAACCCGGTACTTCAGCTTTCGACGGCTTGAAAAGGTGGAAGGATGCGTGGGCAATGGCCGCTCCCGGAAAGGTCAGTTATATAAATTTGTTCCCCGTTTATGCCAGTAACCAAGAACAACTTAAGGCAATCGACTATGATGACTATGTTCAAAAATATATTGAAACGGTAAAGCCCTCTTTTATAAGTTATGACAATTATTCTCTGATGAAGGATGGCACTCTTCGAAAGGGTTATTTTGAAAACCTTGAAAAAATCAGGAATGCGGCCCTGAAAAACAATATTCCTTTCTGGAACATTGTTTTGTCAAATGCTCATTTTAATTATATGGATCCCTCTTATGAAGGCCTGTGTTTCCAGCTGTATACATCTCTTGCATACGGGGCCAGGGGTATCAGTTATTTTACATACTTTGCACCCAAGCATGGCAATTACAGGTATGCACCTGTTGATCAGTTCGGACATAAGACACCGGTCTGGTACATACTTCAGAACATAAACCTTCAGATGCATGCGATGGGCACAGTATATGTTAAGCTGAAAAGCGTGAATGTCTTTCATTATCCCAAATCTGAAGAATGTGCAAACGGGCTTGAATCATCAGTTTTTTTGGCATCACTGGAAGGTAATGATCTGGTGGTTGGTGAATTTGAGGATGAAGACAAAACGCCACATGTCATAGTGGTCAATAAAAACCTTACAAAATCTCAAAATATAACCCTTTCCTTCAGGGAACAGGGGAAAATCTATCAGGTAAACAATTACACCGGCAGTTCGGAGCCGTTTTCAGGAGAAAGCAGCTGGCTGGCGCCGGGACAGGGTCGGATACTGTTTTTAAAGAAATAAACAGCTTGCATTTTCATCAGTACTTGTTTTCCGGTAGCAGATTTTTCGAATCATGCTTTTATTCATATTAGTTTGAATCTTATTGAGAGCTGTTAATTAAATAACAGACAATAATATATGATATTCATCAAATATGTATTTTTTTCGACCCGAAATAAAAAAGTAAATATTATTGATATTATTTATTTCAAATTAATAGGTATATTGGCCAAATTTTAAATTCGGGACAGATTAACACTTACACTATGTTACTTCATCATCAGTTCGTAAGAATGGCAAAGAAACATGCCGGCAAAATGGCTGTTATTGATAAGACCACCGGGAAAAGCATCAATTATTCAACTGCTTTGATCGGTGCATTAATTCTGAAATCAAAATTTGAAAAGTATGATAAGGGATTTATCGGAATTATGATTCCGACGTCTGCAGGCTGTGCACTAGCCACTGTTGGAGCTCTGATGAGCGGCAGAATTCCAGTAATGATAAATTATTCGACAGGAGCTGCTGATAACGCAAAGTATGCCCAGAAAAAGTGCAGGTTCAAAACGATAATTACCTCAAAAGCCCTGCTCGAAAAAATAAAATGTCCGGTAATTGAAGGAATGGTCATGATTGAGGACATTATGAAAAGCGTCACGACAATCGAGAAACTCAAAGCAGCCCTGAAAACAAAGCTTCCCGTTCAGATGATCCTCAATAGTATCCATAAGGGAGATGAAAATGACACTGCTGCGATCCTGTTTACAAGCGGAAGTGAAAAAGATCCCAAGGCAGTTCAGCTAACACATCTCAATATATCTTCAAACATTAAGAATTTTGGTGATTATGTCAAGTTGTCTGAGTCAGACAAAATTCTGGCGAATCTTGTATTCTTCCATGTTTTTGGTCTTACTGTAAATCTATGGGTGTCATTTTATTACGGGATGACCATGGTGGCTTATGCCAATCCTCTCGATTTTCAGACGATAAGCAGTATCGCTCGTGAAGAAAAGCCGACATTAATGGTAGGCACTCCTAGTTTTTTCTGGGGATATCTTCAGAAATCGGAGCCCGGAGATTTCAGTTCTCTGAGGTTAATGGTGGCAGGTGCAGACAAATGTCCGGATGCACTGAGAGAAGGATTCATGAAAAAACATGGTGTAACTCTTCTTGAGGGATACGGAGCAACTGAAACATCTCCGGTCATTTCAGTCAACACCCACGAATTTAACAGACCAGGCAGTACCGGAAAAGTAATTCCCGGCGTACAGGTAAAAGTGGTCAATTTTGAAACCGGCGAGGAATGTAAAACCAAAGAAACAGGAATGATCTTTGTAAAAGGTGACTCTGTAATGAAAGGCTATTATGAGGATCCCGAACTTACATCAGAAGTGCTCTCTGATGGATGGTACAATACCGGTGACATGGGTTTCTTCGATGAGGATGGTTATCTCTGGCATGCGGGCCGATTTAAAAGATTTGCCAAGGTAGGGGGTGAAATGGTATCGCTTGTTAAGGTGGAAAATGTAATGGAGAAGTATCTTCCTGCGGGTGTATCATGTTGTATAGTGGAGGTGTCGGATGAAAAGAGGGGATCTTACATTATAGCAACTGTCAATGCTGAAGTGCACAAGACGGAAATACTCAGGAAAATGTTAAATGAGCTGCCCATTATTGCACTTCCGCGTGAGTTTATTGTAATAAAGGACCTGCCAATGATGGGAACAGGTAAGATCGATTTCAGGAGCGTCACAAGGATGGTGCAGGAGATTATAAATAATACAGAATCTGATCCCAAAAAACAATTAACCTGATAATTAGCTGGTATGATAAACCAGCGGATGCATTAATTCTGATCCATAACCCAGAGCCGGTCTAATTTATACTGTGCTCTTAAATTAAGCTTTTCTTTTTTTGTTCTTGTAGTTGAAATTTCATCGAAATTTCATCTTCACAGGTTTAGTTTTGTCACATTGAATTTATTAACTTAATAATACAGGAAATGAAAAGGACAATTTTTTTAACATTAGGTGTTGTTATGATTAGTGCCGGAGTATTGGCTCAGAATGGCATCCAGACAAGGTTACAGAACAGGGATCAGGACCAGATCCAGAATCAGACCCAGCTCCAGAACCAGACACAGGCTCCGACCCAGCTCCAGACACAGGCTCAGACCCAGCTTCAGACACAGGCTCAGACCCAGCTCCAGAACCAGACACAGGCTCAGACCCAGCTCCAGAACCAGACACAGGCTCAGACCCAGCTTCAGAATCAGACGCAGGCCCAGATCAATAATCAGACTCAATCAGGGACCATGACCAGGTCGGGAATCCAGACCAGGATTCAGAAACGTGACAGGGTTTCATGTCAGGACATGACTCAGCTGAATACCCGGGCCAGAACAAATCAGGCTTCAATGGTACAGCAGATGAACAATTCGCAGGTATGCTCAGCTGCAAGGCGCAGTGCATCAGGTATAAATGCATCCCAGAGAAGCATGATGAGGATGAACAACAGAGTAGGTTCAGGCCGCAGGTAAGATTATTATCAAACAAACCATAAGGGTGTCTCAAAAGGGCACCCTTTTTCGTGTTTAAAGAAAGCCAGAGATTGCATACCCATTAATTTCTTTTATTCCTATAATGGAGACTGATTGAAACTGAACCTTTCAGAAAACAAGTCCTGTCAGCCAGCCCCAGACGACATAACGGGCAAATTTACCTGCAAGCATCGCAATGGTTGTGGTCAGAACATTACTGCGCAATACACCAAGACCGACTGCAAAAACATCACCCACTGCCGGAACCCATGAAAAAAATGCGAAAAGTGCTCCTCTTTTGTACAGCCGGTTGTGCCATTTTTCAATTGTTTCACGTTTGATCCTCAGATATTTTTCAATCCATTCCCATTTGCCAAGATAACCAATGGCGTAACTGCTCATCCCTCCTAGCCAGTTACCGGCCGTCGCTACCAGAACAGCATGATACGGATCAGTGCCGTTATAGATAAGGAATGTCAGCAGTGCCTCGGAACTGAAAGGGACAACAGTTGCAGCCAGGAAACTGGCCAGAAACAATCCCCACAAGCTGTAATCAAAAAGACCTTCAAACAATTCTTATAATCACTTTTGAGTGCGAACTTAAATAATAATTATGCTTGTCAATAAACAAAAAAATAATAATTAATACAGCTTAGAAAGCTTCAGAATGAGTTCCTATTTACAAAAAGCCCAAAGATGAGATAGTTTATTGATATATTGAATTAACCAAATATCGGACCAGTTAAGTCACTGAAATATGAATTATATCATGATAATTTTATGATGTTCTTGATGTGGACAGTATAAATGGATAAAACAAAATCTTGAAAACGTTTTAAAATTTACCTGTTTATGACCTGATAATGAAGTGAAATATGCCTGCATGGTAAGTCAGATGTTAAAATCAAAAAGTGAAATATTAATTCTGGATAATTGATTATATTTCATTTTAAAACTTTATTCTTTGAGTCCATAAGAAAAGACTATGACATGAAAAACAGAGGCAAATCAAAATCATTACTTCTTTTTATGGCTTCACTTGTAGTAAGTTTTGGATTGAATGGACAATCTGATGCGGGTAATAAGGATGAAGCCGTAACGGATATATATTTTATTCCTTTTTCTCACCTTGACCTTATGTGGGCCGGAACAAGGGAGGAGTGCCTTTCCAGAGGTAATCGGATAATCACGAGGGCTCTTAATATTGCCCGGAAGCAACCCGAATTCCGGTTTCTGATTGAGGACATGGTATTTGTCGATAATTATATTCAAAGTCATCCCGGTTCCGGAGATGTGAAATACCTTAAGCAGCTTGTTAAAAATGGACGATTTGAGATCGCTCCCAAATGGAGCGGAATTTTTCAGAACCTTCCTGGTGGTGAGGTTCATGCGAGGAATTATTTGTACGGTAAACAATATGCAAAACGGATCTTTGGGGTAAATCCTTTGGTATCACATCAGGGTGATATCCCGGGATTTACTCCGCAATATCCTCAGATTTTAAAAAAATCGGATGTTCCATTTATGGTTATGACCCGGCTTGGGCCATTAAACCAGTCACTCTTCAACTGGATTGCCCCTGATGGTTCAAAAACCCTCGTCTGGGACACCAAAAAAGGATATGGGTGGGGAGTAAATCTTGGATTCCATAAATTTGCCCTAGGTAATCAGGAAAAGGAAAGGATTAAAAAAGAGATAGACGAAATTCGTTTGACCACAAGCGGTCCTGTATATATGGGATGGGGAGTGGATCTTTGGTCTCCAAATGAAAAACTTATTGAGAATATTAAAATAATTAACAAGGAAAATTCAGGATTTAATTTTATAACTGCCACATCCGCAGATTTCTTTGATGCTGCTGTTAAAATGCCCGGCTTGCAGAATATTCCCGGGGAGATCCCTAATGCCTGGCCAAGTGTTTCTTCATCATTCCCTCATATGTGGAATATAGGCATTCCGGCAACAAGCACCCTCATCTCAGCGGAAAAATTGGCAGCTATTAATTATGCGCTTGGCTATTCCGATTATCCAAAGGAAGAATTGGATTATCTCTGGAAAAAGCTTATCGAATCTATGGACCACAACCATGATGGTCAAGGTGGGTCAATTGGAGATAATCGCAAAATTGAATATTCGAACCTTGTGATAATCAGGGGGGGCGAGATCCTCCGCGATATGGCCCGGAACATAGCGGAAAAAGTTCAGGTTCCCTATAAAAAATGCTTTCCTATAGTTGTTTTTAATACTGAAGGCTGGCGAAGGAGTGATGTTATTTCAACACATATTTCAGTTTATGGAGATGTAGGGCCGGATCAAATTGATGATTTCCGTAAAGGGCTTCGCCTTGTTGATGAAAAAGGTGTTAGTATTTCATTCTTTGTAAAACAATTTACGGATGTAATTTCAAGATCATACGATCTGACATTTATTGCAGAAAATATTCCTGCTTTTGGTTATAAGACTTTTTATCTTATTCCGGCAGAAAAAACAGAAGAATTTCCGTTATCAGCAGATCTTGAGCTGGATACCTACCTTGATAAAATGAATCCCAAACGTCCTTTGGGTTTGCATAAAATAGAAAACGATTTTTATACAATAACAGTTGACAGAGCAACGGGTCGTGTTTCTGTATTTGATAAAGACATCAATAAAGTTATTTGTAACAATATGGAAATTGTTGCACTTGAAGATCGTGGGGGAAATAATCCCAATCCGGAAGAACTGACAGGACGAACCATTTATAACAGCATAATTAAAACAGAAGCTGAAGAACAGAATTGTGTCCGAACGGTTTTCAGAATTGAGGGACGGATTGCTGACATACCTGTTGTCCAACGTCTTTTCTTATACAAAAACCTCAAACGGATAGATATTGAAAACTCAATTGGCTGGAAGCAGGGCCGATATATCAGAATTGAGCAATTATTTCCTTATCCGGATGGAAGTGAAATTTATTATGGAGTACCTTTTGGGATTAGTTCGGAAAATAATCTGATGCCTGGTGCCGGGCCAAGGGCACGAGATGAAATTCAAAAAGAAGCATGGAGAAAATACAGGGAAATACAGAACTGGATATCAGCAAGCACAGGAAACTGGGGATTCACTGTGGGCATGGATCATTATCTTGTCCGTCTGGAAAATAATATGATCAGGACCCAGATGTTGCGGGGCCTGAGATGGACATCTGGCAGAATAACCCGGGGAGATACAATAACCACCGCTTCTTATCCTCCTTCAGGTAAATATGTTTTTCGTTATACATTTTCATCTGACTCTGGTAACTGGGAAACGACAAATTCCTTTCAGACAGGCATAAATCAGAATACTCCACTTATTGCTGTGAGTGTTGAGGATGAACTATCAGAAAAATCACTGCCTCCGACCATCTCATTTATTAAGCTATCAGCAGATAACCTTGTTTTGAGCGCTTTGAAAAAAGCAGAAGAGAGTTCAAATCTGATTTTGCGATTTTATGAAATCAAGGGATTACCCGTGCGAACAATGATAGACTGGATGGACAAAAGACTTATCTTTCAGGAGGTAAATCTAATTGAAGAAAAGCAGATGGACCAGGATTCCAGTATTTTGGAAATAAATCCTTACGAAATAAAGACTCTTAAACTTAAGATAAAGTGATCGGGATTTTACTTGCCTGATTTAAAAGGGATAGTCAGGAATGGCATTCTGTTTTAAGGGTAAAACTTTATGACTTTAGGGAAAAATAATCTGAATCATTAAACAGCATAATCATGAATAAATCTAACATGAAATTGTCACAGGCAATATTCCTGGTTCTGGTCATACTTATGGACCCCTGCGCAGATATAATGGCGCAACAACATAAAGATACAGAAATTTATTTTGTGCCCTTTTCACATCTTGACTTTTTCTGGGGAGGTACACGTGAGGAGTGTGTCTCCCGTGGCAACCGGATAATAGCCAGAACCATCGGGATAGCTAATGAATTTCCGGAATTTCGTTTTCTACTTGAAGACAATGTTTTTGTATCTAATTTCATGGACACCCATTCCGGATCACGGGAAGCTGATGACCTGAAACGCCTTGTAAAAGAAGGCCGCATTGAAATTGCCCCCAAATGGGTCGGCATATTCCAAGAACTGCCTGACGGTGAAGTACAGGTCAGGAATCTGTTAATCGGCAAACGCTATGCCATGGAAGTATTTGACGTAGATGCGAAAGTAGCTCATCTGGGTGACCTGCCTGGTTATACTCCGCAATACCCGCAGATACTCAGGCAGGCCGGCGTTCCCTATGCCGTAATAACGCGTATGGGTCCTCATGATAAATCAGTATTCAACTGGAAATCTCCTGACGGATCAAAAGTTTTAGCCTGGAATGCTCTTAATGGTTATGGCTGGGGAACATTCCTGACTTCTGACAATACGTCTCTTGAGGAAAAGAAAGATCGCTATTTCAAGGATCTTAAATTGGTACAGAGTACAACGACAGGCCCAATAATGATGCATTGGGGAACAGACCTGTGGTCTCCTCCCGTTGACCTTATGAGCAAGGTCAAAGAATTCTTCAGGCTCGTCCAGGCAAAAATGGTCGTTTCTACTCCCTCAGAGTTCTTTGAACAGCTTGAAAAAAATACTCCGATACCGGATGTTGCTGGTGAAATCCCTTCCTCATGGCCAAATATTGTCTCATCCTTAGCACATATTTGGCCCGGCATTATTCCTGCAACCAATACCTTGCTGGCAGCGGAAAAATTCGCCACAATAAACTATGTATTGGGATATGCCGGTTATCCACAGAAGGAATTTGATTTCCTATGGAAAAAGCTTATTGAATCAATGGACCACAATCACGATGGTCAGGGAGGAACTATCGGTGATAATAGAAAAATTGAATATGAACAACTATCAGTCATTCATGGAGGCGAAATACTTAGGGATATGCTTCGCAACATCGCTGAACGTGTTGAAATACCGGTTCCTGGTGGTTTCCCGATTGTGGTCTTCAATTCAATGGGATGGCAAAGAAACGATATAGTGAAGGCGCACGTGACGTTGTATGGTAATGTGGGACCTAATGAAATAGACAATTTCAGAAAGGGGATGCGCCTGCTTGATGAATCCGGCAATCCGGTTCCTTTTTTTGTTGAGGAATGGAGTGAAAATATTTCGAGGGCCCTTCAGATAATATTTGCTGCACATGACGTTCCGTCAATAGGGTATAAGACATACTATCTTGTTTCATCTGACAAACCTGATGAATTTCCATTGACTTCTTCAGTCACCCTTGATTCGGAAAGGGATCGGAAAGAACCGAGAAGGGCTCTGGGCAGTGATGTAATTGAAAACAAATTTTATCGTCTGTCTGTAGATCGGGTTACGGGAAAGATCACTCTTTTTGACAAGGAGCTTAACCATGATGTTTGCAAAGATATGGAAATAGTCGCAGCAGAAGAGCGCGGTGGTAACTATATCGGTAAAGAACCACCTAGTGGCAGGACATTCATAAACCTTGTCAATGATGTTACAGTATTAGAGAATAATCCTGTCAGAACAATAATTGAGATCAAAGGAAGCGTTGCTGATATCCCTGTTACACAACGCCTGACACTTTACAGCGACCTCAAGCGGCTTGATATTGAAAATAAAGTAGAATGGAAAAATGAAATTCCGCGCTTCATACGGTTGCGTCAGGTATTCCCAAAACCCCAGGCAGATGCAGAAGTTCATTACGGGATACCTTTTGGAGCTAATTCTTCCGATAATATTATGCCTGAAGCCGAGACAAAGCGCGATGACGAGATAACAAATGAATCATGGAGGAATTCAAGGCTTGTACATGATTGGATACATACAGGCAATGGCAATGAGGGATTCACAATTGCTGTCGACCACCAGCAAATCAGGCTCGGCGATAATGTGATCTATGCTGAAATGGTAAGGGGTACACGTTATGTTTCTGTAAAAGTCAAAACGGACAATGGATTAACTTCCAGATTTTATCCGCCTGCCGGGACTTATGTTTTTCATTATTCCATATCATCAGGTAAGGGAGACTGGAAAACAGTCAAATCATACAGGGCAGGAATGAATTTAAACAATCCTCTGATGCCTGTAAGTGTAGCTGATGAAATCAGTGCCAAATCGTTGTCTCCGAACCGTTCATTCTGTTCAGTCATTCAGGAAAATGTAGTCATAAGTGCATTAAAAAAGGAAGACAAAGGCTCTTCAGTTATACTACGTCTTTATGAGATTGAAGGTTCTCCCCTGGAAACTTCATTGAAATTCTTGGGGAATCAGATATCCTTTTTAGAGATTAATCTCCTGGAAGAAAATAAAGGAAAGACAGTCAAACAAACTCTTGCAGGGGCTCCTTACTCGATCAAAACAATTAAGTTCAGTTCAAAGAACACCTTGCAATGATACATTTGACCGGGTGCAGATACGGAGACCACCATAGGGATACTGAAATGGCAAACAATTTTCTGATTTTTTTGAGCTACTCACCAGAGGATCTGCTCTGGGGCACATATAAATTAATTGGCTTACAAGAATTATGAAATCATCAAAATTCATTTTTATTATTCCCGTTGCCTTGTTTTCATTACAGGTAACTATGGGTAAGATAGTTGTGGTTAATTCCGGGAATGATCTGAATGCTGTAATTAATGGCTCGAATTCTGGCGATACTGTTTTAATAAAAGCAGGGGAATATCCCAGCGTCAGTCTTTCAGACAAAAAATGTTCTGAAAAGGCTCCTCTTGTTATAAGACCGATGGATTCAAACAAAGTAATTATTTCAGGAGATACAGTTTCAAGGGGATGTGCTCTGGAAATAAAAAACTGCAGTTATATAATTATCGAAGGGCTGACCTTTACTAATGCTATGTGGGGTATATATGTCAGGAATTCAGACCATATTATAATACGGAACAATGAAATATACAATACCGGGCAGGAGGGATCTCATATAGGAAGGTCATCGAAGTATGTTGATGTTTTAAGGAACAGGATTCATAACACCGGACTGTTCAATTCAAAATGGGCCGAGGGTGTTTATGTAGGAAGCGGTTCTTATTCAGCCGGTAATTTTCCTGATAATTGCGAATATATCTGGATTGAGGATAATCTTATCTATGAAACAGGTAATGCAGAAGGTATAAATATTAAAGGTGAAAGCTTTCATATAACAGTTAGGAATAATAAGATTCATAATATTCATCCTGGTACGAGTGAGCAATATAATCAGGCTGGTATTACTGTTGAGGGTGCAGCCAATTCAATTGCAAACAATTACAGACTTCCGGAAAAGCGTGATGTATGGGTTGAAAACAATACAGTTTGGAATGTTTCAGGCGGATATTCAGATTGGAATAACGGCATTATGTTTTTTGGAACGGGTGTATATATTCTGAACAACACTGTTTATGACTGTGCCAATAAGGGAATTTACGGGAATAACTGGAAAGATTTGGGCCTGCAAAACTACGTTTACGGGAATAAAATATCCCGTTGCGGAACTGATATCTATCTGCATCCTGATCTGAATATCAGCCAATCTGATCCCGGAGCAAATCCTTATTCACCTCAAAAATGGTAACAATGTCCGGTCAGTCAGACCTGCTTTTAACTATCGCCATGTCTTCATGATGAGGTTCGAAATGGATAAAATGTTAATATATTACCATCATTGCCTCTTGGTCTTTATTCAACACATGCTTCTGATTTTCTATAGATGGGATGAGGTTTAAACCTTTACACCGGAGAACAATAACCTGCATGATGATTTGTCTCAGGTTGCTTCATTGATCATTTTAATATCCATGAACCTGCAGAACTGCGAAAGCTCCTTTGTGATATCCCCGTAACATGTCTGTCTGTGCAGTCCGCTGGTCCAGTTTCTCCACAGGTTTGTCGCATTGCCGTCAACCCTTACCATGATTTTTGTTCTGCAACCCCTGTCATCCTTAAGTGACACGGGTGCAGCAATGATCTCTCCGGTAAAGTATGGCATTGAGTTGGTACCATTTAAGATTGCCTGGGTAACTTTCTGACCTACCCGCATTTCAACCTGCGGAACAACACCTTCCTGTCGTTCCATGATGGTTCTCAGTTTATATGGTGCTGCCGATCCGCCCGGACCATCCATTCTTGTTGTTCCAAGACAATGTGCAAGAATGATACTGTTCTGGGATTCATCCACTGTAGGATCGCTTATGAAACCCGGTCTTCCTGTTAATCCCTGAAATATCACATGTGTCATGGCACATTGCAGATCTGATTCACAGATACCTCCCAATCCCATGTTATTGAGTCTTGTAAATCCTAGGCAGGGGAAAGCATAAGAGCGGCAAAGAGGCCCGAACATACTTCCATAGCAGTCAACTGTCATCACCGTTGCATCTTCTTCATTCATTAATTGCTCAAACGCCAGGGCCAGCTTGCAGGATTTGAAAATATCATCATTTGATGGTTCTACTACCTGAACGGCTTCTTTTATCCAATGGTCAGCTTCGGCTTTAGCTCTTGCGTTATCTATGGAATTGTAGATCTCCAGCATCCGGTTTAGGTCGATTTGCTTAATCTCCGTTCCGAATTTTCTCCTGACACTGTCAGCATATCCGTTTTGGGATTGTGTTGAAAGGTTAAGGATCTTTGCTTCCCTCAGGTGATGTATTGCGCGGAAGGGACGAATTGCAGCAGCCATTTGTTTATAGTCACTTGTCAGGATACAATCCATTTTACTTCCGGCAGGTTCTTTCATAAGATTACCAAAATTAATCCATTCATGCCCTGAGTAGGGAACAGCAAACACCATCACCGGAAGGCCGGTACTAAGAATTTCATTCAGAATCGGAGATATACCCAAGGTTAAATGAATTGCCAGAATACCATCGGCACTCTTCAACCTTGATTTTAGCTTAACTACATCTTCGGCTGTCGTTACCAGTTCATTCGCTATAAAATCAACATCACTGAGTTCATCTTTCAGTTTATCAAACTCTGATAAATATATCTGTATCTCTTTTTGGAAATCGAGATTTGGTTTTGGCCATAAACCGGTAGATGTTCCCATAAATAATCTTGCTACCTTTACCTTAGTCCTTCTGCAGCCGGGACTTATTAGTTGTGATCCGTTTGAACCGGATCTGAATGCCAGACCGCTTAAACCGCAGAGGCAAAATACGCCTCCGGTCAGTGTCAGTTCCAGGAATTCCCTTCGTATTAACTTTTTTTGCATAACAGCCTCCTTCTTTGTTTAATTATTCCGACCAATATCAAAGTTATGCTTTGTTTGGACTTAAATCAAGCTTATTTTTCAAATTGCATATTCATTCTCCGAGATAGGCACAAACCAGTCTGTTGTCATTCCTTGCAAAAACACAACGATTCGCAAAAGCCGGATGGCTCCAGGTAACACCTTTTCCGTTGCGGTTCAGCTGGCCGGTAGTTGGATCTATCAGCCGGGCACGGCTGATTATTTTTAATCCCAGGGGGGAGAGTTCGGTAATAAGAAGTTCACCATGTTCATTGAACATCCATGTTTGTGGTCCATTCTGGATAAAATGTATATTCGCCCATCTGTTTCTGGTAACTGCTGTAAGATCCTCCCAAATACGGTCGCCTGTTTCCAGCTTGAGACACCGTAATTCACCATAACTGTCAATACCATAAATACAGTCATCTTTAATGAGGGGGGTATTAATCACACAATGCAAAGCATCGGTTTTAAGTTCACTTTCTCCTGCCCTCTGCCATATTTTTTCAGCTGTTGTGGTTTGCTGGTTTAGTTTTACAAGCAGTGAGCCGCTGTAAAAGCTGCTGACGAAAATATAGTCTCCGTACTTAACAGGTGTGGCTATACCCATACCCATTCTAAGGGAGAAAGGTATCTTCCAGTAAACTTTTCCTGTTTCAGGATCTAATCCGTTGAGATTCTCAGCAGTCCATACCACAACAACCGGCTTGCCCGCCTGCCTTATAAGCAATGGAGCGGAATAGGAGATCTTATCATCCATTGAACGCCAGAGTTCCTTGCCAGAATCTTTATCCAGTGCGAGAACTGAAGCACCATCGCTTCCCCCTATCTGAAGTATTATTTTATTCTCATATATCAAAGGTGTTGCTGCAATTCCCCATATAGGCATTTTGATCCGGTATTCCCTGTCAATGTCATGCTGCCATAAAACTGCGCCCGTCTTGGCGTTAAAACAATACAAATGGCCCATAGTTCCAAGTGAATAAGCTTTCCCGTCACTTATCACGACTGAGGCACGGGGGCCGTTAGGGTAACTCACATTTCCGTACTGGCTGGAATAAGTATGAGTCCAGATTAGTTTTCCGGTATTGGCATCGACACATAGTACTCTTTCGGAAGCTTCCGGTTTCTCTATACGGTCAGTAATATAAACTCTGCCGTCAGAAACTGTAGGGCCGCTGTAACCCGGCCCGCAGGGAACGTTCCATTTGACAGGGATCGGATTACTTTTAAATTTTTTCACAATACCGGTTTCACTCCATACTCCGTCGCGTCTACTGCCACGCCAGTCGGGCCACTCTTGTGAAAACAATGAGCTGAAAATCAATAATCCGGTGAAAATCAGGATCAATTTGTGAGAATTAAGATCTGACATATTTTTCAATAAATGGTTTCAAAATATTGGCAATCCGGTCAGGTTGTTTTTAATAATGTATGAATACCAGTAAGGCTGATATACTGGATTTCTGCGAAAAAATATATAAAAGAAAAATTATTAATTCAGATATCGTAGATGTTGTTATTTTGAGACTTTATAAACAAAGATCTTATCGGCATGCCTTAGATAAAGCCTGCCGCCGCAAATTACAGGATGAGCCCAGTAAGGTCCTTCTCCACCTTTAGGGACTTTAAACTCGCCTGTCTTTTCAAATTTTTGAGGCAAAGCTTTTACAAGTTTCATTGTACCTTTTTGATCATAAAGGTAAAGCATGCCATCAGCATAAGTCAATGACCCTTCTCCGGCAGTTTTCCACTGGGATTTTCCAGTCAAAAATTCAAGGCAGTACCAGCCCCTTGATACATTTCCTGAACCGTATAAAAATCCGTTATGCAAAACGACTCCCCCGTGATAATTATCCATGAACTCAGTTTCCCAGACATTTTCGGTTGCAATTCCGTTACCTGATTTTTTCAACCTTATCAATGCGCAGCCTTTACCTTCCCCGCTGGTAAGAAAGACATATTCGTTGAATGTTATCGCATCGGTGCAATTTACTTCATACTTGTTCATAAAATCATATTTCCACAAAAGTTTGCCTGTTTTGGCATCAAGACTGTAATAGCATGTCGTACTTGCTCCGATTACCTGACGAAAACCTCCGAAATCCATAGTTACCATCGAGTTATATCCATATTCTCCGGGGATCTCGGTATTGGTCCATACTGTTTCTCCTGTACGTTTGTTGAGACAAACCTGGTAGCCTTTCTTTCCTCCGGGTCTTACAAACAGATTTTCTCCGTCAACCAGTACAGATTCGGCATAACCATACATAGGCATATCTGCATTGAACTCTTTCGGAATATCCTTTGACCATAAAACATTTCCGTCTTTTGATCTGAAAGCTGTAAGCCGGCCATTTTCACTGAGATGGTAAACTGTTCCGTTTTCGTATGTCGGGGTACTCCTTGGCCCGTTATATGAGCTTGCCCATGATACCTTTACTGACCATGCGTCACCATTGGGTTTTTTCCAGACAGGTTTACCGTTCAGATCGAAAGCGAAAAGATACGACTGATTTCCAATCTTTCCTGCCGTGTAAATCAATCCACCTCCAATTGAAACTGTGCTGAAACCTTCGCCAAGTCCGGAAATAGTAAATAAAAGTTCGGGCCCGGTTGCGGACCATGTTTTAAGAAGGCCGGTTTCGGCAGATTTATTCTGCCGGTCCGCTCCATGAAAGCACGGCCATTCATTTTTAGTCTGACCGGATAGTGTAAAACCTGAAACAATTACAAAGAAAAGTATGTTAAAAAACATGTCTTTTATCCTTGTATTTTTAAAATTGTGAATGCATATTTTTTGATATCTTCTCATGGATTGTAAATAAATCATTAAGTACAGATTATCTTCATAAAAATATAAAAGATGTTTAATTAAATGATTGCCCCGGATAAAATATCTCCGGAATTCAAAGCTCCTGCAGAAAGTTTTTATCGGTGATTAATGTTTGACTTTTGTCCAGCTTTTTATTTTGACAATCCTGTTATTTTCAAAGTTCTTTTCTATCAGGTTATCAGGAGATCTGAATTCACCTTCCATTTTAAAGCCGGCTTTATCTGGATCCGGCAGATAACTGTAAGGTATCAACACCCATTTGGTGTCGGAGATGAACCACATTGCATATACGGCAATATCTTTTCCTTTTGTTATGCCGGCTTCAACTATTTTATCCAGGATTTTATCATATCCATAAAGGCCTTTGCCCTCTTTGACGATTTTTCCCAGACTTATGTACTTCAGTCTTGCTTCAAATCCTGAGCCGTAGGAGATCATATCCCATTGGGCAGTGGTATCTTTCCCGACCTCGCATATCCATGTTCCTTCAAACTTTTTCAGAAGTTCAGCCTGATCAAGGTTTAAAATAGACTCCTGAGCCGAAACTACCCGGGTAATTACCATGAAGGTAATAAAAATCAGCATTGATCTGACTGATAATTTCATAGTTGATTTGTTAATCATGATTTATTAAAGATCTGATAATAATTATTTTCGATTAACACTCTTTCATTGAAAAATGCATTTTTCCTGAAGTTATTTAAAAGTTATGAAACTATTTAAAATATCTTTGAATCAATTGAAAAATTTAAGAAAATGATAAACTTCCATTATGTGAAACCTTCAAGGATATTTAAAGGAATTGTCATTTTAATAATTTTCATAATACCTGTATGTTATGTGGATGAATGCAGTGCTCAGGATAATGAAATATCAATTGGTAAGGGAACAGGGATCAAAGACCTGGTTTTAATATATCATGGATCAACCCACAGACCTGACTGGAATGTAAATGAACTCAGGCCGTATATCTATAAAAGCGATGAAAGTGGTTTTCAATGGTTATTTGATGGATTCTTGTTTCTGGAGATCTTTGATAAGATAAAACGTTATGAATGGGATCCTGGATTCGGATACAACACTGCTTCCAAGAAGGAATGGGAGTGGCTTCTGGATCGTTATTTCGGTACAGGAAAAGGTCCGGATGCACTTGAATTGATATTGGACAGTCTTTCAAAAAAAGGGGAAGTTCCCCTTAGGCCAAGAAGGATTGTAATAAGTATTCCGTGTCCGGTATCTGGCTTTAACGGATGGGGTGAGATTAATGGTAAAAAAATTGATTTTAATAAATCAGAGGACCAGGTTGAAGTGGCCTGCTGGTTTGCCGACAGAGTGATGAAAAGATGGAAAGAAAAAAGCTACAGACATATTAAGTTCGACGGTTTCTACTGGGTTCATGAAGCTGCAGGAAAAGATTTTGCCATAATACCCCAAGTGAAAGAATATCTCAGGAAAGAGGGAATGAAACTTTACTGGATCCCTTACTGGAAGGCTGAACGGGCTGATCAGTGGAAAACTCTGGGTTTCGATTATGCCTACCAGCAGCCAAATTATTTCTTCAATAAGGAAATCCCATATCAGCGACTCGATGATGCCTGCGTTTTTGGGAAACAATATGATATGGGAATGGAAATGGAGTTTGACAACAATGTCATAAAACCGGAATTTCGCAAAAGGTTTTATGACTATATTGATTCATTTGAATCAAACGGAGTCTGGGCAGAAGGGAATGTGGCATATTACGAGGGGGGAGGAGCATGGCTTAGGATGTCACTAAGTAATGATCCGGAAATGAGGAAGATGTCGACAAGGCTGTCGGAAATTATTATAAATCGTCAGAAAAAAGCAGACAAAGATTACAGCAGGCAAGGTTTAAAATAATATTGACATTGTGTGAATCCGGAAAAACTTGACAATATCAATTCCCATTTGCTCTCCATTGTTTGCACGACAGCGGTTTCACATTAAAAAATATTAAACAGAAGGCCAAAATAATCCATTATAGATATTTGGAATTATCAAAAACAAAACTTTACTTTGTAATTCAAAGTACTTTCATATGGAAAGAAATTCTTCTTCGGCAGAGGAACTGAAAACCATCAGAAAGATTATGGAAGAATCAACCAAATTTCTTTCACTTAGTGGTTTTTCAGGTGTATTCATTGGTTTATTTGCAATATCAGGAGCTTTTGTTGCCAATTTTCTGATCCTCGAGAGCGGGAAAATCAGTTTTTATAACAGTTTTTTTAAACATGCAATCAATGAAGAAGGATCCATCCGGTGGCAAATGATTGCTGATGCTTTTACAGTTTTAATGCTTTCACTTGTAACTGCATTTTATTTCTCATTGAGAAAGGCAAAAAAATCAGGCAGGAGTTTATGGACACCGGTTTCAAAGAGACTTCTGATCAGTCTTTTAATACCTCTGATCACTGGTGGCTCTTTTGTGCTGATCCTTATGATTCAAGGTCACATTGGGCTCATAATACCGGTATTCCTTATATTTTATGGTCTGGCTTTGATCAATGCAGGGAAATTTACATACAATGAAGTATTTTATCTTGGTGTTCTTGAAATAATCACAGGTTTGGTTTCAGCATTTTTCCCAGCTCAGGGTTTACTATTCTGGATTTTGGGATTTGGGGTTTTCCATATCATCTATGGATTATTTATGTACAGAAAGTATGGGGCATGAAAAACCTAATTTCCGGTTTAAGCAAAGTTTTTGAAAGCAGAATCAGGTTAGGTATTATGTCAATTCTGATGGTTAATGAATCATTCGATTTCAATAGCCTGAAGAAGACCCTGAATGTGACAGACGGCAACCTGGCCAGCCATTTAAAAGCCTTGGAAGAAAATGGATTGATAAAGTGCAATAAACAGTTTGTAGGGCGTAAACCAAAAACACGCTATTCCATAACAGAAGATGGCAGGTACTTGTTTAAACAACATCTAAATGCACTGGAAGATCTCATCAAAGGGCAATGATTTTTTTAATTCTTTACTATGTATTACAAAGTACTTTTACTGTTGATGTTAAGAAATTATGAAAAGCGAAATCAAAAACCAGGGTAAAAATGAAATAAAAGAGAATCTTGGCAATCCGGAGATACTTGAAAGACTCTATCGTACTGACAAGCGTATTTTCAAAACTTCCTTTGATGAAATATATTCTGAGATAGAAAATACGGAAACAGGAAAATTCTGGAAAGCAAGACTTGATTATGAGAACAGGTCTGAAAGTCTTAAAGCAATTTCACTTTCAGAAATTTCAATAGTGGTTGCGGTATGCATTATTACAACTTTCCTGATTAAAATACCGGAATTGTTTCCAAATATCGATTCTAAAGTCGGTTTTTATTATAAAAATGCAGCAATCATTGTTTTCTTGGGACTCACTCTTTACACTATGTTGATAAACAAAATCACCGATACCCGTAAAATATTATTTACCGGTCTGGTATTCCTGGTACCCGCAGTTTATATAAACCTGCTTCCCTCTGATACTAAGAGTGCTTCAGTAATTCTTGCATACATTCATCTCCCGCTGCTGATGTGGTTTATCTATGGGATTGTGTTTAACGGGTATGATTTCAGGAATTTGTATAAACGGATTGACTTTGTAAGGTATAATGGTGATCTGGTGATAGTCTATGCTCTAATAGCGCTGGCAGGCGGAGTTCTGACAGGAATTACAATAGGTTTGTTCAACTCCATTGGCCTGAATATTGAAAAGTTCTATTCAGAAAACATAATTATAACCGGGGCTGTTGCTGCACCTGTCGTTGCTGCCTTCATAATTAAAAAATATCCTGCCCTGGTAAGCAAAACTGCTCCGCTTTTAGCCGGAATATTCAGTCCGCTTGTCCTTATCACATTGATTATCTTCCTTATTACCATATTGGTAACAGGAAAAGATCCTTACAACGACCGGGATTTCCTTCTAATCTTTAATATAATGCTCCTGGGTGTTATGAGCATTATTATTTTTTCCGTTACAGAATCAGCAATAATTAAGAATCAGAAATTCAATGCAATGATCCTTCTTGCACTGTCAGTAATCAGTATAATAACAGATCTCATTGCACTTTCAGCCATCTTTTACAGGCTGGGAGAATTCGGACTGACTCCCAACAGGCTGGCTGTGCTCGTTTCAAATATTCTTGTTTTTATAAACCTGATCCTGATAATGGCCGACCTTTTCAGAATTAACTTTAAAAACAGGGAATTCAGGCTGGTGGAATTAACAGTTTCAAAATTCTTGCCTGTGTATCTGTTATGGATTGTAATAGTGATTTTCGGATTCCCGGTTATTTTCGGGATGAAATAAAATGAAATGCCATTGTTTGATTACCGGCTTCCCGGTATTATGTCTTGCGATTTAGTAATTTTATGATTACTAATTTTTAAGGCTTTTTCCAATTGCTTTATTTCAGCATAATTCATAGTTTTATAAAATATCTATATAATTATCTGAACGGGATTATTTATTATATTAATTTTTCAGAACATTAATGAGAACCAAACGCAGGGATTTTATTAAAAAAGCCGGTTTTGCAGGAACCGGTTTAATAACAACAGGTCTGGTTTCATGGAGGCATGATAATAGGCCTCATGCTGCAACATTGGCTGCTGTGAAAAAGAGTCACAGTCAGTTTTACAATATGTGTGGTCATTCTGCTCCCAGGCTCGAGGTTGTAAGAGTCGGACTTATTGGTCTGGGTCACAGGGGGCCGTCGTCGCTCAGGAATCTTACTCTTCTGGAGGGTGTTGAGATAAAAGCTATTTGTGACATTCGCAAAGACCGGCTGGAAATAGGTAAAAAGATCATCAAAGATGCCGGTCTTCCGCCCGTTACTACTTATGGTGATAAGGAAGATTCCTGGAAACAGATGTGTGAAAGGGATGACATTGATCTTATCTATCAGGTCACCCCATGGAGGCTTCATACACCGGTGTCAGTTTACGCGATGGAACATGGTAAGCATGCAGTTTCTGAAATGCCGGCAGCACTCACCATAGATGATTGCTGGAGACTTGTCGAAACCTCAGAACACACGCGAAAACACTATATGATGTTGGAGAACTGCTGTTATGATTTTTTTGAACTGATGGTTCTGAATATGGTAAGGCAGGGTTTTTTTGGAGATATTATACATGCCGATGCAAGTTATTTACATGACCAGACAGTGATTCAGTTTGCAAAGAACAATTACCCGGGTATGTGGCTTCTGAAAGAAAGTCAGACCAGGAATGGTAATCATTACCCGACTCATGGACTGGGGCCAGTTTGCCAGGTGATGGATATCAACAGGGGCGACAGGCTTGACCACATGTCTTCGATGCAGTCAAATGATTTCAGCTGGGGTAAAAAGGCTGCAGAACTGGCAAAGACAGACAGCTTTTACAAAGAATTTGATACAAACTCCTACCGCGGGAACATGAATACATCGATCATCAGGACAGCCAGGGGAAAAACCATAATGCTGCAACATGATGTTTCGAGCCCCCGTCCATATTCCCGCCATTATATGATAAGCGGAACAAAAGCTGTGGCTCAGAAATATCCCCTGCCTGCGAAAATTGCTACAGGTGAGGAATGGTTTACCGAGGACCAGATGAGAGAGATTTCTGAGAAATACACACCTGAAATAGTCAGACATATTGGTGATCTGGCCAAAAAGGTCGGCGGTCATGGCGGGATGGATTTCCTGATGGATTGGCGTCTGATAGATTGTTTGCATAACGGACTTCCTCTCGATCAGGATGTTTATGATGCAGCTGCATGGAGTAGCATAGTTCCATTGAGTGAGTGGTCGGTAGCTAACGGATCTCAGCCTATAACAATACCTGATTTTACATGTGGATCTTATGCATCAAATATACCTGTGGACATAACTCTTGCAAAGGGAGGAACAACAGGTGTCAGGAATTTGGAAGGTGTTAAGGCCGAGGGATAACATCATTCCTTATTATTTTTTTTCAATCACGCCATTAACAATACATAACATGAAACGCAGAGAAATTTTAAAAACTTTATCAGTGGTCCCTGTTGCAGGTGGAATAATGTCGATCGATCCATTGATGTTGTCAGATAAGCATAAGAAGCCTGCAAATGATGCAGGTCTGTTGTCCAATCCAGTTGAGGGAGCTCTGGCCCTGGGCCCTCAGATATACCAGTCGATAGGTGTTGAACCAGTAATAAACTGTAGAGGAACTTTTACTGCAATCGGTGGTTCAATTGAACTGCCTGAAGTCAGAAAGGCAGCTGATTATGCTTCCCAGAACTATGTTTATATTGATGAATTAGCCATGGCAGTAGGAAAGAGGCTTGCTGCCCTCACAGGAGCAGAATGGGGTATGGTGTCCTCCGGTTGTGCTGCAGGAATGAAGCATGTTACTGTGGCCTGCATCACTGATGGAGACCCGGAAAAGCTTGTAAGGGTTCCTGATCTAACAGGTTTCACAAAGACAGAAGTAATAGCACCCCGATATTCAAGGAATCAGTATGACCATGCAATTAGAAATGCAGGCGTAAAACTGATCACTGTGGATACTATGGAAGAGTTTAAGAACGCAATAAATTCGAGTACTGCGATGATATATCTGTTTTCTGCTCCCAGGGAGTACGACAACGGACCACTGTCTATTGATAATGTGGCAGCTGTTGCAAAAGAAAAAAACATACCCATATTAGTTGATGCAGCCGCTGAAGTTCTTACCATTCCTAACATTCACCTGAAACGAGGAGCAACCATTGTAGCATATAGTGGAGGTAAAGCGATAAGAGGTCCTCAGTGTGCAGGGCTTCTTCTCGGCAAAAAGGACCTCCTTTTCTCTGCCTGGCAGGCAAGTTCACCTCATCATGGACCAGGAAGGGACAATAAGGTTGGCAAGGAAGAGCATATAGGAATGCTTGCAGCTGTTGAGGCATGGGTCAGGCGAAATCATCCTGAAGAGGAAAAAATGTGGATCTCATGGCTGGAATATATTTCGAAAAAAGTAACCACCATAAACGGTGTAAAGACAAATATTACCGAACCACAGGGTGTTGACAACCGAAGTGCCCGCCTGTCCATAACATGGGATCCCACAGTTCTGAACATTACCGGGGAAGAAGCTGCAGATGACCTTGCAAACAATAAACCAAGGATTGCTCTGAACGGAAGAACCAATCCAAGGGAAGGCACTGCATCACTTTCAATAAGTGCTCATATGATGCAACCGGGAGATGAGAAAATTGTTGCTGACCGGATATACAAAATTCTGGCACAAAAACGTGAAAAGAAAAACATCATCATTGAGCCCCCTGCAGCAGATCTTTCAGGTAACTGGGATGTATCTGTTGAATATTATTCAGGAAAAGGTGAGCATAGACTTTTTCTGGAGAAGCAGCAAGGCAACGAAATAAGAGGTACTCATAAAAGTACGTTTTCTCTCCTGGATATTGCCGGGAGAGTTGAGGGGAAAAAAGTAAGACTTCAGAGCAATTATCACGAAAATGCCGAATCAATTCCTTACACCTTTGACGGAACTATTGACGGAGAATCTTTTTCAGGAGTATTGTATCTGGGTGAATACCGTTCTGCCAATTTCATTGCAAAACGATCAGAATACAGACAAAGAGCTGTTAATAATATAACAGTTCCGTCTCACGGTGGAAAGAAAAATGATTCATGGTAGTTTGGACCGATAAGTAAAAAAAATCCTTTGAAGATGCCTTTAAATCTTGGGTAGAAGCAATGGTCCTAACGTTTGTTGCTTTATTGATTGAGGTTGACTTGTAAGCTGTAATTTTCAAGATATAGGAATGCCATTGTACAACTGCCGTCATCCGGATCCAGACCGACAGTATATATTTGCCCCAAGCAGCCTCAGATTGACAGCATGACTTCAGTTGTAGCTGAAGAACGCTCCGGAATAAAAGTCTGTTGCCGGATTACCTTTATCAACTGTGTGGAGAAACGTTTTCGCTTGAAGGAGAAAAATTCAGGCCTTAATTTAAATCTGTCACATTTTTCCTTCTGAAAATCCATTATTTGTTTTCAAATCCTTTGCCCTCAGCTTTTGATATTATATACCATCAAAGCACTTCCATGTCTTATATAGAGCCTGCCATTGTATATAACCGGATGTGAGAAATGAGTTCCCTCTCCCATGGGAACGCGGAAGCGGCTGATCACTCTGAAAGAGTTCCGGTCCGCGCTCATAAGAGCAACTTCTCCTTTTTTGCTGTAACAATAAAATAATCCGTCAGCATAGAGAATACTGCCGTCGCCAATTTTGTTGAAGGAATGAAGAGTCTTTCCATCATTAATATCAACACACATCCATCGGTTTGCATTATAAACTGCACCGAAAATCAAGCCGTCCTTTACAATAAAACCTTCCATCAGGTTTTTAAATTCGCGGTTCCTCCAAAGCTGGGTTACCTTTTTACCGTCATCAGATAATCTGATGGCAACAAGTCCGTTATTTGCTGCTTCATTCTCACTTGCACAGTAAATAACTCCTCCAAAATACACTGGTGAATTTGCATGGATTTTATATGTCTGGTTCTGAGGAACATCCCAGTAAAACTGACCTGTTTTTGCATCAACACCTATTATTGATCCGTCAGTGGTTGTAACAATAAGCTCTGCGTTTTTATGACGGACATAAATTGACGAACAATATGCAGATGGTTTCCTGTTCCCGGGACTGGTCCAGATTGTTTCTCCGTTAAACCTGTTGAGGCAGACAACGTTATTGATCTCTCCTCCTGGGGTACAGAATATCCGGTCGCCATCGACAAGCATATTCTCAACCATTCCCCAAGTGATCTGTCTTCCTCCGAATTTTTTACGGAGATCAACCGACCACACGATCTCACCATTTGTAGATCTGACACAATAAACTATTCCGTGACCACTCTGGAAATATACCAGGTCATCGATCACTACCGGAGTTGATCTTGGACCGACATAATTTTCATTCCACTCAGGACCATAAGGCTTTTTCCATAACATTTTTCCATTATAATCAAATGAAAAAAGATATCCGGTGGAACCATCAAGACCTGTTATAAAAAACCGGTCTTTCCCGGGACCGATGCTTGTATGTCCATCTCCGAGGCTGCTGTAGGACCAGATCAGTTCAGGACCATTTTCAGGCCATGATTTCATCAGGCCGGTTTCCGGTATAATTCCATTTCTGTCAGGGCCCCTCCATTGGTAAACCTGTCCTTTTCCTTCTGAACATATTGCAACAGCATACAATATGAATACTAAAAGGCTTGCATTCCTCATTTTCTTTGTCTCTTTTTCTGTTAAATATAAGAAAATAAGTATAAAACCCTTCATGGCCACAAGCCGGTTTCTGAAAAACCATGCCCGCTTCATACATTTATGAATAAAATTGATTAAATTTTCCCATACAAAATCCAAATGAAATATGAAGGAACTGAAAGAAAATGGAACATTGGGCAGAAGAGATTTCATCCGTACGGGGTCACTTGCTGCCTTGAGCTTACCATTAATAGGCCGAGCTGGTTCAACATCTGATGAATCGATTCATTCAGAGAAAAGGATTTCATCAGAGACTGAATGGCGCAACAAGCGGGATGGAATGTATTACCGGCAGCTTGGAAGAACAGGATTGATGGTTTCAGAACTGATATACGGTACGGAAAGAAATAATCCGGATAATCCCGGGCCAATTCAACTGGCATTTGAAAAAGGGATTAACTATTTTGATACAGCACCATCATATAATAAGGGCTTGGCTGAAGCTACGCTTGCAAAAGTATTTGATACACCTTCAAAAAGAGATAAAGTGTTCATTGCAACTAAGATTACCGCTTTTTCTCCTACACGAAACCGTCTTTACCGTGAGATATTTGATAAGCTTTCCCAGTCAAAGCAGGATGACCTGAAGGAAAAAGCGAAAATACTACGACGGGAATGCGGCATTGAAAAACCAGAATATTTTATGGTGTACTGGCCAGGACAGCAGCAACAGATGGACGGGGTCTTTTTAAGCAATGCCATGCAAGATGAATATGGGGACAGAGTTGAAAGGAGTCCGGAATTAAAGAAAGCTATAGTAAGCAGTTTTGAAGAATCTCTGAAAAGAACAGGGACAGATTATTTTGATGTCCTGCATTGCCCTCATGCTGCAGCGACACCGGAAGAGATCAGTAATCCTGTAATAATTGAAACTTTCAGGGAACTAAAGAAACAGGGCAAGGTACGGTTCCTGGGTTTCTCATCTCATCATGGAATGGCAGAGCTGATTAAAAAAGCCATGGAACTCGATTATTTTGATGTGGCTATGGTTGCATATAATGTTATAAACCATGCTTTTCTCGATCATCTGTTCACAAGCGCAAGGGAAAAAGGTTTAGGTCTGATAGCAATGAAGGCAGCAATGGCAGTTGCAACGCCTTACGATCCAGTACAGGTTCCCGTTCCTGAATGGAGAATCAGCAAACTCAACCGAATAATTCCTGAGGATATGAAACTCCAGGTAAAAGCATTCCTATGGGTACTTCAAAACCAGGACATTTCTGCAGTTAATGCCGGGATGTATACTGAAGAAATGGTTCTGGAAAATCTTACTGCAGTAGGAAGAAAAATAGAACTTAAACTAGCCTGAAAAAAGTGTTTCATTAACTGCTGGAAAAATTCTTTATGCTTCCACCCCTGCTTCGGGGACAATAGAAAATGCCTGTTTAATTTAATAAACCAGGAATGAACTCCTATCCTGTCTGATTATTATCCTCTCATTTTTAAAATAAAATCAGAAGAAAAAAATCACCTGATTTCTAAGATTAAAATACAAAGGAATATTAGATTATTTCGTGCTTATGACAAAATGACACTAATAATCACACAATCACGACATTATAACATTATTAGATAATTATTTGATATTCAATTTTTTTTACTGACATAGGGAAAATTACATATCTATATCTTTCTGATGGTATTTTTTTTGAAAACCTCGATCGTCAAAGAAATATGTCTAACTAAAAAATGGAGGATTTAATTATGGCAATAATGAGATTTTCAAATCAGTACCCATCTTTATTCGACCGTTTTTTTGCAAATGATTTATTTGATTGGTCGAACAGGAATTTTTCTTCTACCAATACTACGCTTCCTTCTGTAAATATCAAAGAAAGCGATGAAGAATTTGAGGTGGAAGTTGCCGCACCCGGTTTTACAAAGAAAGATTTCAAGATTGAGCTGAACCACGACCAGCTAACTGTTTCATCGGAAAAGGAAAATGAAAATGAAGCAAAGGAAGGGCAGCAATTCTCGCTTCGTGAATTTAGTTACCAATCATTCAGCAGAACATTCACTTTACCTAACACTGCTGATAGTGATAAAATTGAAGCTAAATACGAAAATGGTATTCTGAGAATAACAATACCCAAAAAAGAAGAAGCTAAACCAAAACCGGCAAAACAAATTGCAATCTCATAATCAGCCACAAAACGGGTATTAAATTTTTCAGAATGTAATTAATACAATATTTGTTTAACCATAAAATCTTTGAAGTATGATGCGGATGGATTTAATTGCCATTGCATTGTCAATTACTTTAATGAGCTGCAATGGTCAAACAGGTAAACAGAAAGCTAAAAGTGACCCGAACGAATTCAACCCCCAGACAAACATAAAGGTTGACAAAAAATATGATGATAAAGGGAATTTGATTAGTTATGATTCTACATATTCATACTATTATTCTAATGTTAAGGACGATAAAAATTTAAGGGACAGCATTTTCAACAGTTTCAGAAATACTTTTAACAGCAAGTATTTGTTTTCAAAGGATCCTTATTTCAATAACCTGTTCTTCGTCGATTCTTTGTTGAAGTATGATTTTTACAGGAAGGATTTTTTTCTGAACCGTTTCAGAAACAATATGAGGAGAATGGATAGCCTTTTCTGGGGGATGGATTCTATGAAAAATAGTTTTTTCAGCAGGCAGTTCATGCAGCCTGGACCACTTATAGCACCAAGGAAATAGGCAGGTTTGTTTTGCATGATTGTTTAACTAATTAAAAAAGGAGGTAAATATGTCATTGATGAAAAGAAATGAGAATTTACCGGCATGGTGGAACTTTTTTAATGAGTTCTTCAATCGTAACTGGCCTGACTGGAAAACCCGTAATTTTGAGGAAATCAATACCACACTTCCTTCAGTGAACATTATTGAAGGGCCTGACTATTATGAGGTTGAAATGGCCGTTCCTGGTCTTAAAAAGAAAGATTTTAAGATTGAGCTGAACCATGGCATATTGACTATTTCTTCTTCAAAAAAGAACAAGAGTGAAACAAAAAAAGGTCAGCAGTTTACCAGAAGGGAGTTTAGTTACCAGTCATTCAGACGTTCATTCAATTTGCCAGATACTGTTGAAAGTGAAAAGATCTCGGCAAAATATCAGGACGGGATACTAAAGGTGACTATACCTAAAAAGCAGGATGCAAAAGGCAGGATAGTAAAATCAATAGAGATAAAATAGATTTGCCGGGAATCTGTCCTCCAAAGAGAGGGGTTATTTAGAGCCCCCTCTTCTTAAATCATTTGAAATTTTCGCTCTTTGAAAAAACGGCCGGATTTTATAATCATGTTTTTGGTGGATTCTTCCTTATACATTTTATATCCAAAAGACATATTGCATTTTAAAATTGAGAACATAGGCTCATAAGATCAAGAATAATCAAATGCTTTTAAATTATTTCTCCAGCTTGCTTTTCAGAAGATAACAGATATATTATGAAATTTCTAAATTCATGCTATTCTTTTAGTAATAGTAAAATCATTTATTAAATTTATCACTCGTTTACGCATTATTCATAGATACTCCGGCAAAAACAATTCCGTCAAAACACTTATGCCATGCTTGATAAAATTCTGAATTTCAGTCTTAAGAACAAGCTTATTGTTATTCTCTTTACATTAACCATTGCGGCATTCGGAATCTATGCTGTTCTGAAGATCCCTGTAGGGGCTGTACCAGATATAACAAATAATCAGGTCCAGGTTATAACCACCTCGGGTAATCTATCCACACAGGAGATTGAACAGTTCATCACAGCTCCTGTTGAAATGGAAATGGCTAATCTGCCTGGCGTCAGAGAGATTAGATCAGTTTCAAAGTTTGGCCTTTCTGTGGTCACAATAGTCTTCAGGGACAATATAGGTACCTACCTTCCACGTCAGTTGATAGCTGAAAAAATAAAAAGTGCATCTGCCAAAATACCGGAAGGATTCGGAATGCCTGAGATGGGTCCGATTACTACCGGACTGGGGGAAATATATCAATACACACTTGGTATTAAGCCCGGTTATGAAGATCTCTATACACCAATGGACCTCAGGACAATCCAGGACTGGATAGTCAGGCGAAGGCTTTCAGGTATTAACGGAGTTGTTGAAATCAACAGCTGGGGAGGATATCTGAAACAGTATGAAGTGTCAATTAATCCTGTGAAGCTTAAAGGTGTTAATCTAACACTAATGGATGTCTTTAATGCAATATCTTCAAATAACAGTATTTCCGGCGGCGCCTATATAGAGAAGACCAATCAAAGCTACTTTATCAGGGGAGATGGTCAGGTAAAATCATTGGCTGACATTGAAAACATTGTTGTTTCCAATAATAATGGCATCCCTGTCCTGATTAAGGATATTGCCGAAGTACGTTTTGGATATGCAAACCGTTTTGGTGCGATAACAGCCAATGGAAAAGGAGAGACAGTCCTGGGTCAGATCATGATGTTAAAAAATGCCAATTCAAAGGAAGTGATTAATGAGGTAAAGAACAGGGTTGATGAGATTCAGAAAAACCTGCCTGAAGGGATTTTTATTAATCCTGTTCTGGAGCGGGGAGAACTTATTGCAAAAACATCCAAAACTGTAGCGGAAAACCTGATATTCGGAGCTCTGATAGTGTTTATAATTGTATTTCTTATTCTTGGCAATATGCGTTCAGCGGTAGTTATTGCCTCGATGATACCCCTTGCTTTGCTTTTTACGATAACGATGATGTATATTTTTGGCATAGATGCCAATCTGATGAGCCTGGGAGCGCTTGATTTCGGGATCATTATCGACGGGGCAGTGATAATAATAGAATACATTGCCTTGAGGATTATGATCAGATCAGATGACCTCAATAAAGCAACCGGAGAAGAAAAGCAGTCTCTTCTAAACGAAATTGCATTTGAGGGATCGTCAAAAATGATGAATTCCGCCATTTTCGGACAGATAATTATTCTGATTGTATTCATTCCGATCCTCTCTTTAAGCGGTGTTGAGGGTAAAATGTTCCGGCCAATGGCCATTGCTTTCTCTTTTGCCATAATTGGAGCAATGATCTTCGGACTGACCTGGCTCCCTGTAGCAGCAAGCATTTTCCTGAAGCTGGGCAGCAAAAATAAAATTGGTATTTCAGAATGGATAATGAAGTTTGTTCACCGCACCTATGAACCTGTAATCAGATGGTCGTGTGCTCATAAACGCGCTGTTCTGGGAGCTGCAATTTTTTCACTTCTCCTTACATTATTCCTTTTCACAAGGATCGGAGGAGAGTTTGTGCCAACACTCGATGAGGGTGATTTCGTAATTCAACCGGTACTAAAAACTGGAACCTCATTGTCAAAAACAATTGAGATGACAACAAAAATGGAAAATATCCTGATATCGCAGTTCAGTGAGGTTGACCAGGTTGTGAGCCGGATTGGTGCTGCAGAGGTTCCTACAGATCCGATGTCAATGGAAGAAATAGATATGATTATTAAACTTAAACCAAAAGATGAATGGGTGAATGCATCGAGCAAGGAGGAATTGGCAGGAGAATTCAAGAAAGCCCTGTCAGTCATCCCGGGCCTTGATTATGAATTCACACAACCTATTGAGATGAGGTTCAATGAACTGATTACCGGTGTAAGATCTGACATTGCCATTAAAATTTTTGGTGAAGATCTGGAATACATAAGTCAGAAAGCAGTTGAAATCAAAAATCTTATTTCAGATATATCGGGCGCAGGAGATGTCATCCTGGAAAAAACCGCAGGTCTTCCTCAGATAAGAATTTCATACAACAGGGGGAAAATTGCATATTACGGTCTGGACATCAAGACATTGAACAGTTATCTCTCAACAGCTTTTGGCGGTGAGATAGCAGGAACAGTCTTTGAAGGAGAAAAAAGGTTTGATATTGTGGTCCGTCTTCAGAAAAGAAGCAGAACAGATATTGAAGATATAAAGCAATTGTATGTACCTCTCAGCAACGGAAAACAAATTCCACTTGCTGAACTTGCTGATATAAATTACGCGGAAGGTCCGGCAAAAATCTCCAGGGAAAACACCCACAGACGAGTGGTTGTTAGTGTAAATGTAAGAAACCGTGACCTGCAATCAGTTGTAAAAGACATCCAGGCAGCGATTAATAAGAATATTACCCTTAAATCGGGTAATTACATAGCTTATGGCGGTCAGTTTGAAAATTTGCAAAATGCGACAAGAAGACTTATGATTGCAGTACCTGTTGCTTTGCTGCTTATTTTCATATTTCTGCATTTTGCATTTAAATCATTCAAGGATGCAATTATGATATTTACTGCAATTCCGCTTGCGACCGTTGGCGGAGTTATATTGTTGTGGATCAGAGGTATGCCATTCAGTGTTTCCGCAGGTGTCGGTTTTATTGCCCTTTTTGGAATAGCAGTTTTGAATGGCATAGTACTTATAGAACACCTTAAAGAACTTCAACACCAGGGAATTTCCGATATGCATGAACTTATATTGAAAGGAACAAAAGACAGGCTGCGTCCTGTGCTTCTGACAGCAGGTGCTGCAGCAATGGGATTTCTTCCTATGGCAGTGTCATCCGGGGCAGGAGCTGAAGTTCAACGCCCACTGGCCACAGTTGTCATAGGAGGATTGGTTACTTCGACAATGCTTACCATGATAGCACTGCCTTTACTTTATGAAATATTCAATAATGTCAAAGGTTTCCGATTCTTCCCTTTCAGAGTTATAAGATCCAAAACTGTACTTATTGCATTGATAATTTTCCTGCCCTTAATGTCATCCTATGCCCAACCAAAGAAATTAAGTCTTGAAGACGTTATCAATATCGCAGTTGCCAACAACAAGGAAATCAGTGCTTATTCATTAAAGGTAAGTGAGAGCAAGGCGCTAAGACCTACTGCCTTTAGTCCTGATAAAACTGTTGTGAGTTACGGCTACGACCAGAATAATATTGCTCCAAACGGATATCCGATCAAAGTATGGGGTATAGCGCAGAACATAAGTTCGCCTTCATTATATTCAGCTGAAATGAAAGCAAGGAACATAGATGTGTCAAAAGCAGAGTTAGTACTTGAATCGCGGATCCAGAATCTTAGAAAAGAGGTATCGCTGTGTTATTATACAATTCAAAATCTGCAGGCAAAAGAGGCTCTTTACAAAAGTATCGACAGCCTCTACTCGGATTTGCTTAAAAGTGCTGAATCAAGATATAACAGAGGAGATTACAGTCAGCTCGACCTTCTGAATATAAAAGCCCGAAGGCAGCAGGTCAGACTCGACCTTGATGGTACGGGTTACAACATTCTGACACAGTTCCAAAAACTCAAAACACTGATGAATTATCAGGAAGATTTTGTTATCGGCAGAGAAATTGAAATAGTTGTTCCGGAAGATAAGGATATTGAATCATATCCCGGGGTAAAGCTTCTAAAGCTACAAAACGCATACAACGAAGCGCTGCTGAATATTGAAAAGAACAAAATTCTTCCTGATTTGTCACTTAACTATTTTACAGGGACAAACGAATTCGAGAATTCCAGGTATTATAACGGTTTCCAGATCGGACTGGCTGTTCCGATATTTTTCGGAAGCCAGAAATCCAGAATAAAATCGTCGAGGATATCACTAAATGCCCAGCAAATGCTCACCGAATATGAAATCAATACGCTGAAAAACAAAATAGAAGGTTATAAAAAAGAGCAAAAACGACTGGCTGAAAGCATTGATTATTACAATACCTCAGGTAAAAACCTGTATGATGAAATATTAAGAACTGCATTGATAAGCTATCAAAAAGGAGAAATAGACCTCTTTAAGTTTACGAACAGTTTTGAAAATGCTGTGATGATCAGATCAAATTACCTGGATAATGTTTTGCAATTCAATGCCAATATACTGGACCAGATATATTTATCAAATTAACATACCCGGAACATGAAAACAAATTCTATCATTTGCATAATTTATACCGTTATTCTACTGGCATCCTGTTCTCATAATCAAAATACAGAACGAAAATCTGAAGCAGTTGATAATCTTATAACAATCACTGAAGCACAATTCAAGGCCGGCAATTTAGAAATAGGGGAACCAGTAAAAATGACTTTTGAAAATGTAGTCAGATGCAATGGAAGCATAGTTACAGATCCATCGGGTAATGCCAGAATAAGTACTCCTGTTCAGGGTCTTATAAAAAGGATAAGCTGTTCAGGTGGGCAGAAAGTATCACCGGGACAGGTTCTTTTTGAACTTTCCGGCAATGAATTTATCGAACTTCAGCGAGACTTTGCAGAAACGGCAAGCCAGTTAAAACGGTTAAGATCAGAATATGAAAGAATTAAAGCGCTTTATGAGGAAAAGATAGGGACTGAGAAAGACTTAATTCAGAGTGAAAGTGAATTCAAAGCCTCAAATGCGAAATACTCCGCCCTTAAAATGAAAATCAGGTTCCTCGGATTGGATGAATCTAGGATTGAAACTGGCGATTTCTACGAATCATTCTATCTCCGATCTCCGATAAATGGCTTCATTTCAAAAGTTTATGTTTCGATAGGACAGTATGCTGACCTTCAGAATACTCTTGCTGAAGTTTTTGATCCTGTAAGGTTCCGTCTTATGCTGTCGGTGTTTGAAAAGGATTTTGGTAATCTTAATAATAACCAGTTGATAAGATTCAATTTGCTTGGAGATACGAGTAAATTATTTTCGGCCAGGTTGAAATCTATAGGTAAAAATGTTGATGAAGATACTAAAACAATAACCTGCTATGCATCAATTGATGGTACTGATTGTTCTTATTTTGTAAATAATGCATTTGTTGAAGCAACGATTGTAACAAAAACAGATACTGTATATGCGGTACCGGAAGAGTCAATACTGAAAACTGAAGGAAACAACTATATCCTGGAATTTGTGAGAAATGAAAACAGTACATATTATCTTAAAAGAACCCCAGTAAAGACCGGAAGGTTAACCAAAGGATTTACTGAGATTTTAAATATTCCAAATAATCTGAAGCTGATCACAAAGGGAGCTTACAATATTAGGATAGATTAATCCGAAATATATTATTTAAGTTTCGTTGCTGATTGAACTTTTTCTAATGAATTATAAATTAATATATTATTGAATTTTATACTTTAAGATTCTTTGAAAAATCTTTAGTACAGGAAAATTAATGACTCAGTTTTACTACAAGTGAGGCAATAAGGAAGCACCAAATCCCTCAAAGGGAAATCACTTGATATGTTAACTTATGGCATTAATAAACAATGATTTACTAACATAGGTATTTTATTAAATTACTGGGGTTACATTTCCTATTTTAAAATGCGAATCTTAATTAGTTGATCCTTATAAACAGATAATATTCTGATTGTTAATAACTTATGTTC
>CAZEUL010000027.1:0-42315 GCA_964514725.1 uncultured Rikenellaceae bacterium
ACGGCAGGGAAGTATATTCGGGAGTTCAAAAGAAAATAAGGATTTTATGAGCTGGACTCAGGTTACAGATCCCCTTGACAACATGGTTTTTTCGGCACTGACGGCTGCCATACCTGTCTTATTTATATTCTGGGCGCTGATAATCAAAAAGATGAAAGGTTATCTGGCAAGCCTGCTTACCCTTGTTGCGGCAATAATTTTTGCAGTGGCGGTATACAGGATGCCATTAACACTGGCAGTGCTGTCAGGTTTTAATGGAATCCTTTACGGATTGTTCCCGATATGCTGGATAATCATTGGAGCATTGTTCATTTATAATTTAGCGGTTGCAAGCGGGCAGTTTGAAATAATAAAAGGCTCTATAGCTTCAATTACTTCCGACCGCAGGATACAGGCAGTGCTGATAGCTTTCTCTTTTGGTGCTTTCCTTGAGGGTGCCGCCGGTATGGGGACTCCGGTGGCCATTACTGCTGCGATGCTAGCGGGTCTTGGTTTCAATCCTCTTTATGCTGCAGGATTATGCCTTATCGCCAACACTGCACCAGTTGCATTCGGAGCGATAGGGATTCCCATTACAACTGCTGCGCAGGTTTCAGGCATCCCCGAGATGGCAATCTCAATGATGGTCGGAAGAACGCTTCCTTTCCTTTCGGTGATGGTTCCGTTTTACCTCATAATACTGATGTGCGGATTCAAAAAATCACTTGAAGTGCTGCCTGCAATTCTGGTTTCAGGCATCTCATTTGCTTTTTTCCAATGGCTCGTGTCAAATTATGTGGGCCCGATGCTGCCCGACATCATCGCAGGTCTGGCTTCTATTATCTGCCTTATCATCCTTCTGAGATTCTGGAAACCTTCCTCGGAGTGGCATTTTAAGGACCAGCCGGAGCCTTCCGTGGGAAATATTCCTGCATTTTCAAAGGCACAGATATTGAAGGCCTGGTCGCCGTTCATTGTCATGACGGTAATGATAATTGCCTGGGGACTTCAGCCCGTCAAGGATTTGCTGAATTCCGCAGGTCAAATAAAATTTGACATCCCGGGCCTTAAGAATGCGATAATGACGGCAGGCGGAAGTCCGCTTGCTATAAGACCTTTTGACTTTAATTATCTTTCAGCTGCTGGGACGGCACTGCTCCTGTCAGGTGTTATTTCCGTCCCCCTGACAGGATTAAAGCCGGCACAAGGCTTCAGGCTTTTCTTTTCAACACTGTACCAGTTGAGGTACACAATCCTGACCATTGCTTCAGTGCTTGGTTTTGCCTTTGTCACCAACTATTCAGGTATGTCCATAACCATTGCACTTGCGCTTTCGGCAACCGGAGTTCTTTTCCCTTTCTTTGCTCCGGTGCTGGGCTGGCTCGGAGTCTTTCTGACCGGTTCTGATACATCATCAAATGCGCTGTTCTCCAAACTTCAGCATGCAACGGCCGTCGAGATAGGAGTCGATCCGGTTGTGACGGTGGCTTCAAATGCCACTGGCGGGGTAACAGGTAAAATGATCTCACCACAGTCCATTGCGGTAGGAACTGCTTCAACCGGACTTGTCGGAAAAGAATCGGACCTCTTCCGTTTTACCTTCAGGCACAGTTTTATTATGCTTCTGATGATCTGCATTTTAACATTTCTCCAGGCGTACCTTTTCATATGGATCATTCCTGATTATGAGGTTGTTGGCGATAATGTCAGGTCTGTCATGGGGACAGGCTGGGCCGGCATGACATATCTGGCAGGGCTGTCAGCTTTCCTGGTAATATTGGGATTAATCGTTAAGCTAACAGGAAGCAATAAAAATAAAAATTAGTTTGTAACTTACTAACCTGTAAAATGTGACGCGACAATAAACTAAACTTACAATAAGAAACAAATTTAAATTATTTAAAAGATGACTAAACGGAGGGAATTCATTAAGAAAAGCGTTCTCGGGGGTGCCGGGATAGCAATTGGAGCCACAGGATTTTCTGCAAAATCCTATAATTCCATTGCTGGTTCAAACGAGCGGATCAATATTGCCGTGATAGGCATAAGGAATCAGGGAAGCGTACATATTGACAGCTGGTGCAAACTGAAGAACAGTCATAATGTATTCCTTAAAACACTTTGTGATACAGATGAACAGCTTTTCGGATCACGCATCAAAATGGTTCTGGATAAGGCTGGTCACAAGCCCGTCACTGAATGGGATCTTCGTAAAGTGTTTGACGACAAGGAAATACATGCAGTTTCGATTGCGGTGCCAAATCACTGGCATGCTCTTGCCACAATATGGGCCTGCCAGGCAGGAAAACATGTATATGTTGAAAAACCTGCATCACATAATATATGGGAAGGGCGCAAAATGGTTGAAGTTGCAAGGAAAACCGGTCTGCGGGTGCAGTGCGGAATGAATAACCGTTCCTCTTCCAATGTAAGGGAGGCTATCAAGTTTCTTCATGACGGAGGCATAGGCGAACTTTATATGGCCAGGGCTCTTTGCTATAAAGCCAGAGACTCTTATGGGATGGCAAAAGACAGTGAACCGCCTGCAACGTTCCATTATGACATGTGGCTGGGTCCTGCCCCATGGAGACCATATAATGTGAAAAGAAGTCACTATGTATGGCACTGGTACTGGGATACTGGTAACGGCGATACCGGCAACACGGGTCCTCACCAACTCGACATAGCCCGCTGGGGTCTGAACAAAAATGAACATCCGGTTTCAGTCTATTCCACCGGTGGCCTCTATGGACTTAACAGAGACGAGAGTAAACCTGAGAACAGGACAAAAGGGGTTATGGTTTATGGTGATGTTGAGGCCTATGGCTTTGATAAAACCACACAGGAGACACCTAACACACAGACCTGCTCCTACAAATATGCTGATGGAACCCTGTTGGAGTTTGAATGCCGGGGGCGTTTTACAAATCATGAAGGGTTTGACGGTACTGAAGTCGGCAACCTTTTCTATGGTAAGGAGGGATGGCTGCAGATAAGCGGTGACACATGGAAAGCGTTCCACGGGCGTGAGCGAACACCTTTTGCCGGTTCAAAAGAAGTTAAGGAAGCATCACCTGCACCTCATTATGCAAATTTTATTGAGGCTATAAGATCAGGGAACAATAATGACCTTAATTGCGACATTAATGAAGGCTTCTTTTCAACTGCGCTCCCCCACCTCGCAAATATCTCATATAGAGTTGGAAGAAGTCTTAGGTTTGTCGGGGAAGCTGAAAAGTTTGCAGATGATCCTGAAGCAGATGCCCTGCTGACAAGAATATACAGGATCCCGTATGTAGTCCCGGATAAAATATAGTGGAAGCAGAAGAATAAGTTCATTACCAGACAAATAAACAAGTCATGTCATGTAACGAAAGACGATTCATATCCATTGCTGCGCTGTTTCTGGTGGCATTTTATACCAATAGTGCTGAATTACTTTCCCGGGAGAAGCATGACACAATTACTTTTATCCACATTACCGATCCTCATTTCAGCAACTTGACCGGATATCATTCCGTGTTTGTAAGGGAAAGGATATGGTTCACAAGGAGTGCAGTAAAACTGTCAGAATTCCTGTCAACTGTTCCGGATAAGCATAATGCAGATTTTATTGTAGTTACAGGAGATAATCTTGATTTTTATGAGGCAGAAACTGCCACTGGCAGCATGCTTGGTACCCAGATTGAACAATATTCTGAGTTTATCGGCAATACTGGAATTCCGATGTATCTTACCCTTGGAAATCACGACCTTACCAGCTATATGGTTACTCCCGATTCAAATACGACCAACAACCAGCTAAAATCAGAAAAAGCCAGGTCGGTCTGGATGAGAACCTTTGATTGTTTCAGGGAAGGGACCTATTACAGCCATGTTTTCAGGATTGACAAGGTGGATTTCAGGCTTATCTTTCTTGATAACAGTTATTATGCCACAGAAGAAGTGTCAGATGGGGTCACAGAATTTGTTATGGACCCTTATCAGTTGCTGTGGCTCAATGCAGAGTTGCAGTCATCACCTTCCGACGTTGAGTTGATATTTATGCATATGCCCCTTCCTTTCGCCAGGGCCTCGGACAAGAATATTCCGGATGAAAAGTTATCGGTATACACTTCAAAGTCAAAATATTACAGTCTGCTGAATGTTCTTGACTCAAATAAGGCAAATGCCAGGGTCATCTTTTCAGGCCACAGGCATTTCAACAGTATAAACAACTATACTCTCAGGGCAGGCGGCTCAATTACACAGGTTATGACCGGCGCTCTTTCGTATGATCCCGGCGCATGGAGGATTGTTAAGTTAACTTCAGATAAAATAATTATCAGCTATCCGGGGAAACCTGAAAGCGAATACGTTATTCCAATAGGCAAACAGCCCTGACAGGATATTGCTGAGAAGCTTCATAAAAAGTCATTTGTGTGCATTGTACCAAACTTAGTTGTACTCTGTAATTTAACTCTTTATATTTAACCATCAAGGAACCAAAGGTCAGACAAAGACACACAAAAGACCTTTGTGACAGTCACTTTATAAATTCCTTTTTTAACATACTGGATGTTCTTCAAATGGGGATTTGCTTCTCCATTTGTTAAATTTTTTTTGAATTTGTTAAGATTTTTTGTGTTAGTGTTAATTTATTATTAAAAATTAGTTAAAAGAGCATTAACTAAAACATGTACATAATTAAAATAGATAATTTCGTTGAACCTAAACTATGAATCTAACCATGATAAGGAATTACTTTTCCTGTAATTTAAAATATGTCCGGCAAGCTGTTTTAAGCATTGTGATCTTATTACCTATGCTGTCAGGTTGCCATTCGGGCAATAAATCTGTCCGGGAATCAAAAGACGCTTCTCTGTCGGCTCCTCAGGCAAATAATGATTTCTTTCAGGAGATTGCCAGGGAGATAGGTCTCGATTTTGTGCACTGGATAGGTGACGAAGAGCTTATAAATATAGTTCAGTCTGACGGAGGCGGGGCAGCATTCCTCGATTTTGATAGGGACGGATATATAGATATATATGCCTGTAACGGAACATGGATCGAGAAGTTCAGCAAGTCAGAAAAACCAGATGTTCTGCCTACTAACCGGCTTTACAGGAATCTGGGGAACGGGACTTACGAGGATGTTACCAGGAAAGCCGGCGTTGGCGGTCCCTGGTATACCATGGGAGTATCGGTTGCTGATTTCAATAATGACGGATACCCCGACATATATCTGAGTAATTATGGTCCCAATGTACTTCTGAAGAACAACGGCAACGGGAAATTCACCGACATTACAAAACGTGCCGGTGTGGCAGGCGGAAATGAATGCAGCATCGGAGCTACCTGGCTCGATTATGACAATGATTCCTATCTCGATTTTTATGTGGGCAATTTCCTGGAGTTTGACCCGGAATATAAATATTACTATGCACCCGACGGTTTTCCGGGCCCGATGGCTTATGATGCCCAGAAGGACGTTCTGTATCATAATAATGGTGATGGCACTTTTGAAAATGTAACCGACAAAATGGGCATTGTTGATGTTGACGGAAGAGCAATGGGTGTCGGTTCCGCCGATATTGACGATGACGGCTGGGTTGATATTTACGTGGCAAACGACCATACTATTAATTACCTATGGCACAACGAAGGCGGAAAAAGCTTTACCGACAGAGGTATAATGTCAGGAACAGCTTTCAGTCAGTCTGGAGAGGCAACTGTCAGTATGTCGGTTGACTATGCGGATTTCAACGACGATGGTCTCCTTGATATGTTTGTATCGGATGACACCTATTGCGCACTCTATGAGAATTTAGGCAACGGACTGTTTACCGACAGGGGTATTTCTTCCAATATCTCCATGGCTGCAGCTCAATTTGTGGGATGGTCATCCTCATTCATCGACTATGACAACGACAGCGATGTGGATATTTTCAAGACCAACGGCGCCCTTAAACACCTCTACGGCCAGGAAGACCAGATGTTCAGGAATGAAGGGAATGGAAAGTTCAGGGACATTTCACTTGAGCTGGGTGATTATTTTAACAGAGAGCTTGTAGGCCGCGGGGCATGCATGGGCGATTATGACAATGACGGCGATCTCGATATATTCATAATGAATCTGAACGACCATTGTGTTTTCCTTAGAAACAACAAGGGAAACCAGAATAACTGGATAACCATAGATCTGAGAGGAACTGTGAGCAACAGGGATGCTGTTGGCGCAAGGATCAGGGTGACGGCAGGAGGCAAGACACAAACAGCGCAGAAAAAAAGCACCACCGGCTACCTGTCACAGAATGACCCACGCATGCATTTTGGTCTGGCTCAAAGCGATGTTGTTGATAAAATTGAAATTAAATGGCCTTCGGGTAAAGTACAGTCCCTTGAAAATGTAAAAGTAAATCAGATACTTGAAGTAAAGGAGCCTGAATGAATTTCTTGATTATTAGTAGAATGATGAAGTATCTTTTAAAAATATTTATTCCTTTTTTAGCCGGTGTTTTTCTAGTCTCCTGTACCGGAGCTTCGGTGAGAAGCGGAATGCTGATTATTACCGAAACCCCTGAAATATCATTGGCTCCTGATTATTCAGAAGGTTCAATGTGGAGGTATTTGCCTGGTGCAAGAATCATTGCTACAGATATTGATGAACCCAGAAAAACCATTTTACTCACTGAAGACTTCCAATCTGCATGTTTTCCGGAGATATCCTATGATGGGAAATTTATGCTTTTCACCGCTCAGAAGAATGAAGGGGATCCATGGCAGATTTGGGAAATGAATCTCCTGAATTTATTTAGCAGGAAGATCACTTCATTTGAGGAAAACTGCACTGATCCTGTCTATCTTCCCGGTGAAAGGATAGCCTTCAGCCGGGAAACAGAGAATGATACCGTGGGGAAAGCCCATTGCCTTTATGTCTGTAGGCTTGACGGAACTGGCTGTCAGCAGATTACATTCAGCCCGGCTTCGAATTTTGCAACCACTGTCCTTAAAGACGGCCGTCTTCTTACGGTAAGTACCACGATGAAACCCGAGATCGGAAATCCCATTCTTATGGTAATGCGGCCTGACGGGACAAAAGCCGACATGTTTTACAGAGGAACAGCTAATAATAAGGTAATCAGCAGCATATGTGAAACCAGTGACAGACACCTCATCTTTGTTGAAACAAACGAAAGTGATCCCGGAAGAGGAGACCTGGTTTCAATATCCTATAATCGTCCCTTGCACACAAGAGCAAATCTTACAGAAAGCATTGAAGGCAGTTTCATATTTGCATTGCCTGTTTCCCCCGAAAATTATCTGGTTTCTTACCGGAAATCAGATTCTGATAAATTCGCAATCTATTCATTTGATGCCTCCGTTAAAAAACTTGGACCCCTAGTCTTTTCTGATCCGGGATATAATGCCATTGATGCTGTGATCGCTGAAAAATATCAACGGCCCAAAAAACTACCCAGTGAGGTGGACATGCAGGTCAAAACAGGTTTAATAATGTGTCAGAATATTAATGTCTTTGATGCAGCCTTGCCTTTATCATTCCATGAGACACATAAAGCTTTCAGGATTGAACTGACAGGAATTGATACGACGTATGGAGTGGTTGAGGTCGAGAAAGATGGTTCCTTTTATCTTAAGGTTATAGCCGATACTCCATTTCAGATCAGGACTGTCGATGATAAAGGTAACGTGATCAGCGGCCCATGCTCCTGGCTGTGGCTAAGACCAAATGAAAGACGTGGTTGTGTTGGCTGCCATGAAGATCCCGAGCTGGTTCCCCGCAACCAGTTGTCTCTTGCCGTCAGAAAACCACCTGTGATCATACCTATCCATCTTAATGAGGTAATTGAGAAAAGTGTAGAACTTGAATGAATATGAACCCTTTAGGTATAATCTCAATAAATATGAAAATGAAGTTTTTAAAGACTCCATTTCTGCCGAATGACAGGTATATGACCCAATTAACTCACGATGATAAATATATTTTTGTGTGAAAAAAGTATTTTTTAAACTGATAATTATTATTGCAGTTGCAGGAGTTCTTATCTTGCTCATCTACCCCCGTTTTCATCGCTGGGCAAGAGCGCATGTTAATTATAAGACCGCTGTTGAGGATCACCCTCTCAATTGCCTGTCTTGCCATCTTTATACACAGAAATCAGGCCTTGTATCAAAGCTGATAAATGCTGACTATTATTCTCCTTTTAATCTTGCATTATCGGGTGACGGAAAAACCCTCTACATTATTGCTGAAGAAGCCAATACCTTATTAATTGTTGATACCGATAAAAAGAAAGTGATCCAAAAAGTCAGTGTTGGTAGCAGACCTCATACGGTTATTCTCGACCGTGAGGAAAAATATGCTTATGTAAGTAATCAGTGGGCCGATAATTTGTCGGTTATCGACCTTGAGAAAAGAACTGTAATAAATACGATTAAAACAGGTAACGGCCCGGCCGGGCTTGCATTGAGTTCTGACGGTAAATATATTTATGTGGTCAACTCGTATAATAATGATATATCGGTTATTAACCTATGCACAGGCAAAGAGTGGAAAAGACTTTCGGCTGGGAACAACCCAACAGGGATCAGGATTTCTCCTGACGGAAAAAGGTTGTATGTAACGAGCAGGAGGGCTAACCTGGTGCCGTATGGAGAGCCCGTGGTGAGCGAACTGACCGTTATCGATGACAATTCCAAAAGAGTAACTGCAAGGGAAGGTATGAATTCCGCTTATATGCTTGAGAACATTGATTTCACACCCGATGGTGAGTTTGCTATAATACCCCTGATAAGGCCCAAAAACCTTGTCCCCTCAATACAGGTGGAAAAGGGTTTTATGATGACCAACGGAATGGCAGTCATTGAACAGAAACCGGGAGGAAGAATAATCCAGCTCCTGCTCGATGAGCCAAATGAGTATTTTGCGGATCCTTTCGATATTGCCATTACTCCTGACGGTAAGCGGGCATTTATATCACATGCCGGTGTTGACAGGATAAGCGTCGTTGACCTTGATTCATTGCGTGCATTTATAAACGGAATGCCAGATGATAAACTTGAATATTACTCAAATCATCTTGGGGTAAGCAGCAGGTACGTTATAAAAAGGATAGTTACGGGAGCAAATCCAAAGGGAATGGTAATATCTCCTGATGGAAAGAAACTTTATGTTGCGGAACATCTTGAGGACAGAATAGCCGTGATCAGCACCGAGAGCCTGGAAACTATAAATACAATTGATTTGAAAGGCCCTCGCCGGATAACCGTTGCGAGACATGGTCGAAGAATTCTGAACAATGCAAAAGGAACATTCCAGACACAGTATTCATGCTTTACCTGTCATCCCGACGCACATGAAGATGGACTGGTATATAACATGGCCTCCAAGGATATGGGTCGCAACCTGGCAAACACCCAGTCATTGCGTGATATCGGAGATACTCCTCCTTTCAAGTGGAATGGGAAAAACCAGACAATTTACAAGCAAGATGGCATGAGATTCTCCACAGTGCTCACAAGAAATGAGCCATTTAGCTATAAAGAACTTGATGCTTTGGTAGCATACATTGTTACCGGAATACCCTATCCACCCAACCTTCTCTACAATCCTACAGGCGAGCTGAATGAGATACAGCTCAGAGGTAAACGACTGTTTGAACGTACCCATGATAATTATGGAAACGAGATACCCGAAAAAAAACGATGCATAACATGTCATCCGCCACCATATTTTACAAACAAGAATTTCGAGGATGTAGGATCTCTTATTTCCAGTGATGATTCGATACTGTTTGACACACCCCATCTGAACAATATCTATGCTTCACCGCCCTATTTACACCATGGCCTTGCCCTCTCCCTCGAGGAGATATGGACAGTCTATGCACACAAGGATACACATGGCGCTGTTAATGATTTAACAAAGATCCAGCTTAATGAGCTGATTGAATATCTGAGATCACTCAGCAGCCCGGAGCATTATATGGATGAAGCTAAGAGAAATAAAGTTTTACAGGCAAAAATTATTAATCGTTAACCACTGACTTGTATGAAAATCCTCTTGAAAAATAAATTTATTAAATATGGCCTGTTGGCCATAATTATTGTAGGTACAGGCATCCTGGGTCTCAGCAAAAGCAGAAAGTCTACTTCTGAAGATAAAAGCCATGAAATGGCCGAGATGGCAGATTTCACCACTATTGAATCAAGGGAAAAGGAAGCACATCCGGGAAATATTTCAGAAGGAATACCGGTATATGGCAACTGGAAAACTTTTACGAAAGAAGATGGTCTGCCTGACGATAAATGCTATGCAGTTAGGATTGACAGCGAGAGAGACCGTGTCCTGGTTGGCACACATCACGGCCTGGCGGTTTATCAGGACGGTAAGTGGACCACTTACACCAAGGAAGACGGACTGGCCCATAATGGCATCGTATCTATCGATGTAAGCGTCCTGACGGGCGACGTCTGGATTGGAACCCTGGGAGGATTAAACCGCTGGTCGGGTGGAAAATTTGAAACCTTTAACCAGTTCAACAGCGGGATGCCTAATGATCTGGTTTATAATGTATTCTGTTACGGGAGGGATGTCTGGTGTGCTACCGGAGGTGGAGCTGGCCATTATGACACACAAACCAAACAATGGGAAATATTCACTGAACAGAATGCCCCGATGCATGAGCCATGGACATACGCCCTCTCAGCAGGTGACGGGAAGGTATGGATCGCAGCATGGGGAGGCGGCGTAATTGAATACAATACGATGACAAAACATTTCCGCGACTACGTTGATCCTGACGGCTTCATGGAAATAGACCTTCAACCGAATGATGGTGTAATCCATGACATTACGACTGCAACCTCATATTCAGACGGTATTTTATGGGTATCAACATACTTTGGCATGAGCCGTTACGACGGAAAGAACTGGAGAGGCTATTTTGACCATGACAGCGGTCTGGCCAGCAATTTTATCAACTTCCTGAGGGCTGAGCGCAATGTGGCTTTTATCTGCAGCGATAACGGGCTTAGCTGCACTGACGGAACATTTTGGGTGACCTACAAAAAATTTGATAACAGCACCGACGGGAAAGCCATAATCAAAGAAGGAAATACCCTGATAAAGGAAGTACCATTATCTCCTTCCATTTCTCATAATTTTATTATCGGGGTTGATGCTGAGGATGACGAACTATGGGTTGCCACATCCAAAGGTGTATGCAGGGGAGAGCTGCTCAACTGAAAAAACAATAAAAAAGAAATATATTGTGATGACAAATAATGTGATGACAGATAACGTGATAAAAAATAATCAGTTATTAATTGACCTGACAAAACTGACACCTGGTGAGCGGGAAGAAATGATAAAACTGGGAATAATTGCAAGCAATAATCTGGTAAAGGATTATAATTATCCTTCTGTTCACCATAACCGCCCCCCCATAGAAAAATTTGCCGTTCACGCGCCGCAGGTTATTAATGAAGCCTACGATTATAAGAAACCGTCATCTTTTACGCGTGCGTTGCGCCTGGAGTTTGGAGGATACAAGGTATTGCTCATTTCAGGAACCGCAAGCGTAAACGAGGAAGGTAAGGCGGAGCATATAGGTGATTTCAGGGCTCAGACGTGGCGAACCTACAGGAATATAACAAATCTTCTTAACGCCGAAGGCATGACATGGCATGATGTGGTTAGGACCACTAATTACTTAAGGGATATCGAAAGAGATTATGATGATTTCAACAAGATCAGAACATCATTCTTCAGATGGATGAATCTGGATCCCCTGCCTGCAAGCACGGGCATTCAGGCAAGGCTTTGCTGGGAGACTCTTCTCGTTGAAATTGAAACATATGCTGTTTGCAAAGTAAATTAAAAACTGACTGATATGAAACCATTGTTTAGAATCCTGATTATCATTATTATGCTACTTCCCCCTTTTTCCCTGTCAAAAGGGCAGAAAAACCAAGCGAACTATGGAAATATTCCTGACGAACTGGTGGCATATGATAAATATCAGAAAGCCTATAAATATCATTTTCTTAAACCGACATGGTTTTACGGGGCAGGTCGTGAAATTCCCCCTCCGAAAAATCTGGATGAGGTGAGACTGGGTTTTCTTGGGCCATTGGAGGGATCAATAATTAAGCCGCTGGGTGTTCAGATGATGCAGGGCGCTCTTCTGGCCATTGAAGAGGCCAACAAAAAGGGAGGTTATAAAGGCACTCCCTACAGGCTGATGATACATAATGATGTGGGACTATGGGGAGCAGCGGCAAATGAGGTCGTAAAAATGGACGATGAAGGGGTATGGGCATGGGTAGGTACAATTGATGATATCAACTCGCATGTTGCAATAAGGGCAACCTTAAAACTTGAAATTCCGGTAATAAATCCCGGAGATCCCGATCCTACCTATACAGAAACAAACATCCCCTGGGTATTACGCAATATTCCCGACGACAGGCAGAGCAGTTATGCCCTGGTGAAGGAAATCTACAGCAACAAGGGGTACAGGCGGGTTGCTATGATGAGAGCAAACAACCGCTATGGAAGAGTTGGTACCCTGCATTTCAACCGCTCTGCTACCAGGTTAGGGTTCCCTCCAATAATTGAAGAACGATTCAATGATCTGGAAACCGATTTCAGACCTCAGCTTGAACGTATTAAAAAGACATCACCCGATGCCATACTTATCTGGGGAAATGCCAAAGAATCAGGCCTGATAGTAAAGCAGATCCGTGAACTTGGAATGAATATGCCAATATACGGATCTGACAGGATGGTAAACCCCGAATTTCTTGAAACAGCAGGGAAATATGCTGAGGGAGTTGTTACCACATGCCAGTATAATCCAACATCAGATGATCCCAGGCTGAAGGCATTTCAGGCCAGCTACAAAAAAAGATTTGGCCAGGATCCGAACGTATTTGCTGCTCATTCTTATGATGCAATAAATATGATCATTGCAGCTATTGAAAAAGTAGGTCTTAACAGGGCTTTGATACGTGACATACTAACAGATCTTAAAACCTTTCAGGGCTATAAAGGTGTAACGGGAGTAGTCATTTTTGATGGTGCTTTTAATAATCTCAGACCCATTTATTTAGCAAAGGTGGTGAATAACAAATTTGAATTTTCTCCCGCTCCCAAATTTGAAAGGGACAATACTTTATATAAGAAACCTAATTTAGGATACTAACTAACAGGAAGGGGGGAAGTAGAAATGATGTCAAGCCAATACAGCAATCCGTTGGATGTCGAAGGATGTTCAGTCCCGATTAGGGTCAACAGGAGAACCAAGGCTGATCCCACAGTGGTGAATGTTGCCGGCGTTCTTTTCGGACATGGCGAGGTCAGCGTTATTGCCGGACCATGTGCTGTTGAAAGCTACGAGCAGCTGCTTAAAACAGCCAGAAGGGTCAGGGCTTCAGGTGGAGTTTTGCTCAGGGGAGGCGCATTCAAGCCCCGCTCTTCTCCCTATAATTTTCAGGGCTTGGGAGAAGAAGGAGTAAAGTTGTTAAGCGAGGTAAGGAAGGAAACTGGATTGCCTTTCGTGACAGAGGTGATGGATACCAGGCAGGTTGAATTCGTCGCACAACATGCCGACATGCTTCAGGTGGGATCGAGGAATATGCACAACTATCCGCTTCTTAAGGAAGTGGGAATGACACACAAGCCTGTTCTCCTAAAGCGCGGCATGATGGCCACAATCGAGGAATTCCTCCTATCTGCCGAGTATATACTAAACCAGGGGAACGACCAGGTTATTCTCTGTGAGAGGGGTATCCGCACTTTTGAAACAACCACCAGAAATACCCTTGACCTCAGCGCAGTTCCGATGCTAAAACATCTGAGCCATCTTCCGGTAATTGTTGATCCGAGCCATGGCACGGGTCACAGGTGGATGGTCCCTTCAATGTCAAGGGCTGCCGTTGCTGCCGGAGCCGACGGACTGATAATAGAAATGCACTATAATCCGGAAGAAGCTTTATGTGACGGGCATCAGTCTCTGAGCCCGGACGAATTGGAAAAGTTAATGGGCGATCTGATGAAAATTGCCCGGGCTCTGGGCAGAGAGGTTATGTTGCCCCAACCTTCCGTTTTATGAGGGTAGAAATATCCGGAGGTCCATATCTGAAAGAAAGATTTGTATATATACGGAATATTCTCTCTGCCTTTCTTATTTTGCTGATCTGCCATCTGTCGTACACCCAGAACGGATCTGAAAATATTGTTAAGATAGGATTGCTCGTTCCTGACAAAATTTCGGTGGCAGCAATACACGGTGCTGAACTGGCAATAAGCGAAGCTAACAGAAACGGAGGCCTCAATGGCAGAATTTTTAAGCTTGAGATCCGCTCTATGGAAGGACCATGGGGAACCGGATCAAAACAGGCTGTGGATCTTATTTTTAATGAGAAGGTGTGGGTCCTCCTGGGTTCCCATGACGGCCGGAATGCTCACCTTGTGGAACAGGCTGCAACGAAATCAATCGTTGTAATGGTTTCCGCCTGGTCGGCAGATCCGACACTTACACAGGCATTTGTCCCATGGTTCTTTAATTGTGTTCCGAACGACCTGCAGCAGGCTGAAACCCTTGTAAAAGAAATATACGATGCAAGTAAACTGAAAAGCTTTGCGGTAGTTTACGATCAGGAATATGACTCCAGGCAGGCACTCTCCAGCCTGCTTCGTGTGATCAAAGCTCAGAAAAAAACTGTGCCTGTTCAGATAAGCTATGAAGACCATCAGAGCAATATCCGGGAACTGTCTGACAAAATAATCGGATCAAAAGCAGAATGCGTTGTATTATTTTGCAGTCCGAAGGTTTCAAAAAGGTTGTTTACCCTTATCCGGGATGCAAAAATAAACATTCCCGTTTTAGGGTCATTGTCTGTTCTGAACGAGGATGAACTGACGGAATCCGAACTGAAATGTTTTGATGATGGTTTTCAAGTGACTTCATCTGAATGGAATTTGCCGAAATGCCGGAATTTCATCAGGGATTACAAAAAAAAATACGGCAGTCATCCCGGAATGGTTGCGGCTTATGCCTATGATGGTATGGGACTTATTGTTGAAGCTATAAGAATAGCAGGTTCTGGTGACAGGGCAATGATTCAAAAAGCCTTATCCGGGATAGTCCATTCAGGCATAACGGGTAAAATAAAATTCGATAATAGAGGTAACAGATCAGACTGTTACAGGCTAATGAATATTTCAAACGGACTTCCCGTAGGTGCCTACAAATATTGAATCTGTAGGCATCGATAGAATTAAAGATAACCTTATCTCAATTGTTGTTGTCGTGTATTACCTTTGCTTTAATTTTTTAATTTTACTGAATATTTTTTCTCCTATAAAAAAGAAAAGTATGGAAGTTTGTGACAGGGAATTATACCAAATACGGAGGCTCTTCATGCCGGCAGTATTCAAATATACATTCATTTCGGTCTGGCATAGGAATTTTAAATTCCTGTTTTTATTCATGTCACTGGCCGTGGCCTGCCATAGCTGCAATTATGGGCAGACAAAAGATCAGGCAAAATCGCAGGAACTGGTATCGGTCAAAACTCTTGGACTGGCATATCTTGAAGAGTTTAAGCTTGAGGAAGCAGAAAAGGAATTTCTTAAATTTATTAGGCTTGCGCCAAAAGAAAAGTTTGGATATGCCAACCTCGGGCTTGTCTATTTAAGAATGGGCAAATATCCTGAAGCTGAAAAACAACTTTTCAAAGCAATCAAGATAGACCCTAAGGACCCGGATATCAGACATATTCTTGCAACAGTGTACAGAATGGATGACTTACGGGATAAGGCTGTTGCTGAACTTAAGGAAGGCCTTAAATACTCCCCGAATCATATAAAGATCTTATACGACATCTCTGAAATATATTCTACCGGAGCCGATAAGGAGTCAGCAGATCAGAGGGAATTATTTACCCGAAAACTTGTCGGAAGTGCTCCTGCCAATGTTGTACCACGGTTGAATCTTATCGATATTCTAATAAGAAAAGGCAATTTTGACGAGGCTGTTTCTCAGCTTGAGGTGTTGAAAAAACAGTTTCCTGAATTTCCCAAAGAAGCAGCTGATTATTACAACAAAACAATGACAGCTCTTCGGTCTGCCGGCAAAGAGAGTGCTCTTAATCCATTTATAATATTCCATAACTATCTTAAAGTGACAGCCCCATATCAGGCGGGAATGATGGATCTTAAAGGTCCGGGTGGCTCACTGGTAGGCTTCCCTCTTATTTCCTTTGACGGCGATTCTTTTACTCAGACAGCTGCCTCAAAGAGTACCGTCAGCACAATGAAATTTACAAACGCGTCTTCATCGGCTGGTTTTGATGGCATAAATTCCCTGGTTAAAACAGATAATTCAGGGCTAAAATCCAGCTCATTTGTAATCGTAAGTGATTACGACGGTGACGGAGACATAGACATTTATGTCAGTGTTACCGATCCGGGCTCATCAGTTTCCAGACATTATCTGCTTAATAATGAGCTTGGCAGATACAAAGACGTTGCTGCCAGGGCCGGAATAAAACATTCAGGAAAGGAAACCTCAGCAATATTTGGAGATTATGATAATGATGGTTTTCAGGATCTTTTCATAGCTATGGAGGGGTCAAACATTCTTTACAGGAATAATGGGAAGGGAAGTTTTGAGAATGTCACTGAAAAAGCAAAACTATTTGAGAAAAGTACTGATAAATCCACAGGAAATATTCCTTTGTTTGTTGACCTTGACCATGACGGAGACCTGGACCTATTTCTGGGAAGGTCATCCTCATATAAAGTCTACAGGAATAATTCAGACGGAACTTTCCTTGAGCAGGGTTCAAAAATGGGCTTCTCCGGTACAAATGAAAACACACGTGATGCAGCCTTTGGTGATTTTGATGAGGATGGAGATATTGATCTTTTAGTAGTTAATGAAAATGCTCCAAACAGGCTTTATTCCAACCAACGGCAATCTGTATTCAAGGAAATCGCAGCTCAGAGCGGCTTGACTGGTTCCGGCGGTTCATCATCGGTGTCAGTTGCCGATTATGATAATGATGGATATCTCGACCTTTTTATAACATCAATTAAAGGGGGAAATCACGTCTTATACCATAATCTGCGAAACGGAACCTTTGAGAGAGACGGAAAACCAAAAAATCTCTATAGCGATTTACAGAATCTGACAGTTTATGATGCCAAAATCTTTGATTGTGATAATGACGGACTTCTTGATATCTTCATTGCAGGTGATCCGGGAGATAAGGCGGGCAAAGGAGTGTTCCTTTACCGAAACGATGGGAAAGGAGGCTTCACTAATGCTTCCAATCTTCTGCCACCCGAAATTAAATCGGGCAGGCACATTGCAGTTATGGATTACAACGATGATGGCGATCTGGATATTGTTCTTGCCAGTCTCGACGGAGTCGTTTACCTGCTAAGGAATGACGGTGGAAATGCAGGTCATTTCATAAATATGAAGCTTGTAGGACTCAGGGCTGGAAGCGCTAAAAACAACTTCTTTGGAATTGGCGCTAAGGTTGAACTGCGTTCCGGAGACCTATATCAGACAACCGTTGTCACCCAGCCTAATGTTCATTTTGGCCTTGGAAGCCGTTCCCGGGCTGATGTAATAAGAATCACGTGGACAAACGGAGTTCCACAGAACATATTCTTCCCCGAAACAGATCAGTCTCTGATTGAGAGCCAAATGCTGAAAGGCTCCTGTCCTTTTCTCTATACCTGGAATGGAAATGAATATGTTTTTGTCAAAGACATAATGTGGAGGAGCGCTCTGGGAATGCCTCTGGGTATCATGGGAGGAACAACGGCATACGCGTTCCCGGATGCCTCAGATGATTATCTGAAGATCCCGGGAGAATTTCTCAAACCAAAAAACGGAAAATATTCTATTAACGTTACTTCTGAACTATGGGAAACCATATATTTCGATAAAGTGCAACTTGTAGCTGTCGATCATCCGGATACTATTGATATTTTTGTGGACGAAAAGTTTTCAGGACCACCATTCCCTGGTATGAAGATTTATGCAGTAAACAAAAAACATATCCCTGTATCAGCAGTTGATTCAGAAGGCAATGACGTCCTTTCATTTATATCTGATAAGGATGACATCTATCTTTCCGGCTTTAATCCGGAACGTTATCAGGGGATCACGGAGATGAGAGATCTTATACTTGATTTCGGTAAAATTGATGTAAGCAAAAAATCCTTTCTTTTTCTTCAGGGCTGGATATTCCCGACTGATGCCAGCATAAACGTGGCTCTTTCCCAATCTGAAAATTTAAAGGTAGTACCTCCTTCTGTTGAAGTTATGGACAGAAACGGGAATTGGAAAACAGTAATAGAAAACATTGGTTTCCCGATGGGCAAGGAAAAAACTGTTATTGCTGATATGTCAGGTAAATTTCTCAGCAACGACCACAGGATAAGGATAAGGACAAATATGGAAATATACTGGGACCAGATATTCCTGTCGGAGACCTGTGATAATATTCAGTTGGAAACAAGAATCCTTGAACCGGTAAGTGCTGACATTCATTACAGGGGATTTTCAAGGGGATACAGGAAAGGAGGCAGGTATGGTCCTCACTGGTTTGACTATTCAGATGTTGACACTGCAAAGAGATGGAGAGATCTGACCGGTTACTATACAAGATACGGCGATGTTCTTCCTCTTCTTTCCGGGGCAGATGATAAGTATATAATCACCAATGCCGGTGACGAAACATCAATTGAATTTGATGCCGGAGAGCTGCCGACAGTCAGAAAAGGCTGGGAAAGGGATTTCCTGATAAGGAGCGTTGGATGGGTTAAGGACGGAGATCTGAATACTGCTTTTGGTAACACTGTTCTCCCATTGCCTTTCCATGGGATGAAAAGCTATCCTCCCGGAGCAAATGATTCTTATCCAAACGATGATGATCACAATAGATATCAAATTGAATATAATACAAGAAGAGTCAGCCCGGGTGATTTTTTAAAAGCCTTCCGGGATATGAACATAAAAAAGTAAATGATAGATAATGCTGATAATTCAGAATTACTCACTGTTTAAAAGAATCTGATGAAAATAATAATAGGAGGGCTGGCCGGTGTTGTAATCGTAGCGTTGATGCTGGCTTTATTCCTGCCTCAGAAACAGAATATCACTTACACAGATGTTACTGCCCAGGCGGGGATTGATTTCAGGTACACATTCGGTGATTATACCTATCAGAATATTCTTGAAAGCAGCGGGTCCGGAATCACTGTTTTTGATTATAATGGAGATGGATTGATGGATATCTACATGCTGAACGGAACATATATTGAAGGAATCTCTGATCCTGAAGGTAAGGTCTTTAAAGACACTACTGATAAATTATATAAAAACAACGGGGACGGTACTTTCACAGAAGTTTCGAAGGAAGCCGGAGTTGATGATAAAAATTGGAGCATGGCTGCAGGTGCAATCGATTATGATAATGACGGCGATGAGGACCTGTATCTTCTTAACTATGGTCCCAACGTGTTTTACAGGAATAATGGCAACGGGACTTTCACCGACATTACTGATGAAACGGGTCTGAGAGGACCTGAAAAACTCAATGGATTTGAAAAATGGAGCATCGGAGTGGTATTTTTCGATTATAATAATGATTACAAAATTGATGTGATGGTTGGTAATTTTCTTGCCTTTGATCCTTCAATTGTTTCTCCCATTTCACGTGAAGCTCAACCGCATCCGTCTCAATATAAAGGTCAGGCATCAATGTTGTATGAACAGCAGGCTGATGGAACTTTTCTTGATGTAACCAGGCAAATGAATCTTTATTATCCCGATTCAAAATGTATGGGTTTATCAGTATTTGATTATGATAATGATGGCACCCTTGAAATTTTCCAGGCCAATGACCATCATTTCAATTACATGTTCAAGCTTATTGATGGAAAATATCAGGATATAGCGATTTCAAGAGGTGTAGCCTCAAACAGCCAGGGTGTGGGTACGGGTTCAATGCATGGAACCATTGGTGATATTAATGGTGACGGATTGATTGACATTCTTGTCTCTGACCTTGATTACGGAGCATTATACCTCAACCTTGGAAATGGTTTTTTTCATGACATTACTTATTCAAGCGGGATTGCAGGACCACTTGCCGGAAAAGGGACCTGGGGTACAGCTCTTTTTGATTACGATAATGACGGTGATCTTGATATTTTTGCAGCTAACGGGATAGCGGAAGAGCTTATACTTCAATCTCAGCTTCTTCTTGAAAATAATGGGAAAGGACATTTTACAGATGTGGGCAGGGAGCGGGGTAATTATTTCCTGACAAAACGTTCGGGACGCGGCATGGCAGTATGCGATTATGATAATGACGGTGATCTTGACATAATTGTTTCCCACGTCGACCTTATAGCAACACCTGTTCTGCTGAGGAATGATGGAGGGAATAAAAACCACTGGATGGGTATAACACTTAAGAGCAAGGTCGGCCTTGCACCAGCAATAAGTGCAAAGGTAACTGCTGTGTCTGGATCATTAAAACAAGTTCTTGTAAATCAATGGACTACAGGCTATCTCTCAAATAATGATCCGCGGCTGCATATAGGGCTGGGTAAGCACAGAAAAATTGATCTGCTTGAAATAGCATGGTCGGATGGCAAAAAGGAAACTTATAAGAATATAAAAGGCGACAGGTATATTACAATTATGCAGGGAGAAGGAATAGTTGAAAAATAGTGACTATAACGTGGCTGAAGTGCCAACAGTTTATAAGGTTAAAAATTTAATTATTGTCAATAAAAACTCTATCACTCCATACTTGTTAAATGTGAAACTTAGTTTAAAATCAAAATAAATATGAATAATCAATATGTAAGCAATGTGACAGATCTCACTAATCCTGAGAAGAATGTAATTTACAACATGACTCATGAAGAGGCTCTTGAAATATTGAGGTCAGGAGACACTGAAGCGGTAAGAAAAATAGACGGACAATTCTCCCTGGTCTCGGTCGATGGAAAAACAATCAGAATGGCAAGATCGATAGGGCGTCCTATACGCTATTTTATTGCCAAACGTCCGGAGGGACCTAACCTGATTATTGCTGAAAGAATAGATGTGATCTTCGATTATCTTAAAAAAGAAGGACTTGAGGACCAGTTTCATCCTTCATATACAAGAATGGTCCCTGCACATTATATTACTAAAATAGAGCTTCTTGGGTGTCCCGATCCTAATCCGGTATACCAGCGTTTCTTTAAACCCGAACGTAACAGATACTCAGGGCTTGATCCTGAAAAGATAGGAGAACTCTATATAAAAACACTTTATGAAGAGATCAAAAAGTGGCTCAGAACCAGAGCCAGAAAAGGTCCTGTCGGAGTCACTTTTTCAGCAGGTATTGACAGCGGAAGTGTTTTTCTGCTTACCTATCATGCTCTAAGGGAGCTGGGTGAAAGCCCATCACGCCTTAAAGCATTTACCCTCAGCATTGACGGCACAGGTGAAGATCTTACCCAGGCAAAACGTTTCCTTGATATCCTGAATCTTGGGTTGTTCCACGAACCTGTTGAACTGGATTATAATACTCTCGACTGGCGAAAAGCAGTAAAAATAGTTGAGGATTACAAGCCTCTAGACATAGAATCTGCAACTATGAATTACTCTCTTTTACAGGCTGTTAGGGCAAGATATCCTGAATGGAAATACATTGTTGACGGCGACGGAGGTGACGAGAATCTCAAAGATTATCCTATTGAGGAAAATCCTGAACTGACAATAAAAAGTGTTCTTAACAACCTTATGCTTTACCACGAAGGATGGGGAGTTGATTCAATTAAACATTCACTAACCTATTCGGGAGGATTGAGCCGCGGATACATGAGAACCTATGCCCCTGGTGATGTGCTTGGTTTTGAAGTTTTCAGCCCCTATACCCTTACAAACGTCATTGAGATATCTGAAGGCATCCCCTTTATTGACCTCACAGGCTGGGATCATAAGAAGCTATACGATCTTAAAGGAAGGATAGTTTCTGCCGGCATAAAAGCTGTTACAGGTATGGAAATGCCCGTGTTCCAGAAACGTCGTTTTCAGCATGGTGCTCTTTCAATTGATGCTTTCCGTAAACTTTTCCCGGTAAAGGAAACAACATACAGGAAGGAGTTCCTTTCACTTTATGAATGAACCTGATTTTGAGATAACTGATAATTGGATAGTATCATGCCGGGGCGCTAAAAACAATGTTGATCCCTGGCTGCCATACGCATTTCTGACTGAAAAAGAGCGCACAGCGGAAGGAGAAATTGAAGATACAGCAATAATCTTCCTTACAAACCGTGAATGCCCTTTCTTTTGTCTTATGTGCGATCTTTGGAAAAACACAACTAATGCCACAGTCCCTTCAGGAGCAATTCCTTTACAAATAAGATTTGCATTGGACAAATTAAAGCCTGCAAGGCATCTTAAGCTTTACAACAGCGGTAATTTCTTTGATAAAAAGGCAATCCCTGAAGAGGACTACGCAAGCATTGCTGATCTGATTTCAGATTTCAGGACAGTCATAGTGGAAAGCCATCCAAAACTGATCAATGATAATTGTTTGTACTTCAGAGATATGCTTAAGCCTGATCTGCAGGTGGCAATGGGACTTGAGATTGCCAATGCAGATATTCTTAAGAAGCTGAATAAAAAAATGACACCTGACGATTTCAGAAAAGCTGCCGGATTTCTTAAGATGAACAAGATCATTTCACGGACATTTATTCTTTTAAACCCTCCTTTTCTAACGGAAGAGGAGGGAATTTACTGGGCAGAAAAGACAATTGATTTTGCATTTGACTGTGGAACTGAATGCTGTATAATAATACCTGTGAGAACCGGAAATGGTGCAATGGAAAAGCTTGCCGAGAAGGGATATTTTGTCATGCCTTCTTTGAGATCTCTGGAAAGGGTATTGGAATATGGGATTAGTCTTGGTGCCGGCCGGGTTTTTGCTGATCTCTGGGATATTGAAAAGTTCTCCTCGTGCGAAAGGTGTTCAGGTCAGAGAATCAAAAGACTTGAAACAATGAATTTTACTCAGCAGATAAGCCCTCAGGTAAATTGTTCATGTTGAAAACATGGCAAATATTCCCTGATATAGCTGATCTGCCCTGATAATTTTGGTCTGTCTGCGTCTTAAAGTATCTGTTCCTGCAGGTTTCGCTGATCTGCGCAGAGATAGTTTGTACTGAAAGATTGTATAACAGATGCACACTGTTATTCGGTATTATTAAGGAAGTAAGTTGCAATTCCGGTGTTGTTGATACCTGTAAGCAGAAACTGGTAACCATGGATGGTGAGCAATTTGAGGGACCTTACATCGCCTGTCATCGAAAAACCTGAAACCGGTTGTTTAATATATTTGAAATTACCTTTTCCGTCACCTTCAAAAAGCTGGCCGTAATTAGCATCCATGACTCCAAGACGCACACACATTGCATTTTTGTTGCCTGCAAGTATCAGATCCTTTTTCCCGTCATTATTATAGTCAAGAATTTCAATTGCATAAACAGGTGCAAACTGAGCCTCCATTGGGAGAATTATCTTTTCGAATTTTGATCCCGTATTTTTGAACAGTACGCTTCTCAGTTCAGTGGCAGAATAGACTTTTGCAGAAGATAAATCTTCAGGTGGAATAATATCTGAAATTCTGGCTTTTGAATAAGAATCATAAGTTGGAAACTTAGACCTTAGTGAGCTCATCTGGGTCAGCAGTTCATTCCGGCTTGGAAACGGATATGATTGTCCGAGTATATAATAGGTAAGAATCGGATCAACAGTTCCATTATTGTCAAAGTCTTTGAAATACAGCTGAACAGGTTCTTTTAGTGATGCTTTGAGTTGCGAATTTGTTCCGAAATTTCCTGCTATTATGTCCTGGTTGCCATCATTGTCAATATCTGTCACCGCAATTCGGTTCCAGAAGCCTGTTTCAGCTGCGTCAAACCACGATTTTGTCTCCTCTTTTAAAATGAGCCCCTTATTATTCATAAAAACTCTGACAGGCATGAATTCACCAACGGTAACAAGGTCGGGCCAGGAATCTTTGTTAAGGTCGATCCAGGCGGCATCTGTTATCATGCCACCTTCTGAGAGTGCAGGGATATAAGAAGCTGCAACGTTTTTGAAATGTCCCGATCCGTCATTAAGAAGTATAAAGCTTTGCTGAGGCAAAGGGTATTCACCGGGCATTACTCTTCCACCCACAAACAGATCAATGTCTCCGTCCTTGTCGATATCTGCAGGCCGCACGCATGATTTTGATGTCAGCATAAGGGGCAGAGCGTTTGTTGCTTTGGTAAATTTACCGGAACCATTGTTCAGATAAAGGCGGTCCTGAAGTGCCCTGTCACCGGCAGCATATTCATGATATCCCCCGCTGGCAATGTACAGGTCCTTATCTCCATCACCATCTGCGTCGAAGAAAATCGCATCAGCATCAGTGCAGTTATAATCTTCAGGGAAATTGAATCCGGCAGCGAGTTTAAAGGTTCCATCCTCTGCCTGTAAAAATAGTTTGCCCGGACTTTCAATGGTTCCTCCGGCATACAGATCTTCAAGATTGTCGCCGTTTACATCTGCTGTGGCAATAATGGGTCCGCAGGGCGAAAGCATTGAAGTAAGCAGTGGTTGCCGGCTGAAATCATTAGAACCATATTCTGTATGTTCGTAAGGAACAAGAGATTGGATCAGCGTAAATATTTTCCTGGGTGGCGGTTCAGGTGAAAATCTTCTCTTTTGATCGTTCCAGGGAATAGTGATTATCTGATTTGCTTTAATTTCCGTTAAAAGATCCACATTACCTCCCGGCCATTCAACCCTTATTGAGTCTATTTTTTCTGCATCTGCAAGACCGAAATGTAGTTGTGTGCTGACACAGGACTGGTATCCTCTCGACGGGCATTGTTCCTGGTACTGAACTCCATATTTTGTGTAAACATAAACCTTGCTTCCAAGGCCGGAAGTATTTTTCCCGGTTCCTTTTAACCTTATTGAGATATAGTTGGCAGAGGGATTAACTTCCCTTATCCTGTTTCGATAGATACCGGCGAATTCATTCTGGTTGCTGACAACCAGATCAAGATCCCCATCGTTGTCAAGATCGGAATAGACTGCTCCATTGGAAAAACCTTTCTTTTCAAATCCCCAGACTTTGCTTTTATCGGTAAAGGTGAGGTCTTTATTATTTTTGAAAATATAATTATGTACAGGTGTTGAGGTCATAAATCCGGTAAGATAGAAAGTATCAGGGATTTCCTTTGTCTTTGATTTCTGCAGATAATAATCATTTTTAAATTTGAGGAAATCGCGGTCGGTATAATCCTTAAAGTAACCGTTAGTCACAAAAAGATCCTTCCAGCCGTCATTGTCAAAGTCAGCAAATGGAGGGGCCCAGCTCCAGTCGGTATTTGAAACTCCTGCAAGCTGGCCTATCTCACTGAATGTCATATTGCCGTTATTAAGCTGAAGCATATTCCGCATGGTGGAATGGTAGAAGCCCTGTATGACCTGCATGGCATACTCAAGATAATTTTCCTGGCCATAAAGAAGTTTTAATCTTCTGTTATCCTCCGACAGCATATCCGCAGTAAAAATATCGGGCCACGTGTCATTATTAAAGTCATTGATTTCATTACCCATTGCTGATTGTGATATGTGCTGGAGAGCTTCTGTCATCCTGTTGGTGAAAGTGCCGTCGCCATTGTTAATATAAAGATAGTCTGGCTCTATATAATCATTTGTAATATATATATCAGGCCATCCATCCTTGTTAAGGTCAGAAATTGCAACTCCAAGGCCATAGCCTATTCCCGTTGATATTATTTTTGAGATTGCCGTAACGTCGGTAAAATGATCACCATCATTTCTGAATAATTTGTCTCCGGCATAAGGGTCATTGTTGACTCTTGCTTCGTTGAATTCCATACCCCTGATGACTTTGGTGTTTGTAGCAACGAGGAACATGTCGAGGTCTCCGTCAAGGTCATAGTCAAAAAATGCACCAAGTGTTGAATAGGTTGGATCGTCAATTCCCCATTCTTTTGCCTTTTCCTCGAATTTAAGATCTCCTTTGTTAATGAAAAGCTCATTTCTTCTCTTCTCTACACTCTCTTTAGTACAATAGCATACATAAATATCAAGTAAATTATCTCCATTCACATCAGCCATTGTGACTCCGGTTTTCCAGCCCTCGCGTCCCTTCACTCCGGCTGTCTCGGTAATGTCCCTGAATTTGAAGTTACCAAGATTGAGATAAAGTTTATTAAATCCCATATTCGAGATAAAGAAAATATCATCAAGCCCATCATTGTTAATGTCGCCTACTGCAACACCTCCTCCGTTATAAAGGTTTTCATGTGTCAGGGCATTATGATGGATATTTTCAGTAATCACATTTTTAAAAAGGACTCCTGATTTTTTTGCAGGGATCTGTTCGAAAAGCTTAAAATCCTGACTGTAAAGAAAGGAGGGTAACAAGAGTATTAAAGCTGAGATTAAAGCTTTGATTTTGTCTATGTTATGTATGCTTCGGCTATCCTTAATCTGTTTCTTTCTCATATTTCAGCCCTTCAAAAATAGCGGATTTAAAAATAGCCATGCAATATACCAAATTTTATTGCTAATACAGAAAAAACCTGCCATGTACAATTCACGCACAGACATGAAAATGGGAATCTACATGGGATCTATTTTTATTCCAGGTAGAGTCATTCTGTGTCAGATATTTCTGCCATAAGCCACAAAGTATAAGCCACCATTGGGGTCCAGTATTCAGATATCTGCCAGTTCCCATTGCCAATAACCGGCATATCATTAGTGTCGCCGCCGAGGCCGTTAAGCACTGCCCCCGGTATGACGGGGGTATTTGGCAGAAAAGTACTTCCCGGGAAGTGCTTTGGGTGATTGTATCCAATACCAACAATGGTTGAACTGTTAAAGGGATTTTTTCCGATAATCCAGTCAAGCTGTTTCTGAGCCATTGCTTTAAGAGAAGGATCATTTAGGACCATTGCTGCTTTTATCAGCCCTACTCCTGCTGAAGCAAGATTTGAATTGATTCCGACCCACCAATCAAGCTCGGGCTGCATGAAGTATCTGTACCAGTATTGTCCGGTTTTCCTGTTCCCTCCCGGATCCTTGCCGGTGAAAAGACCGTACGGAACTATCCCGAAACTGTTTTTTGACGAAATTGTTCCAATGTAATTATCTGCATAAATTGAAATAATTTTTTTCCAGAGCTGCACATCCTTGTTTTCGGGGAAGAGTTTTACAAGATCACAGAGAGAAATTATTTCCAGACATCCTTCCCATATATTTTTATAAGGTTCATCATTGCTTATTGATGTTTTGAAGAATCCTGTCAGGGTATTTCCTTTTTCAGGTACCTGGAGTTTGTAAAGCTGCTGAGCCTGGGAGAAAGCGAATGACTTATATTTATCCTCACCGGTTTTTTTAAATAATTCAATGGCTGCCTGGATTGATGCGCCAATTATTCCTGTCTCCTGATCATAAGTATTTTTAAGGCACCAGTCAAAACATTTCTTTGCAGCCTCAAGGCAATTCTGTGAATATGTGATGTCAGAGGCTTGTGTAATCCTTGACATGAGAGCTTCCGAAGTTATAAAATTGTATTGTCCGGTAAGATCAAGCGGATCAGTTCTGATTACCCTGTCGTCGTTTGTTCCGAAAAGGAGCATGTCGGCTTTTGATCTGCCGGCAGTAGGTTTCACAAATCCCAGCTCACCTCCTTCCGGTCCTATCTTGTTGTCTGTCCACCTGTTGCTGTCAGAATGTTTCTTAACATCACCTCCAACATAGTTCATGATATAACCCTGTGGTTCCTGCATTTTCAGGAAATACTGATTGCCCCAATACAATTCCTCCAGAATTTTTTTCCTGTTATTCTCCGGTCCGTCATCAATCTCATAGGCCTTTGCAAGGCCCATCATTCCATAAATTGTGGCACCGACCCATTTTCTGAGATCACTGGCATCGTGCCAGCCGCCTGTAACATCCTGATGTTTGCCATTGTCCATTCTTATACCGTCATCAGTATGGCAAGGCGACAAATAACCGGTAGTGCTCGGTCCGCAGCGCTGAAGGGAAAAATACCTGACAATAAGATTCATTGCTTCCCTGTAAGCTGAACCGGAAATCCTGAAAGGATAGGAACGTAATGTGTCAGCCTTTGCGTAAAAGAATCCTTCTTTTCTCAGGGTACTGAAATCACCTGCTGAGAAGTCGCCAAAGTCACCCGGAACATACCTGAAATTTCCCCGGAAAACAGTTTGGCCGGTCTCTGTTTCAATAATTTCAAAGTCCTTATCCGTTCTGCCTTTAACAAGCAGAATTTTTGAAGCACCAGGTACATATCCGGCCTGATTTAAAAGAATGTCAACATTCAGATCCCTTGAAATCCTCTGTCCTAAAATATTTAAGGGGATCATTGAAAAAATGCAGGCCGAAAAAGCCAGAAGTATCGAAAAGGTTGTAATTCCAATACCGTGGTGGAAGAAATTCCTGGTAGTAATTGATAGTCCTCTTGTTTCCATCCTGATCGGGTTTTGAATTAAAGTTAAAATGTTAATTAATGTTAACTTGTTATGATTTTAAATATTTGAGTTAAAATTAACCGGGTTAAATTTTAAATTAGCCTTAAAAAGCTCTGATTACGAATTTATTATTTTATATTTTACATTAATATTTGTTAAGATATTAAGAATCCGTCAAATAACAAAATCTGACAATAAACCTTAAAGCTAAAACCACTCACTTATGAAAAAAACACTTAATTATTTCATTGTGATTCAGACAATCCTGCTTATTCTTGCGGCCTGTCAGAACCAGAGCTCTGATAAAAGACCCGAGCCATTCAAAGGGGAATCATTCAAAATAAAAAAAGGCACAAATGTAGGTGGCTGGTTGTCACAAAGCAGGAGGAGAGGAGAGGAGAGAGCAGCATTCTTCACAGAGAAGGATGTTAAATATATTGATTCTTTGGGTTTTGACCACATACGACTGCCGATTGATGAGGAGCAGATGTGGGATGAAACAGGAAAGAGAAATGAGGATGCATTTCTTCTTCTCAAAAATTGCCTTGAATGGTGCAGGAATGCTGGATTAAGGGTCATCATAGATCTTCATATCCTTCGTTCGCATCATTTTAATGAGCCGGTAAAGCCCTTATGGACAAATCCGGCGGAGCAGGATAAGTTCATAGCACTCTGGAAGGATCTTTCATCCTTCCTGAAAGAGTGGCCAACTGCCATGGTGGCTTATGAGCCTATGAACGAACCTGTTGCAGATGATCCTGAACAATGGAATCAGCTGGTTGGAAGACTTATTGACTCTGTAAGGAAATGGGAGCCCTTAAGGGTTATTGTCCTGGGGTCAAATATGTGGCAGTCAGCAAATACTTTTGATAAACTAAGGATACCCGAAGGCGACACTAATCTGATCCTAAGTTACCATTTCTACGAGCCTTTCTTTCTTACTCATTACCAGGCTGGATGGACACCTCTTAAAAACTTCAAGGGAGATGTACACTATCCAGGTCAGATTGTAACCAATGCTGTTGTCCCTGATGAATTAAAGAAAACGGGTGGAAAAGAAATGGAAAAAGCAATGAAAAAAGTTTACAACCGCGATACTCTTGAATATATGATGCGAAAACCTTTTGAAGCTGCAGCAAGGACAGGGCTCCCGTTATATTGCGGTGAATTTGGAGTTTACAGGAATTTTTTCCCTGAAGCTAAACTGGCATGGTACCGTGATATGGTTTCAATCTTCAAGGAGCATAATGTTGCATACGCCAACTGGATCTATAAATCGGGATCATTTGGAATTGTTGATGACAACAATGTTCCACAGATCGAAATAACGAATATTCTGCTGGGGAAGTGAAATGGACCGAATTATACTACCGGATAAAATGAAGAGGGTTTTAAGGGGTAGTAAGAAGTAAGAAGTAAGAAGTAATCGGATAATATTTAATAAATTATAACAAACTAATATAATTATTGTTATGAAAAAGAAGTTAACCCTGATTTCGGTATTCGTGATGATGTTTTTGTGGCAGGCCAACGGCCAGGCCTGGTATTCTGAGAACGATGTCTTTCAGGTCAAAGGATTTTGCATAAATGCACCGAGACCTGCAGACCTTGACCGCTTTATCAAGTTCGTAAATGATGAACTGGCTCCACGCGGAGTTAATACCCTGTTGCTTCTTGGCGATTATAACTACCAGTTTGAGACTTATCCTCAGCTAAGCGATTCTGGCGCACTTTCAAAAGCTGATGTGAAAAAAATTGTGGCTGTATGCAAAAAGAATAATATTAGAATAATCCCGCAGATAAATCTGCTTGGTCATCAGTCGTGGTCAAACCGGACAGGAAACCTTCTTACCCATTTTCCTGAATTTGATGAGACACCACATATCAAAATGCCTGAGAAGTACGTATGGCCCAATGACGATTTTCTTTATTGTAAAAGCTATTGTCCGCTGCATCCTGATCTACACAAGGTTCTTTTTGCAGTTATTGACGAATTATGCGATGTTTATGAAGCCGATGCTTTTCATGCAGGCATGGATGAAATATTTTATCTTGGTGACGATAAGTGCCCGCGGTGCAAGGGAATTGACAAAGCTGAGCTTTTTGCAGGTGAAGTAAGACGGATTCATGATCATCTCGCTAAAAAGAACAGGGAAATGTGGATGTGGGCTGACCGCTTTATTGAAGGAAAGATAACAGGAATGGGTTTCTGGGAGGCTGCATATAACTATACCTGGCGTGCCATAGACATGGTCCCTAAGGATATTGTGATGTGCGACTGGCATTATGAAAGACCTGATCAGACACCTGTCTATTTTGCAATGAAAGGTTTCAGGGTGGTCACATGCCCATGGAGAACTCCTCCGACTGCAGTAATACAGACTGAAGATATGGCACGATGGAGAAAATATGCGACACCGGAAATGAAACCACGGTACTATGGTATGGTCCAGACTACCTGGATGGATACCGGAGGATTCATCGATGGATTTTATGGCAATGCAACAGGCCGGGCAAGAGGCGCTGTGCATCCAAAAAATGAAGCATATACTCCTTGGGATACTTTCAGAGCTATGTATGACAAGATTAATGAAATTGAAAAAGCAAAGTAATTTGATAACATTTCAACTATCAATTAAATAAAACATGAAATAGCCATGATGCGAATACCACAAACCCGGATTAATATTCTTTTCATGGCTATTTCATCTGACTATTAAAAAATAATTCATATACAGATGAAAACACGTCATATTATTCTGCCATTTGTTCTTATGCTTGGATTCAGTTCACTGTTGCTGGCACAGGAGACGCCTGAAAAAATATTCCAGGTACGGGGTTTTTGCATAAGCGCTCCAAAACCAACAGGTGTTGACAGGTTCGTTAAGTTTATTAATGAAGAACTTGCCCCCCGTAAAGTAAATACACTGGTTTTGCTCGTTGGTTACAACTATCAGTATAAGACCTATCCTCAACTCAGAGACTCGGGCGCTCTCTCAAAAAAAGATGTAAAAAAAATTGTTAAAGCATGTGAATCCAATAATATCAGGATTATTCCTGATATAAACCTGCTTGGCCATCAGTCTTCAGGTAACAGACTGAACAAGCTTCTTGAGAATTTTCCTGAATTTGATGAGACACCTCATATTAAAATGCCTGAAAAATATGTATGGCCAAACAAGGATAATTTATATTGTAAAAGCTATTGCCCAAGACATCCCGACGTTCATAAGGTTGTCTTTGCATGCGTTGATGAGCTTTGTGATGTCTTTGAGGCAGATGCATTTCATGCAGGAATGGATGAGATATTTTATCTTGGGGATGATAAATGCCCCCGCTGTCAGGGTGTTGATAAGGCCAGATTGTTTGCTGACGAAGTTACACTTATAAGGAACCACCTGAAAGAAAAAAACAGAGAATTATGGATATGGTCAGATCGCCTTTTAGATGGACGGTCGACAGGAATAGGATTCTGGGAAGCATCATATAATTATACTTGGAGAGCAATAGATATGATTCCCAAGGATATAGTGATGTGCGACTGGCATTATGAACGACCTGATCAGACTGCAGTCTATTTTGCCATGAATGGCTTCAGGGTGATAACCTGTCCATGGAGAACTCCCTCCACTGCTGAAATACAGACTGAAGACATGGCCCGCTGGGTTAAATATGCTACTCCTGAGATGAAACCAAGGTACTACGGTATGATGCAGACCTGCTGGACATCAACAGAGGGATTCATCGACGGTTTTTACGGGACTGTCACCAACAGGAACAAGCGGGCAATACATCCGAATAATCCTGCATTTACGCCATGGGATACTTTCAGAGCCATGTACAGAAAAATGGACGAACTTGAATCAACCAGATAGACCTAAAAAATACTGATCATGAAAGCAAAAAACGTTCTTATACCCGCACTTTTACTCCTTGCACAGACCGGGCTGATTAATGCTGCACCTCCTGAAATAATACGTCTGCGGCAACGACCTGATTCTGTGGGGTTATATGAGAAATTTGAGGTCTCCCTTGAGATTAAATGTGAATTCACCAATCCCTTTGATCCGGATCAGATAGATATAAATGCTGAATTTACGGCTCCTTCCGGTAAGAAATGGAAGATCAACGGATTCTATAATTTTTCAATGGCCACGTTATGGAAGGTCAGATTCTCTCCTGATGAGACAGGGAAATGGGATTACCTGATTACTGTAAGGGACAAAAACGGGACTGTCACCAGTGCTCCTCAGTCTTTTGTTGCTATCCCCTCAAAGCGAAATGGCCCCATTCAGGTTTCAGCTAATAAAAGGTATCTGATCCATCGAAACGGAAAAGATTTTTATGGAGTGGGACTATGGTATAATGATGGATATGAAGGCTTTGGAAGCGGACGGGTGGAAGCAGCCGAACTTGACAGACTTAAATCGCTGGGCGTAAATTTCATAAGTACCTATATAACACCACTTGAAACGTGGGCTACAGGAGTCGGAAGGTATGACCAGAATATTGCGGGAAGGCTTGACGAACTCCTTCAGATGCTTGAAGAAAGAGATATGGTGCTAAGCCTTAATATATGGTTTCATTCCTATCTTTCCGAAACGGTATGGGGAGGTGGCAATGTGAGGTGGTATGTCAATCCTTATAAGCAGGTTACCGAAGCAAAAGACTTTTATCGTAGTGTGGAAGCCTGGAATTATCAGGAAAAACTATACAGGTACATGATAGCAAGATATGGATACAGCAGAGCTCTTGCATTATGGTTCATTGTAGATGAAGTCAATGGAACTGACGGCTGGGTGAAGGGTGACAGTCTGATTGCTGCCGAATGGATACGCAAAGTCCATAACTATCTCAAAGCCAATGACCCCTGGAACAGACCAACAACCGGCACCAGAAGCGGCGGAATAAAGGAATTCTGGCATGAAGGCTATCAGATCACCGACATTGCAGCCCGGGAGATTTATGAGGCACAAGGCTTCCCGATAAACAAAACCAGTACAATCGATTCGGCCGATTTGAATCCTCTGATCCACAGTTACAGGAATTATGCATCACAGAACCAAAAACTCTGGCATGGATACGGAAAACCTGTGATTAACGGAGAAACAGGATGGGCCCATACATTTTATGAGCCTAGTATGCCTGGTTATCTTGCTCAGTACCATAATGCAATATGGGTAACACTTGCAACAGGGTCGGCTATGATGCCATTCTGGTGGGCGCATTCGAGATTCATAAACGACAACGTAGTTAATAATCAGATGACGAGTCTTAGGAGATTTACCGACAAAATTCCTTTTGCACATCTCACCGATATAAAACCTGCTGATATTAAATCCCTTAAGGGAGGAGATGCTTATGCAATGAAATCGAATGAGGTGATTTTTGGGTGGATTGTTAATGCCGATGGCGATGTGGCAAATGATAAAGTGACGGTTTCAGGCATCAAAAACGGAAAATACAAACTGAGAATTTTCCACACATGGAGAGGTATGTTTCTGGAAGAAAAGGAAATTGCAGTTACTGATGGTGCTGTATCTTTTGGACCTCCTTATATGCGTATAAGGGGTTCTCAGGCCAATTATATAGGTCAGGATATGGCATTTATACTTGAGTTTATCCCCGAACCGGTTGTTATGCCGGTAAAGGCAAAAGTCGTCAAAGCGACCAGAAAATAGTTTATTCAACTCACCCCCAACCACCTCTGTACTTTGCAAAGTATGATGGAAGTAAATTGATAAATCTTCCCCCTCTTTGTTAAACAGATGAGGAGGACAGAGGGGTTGAGTTTATTAAGGTCTGATCTGCACTCTAATTAGATATCACCGAAATAAAATATAATCTTAAATTTTGTATCATGAAAATAGTACATTCGAGATCCAGAATATTCCTGATCTCATTTCTGGTGTGGCTTATCCTTCCGGGAATAGTTATTCCGCTTCAAACCGCCTCAGGACAGAGAAAAAAGAGTAAAAAAGAAGTCAAAGCACCTGAAAAACCAAAGATCGTTATTGCCGATAAAGGAGCAAGCCTTTACAGGATTGTCATCCCTGCATCATCTACAGAATATGAAAAGAAAGCTGCACAGGTTTTACAGGATTATCTATTGCAGATTTCAGGCACAGCTCTGCCGATACTTACAGCAAATAAGCCTGGCAGCCCTTATGAGATTCTTCTCGGGCAGAATGAGCGCCTTGGAGAACGTGGGATAAATATCGACTTAAATGAGCTTGAAGCTGACGGATTTGTTATCAAAACGGATAGCCTGAGGCTGATAATTGCAGGTGGAAATTATAAAGGTACCTTATATGGTGTCTATTCATTCCTTGAGAAATTTCTGGGATGCAGGATGTACAGCCCCAGGGTAAAAGTTGTTCCCAGGAAGGATTTTATTGCCTTTGACAGTATAAACGTGAAAGAGATCCCGGTGATAAAATTCAGGGATGTCCATTACAGGGTTACTTATGATCAGGAGTATTCAGAGTGGCACAAGCTGGATCATGATGCAAAAGGAGGCAGACCTGCATGGGGCACATGGGTCCATACCTTTAACAGACTTGTTCCTCCTGATATTTATTATAAAGATCACCCGGAATACTATGCCCTGAGGGACGGGAAAAGGCTTCCAACCCAGCTTTGTCTATCAAATCCGGAAGTACTTAAAATAACGATACAGAGCCTTCGGAAACAGATTGCATCCAATCCTGAAGCTAAATACTGGTCGGTGAGTCAGAACGACAACAAACAGTACTGTATGTGCGACAAATGCCGTGCAATAGATGAGAAGGAAGGATCACCTTCAGGTTCGATAATAACATTTGTGAACAAGGTTGCAGATGAATTTCCGGACCTTATGATTTCAACCCTGGCTTATGAGTACGGCAGAAAAGCTCCACTGACAGTTCGGCCGCGTAAAAATGTGAACATCATGCTCTGCAGTATTGAGGCAAGACGCGATCTTCCGATTGCTGAGGCTCCCGATCAGGACAGCCAGAGTCTTGTAAAAGATGTTGAAGACTGGGGAAAGATAGCAAGCGACATAATCGTTTGGGATTATGTTATTCAGTTCACAAATCTTATGAGCCCGTTCCCGAATTTTCAGGTTTTGCAGCCAAACATCCGGTTCTTTGTCAAAAATGGAGTCACAGCAATGTTCGAGCAGGGTAACGGTGACGGCGGTGGAGAATTTGCAGAGCTCAGAAGTTATCTTTTATCCAAATTGCTATGGAATCCCAATGAGAATGTTGATACTCTTATGAACGACTTTTTAAAGGGTTATTATGGGGCGGGTGGCCGGCCAATCAGGCAGTATATTGATGAGATGCGTTCGGCATTACTTGCTTCTGGAAAGCCGCTTCGAATTTTCGGGTCGCCGAATGAAGCCTCAGAAAGTTATCTGACACCTAATTTAATAATAAGGTATAAGGAGCTGTTTGACCAGGCTGAAAAATCTGTGGCCAGCCACCCTGATGTTCTTGAGAGGGTCAGAGCTGCAAGGATGCCGTTGAATTTTGCAATTATGGAGCAGTCAAAGAAGAACTTTACCGGCGAAAAAGGAGTATTCATTCAGTCGGGGGATAAGTGGATTGTTCGTCCGGAGATAAGGTCAATGGTAGATCCGTTTGTTGACCTTTGCATCCGCACGGGTGTAACGATGATTAAGGAATGGGGAACCACACCTGAAGCTTATCGTTCGGCAATGTACAGGTTGTTCTATTTAGGAAGGAATGAACATCTGGCGTATGGTAAAAAATTAACGGTTCTGAGCCCTGATACTATACTTTTGCCAACAGCAAATCAGCTTAAACTTGTTGATGGCATAAGGGGAAGTCACGATCCTGAGTATAACTGGATTTCGTTCCCGGGTAAAAATCTCGATGTGGTTATTGATCTGGAGAAACCCACAAGAGTTCAGCACATAGAATGTGGATTTTATCAGCGTGCATTCTGGCTGAGCATTGTTCCACAGAAAGTTGAGTTTTATGTTTCGGGCGATGGTAAAAAGTATGATCTTATGGCCACTGTTGAGAACACCTTGCCTATTGATCAGTGGGATTCATTTCAGAGAGATTTCATTGCTGATTTCAAGCCGCTCGAGGCACGCTATGTAAGGATTATCGCGTACTCCATCGGAAACACGCCTGGCGAGCATCCCGGTGCCGGTCAGCCGGCAAGAATGCATATTGATGAGATAGTTGTGGAATAGCAGGTAATTAAAAAATGGAACTATAAGACCAGACTGTTTTGAAGATCTTGAGAAAATGGATTACAGATCTAAAATATCAGTGCTTCTCTTTGTTCAATGAAAAATAAACTTGCACTATCAGTACTTAAATTAGAATCAAAAATCATGTCTTTTTCTAATTGCTTCGTTATTAAATTATTATTACATGGATGAGAGTGTTTTGAAATTTTCAGTCAAGTATTATAACTGAGAAATATTAAGAATTTTTAAAAAATATTAGGATTTTTTAAAACTGCATATTACATTTGGTTTAAACAAGCATCGAAGAAATACTTTTATGATATTTTAAGATGCCCTAAAAACTAAAACCTATGATCAGAAAAAAAGTGTACCAAATTTTGAAGCGGACACTACTGATGCTGTTATGCGCGGCGTTCTCTCATTCATTGCTGGCGCAGCAGCGTGTAGTATCCGGGTCCGTGAAGGACGTAAACGGTGCAGCTCTTCCGGGAGTATCTGTCGTTGTTAAAGGCACAACTGTCGGGACGAGCAGTGATGCACAGGGGAGGTTTAATGTTTCCGTAGGAAGCGATGCCACCCTGGTTTTTTCTTTTATCGGGTATAATACTCAGGAGGTTGCGGTTGGAAACCGCTCCACCATCGATGTAGTACTCGAGGAGGAAGTACAGCAACTGGGTGAAGTTGTTGTAACAGCGCTTGGTATTGAGAGAAGCCAGAAAGCGCTGCAAACCACAATTGCAAAAGTTCCTGGCATGAGTCTTACCCAGGCTCGTGAAAACAACCTTGGTTCATCGATCCAGGGTCGTGTGGCAGGGGTAAACGTTACTAACCCGAACACAGGTCCGGCAGGATCAGCCCGTGTTATAATCAGGGGTAACAAATCGATCGGCGGAGCCAACCAGCCGCTGTATGTTATCGATGGTATCCCGATGGACAACAGCCAGTTCGGCCGTGCAGGCGTTTGGGGTGGTACAGACCAGGGTGACGGTCTTTCAAGCCTCAACCCCGAGGACATCGAGTCAGTAACAGTTCTGAAAGGCGCCGCTGCTGCAGCTCTCTATGGTTCCAGGGGTGGTTATGGTGTTATCAACATCGTTACGAAAAGAGGCCAGGCACGAAAGGGCATTGGCGTGGAATTGAACTCCAATTACGTGTTTGAGAATGTGCTGAATTTCTCGGATTTACAGCATGAATATGGACCTGGGGGGTTGGCAAATGCTATTCCTACCGATCCTACATCACCAAGGGTTTGGTCAAAAGCTGTTGACAAGAACCAGGCATGGGGCTGGGGCGCCAACTCAATGTGGGGCCCGAAACTTGACGGTAGTTCAGTTATCCAGTTTGACGGTGTAGCAAGACCTTATTCATACGCCGGCGATAACTGGAAACGTTTCTATCTGACAGGACATGCATGGACTAACAGTATCTCCCTTTCAGGAGGTAGTGAAAAACAGACATTCAGATTTTCATTTTCCGATCTGGATAACCAGGCAACCATTCCAAACGAGAAATTTAAAAGAAGGAACCTCTCTTTGGCAACCACCGGCAAATTTGGTGAAAGGCTTACCTTCAATGCAAAAGTGTTGTACTCTAATGAAAAAGTTAACAACAGAATGTACGTAGCTGACAGCCCTGCAAATATTCCACAGGCAATCTGGGGCCTTGCAAACACTGTCAACATTTATGATCTGAAAGGTGATCCCAATAAGCTTGGAGCTGTTGCACCCGGAGTTACAACACCTGACCTTAAGGGTGTAGGAGAGGAATACCAGCAGGCCAACAACAACTGGCTGCAGAATCCTTACTGGGTTGCCTACCAGTTCAAGAATGAAAATATCAGAGACCGCTTTATCACATCAGGAACTTTGAGATATAATATCCTAAAGTGGCTGTGGGTACAGGGTCAGGTAGGAATGGACTGGTATACCAGGAATAATAATGCCCTGGTCCCGCAGGGTACAGGATATCTTCGCGGCGGATCAAAGAGTGAAACTTCCAATTTCGTTAGGGAAATCAACATGGAGTGGATGCTCGGCGGTGATAAGGAATTTGGAAAATTCAGAGTTAATGCATTTGTAGGAGGTAACAAGATGGAAAGAGAATCTGAAGCAATTAACGTCAGCGGTTCAACTTTCAACATACCCTTCTATACCGCCGTATCCAATACAAAATCACAGAGCATTGGTTATGGCTACAGCAAATCAGGGATTAACTCACTGTTCGGATCTGCAGAGTTGAGTTACAATAATTATTTATTTATAACAGCAACAGCAAGAAACGACTGGTTCTCAGTTCTTAATCCAGCCAATAACAGCAAACTCTATCCGTCGATAGGTGGTAGTTTTGTATTTACTGATGCTTTCAAAGGACTTCCTGAATTCCTCAGCTACGGTAAGTTAAGGGCTGCATGGGGACAGGTTGCCACAGCTAATGTTGGCGCCTACTCATCAAGGGTAACATACGGACTGTCAGGCCAGGGACACCTCGGCCTTCCGATGGCAGGTTTCTCCGGTGGTGATAATATTCCAAACCCGAACCTTAATCCTGCTCTTTCAACCGAAATTGAATTCGGTACCGACCTGAGATTCTTCCAGGGAAGACTGGGACTGGAGTTTACATATTATGATCAAAAAACTACTGATGACATTCTGTCAGCATCCATCTCAAGAACCTCCGGCTTTCTCACAACATCAGTCAATATCGGTGAGCTTTCAAACAAAGGTATTGAGCTGTTGATCAATGTTACACCAATTCAGGGTCCTATAACATGGGATATCTCACTTAACCTTGCAAAGAACAAGAACAAGGTTATCAGGCTGAGTGAAGGTGTTAAGGAAATAAATGTTGAAGAGCCGCGTACCAGAACTGTCTATATTAAACATATAGTAGGTTATCCTTTCGGTATGATTACAGGTTACAGGCAGCTTAGAGATCCCAGCGGTAATCTTGTATATGATGCCAATGGCCAGCCAATGAGAACCTCAGTATATGAGATCCTCGGAAACGGTGTTGCTGATCTCACAGGAGGTCTGAACAACTCCATAAGCTGGAAACGTATACGGCTTGATGCACTTATCGACTTCAAATTCGGTGGAGATATTTATTCAGGAACCAATGTTCGTCTGACCCAGTGGGGACTGCACAAACAGACACTTAACGGCCGTGAAGGCGGATTCGTTGTGAAAGGTGTTTACCAGACCGGTACCGATGCCAACGGAAAACCCATTTACGAGCCTATAGAAAAGGAACTTAACAATGAATATTTCCGCAGTTACTGGAGTAACCTTGGTGAACGTGCTGAAGAGAACTTTATATACGATGCTTCATTCATCAAACTGAGACAGATTTCTCTTGAATATAGTCTGCCTCCCAAGATCCTGACCAAGACACCGTTTACCAATCTTGCAGTTTCATTTGTGGGAAGGAACATTGCAGTTCTTTACAAAAATGTCGATAATGTGGATCCGGAATACGGTTACACCGACAGTGCCGCACAGGGTCTTGATTACTTTGGCTTGCCTACAACACGCACTTATGGTTTCAACCTGAGGGTGACATTCTAACCTTTAAAATTTGAGAGATATGAAACATATATTTAGACTTATTCAAAGTGCGCTGCTGATAGTAATTTTTGTAGCAGGATGCGATACCGATAAGCTGCATGAAATGAACATCAATCCAAATGCAGTAAACGAGATTGATGTTAATTATTTCCTTACTGCAGCTGAGCTTAGCATGTCAAATAACGGCCTGCGTGATGACAGGTATACCGACTGGAGAACTAACATCGGGACGTGTGCACACGCTGTCCAGCAGCTTGCAACGACAAGCTCCGGTGGTATTGGTGCGGATGGAGACAAATACATGGATAACTATGTTGAAGGATTCAATGCTCCATGGGATCACATGTTCGCAGGTGATGGAAGGGTGACTGCAGAGATCATCAGGCAGACCGGACCAGGCGGTTATTCAGAGGGAAAGAAGATCAATACCCGCCACGCTGCAAGGATACTCAGAGTCCTTTGTTTTCATCGTCTTACAGACTGGTACGGCAGTATTCCTTATTTTGAAGCCAACAAGGGCCTTGAGGGAATATTCCAACCAAAGTATGACAAGCAGAAGGATATCTATGCCGACCTGCTTAAAGAACTGGATGAAGCTTGTGCAGGACTTAGCACATCCAATCCTGACGACGGTTTTGCCAGTGCTGATTATTACTTTAAAGGTGATATATCAAAGTGGAAAAAATTTGGTTATTCACTTATGCTCAGACTGGCAATGAGGATCTCGAATGTCGACCTGGCAAAGGCCAACACCTATGTTACTAAAGCTATTGCTGGCGGTGTGATGTCGAGCAATGATGATAATGTAGTGGCCACAATGGCCGATGGACCAAGTGAATGGACCAACCAGAATGGAATATCACGAGGTTTCTATCCTGGTGATGGTGGACAATGGCAAAGCTCATTTCTTAGTGAAAAGCTTGTAAACTGGCTCCAGGGTCCGGATAAAAACTCAGTCGATGATGATGATCCGAGGCTTATGATCTTCACAGCCGGTATAATTCAGTGGGTGGCTGCCGGGAACGATCTGTCGAAAGAAGTGGTTTTCATTGAAACAGATCCTCTGAAGCAGAGAGGATTGCCAAATGGTCTCGACGGTGCAATGCTTAATACTTTAATGGGCGGACCGACAACACCTTATGAACATTTCTCAGCTGTAAACCCATGGTTGCTACAGGATAATGACAATTACCTGATTATGCATGCCGCTGAATCAGAATTTCTTCAGGCAGAAGCTCTTGAAAGAGGAATCGGGACAGGCATTCCAGGGACAGCAGAAGAACACTATAATAAAGGTGTAAAACTGGCAATGCAGATGTACACCATTTATGATCCCAAATTTGTTGTCTCAGATGAAAGAGTGGCACAGTACCTTGCTCATTATCCATACGGGGTAACAAAACCGAAACTTGAAATGATCGGTGAGCAGATGTGGGCATCCAAATGGTTCAACTGGTGGGATGCATGGTCAGACTGGAGAAGAACCGGCTATCCTCAGTTAACCCCAACCAACTATCCTGGGAATGCCACCAATGGCACCATATTAAGAAAATTGCTCATCCCAGCCTACGAAGCAACTGGTAATCCTAATTATGCATCAGGTGCTACACAACCCGACAAGCTTACTACAAAGGTTTGGTGGGATGGAGGGCCGGAATGATCTGACTGACTTAGGATTTAGATAAAAAAGGGGCTTTTAAAGCCCCTTTTTTATATACACGGACTCACCCCTAAACCCCCTCTCTACTTCGTAAAGAGGGGGCTTAATGGAATATGAAAAATTATGATTAGTCCACATGACAAATCTTACTTTTCAGAGACACGGACTCACCCCCAAACCCCCTCTCTACTTCGTAAAGAGGGGGCTTAATGGAATATGAATAATTATGATTAGTCCACATGACAAATCTTACTTTTCAGAGACACGGACTCACCCC
>CAZEUL010000027.1:42415-52822 GCA_964514725.1 uncultured Rikenellaceae bacterium
CAAACCCCCTCTCTACTTCGTAAAGAGGGGGCTTAATGGAATATGAATAATAATTTCTATTCTTATTTAAAGCTTGTTCCATGAGCAAAAGTAAATATCTGGATTTAAAAAGAATCCGAGATCATGCAAGAGAGCTAAGAAAAAACATGACTGACTCAGAAAAATTGCTTTGGGACCAATTAAGAAATCGTAAACTATGCGGATATAAATTTCTACGTCAACATCCAATAATTTATAAAGCAAATTATAAAGGACTTAACTACTTTATTGCCGATTTTTACTGTGATGAAAAGAAAGCAGTAATTGAAGTGGATGGGCCTGTTCATCTTGAGACAACAGAATATGATCAGTTTAGAGATATGGAGATTAAAGGAAAGGGAATTAAAGTTTTAAGAATCAAAAATGAAGAGATTGAAGAAATGGACGATACCATTCAAAAAATAAAGAATTTCCTGAATGCAGTATTCTAAACACTTAAAAAAAGTTCCCCCTTTCTGTTAAGCAGAGAGGGGGAACAATGGGGTGAATGCTCCTACTTCTTCAGAAGCTCATTTGTTGCAAGTACCAGAAACATAAAATCGGTTTCGCCACCCCCCATTACATATTCAGTCTGCTGCCACAGAAAACTCCAGTTGTCCTTCAATTCAGGGAAATCAGGTCTGATAAGTGCGGTGCCTGAAGCAACTCCTCCGGGTATGTAAGACAGATCAGATCTGTTTGTTCCATAAGCAGATGTAAGTGATTTTACACCTACTCCCGAATCAAATGAAGCAGTATTGCTTCCCGGATGACAACCCAATACAAACTGCATTGCATTAAATATCCTGTCGGGACTGAATACCCCCGGGAATGCTTTGTAAAGGAAATATTGCCTTACACCGGCGGATTGTATCTTCCATCCATCACCCCATATTGCTGGTTTATAGGGAACTCCGAATGGGGTGCTGGCATTCTCTTTTTCAAGTTCGGCTGAGAGATTTTTTACCGCTTTTTCAATCTCTTTGCGGAAAGCCTGGTCGGTTATACTTTTATATACCTTACCTACAGCCCAGGCTGTCCCATCCATGTGCGAAAGTATATAGTCCTTCTGTGATACAATTGCATCAAGATATTTTTTGTTTCCGGTTGTTTCATAAAGCTCTGCTGCAGCTATCACCCGTTCATTCACCATATCTTTCTGGCTTGATACATTATAGAGATTTTCGGCTGCCTGCAGGCATTCAGCCGCAGTTTGCGGACGCCATTTCTTAAGTACCCTTGCTGCTGCGGCAAGCGAAGCCACTCCGATTAACTCATGTCTTGCATTGTCCTCTGTGAAAACCCAGTTATCATCAAGCACTGATGACTGATATGCAGTCTTTGCTCCTTCCGGAAGATCCCTGCTGTATATAAGGTTGTCGGTCTGTGCGCTTCCGTCACCGGTAAGACTATACTGTTTCCTGGTGGGATTTATCATGCCCCTGTAAAGCCTCCCAAGTCCCTTATACCCTCCCAGGATGGTATAAACACCATGTTCAACCTGCTGAAGAGCATCAGGAATACCATCAGGTTTGTGAATTATGGTTATCCTTTTATCCTGGTCGACTGTCGTGACATCAAGATCGATATTGAAGAGTTCATACATCCATGCCAGCCGCAATGTTGTAACTGCCTGTGATTCAATTCTTAAGTCAAAGTCTCCGGCATCATGCCACCCTCCCCGGTCAAGAAAAGGAACATGCTGGGGGTGCTTGAAATCGGTAAAAGTCTCAGGTCCCTGTCTGTATCCGTCAAAATGGATAAGATTGGTCGGCGCCATTAGTGCATCATCGAGATGACAGTAATCATGCCATACCCTTGAACCCTGTTCAATACGCATGTGACACATCTGGACAGGAAGAAAATATTCGAGTGTTGGCTGCCAAACATACCTGTCATAAATATCATCACTTATCCTGAAAAGGTTTGATTGGACCTCACCATATTTAATGTAGTAAACACCCGGATCTTTAAGGCCGCTGAAATCGCAAACTGCATAATTATATCGCAGGAATCTGCCCCATTCAACTGCTGGCAATGACATTATCCTGGTTTGAGTTCCATCAGGATTGATCTTCATTATTTCTGCAGTCCCGAAAGTTTTGATCCTCTTATCAGCTTCAATGACTGCCCTCTTTGATTCTCCGGGAAGGTATCCGACCTGGCTGATGTGTATAATAGGATTATAAAAATAATCCTTCAACGTGGTTGCTTCAATCTCCCATGATACGACATCCTTTGTCTGTCCGGCAGGTAAAGGACTTCTGACCCCAAACCAGCTTGCTTTTCTGTCTTTGCGGTCGTCAACAAGCTGAAGGTCACCTTTCAGAGCCTTAATAGTCAGACGCTGTCTTTCCGTTTCAGGTGCAACAACCAGGACCTTACCTTCTGCATAAGGTTTTATATCATCACCGGCCATTGGGCTGTAGGAATCAGTTGGAAAGAATCCGGTCTGTCCGTCCATATTCCAGCTTTTACCAAATAAAACCGGAGGAAAAAGTTCAATCTGGAACCATGCTTTTCCAAGCCATTCCTGAGGGAGCGGCTGATCCAGATCCAGCGATACCAGAATCTTTCTGCCATCAGCTTTTACCTTTACATTATACTGGATACCGGTATCTGGATTTTTTGCAGTAACAGTTATTATTCCTGCACTGCGGTCTGCCGTTTTCTGATGTTTTTCCGGCCATGTGGCAATCCTTAAATCTCCGTTAGCTGCCACCCGTTCGCCATTCTGGATAATTGTAATACCTCCCTGATGTCCGATCTGGTAGTAATCATCATAAACCATTATGTCAAGACCAGGCATCTCAAAATAGCCCTGATCATTGATTGTCAGTTTTTCCTGACAAACCAGAGAGGATACAAGTCCCTGGCAAAGAAGAAATAAAACGCAGGTTGAAAAAGTAAACGTTCTTATTTTCATTGTCTTAAATTTAGGTTTATTAAAAATATGATTAGGTATTGTTAAAGATACGAAATTAACATCGCTATAATCGTTTAAAAAGGTTTTATAGCAGAAGATTATCAATTATGATTATGTTTGGTTGCAATCATCATTTACTAAGGTAAGGATATAAAATTAATTCCTATTTTTACTATTGTAACATTTTCAGTTTGCTTAATTGGTTCAAGAACCTGCCTATGACCGGAAAGACTTCGCTTACATTTCTTGTATTTAGTGTAATCTTCGGTTTTGTAATAATAGGATGTCACAGCACCGTTGAACGAATTGTTGTCATTGACCGGGAACCGGTTATTGAGCCGGACTATTCGGGTGTGACTATTCCCCGGAATATTGCTCCACTGAACTTTAAGATTGATGAGGAAGGAAAAATTTACAGGTTGAGAGCATCGTCTGATAATGGTTTTAAAATGTCTGTCAAATCGCGCGACGGCATAGTCTCCTTTCCAAAAAAGGCCTGGAGAAACCTCCTGAAAAACAGTCAGGGAGGTAAGATACGTATTGAAATCAGTATCCAGAACAGGGAAGGTGTAGAAAACAAGTTCAGACAAATGGATATTTTTGTTGTTGAGGATCAGATGGATCCATATATATGTTACAGGTTTATGTATCCTGGCTATGAGGCATATCTGCAATTAAAAATCATTCAGAGAAGCACTGAGAGTTTCAGGGAAAAATCACTTGTGGAAAATCAGTTGCTCAAAACCAACTGCATAAACTGCCATTCTTTCTGCGGAAATGATCCTGATAAATTTATTGTTCATGTCAGGGGATCTGTAGGTGGAACCTATTTCAGTGAGGGAGATAAAATTGTAAGAAGAAACCTTAAAACGCCTGAAATGAAATTTGGAGCTGTCTACCCTGCATGGCATCCCGGGGGCAAATTGATTGCTTTTTCCTCAAACAGCATAGTACAGAGTTTTCATGCATCCCAGCAGTACAATATTGAAGTAACAGATCTTGCGTCTTCACTGGTGCTATATAATGTGGAAAAGAATGAGATGTCGGCAATTGAAGAAGATGATAGTGTAAAGTATATGGAAACATTTCCGGAATGGTCACCTGACGGAAGGTACTTATATTATTGCAGAGCCTTGCAGACGACTGACAGCTCTGATATGACCAAAATCAAATATGATCTTGTCAGGAAGTCTTTTGATGAAGCGACATTCTCATTCGGAAGAGCTGAAATGGTCTTCGATGCCCTTTCAATTGATAAAAGTGTTTCGTTTCCAAGAATATCACCTGACGGCAAATATCTTGTTTTTACACTTCATAATTTTGGTAATTTTTCGGTATGGCACAAGGAGGCTGATCTTTACCTGCTTGATATAGAGACCGGCAAAGCGGAAAGGATGGCTCTGAACAGTAATGAAACTGAAAGTTATCACAGCTGGTCGACGAATGGAAAATGGCTTGTTTTCAGCAGCAAACGTGATGATGGCCTGACATCCAGGCCCTATTTCTCTTATATTGATTCCCCTGATCATATTGGAAAACCATTTATTTTACCCCAGAAAGATCCGACACTATATAAAAACCTGATTAAAACCTTTAACAGACCGGAATTTGTCAAAGGCAGGATAGATTTCGGACCACGTGATTTTGAAAACGCATCATTCAAAGAAGCCCGGAACGCAGAATGGGCAGAAACCAAACATTAAAGATCGGGTCCTACAAGAGAATGAACAAAAAAAAAGCTATAGGAAACCAGCCTGAGTCCGAAGCAACTGAAGGAACTGAGAAAAAAAGAACGACGTTTGAAAAATACTTCATGTATGCCTCAATCTTTGTCCTTTCATTCATATATTTCTACTTTTACGGTAATTATGTCTTTTTTTACCAGGAAAACCTTTCATTGTTCGTTTTCTCACGAGATTATCTTAATCAGTTTACAGCCAAACCAGGCGGTTTGCTTGAATATGCAGGCAATTTTCTCATACAGGGATACTCCAGTAACATGTATGGGTCAATCCTTCTTTCTGTGACTTTTGTCACAATCGCTTTGATATTTTACAGGATAAATCTGAAACTTCTGCCAGAGAGATCTTTTTCGCTGCCTTTTGCTGCGTTGGCCACATGCCTGTTAATCGCAATGCAGGCAAATATTAATTACCTTTTTCATAATAATATAGGTTTTCTGCTGACAGCTTTGTACTTTATGTTTTCAGTTTCGTGCGAAAGAAAAAGCTGCAGGGTCTTGCAATTTGTTCTTCTCCCATTGTTCTATTATTTAACCGGGGCTTATAGCTTGATATACCTGGGAATGTTTCTGATATACAATGTTCTAAAGAAGAGGTTTTTAGTTCCGGTTATTCTAGTTGCAATATTCTGTTTAACACTCCTGTTTTTTAAGAATCTCGTTTTCTTTCAGCCATGGTTTGACCTTTTTTATTACCCTCTGCCTGTAAAAGATTATTTTATTCATCCTGTAATTCTTTTGGTCTTTTTTCTGTTTTTTGTTTTATATCCGGCAATTTTTATCATTACGGATTCTTCGATAAAAATCGACGAAAACAAAAAAAGAATATATAATCTGTCATTTATTACAATCACAATTCTTGTTGCTGTTTTTCTGCTCTCAAAGATCTACAGCAAGAATTCTGCCGACCTTTTTCAGCTTGAAAGGAAGTTTTTGGCCAGAGACTGGGATGGTGTTGTTAGATACCAGGAAAAAATCCAGTCGAGAAATCCTGTGGCACAGTTCTATTACAATATAGCTCTTTCCGAGAAGGGATTATTGTGCGACAGGATGTTTTTTGCCCCGCAGGATTTCGGTACGATGTCAATAAGCATTCCGTGGAATTCTGCAATAAGTATGAACAAGATGTTCCGGGGTGTTTATTTTTACTATACAATCGGACTGATAAATGAAACTCACCGATGGGCATTTGAATCAATGGTTATTCAGGGATACCGTCCTGAAAATATTAAACTCCTGATCAAAACCAATCTGATTAACGGTCACTATAAAATTGCAGGCAAGTATATACATGTCCTGAAACAAACACTTAAGTACAGACAACTGGCCATGCATTATGAAAAAATGCTTGATAATCCCGAACTTATAAAATCCGATCCTGAACTGGGTGAAAAAGTAAACCTTAAGCCGGGAGATAACTTCATAGTGACAATAAGGAATCCGCATAGGAATATTTTGTCTCTGCTCCAATCAAATCCTGCAAACAGAAAAGCTTTTGAATATAATATGGCCTGGATGCTTCTGGATAAGAACATTGAAGGTGTGGCCAAAGACCTGTACAGACTTAAAGATCTGAATTACAACAGGATCCCTAGACATATTGAAGAGGCACTTTTGATTTACAGAACAGTTGTCGGCCCATTTATTGATCTTAATCAGTTTAGTATAAGCAAAGAGACTGAAACCCGTTTAGCCAGATACAAGTCAGCAGCGTCTGGTATAGTCAGAAGTGGTCAATCAGTTGGAGCCATGCTTCAAAAAGAATTTAAGAATACTTACTGGTATTATTTTGATTTTGTAAAACATTGACATTTATAGTACTTAACTTCATATATTATTTAAAAATCCTTTCAATGAAATTTTAACCTTACTCATAAAGCATCATGAACAAATATCCTGTGACCATGACTAAGAACCTTGTATTAATTTCGTTGCTTCTGATTGTTGCCACCGGGTCCTGCACCACATCCGGAAAAAAAATTTCTGACCGGGGCCCTGTGGTAATGGCATATTACTTTACACGGTGGGAGAACTTCAGACCAGAAACACTCCCTTATGATAAGCTTACCCATATAATCTATTCTTTTACCGAAGTTATAGATGGTGAAATGAAATTTCCTGAGGACACTCTTGATCTTATGCTTAAGGCCCTGGTAAAACAAAAGAAAAAACATAAACACCTGAAAGTTATGGTAGCCTGTGGAGGATGGGCAGGATCGGGAGGATTTTCTGATATGGCAAGAACTCCGGAAGGCCGTAAGAAATTTGTAGAGAGTGTTGTGAAATTTATCAGGCAATATAAACTGGATGGACTGGATATAGACTGGGAGTATCCGGGGATGCCGGGTATTGGGAATCCTTTCATACCGGAGGATAAAGAGAATTTTACATCTCTTATGTGTGAACTCAGGGAGGGCCTTAATTCAATCTGTGAACATCAGGTCCTTACCTTCGCTGCAGCAGGGTGGGAGGAATTCTTTAATCATATTGAACTTGATAAGGTTATGCAATGTGTGAGCTACATCAATGTGATGTCGTATGATCTTGCGGGAGGCGGTGATCCGTATACCTCACATCATACAAATCTTGGTCTGGTAAAAATGGAAGACATCAAGGGTACTCCGGCAGCAGCAAAGATCATTGAAGATGGAGATTCCACAAAACCTTTTTCAACTGAAAAGATCGTTTCTTTCCTTATGGAAAAAGGAGTCAAACCTGCCCAGATAGTTATCGGTTCTAACTTTTCAGGCAGGGCCTGGGTGGGAGTGCCACCTGAAAACAACGGCCTTTACCAGCTTAACCGGGGAAGATGGAGAGGCCGGGGTAGTTATGCAAGGATCAGGGAAGAAATGGAGGATAAAAACGGTTTTGTACGTTACTGGGACACTATTGCTAAAGCGCCCTATCTGTACAATGCAAAGGACAGCATATTTATAACTTATGATGACACTATGTCAGTAAGGCTCAAAACGAAATATGTCAAAGAACTTGGTCTGGGCGGCATAATGTTTTGGCAGCTTGGTGCCGATGCTCCACAGGATGGCCTGGTAGATGCAATATATAAGGAAAAAATGAAACCATAAAAATCAGATCACTATGAGCCACAGATATTTTCAAGTATCAAAATCCAAAATAATATTGTCGGCTGTATTTCTTTTTTCACTTGCTTCTTTAAAGGTTATATCTCAGGATGTGAAGCAGACCGAAGAAAGAATGATGAAGCAGGCAGAGGATAACATTGAGAAATACCGTAAAGGAGATGTTTCTATCCAGTTTAAGACACGCGATGGTAAATTGCTAAGGGATTTGGATGTTAATATCACTCAGAAAACCCACGATTTTCTTTTCGGATGCATAATTTTTGATCTTATAAGGGGAGAAAATACCTACAGACCCGATCGTTTTAAGGAAATGTATAAAAAGATCTTTAACCTTGCTGTTTTCCCATTCTATTGGCCGGGTTATGAATCGAGGCAGGGATTTACACAATGGGAAGCAATGCTTCCTGTAATTGACTGGTGTAAGATGAATGGCATAACCACCAAAGGGCATCCTCTTGTCTGGGCTACAAAATCAGGCATTCCCCGGTGGCTTGGTGAATATAACGTAAAAGAGACAGAGGAGCTTCTGAAAACCAGAGTATTGAATATTACAGCAGGTTTTCGTGACAAAATTGAGCTATGGGATGTGGTCAACGAACCGATTCATGTCAGGACATGGAAGCACAAAATCCAGAATTTCAATGATGAGAATGACTGGGACGTATCAGATTCTATACCCCTGATAGCTGATTATGTTGAGAATGCGCTGAGATGGGCACATAAGGGAAATCCTGAAGCAACACTTCTAATAAATGAATACAAAACACTGGCTGATAAAAATTCCAGGAAAAGTTATGAATTACTGCTGAAAGAACTTAAAAAGAGAAATGCTCCTCTTGCAGGCATAGGGATCCAGGCACATGAACCACGCCAGGAATGGTTCTCGCCTGAAGAGGTCTGGAAAACATTCGATCTCTACTGGGGAATGGGATTTCCTATCCATATAACCGAGTTTCATCCCCAGTCTTCAGGCGTTCCGATAACCGGATCATGGAGGACCGGCTCCTGGACCCCGGAAGCACAGGTTGAATTCACAGAACAGTTTGTAAAGTTATGCTTCGGACATCCTGGCGTTGTATCAATCAACTGGTGGGGTTTTTCCGACCGGAATATCTGGCTTCCGGGAGGAGGTCTGGTAGATGAGGAGTACAGGCCTAAACCGGTTTACCTTATGCTTGATAAGCTTATAAATCAGACCTGGAAAACAAATCTTGCATCAACGACTGATAAAAATGGAAACATCAGCTTCAGGGGATTTTTCGGGTCTTATGAAATCTCACTTAAAACATCTGACGGTAAAATACATGTATTCCCGGTTCATGTAAGCAGAAATGAAGAAAACAAGTGGGTATTTATTATCGATTGAAAGCTGAACGGAAAAATTTATATTTTATGAGGAGGAAAATCATCAGCAGAAGAAAATTTCTGTCAACAACTGCTGCAGCATGTGTACTTACTGCCTTTCGGGGATACACTGGTAAAGACAGCAGAAGATCTAAAATGATCCTTTCATTTTATCTTGATGATACAAATCCGGAGATAGTGAAAGCTAAAGCATTTAGCGACTTTGTCGATTTCTGCCATAAAAACGGAGTAAAAGGAGAGGCAAGTTTTATTCCGGGTTACAATGGGCGATCCATTGTCAGTGATCATGATAAAAACCAGCTTGATTATATTGAAAATGTCAAACAGGCATGGTCGAAAGGCATTGATTCACACATGGAAATCATGACACACAGCACTTTATTTGATTTTAAAACAGGAAGGAAAAAAGAAGACGGGATCCATGAAGGTTTATGGCTTCATGAGCCGGCTGTATCTGTGAGTGAATATAAGGATTATTTTACATGCATTCTGGATGAAGCTGAAAAGGCTGGAATAAGATTCACCGGCCTTACCTGGCCAGGATGCGGTTGTGAAGTCTGTACAAAAAGATATGCTGAGCTGAAAAAGCAGGGACCTCTGCATATTACAAATAACGCCTTTGAGTCATTGCTTAGTCTTGCAAAATCAGGCAGGTTCCGAAACAGGGTGATTCCGATTTTCTATGAGGCAAGTGAAACTGATTTCGGAATCTTTAAAAGAGCATCAGAAGGAAAGTATGGAGTGTACGACCTTATGCCGAATGCTATGGATCATTTTGGTATATGGGAGAATGCGACCTCTCATGTCGATCCCGATTATTACATAACAGAAAATGGTAAATCAGGGATATTAATCCGGCATCTGGACAATAATTCACCTTATTGCATGTGGTATATGCACTGGCAGGGAGTGAACCCTGAAAAAGGGGTGGGGTGGGAAGCGTTTAAGACCGTGATAAGCAGAATCAGGGAACATCTGGGTGATCAGGTTGTCTGGATGAGACCCGGTGATATAGTTACAGCATTCCACGATACCGGCAGCTGGGATTTTATTAAAAACATCTGATATGGGGCTGTAGAAAAGTAATTTCCTGTCCGGAATTCCCTTTGTGGCCAATGTATCATCTTTTTTTCCTGACTTGTGACGCTTTGTAAAATTAGTGCGGTTTTTACTTTTTAACATACTGAAAATGAGTGATAAAAAATCACAAAATTGATTTTTACCTCACTAACGCTTATTTTTGCCGTATGCTCAGC
>CAZEUL010000028.1:0-49508 GCA_964514725.1 uncultured Rikenellaceae bacterium
TTTCTGGCGGGCTGACAGCCACGCCGACGGTGGATGCAGCAGGCACCTACACGTTGACGGTAACCGATCCGGCAAACGGATGTACAGCGACAGATGTTGCAGTAGTAACTAAAGCAGTTGATAAAGAACCGCCAGTCATAACATGTCCCGGTCCGGTTACAGTATTATGTGCTTCATTGGTTCCTGAGCCTGTGATACCTGAAGCAACTGACGATTGTGGATTAAAAGAAGTTAAGTGGATAAGTGATGTAAAAAGTAGACAAACCTGTCCAGACAATTTCACAATAACCCGGACGTATCAGGCAACAGATCTGGAAGGAAATATTGCTACCTGCACCCAGATTATAACGGTATTTAATAATATGCCGATTGCCCCGATTGCACCTACGTTCAGCAAGGTGGCATGTGTTAAGGATATTGGGGATCATCTGCTTCCTGCATTACCGGTTGTTACGGATTATTGCGGCAATGTTCTTACTCCTGTTGGTCCTGTCAAGAGCAACCTCCCAACATGTGAAGGCAGCAAAACATGGACCTGGACATATACCGACTGCGCAGGTAACAAGCAGCAATATGTCCATACCGTTACAGTGGAAATGCCGCCACTTGCTCCGATTGCGCCTACCTTCGGAACAGTCGAATGCGTTAATCAGATATGGGATGGCATTGTGCCTAAACTTCCTGTGGTGACAGATGCCTGCGGCAATATTCTTATACCAAAAGGACCTGTTAAATCAGCATTACCTAAATGCACAGGTACAAAGACCTGGACCTGGACATACACCGATTGTGCCGGGCATTCACAGGACTATGTTCATACTGTAGAGGTGAAACCAAAACCATTTAAGGAAATACCCTCAACATCGGCAACCTTTGCATGCGCAGGCGATATCAAAATGCCGATCCTTCCACTTGTGAAAGATAATTGCGGAAACATTCTTTCTCCAAAAGGTCCGGTAATCACCATGCTCGATGACTGCGGCGGTTCGAGGATCTATACCTGGACATATACCGATTGCGCAGGCAATAAGAGAGATTATGTTCACAAGGTAACAATACTGCCTCCGAAACCATTCGGGCCCATCACTCCAACATTTGCTACCGTGGCATGCCCAGGTGATATCTGGGATGGCATGGTTCCTACTCTGCCGGTTGTGACAGATGCCTGTGGCAATATCCTGAAACCTTCCGGTCCGGAGAAATCTCCTGTACCTGAATGTGAGGGAGTCAAGACATGGACCTGGACTTATACCGATTGCGCAGGTAATACCCAGAAGTATGTTCATACTGTCACTGTCGAAAGAGAACCATTTGCAGAAATAGCTCCTACCTCCGCAACCTTCGAATGCGAAGGAAATATACAATTACCCGATCTTCCGAAGGTCAAAGATAACTGCGGCAATTTACTGACTCCCACAGGGCCGATAAGTATACCGGTTGAAGGATGCAAAGGATCACAGAAATTCATCTGGACTTACAAGGATTGTGAAGGAAATACAAGAGAGTATGTTCATACAGTAACAATTAAGCCTGGTATTTTCGATGAGATCACACCTACCTTTGAAACTGTTTCATGTCCGGAGGAAATAACTGTACCTGTTCCTCCTGTTGTTAAGGATAAATGCGGCAATATTCTTACACCAGTTGGTCCGGTGAAATCTCCTATGCCGGAATGCAATGGGACAAAGACCTATACCTGGACATATACTGACTGTGCAGGCAATTCAAGGGACTATGTCCATACCGTTAAAATTGAGCTCAAACCGTTTGGACCTATTCCGTCAACTTCAGCGGTTGTTGATCATGCAATGGATATCGTAATGCCAGATCTTCCTGTTGTTAAGGACAACTGCGGGAGAATACTGACCCCGGTAGGCCCTGTCGTCGGCCCGATGCCTGAGTGCGAAGGTGAAGTCACATATACCTGGACCTACACCGACTGTGCAGGGAATTCACAGGAGTATATACATGTTGTTACAATAAAAGGATGTGTTCCTCTCAACCACTGTACATATACACAGGGCTTCTATGGAAATGCCAAAGGTAAGAATTGCCTCTTTGATGGTGTAAATTACATAAGTGCAGATGCTCTTGCAATGATGAAAGCTGCATTCGGTGACAAAGCGTTTGTGATGTTCGGAACCGAATCAGGTGGAAAATACTTCAAGCTTATGAAGGAAAGCATTACCAACAGCACTACACCGGAAGGAATCTTCCAGATGCTGCCCGGAGGTGGTACTCCGGCTGCTCTTATCGGGGCTGCCACATCTTTGGATGATATGTCGAAGTGGGGGAATGTTCCTAGGTCTGTACAGGCCGGAACTCTTGGCAAAATAAAGAACAATCTTCTCAGTCAGACAATCACTCTGTTCTTTAACCTGGCAAACGACAAGACTCTTGGAGATGTCCGTCTGAAGGGTCCTTACATGATAACTGAAAAGAGCTCTGAGTGCGGATCGCTTGTACCTGTACCCAATTCAGGATTATATACCGAGATACCGCAAAGTGTGCTTGATTACTTTGCAGCGAACAGTCTCGATGGTACAGTCAAAGATCTGTATAATCTGGCTAATCTGATTCTTGGGGGCGAAATAGTCAATCCGGCTGTTTCAGCTGGTGATGTGACTGCTGCTGTTGATGCCATCAATGTGGGATTTGATGAGTGCAGGATACTTGTCAAGTTCACCTCAACGAAACCTGATGTACCTAAGGCCGCTTCAGTTTCTTACGAAATAGGAAAGAGGAATCTTGACAATCAGTCGGGAGAGACAACTGAAGTTATACTGACTGTTTATCCGAATCCGTTCTCAACCACTGTTAAATTCCAACTGGATATGGTTTATGATTCGAAGGTGAAAGTTGAGATCTATAGTATGAATGGTGCTCTGTTAAAGATCATATTCAATGAACAGCTGAAGCAGGGTGATGTGAGGACCGCAGAGTTTGATGCTTCGATGTATGCACATTCAACATTCCTGTACAAGGTTGTGACGAACAATACTGTAAGGAGTGGCACTGTTATGAAGATCAAATAACCTGATCTGGAATAAATTAAAGGGGCTGTCGGAAACGATGGCCCTTTTTTTACGGCTCGCTGTGCTCGCCTGTCTTAGGGTCTGGGGCTTACTGCGTTCGCCCTGTCTTGGAGTCCTTTTCTGTTAAAACTTTTCTATCTTTATAGATGGAATAATAGTTTTAACATTTAAGATCGTGCTAAATGGGGACAATAAAAAAGTTTGAGGACTTAGAGATATGGAAGTTGGCCAGAGAACTCATTAATATTATCTATGAGGATTTCAGGAATTGCAGGAATTTTGCTTCTAAAAACCAGATTACCAGTGCAGGACTTTCCATAATGAATAACCTTGCTGAAAGATTTTTGCCTGAAAGTGATAAAGAATTCAAACAGTTTCTTATATATCAAAAGGTTCAGACGGTGAAGTAAAAAGTATGTACTATGTTGCAGAAGATCAGAATTATATTTCCAAAGAAACTACAACCGACAGAAGAAGAAGGAATGATATACTAATGCATAAAATCTCTAATTTCATGTTCTTCCTTAAGAAATAATATGCCGTAAGACTTCATGGACAGCGCAGCGACAGAAGGGCACCAGACATCGCAGCGTCAAAAAAAAAGAGCCACCTTGAAAGATGACTCTTTTATTTTTATTATGACTTCTGATTAAGTCTGTTGCTGCACAGCCGGCTCATAGACCATAGCTGCCATCCTTTTATAGTTATTGTACCTCCACTTTGCATTCTCCTCGGCAGCTTTGAAAAGGATCTCTGCCTGATCGGGGAATGACTTTATGAGTGATGTGTAACGAACCTCCGAATTCAGGAACTCCTGGAACTTTGTCCAGTCAGGTTCCTTCGAGTCGAGGATGAAAGGATTCTTCCCTTCATTTTCAAGAAGAGGATTATATCTGTAGAGATGCCAGTAACCGGCTTTGACAGCAAACTCCTCCTGTGCCTGTGTTTTACCCATTCCTTCCCTTAAACCGTGATTTATACATGGTGAATAGGCTATGATAAGCGACGGTCCTGGATAAGCCTCGGCTTCTTTGATAGCCTTGAGGAACTGAGCATTGCTTGCTCCCATTGCGACCTGTGCAACATATACATAACCATAGCTCATTGCCATTTGGCCGAGATCTTTTTTGCGGATTTTCTTCCCTGAGGCGGCAAATTTTGCGACAGCTCCGGCTGGAGTAGCTTTAGATGCCTGACCTCCGGTATTAGAATAAACTTCAGTATCGAGCACAAGAACGTTGACATCTTCTCCTGAGGCAAGAACATGATCGAGCCCTCCATAACCTATGTCATAAGCCCATCCGTCACCGCCAAAAATCCAGTGCGATTTTTTGACCAGATATTGTTTAAGATCCAGGATTTCTTTTGCTACCTGTGAATTATCTTTTTCACAAGCCTCGACGACCTTTGCAGAGGCAGCTCTTGAAGGTTCAGCAAGATCTTTATCTCTCAGCCATTCTTCGAAAGCAGCCTTTGTTTCAGGATTTATTCCGTTCGACATTGATTCGGTCATCAGACGGGCAATCCTTTCTCTCATCGATTTTGTACCAAGTGAAAGTCCGTACCCGAATTCCGCATTGTCTTCAAACAGCGAATTTGCCCAGGCCGGACCGTGGCCTTTCTTATTGTGTGTATAGGGTGTTGATGGGGCTGAGCCTCCGTAGATGGATGAGCAGCCGGTTGCATTTGAGGCGATCATTCTGTCGCCGAAGAGCTGGGTTATAGCTTTTATGTATGGTGTTTCACCGCATCCTGCACATGCTCCCGAAAACTCAAAAAGAGGTTGCGAGAACTGGCTGTTTTTGACATTCAGGAACTTATCAACCACTGTATCCTTATACCCAACCTTTTCATGCATATATGTCCAGCGAGGAGCCTCTCCAAGTTGAGTTTCAAAAGGCTTCATAATCAAAGCCTTATTCTTTGAAGGACAAACATCTGCACAGTTGCTGCAGCCAGTGCAGTCATAGACGCTAAGCTGTATCCTGAATTTATATTGTTTGAGTACTCCCGGTATCCCCTGAATGAATCTGGTTCCTTCAGGTGCATTTGCAGCTTCTTCCTCAGTAAGGAGGAACGGACGTATTGCAGCGTGGGGGCAAACATACGAGCACTGGTTGCACTGGATACATTCATCAGGCTGCCATTCAGGAACGTTTACTGCGATTCCCCGCTTTTCATAAGCTGAGGTTCCAGACGGGAAAGTACCGTCTTCCCTTCCTTTGAAAGCACTTACGGGAAGATCATCGCCCTTCATAGCATTCATGGGTTCCATCACTTCACGTATGAAGTCAGGTATGTCGCGGTCATCTGTTGCAGGCTTTACATCTATGTTTGCCCACTCTGCCGGTACCTCTACCTTTGTGACCTGACTCCCCTTGTCAATGGCAGCGTAGTTCATTTTGACGACATCTTCTCCTTTTCTGCCATAAGTCTTGTTCACGGCTTTTTTCATTTCCGATTCAGCCTTTTCATAAGGAATTACATTTGCCACCTTGAAGAAAGCTGCCTGCATTATTGTATTGGTACGTGTTCCCAGACCGAGTTCCTCAGCAATGAGGGTCGCGTTTATAATATAAAAATTGATGTTGTTTTCCGCCATGTACTTTTTCATGTGATCGGGAAGACGTTTTTTGGTCTCCTCTACATCCCATATTGAATTAAGCAGGAATGTTCCGTTTTTTCTAAGACCTTTAAGCATGTCGTATTTATCGATATATGAAGGGACATGGCATGCAACAAAATCAGGTGTATTTACAAGGTATGGCGAACGAATGGGTTTGTCGCCAAAACGAAGGTGAGAAGTTGTCAAACCTCCTGATTTCTTCGAATCATAAGCAAAATATGCCTGGCAATACTTGTCTGTTGTATCACCGATAATCTTAATAGAGTTTTTGTTTGCACCGACAGTGCCGTCCGAGCCCAGTCCATAGAATTTAGCAGAATAGGTGCCCGGAAGAGCTACGTTTATTTCAGGAAGTACAGGCAGTGAAGTAAATGTGACATCGTCTACTATACCTACTGTAAAATGATTTTTCGGTTCTTTTAGTTTCATATTTTCATAGACTGAAAGGATCTGGCTTGGAGTGGTATCCTTTGAACTTAATCCGTAACGTCCTCCTGTTATCAAAGGTCTTTCGCTCCTGTAATAAAACAGATCCTTTATGTCGAGATAAAGAGGTTCTCCTGGTGCACCTGGTTCCTTTGTCCTGTCAAGTACTGTTATTTTCTTAACAGAAGCCGGATATACATCAAAGAAGTATTTTGCAGAGAAAGGGCGATAAAGGTGAACACTTATCAAACCTACTTTTTCACCTTTTGCCCGGAGAAAATCAATAACTTCCTGGGTTGTTTCGGTGACAGATCCCATTGCCACAATAATATGTTCTGCATCTGGTGCTCCATAATAGGTGAACGGTTTGTATATCCTCCCTGTAAGTTTTGAAATTTCTGCCATATATGAGTTAACAATATCGGGCAGCGGCTCATAAAATGGATTGATTGCCTCTTTTGCCTGGAAAAATATATCTGGATTCTGTGCAGTTCCTCTGGTAACAGGATGCTCCGGGTTCATGGCATTTTCGCGGAATCTTTTAAGTGCATCCATATCGAGCAGTTTCTTCATGTCTTCCATTTCAATCACCTCTATTTTCTGGACTTCTGCTGATGAGCGGAAACCATCGAAGAAATGGAGGAAAGGGACTCTCGATTTAATGGCTGATAGGTGGGCGACACCAGCAAGGTCCATAATTTCCTGGACGCTTCCGCTGGCAAGCATGGCAAATCCTGTCTGTCTTGTTGCATATATGTCGCTGTGGTCTCCGAATATTGAAAGGGCATGGGCAGCTATTGTCCTCGCACTTACATGGAAAACTCCTGGAAGAAGTTCAGCTGCAATCTTATACATATTAGGGATCATTAAAAGTAAACCCTGCGATGCAGTAAATGTTGTGCAGAGTGCACCTGTCTGTAATGCGCCATGGACAGCTCCTGCAGCACCACCTTCCGATTGCATCTCAATGACTCTGACCTGCTCCCCGAAGATATTCTTTAATCCATTTGCAGACCATTCGTCAACATATTCTGCCATTGTGGATGAAGGTGTAATAGGATATATGCAGGCAACTTCGCTGAACATATATGCGATATGCGATGCAGCCTGATTACCATCACATGTTATAAATTTTTTTGTTCCCATTTTAGATAGTTTAAATAATATGATAGTTACTTAAATAGATTTTTTTAAGAAAGTGCAAAGGTATAAAAAAAATATGTCCGTTATCCGCCGTTCATTGAAATCAGGAATTCTTCATTTGATTTGACCTGCATAAGCCTGTCGCGCAGAAATTCCATAGCTTCAACGGCATTCATATCAGTAAGATAATTTCGGAGTACCCATATTTTCTGAAGGATATTTTTATTAACCAGGAGATCCTCGCGGCGGGTGCTTGAGGCAGGAATATCAATTGCCGGAAAGATCCTTCTGTTTGCCAGTTTCCTGTCGAGTTGAAGTTCCATGTTGCCTGTCCCCTTGAATTCCTCAAATATCACATCATCCATTTTCGAGCCTGTTTCAGTAAGTGCGGTGGCTATTATTGTAAGCGAACCGCCATTTTCTATGTTACGGGCTGCTCCGAAAAAGCGTTTTGGCTTATGCAAGGCATTAGAGTCAACGCCTCCAGACAACACTTTCCCTGAAGCTGGTGCGGTGGTATTAAATGCTCTTGCCAGCCTTGTAATTGAGTCGAGCAGGATCACCACGTCATGGCCACATTCTACAAGACGTTTTGCCTTCTCAAGAACTATATTTGCAATCCTGCAGTGACGTTCGGCCGGCTCATCAAATGTTGATGCAATTACTTCAGCTTTTACATTTCTTGCCATATCGGTAACCTCTTCAGGTCTTTCATCTATAAGAAGAATCATAAGATATACTTCAGGATGGTACTTCGCTATGGCATTGGCAACTTCCTGAAGAAGAATAGTTTTTCCGGTCTTTGGCTGTGCAACTATCAACCCCCGCTGACCCTTGCCTATAGGGGCAAACATGTCAATAACCCTTACAGAGAGCGAACCTTCTCCGGGCGAACACAAAGTAAATTTCTCATTAGGGAAAAGAGGTGTGAGAAAGTCAAACGGAACCCTGTCACGTATAAAATCTGGGCTTCTGCCGTTGATTTCTTCCACCTTGATAAGCGGAAAATACTTTTCTCCTTCTTTGGGAGGACGTATAGAACCCTTAATTGTATCCCCTGTTTTCAGTCCGAAAAGTTTTATCTGTGATTGTGAGACATAAATATCATCCGGAGAGTTGAGATAATTATAATCAGGTGAACGCAGAAAACCATAACCATCAGGCATTATCTCAAGAACACCTGTGTTATAGATCACTCCCTCAAATTCATAAGGTTTTTCTTTTTTCTCTTCTTTTACCTGGGGTTCGGGGATCTCCTCTTTTACCGGCGGTTCAATAACCAGTTCAGATGAAACTGTTTCTTCTGATTGACGGGGTTCTTCAAACAATGGCTCATCTCCGTTAAGAGGAAGGATTGTGTCAAGTACAGCTTCTGCAGGTTTGTTCTCATTTCCGGGGGGCCGGGTATCTCTGAAACTCCTTTGTTTTTCCCTTCTGTCATCCGCCTTCTTATCATTTTTCCATCGGGGCTGTCTTATTTCTTCCTTAACGGGTTCCTCTCTTGTGAATAGATCTTCTTTGCCTTCGGTCACCTCTGACTTTTCAGGTTTTGGAACTGATTCACGCCACTCCTTTGATTTTATTTCATTTTTCTGGAGGTCATCAGGAGAAACTGAAATTACAGATTCAACAGGACGGGTAAACGATGGCTTTACAGTCCTCGGACGTTTACCTCTCCTCTGGCCGGGTTCTCTCTGTTGAACTGAGGGCTCAGCCGGCGGCTTTGATCCGGAATCTACAGGCTGTGATGTTTTCCTGCTTTCAGTGGCTTCTATAGCCTGCTGATCAAGAATTTTGTAAATCAGATCCTGCTTCTTCAGAGATTCGGTTTTTTTAATTTTTAGATCTCTGGCAATATCCCTTAATTCGGGAAGAAGCTTATTACTTAACTCGAGAATGTCGTACATAATGTAACAATAAAAATGACGATGATGTGGTTAATTTAACTTTTTTGGAAACCCGGATCAAGAAAAGAAGATGAACCGGTGAGAATATGCAACTATAACGTACATATTTTAAACCGGAGCAATATTAAATAAAATAAACTATATAACATGAAAATATTTAAAAAAAGAATAAAATTCATAAAGATTAAAACCTGCTGAGTAACCCCGCAAGACTAAAAGTATAAGAATTGCAAGATATGATAAATTTATTAAGTATCAAAAAAAAATCCCTTTAATGATATTTTAGAAAAAATTTTTATTAAAATTGTATTCTTAGCCTGGCTTTTTCTATCTAAACTAACTCAACCTGTAAATGCGTCAGCTTAAAATAACTAAACAGGTTACAAACCGGGATACACCTTCCCTTGACAAGTATTTACAGGAAATAGGAAGGGTAGACCTTATTTCACCGGAAGAAGAGGTTGTTCTCGCCAGAAAGATCAAATCCGGTGATTCTGAAGCACTTTGCAAACTTGTAAATGCTAATCTCCGGTTCGTGGTATCTGTTGCAAAGCAATACCAGAATCAGGGTATGGGGCTTCCTGACCTTATAAATGAGGGGAACCTGGGACTCATGAAAGCTGCACAGCGCTTTGATGAGACAAGGGGTTTCAAATTTATTTCTTATGCGGTATGGTGGATCAGACAGGCCATTCTTCAGGCACTTGCTGAACAGGCAAGAATTGTAAGGCTCCCGGTTAATAAAATTGGATCCATAAACCGTATAAACAGAGCTTTTGCCAGACTTGAGCAGGAATTTGAACGGGAACCGTCATCGCAGGAGATTGCGGAAGTGCTTGAGATGTTCCCTGAGGATGTTAAAGAAGCATTGAAAACCAATGGAAGAACCCTCAGTATGGATGCTCCTATAAGTTCCGAAGAGGAAAACACCATGTATGATGTAATGCAAAATCCCGATACACCGAGTCCTGATAAAAACCTGATAAAAGAATCTCTGGCTTATGAAATTGAACGTGCACTGAGTTCTTTGTCACCGCGTGAATCAAAAGTTCTGAAACTGTATTTCGGTTTGGGAATGAAACACCCTTTTACCCTTGAAGAGATAGGAGAGGAGCTCAAGCTTACCAGGGAAAGAGTCAGGCAAATAAAAGAGAAAGCTATAAAAAGGATCCAGTTTACCACCAGGTGTAAAATTCTGAAATCATATCTCGGATAACTAATTGTTAATATATTTGACCAAAACTTCAGACATGAAACATCTTGTCTCACCTTCTCTTTTGGCTTCTGACTTTCTTAATCTCGGAAGAGATGTTAAAATGGTCAACTCAAGCATAGCTGACTGGATCCATCTCGATATAATGGATGGTGTGTTTGTGCCAAATATTTCATTTGGATTTCCAGTAATTGATCATATTCGGACGATAGCTGAAAAGCCTCTTGATGTACATCTGATGATTATTGATCCCGGAAGGTATATATCCCGTTTCTGCGAGTCAGGAGCATCCATTCTGACAGTTCAATATGAGGCATGTGTTCATCTGCAGAGGACTGTTGGTGAAATAAGGGATCTTGGCATGAAGGCAGGAGTTGCACTTAACCCTCATACACCTGTTCTGCTATTAAAAAACATTCTTCCTTATATTGATATGGTTCTAATTATGACTGTAAACCCGGGTTTCGGAGGTCAGACATTCATAGGAGAGAGTTATAACAAAATAAAGGAACTAAGAACTATTATAGACACCACCGGCCATAATGTCCTTATACAGGTAGACGGAGGTGTTGATACCTCCAATGCCGGAAAACTTGTCGAAGCTGGAGTCGACGTTCTTGTCGCTGGAAATTCAGTCTTCAGATCAGGCAACCCGCTGGAAACCATACGAATGTTGAAAGATCTTGTTTAATTTTCGAATGAGAGGCTACCTGATGATTTAATCCCTTATGACTTCACAACTTTAGTTTATCTTTTCTTCAATGAAACTGATAATGTTCTGAATATCTCGTGGATCAAACCATCTGATTCCCGGATCCCTGGCCCACCATGTCATTTGCCTTTTAGCGTACCGGCGGCTGTTCCGTTTTATCAGTTCAATAGCCTTTTCTCTGGTGATCTTCCCGTCGAAATATTCAAAAAATTCGCTATAACCCACTGATTTTAATGCATTCAGGTCCCTGAAATGATATAGTTTAAGAGCTTCATTTTCAAGGCCGTTGTTTATCATTTCATCCACCCTGGCATTAATTCTGGCATAAAGCGCTTCCCGTTCCATCTGAAGCCCAATCCTGAGAATGTCAAAATCCCTTTCATTTTTCTTTTTTGTTAGAAATGATGAATAAGGCCGACCAGTCATCTCACAAATTTCAAGAGCCCTTATCAATCTCTTGTGATTTCTCAAATCAACTTTTTTGTAGTAGTCGGGGTCAAAAAATTTTAGCAATGCCCGAATGCTCTCTATTCCTTCATTTTTGTACTTTTCATTGTACTTATTCCTTATTAGGGGATCAATATCCGGTATTTCATCAATGCCGTAACAAACGGCATCAATATACATCCCTGAGCCTCCGGTCATAATAACCAGAGGGTTCTTTTTGAAGAGAGCCGGTAGAAGCTTCAGGACATCGCTTTCAAAACGGTTTGAGCTGTAATAATCTTTGACCGAAATGAATCTGACAAAATGGTGCTTAACCTTTTCAAGATAATTGTCAGGAGGGACTGCTGTTCCGATTTTCATTTCGCTGTAAAACTGACGTGAATCTGCTGAAATAATTTCAGTATTGAAATGAACTGCAATCTGAAAAGAAACCGTAGTCTTCCCGATGCCAGTCGGGCCGAGAATAACTATCAGAGTATTTTTCATCGGAATAGATTTCCGGGCGGTCTATTCGTCTTCTTCGCTGAGGTTATCTATGTTTTCAAAATCGGGAAGCGTGTCTTCATCCTCCCCATTAAGGAAAAGGTCGTCTACTTCAGGCTCTTCTTCATCATCTTCATCATCAGAAACAACTATATTGTTATAAAGCTTCCGGGAGCTGCTTCCGAAAACGACCTGTTTCGGAGGGACACCCTTTGAATTTGTACAGACCGGATACTCGCGACCATCAATTTCCTTTGTTTCACCTGTATATTCTACAAAAAGTGCTCTGTCGTTGAAAAAATCGAATACATAAAGCAGCTTTTGATTTTTACGGAAAATAATATCTTCCAGAACTGCCGATTCCATTGTGGAAGAACCTGTACCCATATCGAAAAGAGTGAATTCTTCCTCTTTTTCCCAGTTATCCGTGGCAAGATAGAAAGAAGCCATCTGTGATTTATCAAATTCCAGCTCTTCTTGAATAATATTATGAAAATCCATCAATGTCTGCGAGTCAAGGAATTCAAATTCTCTTACAAAAGACTCATCCTCATCTGATAATACAACGAACTTATAAACCATAGCTGCTATTTATTCTACCGGTGCAATATAATATTTTTTATTTTATGATATTCCTGCCCAGTTTTTTTTTAAAAGAAATTCTATTGTGTCTGTTCCGTCAGCATAATCCCACAGATGCGGCGATTGTGCAGATCCGAACTTAACATCTCTCTTACTGACAATACACTGTATTTTATCTTTATGGTTCTCAATTTTACGTAAAACGTTATTTATCGAATTATAGTATTCAAAATATAATACTGCTACCGGAGAGGAAATTTGTTCGCTCTCTTTCAACAGAACGAAACCTGAATCAACGAATTTTTCGTTATTAACAAGGTAGACAGCCTTGTGGAAATCATAATTGTTTGCGTATTTATTGTGGTTTATGAGATATCTGTAGTGCTGCCAGTTATCCGGGAGTTTTGAAAGATTGTATCCTTCAGGCAAATAAACCTTTGATACACTTCTGCAGCCCAACCCGAAATATGAAAAGACGTCCGATCCAAACTTCTTCAGTTCATCCACGGTCTCATCACCCTCAATTATTGCAATACTGTTCCTGTTTTTTCTTATAATATGTGGGTATTTTCCAAAATAATATTCGAAGTATCTTGAACTGTTATCACTTCCTGTGGCAATCACTGCATCAAATCCGGATATCGGACCATCACTGAACCTGACCTTTTTCCTGAAGCCGGGATTTATTCTAGTTAAAATTTCATTTAGTATAACTATAAGTTCAGGATCCTTTGAGCTTGTTTTTGCTATTAAATTGTGTCCTGTAATTAGGATGGAAAGAAAATCATGAAATCCTGCAAGAGGTATATTCCCTGCCATCACCGCTCCAATATTTTTTGGATCCTTATAAGTATCCAACTCAGGATATTTTCCGGTCCATTCGATAAGATTTTCATAAGTAAGTTCATCTGCAATTTCCCTTATGGCCATCTTTACGTTTTCGGGAGTGAACCAGGGATTCTTATATTGCTGACTACTGATTACCCTCCCAAGCTCCCGGCCATAAGCGGATTGTGAATCGTCAATTGAGGTCCTAAGTACATGACCAAGTTCTGAAAAAGCTTCTATTCTATCCTTTAATGTCATCTGTCTTTTTATTCCGGCAGGCAAATTTATTGAAATATTATTCGGCAATAAACCTCTTTCAGGTAATTTGTTGAATATACCCAGATTTTTGTTTTATTAAAAATTCATTGTCAAAACAGTTCAATAAGAAAATAATAAAGGCTGTATTAAAATATCCTTTGGAATTTTCCATTTTTATTTCCTTTGTAACTTCCCGGATCCCAGGGTAATACTGATTTACTGTTCAGCGATTTATCTTTAACCATCTAGGAACACAAGGTACATCACAAAGATCGGGAAGGATTTTTAATTCAGCCTTTATGTATGTTAATTGAATAAGTTCTGTTCTATTTCAATGCGAAGTTTATAGGAATTACATACCAGACCGCAACGGGTTTTCCATTTATTAATCCTGGGTTACTAAATTTAGGGATCTTGCCGACTACTCTCAATGCTTCAGCATCAAGCTCAGGATCAGCACCCTGAAGAATACTTATCTGTCCGACACTGCAATCCTTTTCAACAGCAAATCTGACTAGCACCTTGCCTTGGGTGCCGACCTTTTTTGCGCCTTCAGGATACCTGGTATTTTCTTTGACGAATTTTAAAAGCCCCTGATCGCCACCGGGAAAGAGAGGCATCACATCGACTTTATCATAGGGAGTACCACCAAGAGATTCTTCAGAACCTGGAACAGGAGGGGGAGAGGGTGCCATCATATCTGCAGGCGATGGTGCTCTTTTTACTACTTTGGCAGACCCGTCTGTCATCAGCGCCGGTCGCTGAATTTCCTGGCCATTTATTTCAGTTGCCTTTTCCTTGCATGAGGCAAAGATGACCATAATACCAGCAATTACCGGCAGAACCAGAAGTAATTTAAGGTTTACCAAAGGACGTGAGGATTTTTTTGTCATCATGATCATCCTTTTTTTTATAAGTGTGGGATTTGAAAAACTATTTGTAACGGTAAAGACTTTTGATCTGAATATCTGATTAAGCAATAATCCCTGATAATTTGCAACAGGTATTCCGGTCTTTATACAATCATTATCAGCCTGATATTCATGAACTGCCCGCAATGATCTGCAATACAGATGTATGCACGGGTTTAACCACTGCAGGACCCTTATGATCTCAATAAGGATAATATCCAATGAATGAAGGTGATCAAGATGTTTCTGCTCGTGCTTTATGACCTCCGAGGCTTCATCCGGAGAGAGTTTTTCATTTACGAAAATAAATCCGAATGCCGAAAATCCTGAAGTATTAAAATTCTTGAAAGAGACAATATTTTCATTTCTTTTCTTATTTGTCGTTATAAGGTGCAGCAATTCAAGAAGATCACATAACAATTTAAAACTTAACAATACAACACCAGTGATATAAATTACAAAAATGCAATTAATTATAATATGAATATTGCTGACTCTTTCCTGAGCATAACCACCAGGTTCTCCATTAACAAGAATTTCTGAAAATATTCTGCCAAGAATTGGAATTTTGATATTATTGTTTGTTTCAAATGTTATAAAAGGTAGTACGAATGCAGCAATAGCAGAAGCAATTATATAAAACCTGTTCCTGATGAACATAGTGTCCTTGCTTAGGAAAGTATTGTAAATCAGATAAAAACCTGCCAGGTATCCGGCAGTTTTAAACATATGAAGTAAAAATCCGTTCATTTCTTTTTCTTTTGGTTTTCGAGTTCTTTTTCCATTATTTTCATAATCTCTCCCATCTCTTTGATTGAGATCTCCTTTTCTTTTGCAAAAAAGCTGACCATCTTCTCGAATGAGCTGGAAAAATAATCTCTTACAAAATTGTTCAGTTGCATCTTTGAATATTCTTCTTTGGAAATCAAAGGAAAATATTCATGTGTCCTGCCATATTCCTTATGGTCGACAAATCCTTTGTCCTGCAGTATCCTTATTATTGTGCTCACAGTGTTGTAGGCAGGTTTCGGTTCATCAAAATGATCGAGGATCTCCTTTACAAATCCTTTTTTTATTTTCCAAAGTACCTGCATAACCTGTTCTTCAGCCCTTGTTAATTCTCTCATAATAAATACTGGTTAAGAAATTCGGGTTCATTTTATTTTGAAAAGTACACTATCGCTTATTAATGTATCAAATATATAACGAAAAAATTAGTTATACAACTAAATTCTTAATTATCTAATATAAATTTTGAATTTTTTTGGCAACTGGAGTCAGTTACTTTATTTGAATCTGGATTATATTATGGAATAATATTAATCGTGTGAGAAAAAATGCGAAAAAATGGTGTACTTTTAATGTTTTTTGAGGAAAACAGTTTGAACGGAAGATAAGCATGAAAGGAAGCATATTCAAAGAAAATTTAAGGGTATCAATAAAAGCCATACAGTCGAACAAGATCAGGGCTATACTTACAATGTGCATAATTGCCTTTGGGATAATGGCTCTTGTGGGAATCCTGACGGCAATTGATGCTATAAAATCCTCTCTGACATCTCAATTTACTATGATGGGTGCAAACACGTTTACCATAAGCTCAAGAAGCATAAGTATTCAGAGGGGATCAGGGGGGCATCGTTCCAGGAATTATTCAAGAATATCCTACAGGGAAGCTCTGGAATTCAAAGAAAAATTTACCGAACCAGCATGGGTGTCAATAGGTTATAATGCATCAAGCCTGGCAACTGTAAAATATGGTACAGAAGAGACAAATCCCAACATAAGTCTTAAGGGGGTGGATGAGAATTATCTTACTGTTTCGGGGTATGAAATTGGCAATGGGAGAAATTTCAATGCTGATGAGGTGCAGCTGAACAGGAGGTTTGTTTTGCTGGGTTCGGAGGTGGCTAATGACATTTTCCCGGCAGGTGTAGATCCTGTGGGAAAGGAGGTGACCGTAACCGGTCTCAGGCTTCAGGTGATAGGCGTTTTAAAAAGTAAGGGGGCAAGCGTGATGAGTGATGATAAGGTGTGTTTCATGCCTGTAACAACTGCACGACAGTATTTTTCCCGTCCCAATATGAATTATAGCATTACTGTGATGCCTATGAATCCGGTTAATCTCGATGTAATGACTGGTGAAGCTGAGGCGATTTTCAGGATCGTGAGAAACCTTGACCCCAAGGATGAGTCGGATTTCTCAGTATCCAAGAGTGATTCCATACTTAATATGTTGCTCAAGAATATAAGGTATGTTACTCTTGCTGCAACTCTGATTGGTGTTGTTACACTTGTAGGCGCAGCGGTGGGACTTATGAATATTATGCTTGTGTCGGTAACAGAAAGGACCAGGGAAATAGGAGTCAGGAAGGCTATTGGTGCAAAACCATCCACGATAAAATATCAATTTCTTTATGAATCTGTTATGATTGGCCAGTTTGGAGGGATATTTGGCATCATTCTGGGAATCGTTATAGGGAATGCCGTTTCAACTATGCTGCGGTCAACATTTGTAATTCCATGGTTTTGGGTGCTGACGGGGATAATCGTATGTTTTATAGTAGGAGTGGTTTCAGGTTATGCGCCGGCAGTAAAAGCTGCCAATATAGATCCGATAGAAGCTTTACGTTACGAATAGTACTGACAGGCAAAGTAAGAGAAAAGGCTGTTTCGAAAGTTCTTTGCCTGCCATCGTGCTACCCGTTGAGCAACCTGTCTGACAGGTGTCAGCCTGAGAGACTTTGCAGTTAAACATAAATCACTGAATCAAAAAGAATCACAAAGACAGGCATAAAAGCAGCCAAGGTCAGAAAAGAAAAAAACTTTTATATACGGTTTCTTTTGTAAGGGAGAGATATCTTCCTTCTTTTTACAAGTTGTCACCAATCAGTGATATAGTAGTCAATCTAATAAAAAAGAGGATGTCCCGTTTGAGTCACCCTCTTTTCTTAATCAGAATAATCAGAACTTATTTTACAGTACTCATATAAGCAGTCAAATCAAGAAGTTTGCATGAATAACCCCATTCATTATCGTACCATGCAACTACTTTTACGAAATTGTCGTTAAGTGAAATTCCTGCTTTAGCATCAAAGATTGATGTGCGTGGATCTCCAATAAAATCGCTTGATACGACTTCATCTTCGGTATAACCGAGTATCCCTTTCAACGAGCCTTCGGAAGCAGCTTTCATAGCTTTCTTGATATCTTCGTATGAGGCAGGTCTTTCAAGACGGCAGGTAAGATCGACTGCAGACACATTAAGGGTTGGAACTCTGAAAGCCATCCCTGTAAGCTTACCCTTCAGTTCGGGGATAACCTTTGTTACTGCTTTTGCTGCGCCTGTTGAGGAGGGAATAATATTCCCTGATGCAGCGCGTCCGCCTCTCCAGTCCTTATTTGAAGGCCCGTCCACAGTCTTTTGTGTTGCGGTGGTCGAGTGAACAGTTGTCATAAGACCTTCTACTATTCCGAAATTATCGTGAAGGACTTTGACTATAGGGGCAAGACAGTTGGTGGTACATGAAGCATTTGATACGAATTGCATGTCGGGCCTGAATTTATCCTGATTAACACCCATAACGAACATTGGGGTATCATCTTTTGAAGGTGCTGACATAATAACATACTTGGCACCTGCTTTAATGTGGCCGGCTGCAGTTTCCTTGGTAAGGAAAAATCCGGTGCATTCAAGGACGTAGTCGGCGCCGACTTCATTCCATTTCAGGTTTGAAGGATCTTTCTCAGCTGTCACCCTGATGCTCTGACCGTTTACGACAAGCTTACCATCTTTAACCTCTACTTCACCATCAAACTTGCCATGTATGGTGTCGTACTTCAGCATGTAAGCTATATAATTCACTTCAAGGAGGTCGTTTATACCGACTATTTCCATATCATTTCTCTTCATGGCAGCTCTGAAGGCCAAACGGCCAATTCTGCCAAATCCATTGATTCCAACTTTAATCTTGGACATAACTATATCATTATATTGGTTAATAATTTGAACGCACAAAGATAAACTTTTTTTGAAAAAAGCGGAGATTAATAATTTACAGTTCTTCTTTTTCTTCTGAAGAAGTATGAAAACTTGTTAGTCTCGGGATTAAGAGGATCAATGACAACCCCGAATCTATAACTTACAAAAAGTGAGAAGAATATTGATTTATTATCGGTAGTTGCCATGATGGGAATCTTTTTTGGAAATGCATTTATCTGAGTCCCGATTTCAATTGCGTGGATTACCTTATCTTCCTTGCTGTATTCAAAGTTGAATCCTCCTTTTGCATAAAGACCCGGCAAGAATTTTATTTCACCCAGTCCTTTCAAAAAAGATGCTTTGCTGTAAATATCATAAGGCATATGTTGATTTACATTTATCTTTTCTTCAACAACCTTGAACTCATACGCTGAAATGGGGTAAAGAATCTTATAATATATTGGTTTGTAAACAGCAAACACAGGTCCTCCTTCATAAAAATATCTCACAGCAACACCGCCAAGATCAGCTTTCTTGAATAATTCGCGCTGATGACCATAGCTGCCCCTTAAATAAAATACACTATTAAGTTTACCATAAATAAAAGTTCCCGGAGTCTGGTATATAGGATTTGACATCCTGTACTCCCTGGGATGTTTAAGTGTTCCGGCCTCGATTTCAAAAAAGCGTTTGTTGAGAAAATCAACCCTCTTGGCTTCACGGTAGCTTATTCCCATACCGTCAGAACTTAACAACAGGCCGAAAGATCTCTCATTCCTGAAAAATATTTTTTGCTGCTGGTCAATTTCTCCCTGAGCGTATAATCCATACGCATGGATTCCAAGCAATAATAGCGTTATAAGCAGCTTTCTCATCAAATATGCTAACTTATAAATAAAAAGTGTCCCGGGAGGTCCCGGAGGGTTCATACATTATTTTCAGCCTGTTCAGTTTCTGTTTTGGAGTAAGCCGGACAAGCTTTCTCATTACATGAGCTGACAAATATTGCAGTTATTATACAAACAGCAAAAAGCACAGCAATCTTTTTCATAAAACCATGTAATTTATTAAATGACAAAAGTAAAATATTCAAATTAAAAACAATCTTTATGCCAAAATATTATCTACGCTATGTATTTTTATGATTTTAAACAAATACTTATCCTAAACATAATTATTGCAAATTTGTTGTTATAGTTATAACAATTATTTCAGCATGAAGTCTCTTATTTTAATATTTTTATTTACATCTGCGATGGCTATGCAATCTTATTCACAGGAAAAACTTGAGTACAACGATCTTTCAGGAATGGAATCAAAGGTAATGTTAAACAGGGGTACCGAAGCTCCATTTACCGGTAAATATACTGACAACACAGAATCCGGAACATATCTTTGTAAGAGGTGTGGTGCTGCTCTTTATTATTCATCTTCAAAATTCAAATCCGACTGTGGATGGCCGAGCTTTGATGACGAAATAAAAGGTGCCGTAACAAGATTTCCTGATCCGGACGGTCTTCGGACCGAAATTGTTTGTGCTTCCTGTAACGGGCATCTTGGTCATGTTTTCACAGGCGAACGGTTTACATCCAAAAATGTTAGACATTGTGTTAATTCTGTTTCGCTTGATTTTGTTCCGGCTCATCTTGAACCCGGCAGATATGGCACAGCAGTATTTGCCGGAGGTTGTTTTTGGGGAGTTGAATATTTCCTTCAGAAAGCTGAAGGTGTTTATTCTGTAATTTCAGGTTATACCGGTGGTCATGTCAAAAACCCTACATATAAGCAGGTATGTACGGGTACAACTGGTCACGCCGAAGCTGTTAAAGTGATTTACGATCCTGAAAAAACTTCCTATGAAAAACTGGTAAGACTATTTCTTGAGATACATGATCCGACTCAGGTAGGCGGACAGGGCCCTGATCTTGGGGAACAGTACAGGTCAGAAATATTCTATTTGAATGATGCTCAGAAAAAGACCGCTGAAAAATCTATTGATATTCTGAGAAAAAAAGGATATAAGATCGCTACGTCCATTACAAAGGCATCAGAATTTTTCCCTGCTGAAAATTATCATCAGGATTATTATTTCAAAAACGGGAAGACTCCATATTGCCACGGATATACCAGAAGGTTCTGATTTTCAAAAAAAATATCTTTTTATCGTAACTTACCCGGGTAAACGATTAACTTTATCGGGTCTTTGATATTCTGACCCGCCAATGACCAATAAAAGGACTTTTTCAAAAGTTGCTGGTCCGCGAAAACCAGCAACCATATATTTTATTACCGGAATTTTTATTGCATCAGTTATTTATTTTAGCGCCAGTTTTGTCATCTCATATACTTCGACCGATAAATATTGCATTTCATGTCATATTCATCCGCATGCTGATCAAAGCTGGAAACTTTCGACCCATTTCAATAATAAATCTGGAACAATAGTTCATTGCACCCAATGTCACCTTCCGCCTGAAGGACATGGTTACTTGTATGCAAAGGCCAAACATGGGTTCAAAGATGTTTATGGATATCTTTTCAAAGACAGTGTTTCTATAGATTGGGAAAGCAAAAATCAACTTGAAAAAGCAAAAAGGTTTGTGTATGAAAAATCTTGCACAGGCTGCCATGAAAACCTTTTCCCGGTTACACTTTCGGCAGATGGCAGTAATGCCCACCTGTTCTATTCACTCGATCCTGAACAGCTCAGATGTATTAATTGTCATCTTACTGTAGGTCATTATGACCCTGATGCCCTTCACGCACACAATACTAAATTTGGAATGATCACCACAGGCGATGAAGCAATTTTTAATGAACCTGAAACAATAAGAGAGTTTGCAGATTATACTGAAAAAATCCCTGGAACATCGGTATCCTTTAAAATGATCGCAATACCTGGAGGTTCTTTTAAAATGGGAAGTCCTGAGACTGAACCATTCAGGAAAGATGATGAGGGTCCGGTAAGGAATGTAACATTATCAAGATTCTGGATGGCTGCAACTGAAGTGACATGGGATGAATATATGGCATTCTTCAGAGCTACAGGTTCACAGGGCAGAACAGAAGGTCAGACAGTAACAAGAAATAAAGCTGATGCAATTACTGGAGCGACACCACCTTGGGGAGCCCCGGACCAGGGTTGGGGCAAAGGATCGCGGCCGGCGATAACAATGACTTGGCATGCTGCCAACGTTTATTGCCAGTGGCTTTCAAAAGTGACAGGGAAAAAGTACAGACTTCCTACAGAAGCAGAATGGGAATATGCGTGCAGGGGAGGAACTACAACTCCTTATTTCTTTAAAGGAGATCCAAAAGATTATTCCGCTGAAGGATTTTTCAGGAAAATATTCAAGCCCGACACCTCGGTGATCGCTTCATACGCGGTTTACATTAGCAACAGCAAATCCAGAACCGCTGAACCTTCATATGTTAAAGCCAATCCTTTCGGATTGAAAAATATGTCGGGTAATGTTTCAGAATTCTGCTCTGATTTTTATTCTGCCGACACCTACAGAATTGATAGCATCAGTCTGGTTAATCCTGTAGGGCCTTCAAGAGGATCAGAACATGTCATCCGGGGTGGTTCTTTTAAAAGTGATGCTAAGGATCTGAGAAGCGCTTCGCGTGATTTCACAAAAACAAAGGCATGGCTTGTTACTGATCCGCAGGTGCCTAAAAGCATATGGTGGTATTCGGATTGTAATGATGTTGGATTCAGGGTTGTATGCGAAGCTGACACCTCTTTACCGTAAAAGAGGTCGGAAAATTATTAATTTAAGTAATATTTAAAAACTGAATATTGTAACATGAAGAGTTTAGACAGAAGGGATTTTATTGGCAAAACAATAATTGCGGGTATTGGTATAGCAGGAACAGGAACTGCAATAGCCGCCTGTAAAAGAAAATTTGAAAATAAAGAACTTGGTCTGCCTCCCATATTGAGAGGAGCCCCTAAAGGAAAAAGGCTTAGAGCAGGTCTTGTTGGTGCCGGTGCAAGGGGAACTGGTGCTGCTATTAATTTTATCAGTGCCGGGCCTGACCTTGAGGTCATAGCTCTTGCAGATGTTTTTCAGGATAAAATCGATGCATGTCGCGAAAGATTCGCCTCCTTTAACCTTCCTATACAAGCAGAAAACTGCTTTACAGGTTTCGACGGGTACAAAAAGTTGATGGCCATGCCGGAAATTGATGTTGTAATTCTGGCTACCCCTCCTCAGTTCAGACCAGAACATTTTCTTGAAGCTGTGGTTAACAACAAACATGTTTTTATGGAAAAACCTGTTGCTGTTGATCCTGTAGGAATCCGCTCTGTAATTACAACAGGTAAAAAAGCTGAAGCTATCGGATTATGCGTGGTTACAGGAACTCAGCGAAGACACCAGGAAGATTATATAGAGACCTATAAACAGGTATTAAATGGTGCGATTGGAAAAATCACTTCTGCCAAAGCATTCTGGAACCAGGATCATGTATGGTTCCGGGTACGTGAACCAGGTTGGAATGATATGGAATACATGATAAGAAACTGGAATAATTTCTGCTGGCTGTGCGGTGACCATATCCTTGACACTCATATACATAATATAGATGTGGTAAACTGGTTCATGGGAAAACACCCTGAGAAGGCAATTGGTTATGGCGGCCGCCACAGGAGAGTAACTGGCGATCAGTACGACTTCTTCAGTGTTGATTTCGATTACGGCAACGGTGTCAGCTCACATAGTATGTGCCGTCAGATCGACAGCTGCGCCAATGGTACCGGTGAGTTGATTATGGGGACGGAGGGGTATACAAACTGCCAAAATACCATCTGGGACCTTAATGGAAAAGTTAAATGGAGTTTTAAGTATCCGCTCGACGAAAATGGTAATCAGATGAACACAATAAAAATCCCGCCCTATGTTCAGGAACACATGCATCTGGTATATGCCATTAGAACTGGAAATTACGTGAATGAGGCCGAACAGACAGCTATCTCAACCCTGACTGCCATAATGGGTCGTACGGCAGCTTATACCGGCAGACTTATCACATGGGATGAAATCCTTAAATCGGATATGGACCTCGGGCCCTCTAAAGTTGAATTCGGACCTGTTGATATGGTTTTTGAAACACCTGTCCCCGGGACTCAGGTTGCTCTCTGAAGTAAAAATTCACTCTTTTAATAAATAAACTAACAGAATATGATAAAAAAGACTTCGAGAAGAACTTTTTTGAAGCGGTCTGCCTCCGCTTTTGCAGGTACTATGGTATTTCCTTCTGTTATCCCGTCTTCAGTACTGGGTATGGGAGGGAACATTGCACCATCAGACAGGATTGTTATGGGTGCTATCGGAACGGGCTCCCAGGGAATGAGCAATATGGTTGATTTTTTAAATCTTGGCAATACCATCAGGTTTGTGGCGGTGTGCGACGTCGATTCCTTACATCTTGCAAAGGCAAAGGAGACTGCAGATAAAGCCAATAAAAGCACCGATTGCAGAACTTATGCTGATTTCAGGGAGTTACTTGAAAAAGAAAAACTTGATGCAGTGTCAATAGCACTCCCCGACCATTGGCATGGAATTATCTATACTGCAGCGGCCAATAAAAAACTGCATGTATATGGCGAAAAACCAATATGCAGAACAATAAAAGATGGACAGGTGATAGTGGAAGCTGTGAGAAGAAACAACATAATCTGGCAGACAGGAAGCTGGCAGCGCTCACAGGAACATTTCAGAAGGGGTGCCGAACTGGTTCGTAACGGCAGGATAGGGAAGATTAAATTTATTGAAGTGGGATTGCCTGACGGAGGGAGAGGAATAGGTACACCACCGGTAAAAGATGTTCCTCCGGAACTAAACTGGGAAATGTGGCTTGGCCCTGCTCCTAAAGTGCCTTACAGAGGTGTTTCACACTGGGATTGGCGATGGATCCTTGATTATTCCGGAGGTCAGCTTACTGACTGGGCAGGGCACCATATCGATATTGCAAATTGGGGAGCTGACCTTGAGCATACCGGACCAGTTGAAATAACAGGTTCAGGAATTTACCCGCCGGAAGGGATATATAATGCCCCTGTTGAATATGATTTTCTTTGCAAATATGAAAATGGTATTGAAATGCGAGTGGCAAACGCTTCACGATTGAAGCATGGCATGGGAACCACATGGTATGGCGACCTGGGATGGATCCATACTGACAGGGGAAATATTATCACAGCATCCGATCCTAAGATATTGTATGAAAAAATAGGAGAAAAAGAAATACATCTTTATAAAAGCGACAATCACTGGAGTAATTTTATTGACTGCGTTCGCAGTGGCAAACAGGCAGTTGCACCGGTTGAGGTTGCATACAGAGCCATATCAGTAGGTTTGCTTGGAGAAATTGCCATGACAACAGGGGAGAAAATAACCTGGGATCCTGTTAAAGAGGAAATTATAGGTAATAAAAGAGCCAGCCGCCTGCTTGGAAGACCGTATCGTCAACCATGGAATTTACCATCACTTTAATCCTGAAAACAATGAAGAAAAAATATTTGATCGTAATATTGACCCTTACACTAACTGCAATTATCAATTCATGCAGTAAAACAGATCTTTACAAGGCCCTGATAATTACAGGCCAGCAGGAGCATAATTGGAAAATCAGTTCATCAGTGCTCAAAAAAATCCTTGATAATTCGGGGCTGTTTTCAACAGATGTAATTATCACTCCGGAAAAAGGCGGTGATATGAAAAAATTCAATCCCGACTTTTCCCGTTATAAGCTTGTAGTCATAGATTATAATGGCGATTCTTGGTCGCAGACTACAAAAGATAATTTTGTCAAATACGTCAGCAATGGTGGCGGTGTGGTCATTTATCACGGTTCAAGCGGTGCATTCCCAGACTGGAAGGATTATAATGAAATGATCGGAATTGGTGGAGGACAGAACAGAAATGAAAAGACCGGACCTTATGTTTATTATTTAAGAAATGAACTGATAATTGACACAACCTCCGGTGCTGCCGGTTCTCATGGAAAAAGCCATGACTATGAGGTCAGGATAAGAAATATTGACCATCCTATTACCAAAGGACTGCCGGTGAGATGGATGCATGGTAGTGATGATCTTTACCAAAGAATGCGTGGACCAGCCAAAAACATGCTTGTTCTTGCCACCGCTTATGCAGATACGACATTCGGAGGCACAGGACATGACGAACCAATGTTAATGGCAATTACATATGGAAACGGAAGAATTTTCCATACAGCCATGGGACATGCTGAAGAAAATGGCGGACCTGCACTTAAATGTGCAGGATTTATTTTCACTTTGCAGAGGGGAGCAGAATGGGCAGCAACAGGAAATGTAACCCAACAGGTTCCATCGGATTTCCCAACTGCAGCAGGAGTAATGCTAAGATCAGATTATAAGGAAATTACAATGGAAGAGGCCATCGAAAGTCTCAGAAATTATGATATTACGAAGAGTACAAAATCTTTAACCTATATTCAGTCAATGATAAGAAAATGCTCAGGCGAAGAACAGCTTCTTAAAATTGAAAAAAGACTTGTAGAGATTCTGAAAGACTCTAAAGCCTCAAAAGAAGGTAAGAAACTTGTACTTCGCGAGCTCAGCTGGATGGGATCAGAATATTGCCTTCAATCGGTCAGGGACCTTACTTCAGACCCGGAGCTTAAGGATTATGTCGAATATACCCTGACAAGACTAAATAATTGAAATAGGATAATTTATGTTTTCACTTGTTGTACCTGTTTATAACGAAGAAGAACTAATAGAAACGTTGATCGGCAGGATTGTACCTGCAGTTGAATCTTTTACATCCGACTATGAAATAATTTTTGTTGACGACGGTAGCAACGATAAGACACTAAGTCATATCCTTAGTCATCGAAATCATAACAAAAGAATTAAAGCTCTCGCCCTTTCAAGAAATTTCGGACATCAGGCAGCATTTTCTGCAGGGCTGGAGTACTCCAAAGGCGACATAGTGGCAATGATGGATGGAGATTTGCAGGATCCGCCCGAACTGCTCACAGAAATGTATCAGAAGATTAAAAATGAAGGATTTGATGTTGTAAATGCACGTAGAACCGGAAGAAAAGGGGAGAATGCCAGAAACTTTTACACACGTGTATTCCATTACCTTTATAAAAACATAAGCGAAATTAAAAACATAGATGATTACGGAAATTTCGCAATGCTTACCCGAGAATCTGTCAATGCCCTTCTGTCAATGAAGGAAAAGACACGTTATTTGCCCGGATTAAGAACAATAATTGGATTCAAACAGGGATTTATTGAATTCACAAGGGAAAACCGATATGGAGGTAAACCTAAGATGAGCATGAGAAAACTTTGTACACTGGCAGCCGATGCAATTTTCTCATTCTCGAAACTGCCTGTGCGATTATGCCTTACTCTTGGTCTGGCAGGTACAATAATTTTTCTGGTAGCCGGCATTTACATTCTGATAGCAAAAATCTCAGGAGCCAATATACCAGTCTGGTCATACATTCTGTTGAGCATTTATTTCCTCGGTTCAGTTCAGCTCGTCTTTCTTGGAATACTTGGTGAATACATTTACAGGAATTATAAGGAATCGCAAAACAGACCGGTTTATTTTATCAGAAAATATTTCAGTGATGAATCAATGACATGATGAATAGTAAAATTTTAAGGCATTCCTTTTATTTTCTCTCGGTTATTCTACTGTTCTCAATGTTATACTTCAGCCGAAATGCAGGAATAAGCTGTGATGAAGTTCTTCACTATGACCACTCTCTTGCAGTATTCAACTTTTTTTATACTCATGGGAAAGATACATCTGCTCTCAATACGCCGGAATCTCATCTCAAATACTACGGCCAGAGCTATGATAACATTGTGACTTTCATTGCAAAATGGCTGAAAATATATGATGTTTTCGGGTTCAGACATTTAATGAGCTCTGTGGCAGGATGGCTTACAATTATGATCACTGCTTTCTTTACAGTATGGCTTTGCGGATACCGGGCAGGAATAATTACTTTGATCCTTTTTTCCATTTCACCAACATTCATGGGACATGCACAGAACAATCTGAAAGATGTACCCTTTGCACTCGGATATATTGCAGGAATCTTTTTTTCCCTCAGATTCATTTTTTCTGACCGGAAGTTTCCATTGCCGGATATAATGTTTATGATTCTAAGCTTTTCATTTTCAATGAGTGTAAGATCGGGCGGACTGATACTTTTCTGTTATCTGGTTTTTTTCCTTATTACCTATTACCTGTTCTTACTGATGGACCGCCAAAAATTAGGTAAAAGGGAAATAATTGCCAGATCTTCAGCAGTTCTTCTTGTTATTATATCATCAACTTATCTGAGTACATTATTTTGGCCTTTTGCTTTGCAAAATCCTGTAAAAAACATTATTGAATCTTATAATGTAATGGCAAATTTCCCGGGAACATTCAGGCAGCTTTTTGAAGGTAAAATGGAATGGTCAGATTATATGCCCTGGTACTATCTTGTTAAATCAATGATAATTACTATTCCACTGCTGATAACTGCAGGAGTATTAAGCCTGGTTATTTTCCCTGGAGGGAAATCAGGACCTGGCAGTTTTCTGAAGATTTCCCTGATCGCTTTTTCTGCAGTTTTCCCAATACTTTTTGTAATGATAAAGGGATCTAATCTTTACAGCTCCTGGAGGCAATTCCTGTTCATATATCCTTCGATTGTCTTATTATCTGCTACCGGGGTAGACAGGGCTCTGACATATATTGAAAATAAAACACTGATAACAAAGATATTAGCAATCGGAATTTTTGTATTACTGGCAGTTCATCCGATTAAGTATATGATTTCAAATCCTTCATTCTGGTATATATATTATAATCAGCTTGTTGGAGGTTTAAAGGGGGCTTACACCAATTATGAGACAGACTATTATTATGTCAGCCAGACACAGGCTGCAGAGTGGCTTAAGTCTTATTTGAAGAAAAATGGAGACACAACAAATATTAAAATAAAGGCTACATTCTCAGTTCACTGGCAATTCAGGGAACTTCCGGGTATAAATACATCCTATTTCAGATATGAAGAAAGGAGTAACTATGACTGGGATTATGCCGTCGCAACCAGCCGTTATATTTCGCCTTCTCTGCTAAAAAGCGGCTTCTGGCCGCCTCCAAATACGATTCATACTATCTATGCAGATTCGGTCCCTCTCTGTGCTGTTATTAAAAGATTGTCAAAAGAAGACTACTATGGTTATCAAGCACTGGAAAAGGGTCAATACGAATCAGCAATTCAATTTCTGACAGAAGCCGCGGGAAAAGGTTGTAAAGACGAGATGATTTTTTTTAATTTAGCAGCAGCCTTCGACAAAATCGGTCGCACGGAAAAAGCTGACTCTGTTTTGAAGGAGGGACTGAAAATAAATCCTGACTCTGAAATAATTCTGATGTACCTTGGTAACAGGTCTGTTTCAGAAAAAAGGCTCTGCGAAGCTGAGAAATACTACAAAAGACTTATAAGTGTTAACAGGAAATACTATGATGCTTATATATCGATGGCGAAAATAGTCTCAGTGAATGATCTTACCAGGGCAAGAGAGCTTCTTAGAAAATGTCTTTTTATGAATCCTGGGTTCAGGCCTGCAATTATAGCGCTTGGTGATACTTACAGGGAAAGTGATCCTGATATTGCGGAAAAATATTATAAATTGGCAAAGTCTGTTAAATAAATATTGAATTAAAATGAAAAAAGCTTTTTTAATGTTCACCATTGTCTTTCTTATGTTATTTACGGCAGAAATAACCCTCAAATCACAGGATCAGCCGAAACCGAAGAAAGACACAGTCAACATGGATACGAATGCCAAACCAACATTTTATTATGCTGATGAAGATGTAAAAACAAAGAATAACACTGCGACTACTGTAATTATCGCTGGTGCAGCAATAGTTGTCATTGCTGGTGTGGTTCTCCTGTTTCGAAGGAAAAAATAATCAGGTCAAAACTTTGTATGATTCCGGTTCCTCCACTCAATTTTCTTAAGCAAGGAGGACAAAAATTTGCAGGTTTCGGCAAAACATGAAACCTGTTGATTCTTTTGCTTACAATGACTAACTAATTTTGTTGAATAATGAGTATAAATAATCTTGAAACTTTCATAGGAAATATCAAATCAGGTAAGATTTGTAAAGGTTTTGTTGTCACACTTAATGATCTTACTGTAAGTGAGCTGGCCGCTGAGATTGGCTATGATTTCACCTGGATTGACATGGAGCATACCCCTGTAACCATAGATTCTGCTCATCAACATATAATTGCTGTTAAAGGAACCGGTTGTGCCCCATTTGTGAGGGTACCCTGGAATAAGACTGAAATAATAAAGCCTGTTTTGGATCTGGCACCTGCAGGTATTATTCTGCCAATGGTTAACACCGTTGAGGAAGCCCGAGCTGGAGTGCTTGCATGCCGTTACCCATTATCCGGCTTACGGGGATGTTTTGTAAGGAGAGCTAACAGATTCGGGCAGATGCCTTTTGCTGATTACCTTAAAGCTTCTGAGTCAGAACCTTTGGTAATAATCCAGATTGAGACGATGGAAGCAGTCAGGAATATTGATGAAATCCTTATGGTACCTGGTATTGACAGTATATGTATCGGACCCCTTGATCTTTCAGGTTCAATGGGAAAACTTGGGCAGGTTGATGATCCTGAGTTAAATAAAACAATTGACTTTATCTGTGAAAAAGTTCACAAAGCGGGAATTATGCTTGGAACAGCTTCCTGGCCAATTGATCCATGGAAAAAAAGAGGTATTAACTGGATTGCACTTACCAGTGATTTTGGTTCCATTATCTCCCATTCAAAGAAAATACTTTCTGACAGTTAAAATTATTCCGATAATAAACCCAAGAATTCAACAATAAGAATAAGTGGTGCAGTTTCGTTTTTCCCTATCTGATGCTCCCTTTTTTAACTGCTCATACGCGTACTTTGCAGAATTATGCCGGCAAAAATAGATATCTGAATCTTTAATATATATTAAGAAATATTACCAGAATTCCAGCCTTATGTTTTATTATTGTTTCAGACCGTATAAGGACTTCTCATTTCTCTGACATAGAGTTTATTTGCTTCAGGATCGTTAACGACTTCACCTTTTACCGGATCCCATGTTATTTTTCTGCCCGAACGTATGGCAATGTCTCCCATGTGACTTATAGTGTCTGAGATAATTGCATCTTCAAGCGGACACAGTTCGACATATTTCCCGTTAATAACATCAAGAAAAACCTGACCCATGGTATTTTTCTCACTTCTGATCCATCCTTCATTGTTTTTTGGGAAATTGTTAAGCTTCTGATTGATTTCCGGAATATCAGATTGTGCTGAGGAGCGGCTTAGTGAGATCCATCCTTTTGTTCCATAGAATGTTGTACCATTTGTTTCCTTGATTTCCCTGTGAGCCAGGACACCATTCATGGCAACATCGTCGCTTACAAAATGAACTTCAATCCCATTCTGATATTTGCATACGACATCCCATGAAAGTATATTATTGTATAATCCGCCAGGCGCCCAGAACTGACCTGAACCTTCACATGAATAAATTCCCGAGACTTTATCTTTTAACACCCAGACCAGAATATCAAGTGGATGTGCGCCCCAGCCAGCCAGAAAACCAATGCTGTAATCATAATTGAACCACGAGCTGTTATTTGTTACACGATCAGGGCAATAAGGTCTTAATGGAGCGGGACCCGTCCACCTGTCGAAATCAAAATCATGGGGTACAGGCACTTCATTACAGACCGGACTTTCGACCGGATTCTTCCCAGGCGACCATACATCGACACGCTCTATTTCACCTATTACACCATCAAGGATCAGATCACGACCGAGTTTTATATGATCCATTGTACGCTGCTGTGTTCCATAATGGAAATGAACATTTTTGGCAGTTAGCTCCGTTGCAAGGATCCTGTATTCAGGATAGCTTAATCCCAGCGGTTTGGCAAGCATAATGTGTTTACCTGCCCTCGCAGCCTTAATGGCGGCCGGTACATGCCAGTGATCAGGTGTAGTAATATGAACGGCATCGACATCTTCCCTTTCAAGTATCTCTTCAAAATCGAGATAAGATTTGCATTCAGGTACTTTGTCATTGTTGTTCCTGTAAAATTGATTTACTTCAGCCGCAGCTTCTTCACGTCGATTTTTGAATACATCGCAGACTGCTAAATTAATTGCCCCTCTCAATGGTAAAAGATAATATAATAGTTCCCACTTCCCTCGGTCGCCAACACCTATGTGAGCTATATTTATCCTTTCAACTGCCTTACTTCCTGTTGAACATGAAGGAAGAATGACAGGCATTATTACTGCAGCCATCGCCGCTTTTCCACTATTCCTTACGAAATCCCTTCTCGTGATTTTGAACATTTTATTAAGTTTCTTATCCATGAATTTAAAGCTTTGTTTTCCAACAATGATTTTACATTTCTTTCAGATATTCGTTATATTTTTTTACAAGCCTGTCACGATCTGCTTTTTGCGACATTATCCAAATCCTGTATTTAAGATGAAGATTTTCATTCGCTTTCAAAATAATTTTCCCGTCATATAATAAGGCAGGACTGTAATAAAAAAATGGAATAGATGTATCTTCAATAACATACCATCTGGAAGTCTTTGTGGAAAAGTAGGGATTTTTAAATATACAAATGCCTGCCGTATCCCCTGTCAAAGTATTGAAACCCATATAATACCAGTTACTGTATTTTAGATCATTATCCATCTTTTCAGGAATGGTGTACGATAAAGTTAAGTCCTGGCTGAATCTTACAGACAAACCTGCGTAACCACCCCATGATTTTCCCTCAGGTTCTCCCACAATGGGAGTCCGGTCGAGAGTGACATCATATCCGGCAGGAGTGAAAACAGACTCAAAATCGATTGTGAAACTTCCGTCATTTTCAGGTGGAAAAACAATAACAGACCTTTTCTCTGACAAAACGGAATTTCCATTTCGGGGACGGTAATTCAGATTCATTGAAATATTACATGAGAAATCGCTGGTTTCCTTTATCTCAATATCCTTTAATTCAGTCAGTCCGTCGGAATTATAATGTCCTGCTTCAGATATTTTGTTGTCCGTAAACTCCCAATAATTTACTCCGTTTATGAATTTCCATGAAAACCAGAGCCCCAAATGCCAGGGATGATCAGAAGGGCTGACACAAGTAAGAATTGAATTTTTTGCTGATACAGGATGAAAGTAAGGTTTTCCAAAACGGTCATTGAAATTCAGTTGCCAGACTATGCAGGAATTATTTTTAAGGAAGAAAGATGAATCCGTCCTTCCCCAGCTGAAATGATCTTCCTTTACGGATTTTTCATTCTTCAGGTAACAGGGAATGGTTTCATTATTGATTTTTCGGTGTGCTGCCCAGAGAGATGAACGGATCAGTAAGGTTTTGAATCCCGTATTCCTGATTGCTCTTATATCATGACCAAGAGCAAGATAAATGCAGCGGCCCTGACCTAAAAGATTGAAAAACAGAACTGGTTCATTAATTGGTTTATCTTTCGATCCTACTTCTGCTGAAACTAAGGCAATAGACCTGGCCCCTGGTACGATTTCGGTATTTTCCCAGAATTCATCAGTGATATAGAATTCCTTTAATCCCTTTGTTACTGGATGGGATTGATCAAATTTCCCTATTCTCCCGATTGTTATCTGACCATGGCTGGTATTTTTACTCCATCTTCCTATCCCGATCCTTCGAAAGTCATCCCACCCGTAAAATAATGATGATCCTGCATGTATCGAAACAAAGCCTCCTCCCTTTTTTATGAACCTTGTAAGATCTTTTTCCCATTTTCTGTCTAAACGAAAGCTGGTATCAGGCCATTTGTTCCAATTGCTCACGATAACATCAAAACTCTTCAGGTTATTAAACGTGAGTGTATCCGGGTTATTTGTAACAAAAGTTGAAAATAAGCCGGAATTTTGAAGTTCTTCCTCAATCAAAGGTGAGGTTTTCTGCCATTCATGATTGTTTTGCCCGCTTAGGATAAGTACCCTGGTGATTTCGGGTGATTCGACTTTTCCGGTGCATGAAATCAGTATTGAAGCAAGTGAAATGAGAGCGACCAATATGTTTCTTACATTGACCATATTCATCAGTAATTTATTATCTGGCCTGACACTGTAATTTTCATGATTTTAAATGCTTAACTGAACTGATTTTCAGAATCGATAATTCGTTAAGCTGTCTTATCCGCTGATATCCTACCACACCATTACCCTTTCATCCCTTTACACCTTCACCCTTTGTTCACACTTTTGTCCAGACATTTCCGTTGGCATTTGAGTTCACCACTGCATGAATGAACTTCATTCCACGTACTCCGTCATGGACAGTCGGAAATTCACCGGGTGTGAACTCTTGGCCTCTTATTGATTTTGCGGTTCCCTTATAAATATTTGCAAGAGCCTCATAAATGCCTTCAGGATGCCCCGATGGCATTGTATGACTGCTTTCTGCAAATTTTTCATTGTAGCCATGAGCGGGTTTAAAGACTTTTGTTGGTTCTGTATCGCTTAGCATATATAGGTAGTTTGGATTCTCCTGGCCCCATTTAAGACTTGCTTTTGATCCATATACAGCAATTGTTATACAGTTTTCTTCCCCTCCGCACACCTGACTGGCCCTTATAACTCCTTTAAGATGACCCCCAAAGCGCAGTAATACGGTTCCATCCAGATCGAGTTTAATATCATCCTTTACCCTGCTCAGGTCTGACAGGATCTCCTTAATTTCCAGTCCTGTGGTGTATTCAATCAGGTTAAAGGCGTGAACTCCTATATCCCCCATGCAGCTGCTGACTCCTGCATGAACAGGATCAAGTCTCCATACACCGGTAATCCTGCTTTCTGTTCCATGAATAATTGAATTTATCCATCCCTGATAATACTGAGCATCAATTCTTTGTATTGTTCCAAGTACTCCTTTTGCAATAAGATCTCTCATCTGGCGGACCATTGGGTAGCCTGTATAAGTATGGGTCAAAGCAAAGGTGAGCCCGGTTTTGGCTACAAGCTCTTCAAGTTCAAGAGCTTCTTCAACTGTCATTGTCATAGGTTTTTCACAAACAAGATGGAACCCATTTTCAAGAAGCAATCTGGCAAACGGAAAATGCAGGGCATTTGGTGTCACAATAGCAACCACTTCCATCCTTTTATCAGCGGGAAGTTCTTTTTCAGCCTTGACGAGGGCTTCTACACTTTCATAACATCTGTTAAGATCAATTCCTTCATTTATCGCGAATTGTCTGCTTTTTCCAAAATCGGCATCGAAAACCCCGCCTACAAGTTCAAAGTCGTTGCATATTCGTGAAGCTCGACGGTGGGCATCCCCTATAAAAGCTCCAATGCCGCCGCCAATCATTCCCATTTTGATTTTTTTCATAGTTTTTGTGATTATTTAAATTGTTAAAAAATATATTGTAAACAGTATTTTTAATTTGCAGTAAATGAGTTAAATACAATCATGAGGTTATGTTGAACAGCCATATCAATGAAAGTGAATCAGTTTTCCCCATTTGGATTAACAAGGATTAAAATACCTGTTTCGATAATCAATGAATTATTATTACAATTGCTTGGACCAATCATGATTTTTTCCCTTTTCTGATAAGGAGGAATGTAACGAAGACTATTAAGACGGCCGGAACTACTGATACATATCTCAACGTATGAGCTCCTCCTGTGAGCTGAGCGGCAGCCCAGGCAGCTGCCTCATCTGTCCCCTGGTCAGCTGATCTGAGTATCCCGGCAGCCATTCCTTCCGGGATTGCTGCAGTAGTTTGCGCATCAAAAATCGCACCCGAAACCGGTTGTGCTATAGCACCTCCCAGGAATCCTATTCCTCCAATTATTGCCAATCCAAGAGCTCCGCTTTCCGGAATATTTTCAGAGACAAATCCCAGCATTGTGGGCCAGAAAAACGCTATACCCAATGCAAAAATGCCGGCAGCTGTAAAAACAAGAACAGCACCGTTGACATGACCCATCAACAGGAGACCGGCAAATGCGAAAATTGCTGAGGTAAGAAGGATCAGAGTGGATTTTACACTGTGAACCAGTGTCCCTCCAAACTGCCGTGCCAGAGCCATGATACCTGATATCCATACAAGAAGAATGATGGGATTATCCGAAACGTTAGAAAGCAGTGCAGCGATCCACTGGTTAGTGCCGAGTTCGGTAGCTGCAGTCAGGATCATGCAGAATGCCATGAAAAGGAACAAGGGGCTTACGCAGGCCTTCAGCATATCCTTATATGAGAATCCAGAAACGACCCTTTCATTTTTCGGGAAACTTTTGTTAAGAAACATATAACCATAAACAAATGTCGGGAGTAGCATAATACCCATTGCAAATCTCCAGTCGGTCAGGCCAATGTTATTGAAAAGATAGACAACAAGTCCGCCTATTAAGACCCCTGTTGGGAACCACGCATGAAATCTGTTAAGTCTTCTGGTTTTTTCTTCAGTATACATACTGGTTATAAGTGGATTGCATGCTGCCTCGACACTGCCGTTTGCAATTCCAATGAACAATGTTGAAATGAAGAGTGTCCAGAATCCTGTTGCCACTATTGTCAGAATGATCCCTGCTACATGGCAGAAAAATGCAACTGCCAAGATACGCCCCAGTCCGGTTAAATCGACAAGTGGACCACCGAAGACCATTGCAAGAGTAAACCCCCAAAATGCAGTACCCACTATCCAGCCTACCTGGGTGTGAGTCAGATTGAATTCAGTTGCCCAGGCTTCGACAAATGAACCTCTAGTTGCAAAGGTCAGGGCAGTCACAACTAATGCGACACAACTGGCATTAAACAGTTGTGTTTTTTTTATTGCTTCCATTATAGTTTCATTTGACAATGTCGGTATTGAAATAGTATTGAAATAGCAGAATACTATTTTTCAAATGCTGAGTCGAATGCAATATTTGATGGTGCAAAATCGATCGACTTCACAAACTCACAAGCCTCTGCTGCTCCGTGTTCCCGGTCCATGCCGCTGTCCTCCCATTCAACAGACAATGGTCCTTTGTAACCTATCCTGTTCAATGCCCTTATTATTTCTTCAAAATTGATGTTTCCCCGTCCAAGGCTCCTGAAATCCCAGTATCTGCCATAAGTTCCGAATTCTGTATGTCCTCCGAATACACCTGCTTCAACCGGCGTTTCAGACCAGGCTACGTCTTTCATGTGAACATGAAATATCCGGTCCCTGAATTCATAAATGAATTTTATATAATCAACCCCCTGGTACCCAAAATGGGATGGGTCGTAATTGAAGCCAAAAGCCGGATGATTTTCCAGGGCCTGCAATGCTTTTCTTGCTGATGCTATATCAAAAGCGATCTCTGTGGGATGAACTTCAAGAGCATACTTCATTCCCATCTGTTGATAAGCATCAAGGATAGGTTTCCAGCGACTTGCAAATTCCCTGAATCCGTCTTCAATCATAGCTGCAGGAACGGGTGGAAAAGAGTAGCACAGATGCCATATCGGACTGCCTGTGAATCCATTGACAACAGCCACACCAAGCCTTTTGGCTGCCTCTCCCGTTTTTATTATTTCTTCTGCTGCCCGCTGCCTAACACCCTCAGGATCTCCATCACCCCAAACATAATCAGGAAGAATACTTTTATGCCTTTCATCTATATGATCTGCCACCGCCTGACCAACTAAATGGGTTGATATGGAAAATACCTTTAAACCATATTTTTCAAGCAATTCCCTTCTTCCCCTGCAGTAATCATCAGTGGCTTTATTCACCTCAAAATGATCGCCCCAGCATGCAAGCTCAAGCCCATCATAGCCAAAGGAACTGGCCTTGCTGCAAATAGTTTCAAAGGACAAATCGGCCCATTGACCTGAAAAAAGCGTTACCGGTCTGCTCATAGTTTGATAATTTTATTATTAGGTTAGATTTAATGTTTCATGCTAAGATAAGAAAATCCTTCTCATCAATTCTACCGGTTTTTTCAGAAATTGTTTACTTTGTGAATAATATTCAATTTTATTCTTAATGACTGATTTGACAGATCTATTACTCAACCGGAGAACAATTAGAAAATATACATCAGAACCAGTCGAAGATAAGCTTCTGATGAAATTGTTAACAGCATGCTGCCGGACATCAACAACAGGGAACATGCAGTTATACAGCATAATCATAACAAGAGACGATTCGATGAAGCAACAGCTTTTGCCATTGCATTTTAATCAGAGAATGGTAACAGAGGCCCCTGTGCTTCTTACATTCTGTGCCGATTTCAACAGATTCAATAAATGGTGCCTGTTAAGGAAAGCATCTCCCGGATATGATAATTTCCTTTCGTTTATGACGGCCGCAATTGACGCACTCCTGGCTGCCCAGACTTTCTGCATAGCCGCAGAGGCAAAAGGGCTGGGGATATGCTACCTTGGCACAACAACATATATGGCACATAAAATTATTGATGTCCTTAAGCTTCCAAAAGGAGTCGTACCCGTAACTGCAATAACATTGGGATGGCCTGCCGAGAGACCCGATCAGGTCGACAGACTGCCTGTCGATTCTGTAATTCACAAAGAGGTTTATAAGGATTACTCTGACGAGGAAATTGAAAAAATATATTCTGAAAAAGAAAACCGTCCTGATTCAAAGCAATACATAAAAGAAAACAACAAAAAAACACTGGCCCAGGTCTTTACGGATATCCGTTATAAAAAGGAGGATAACATTTTTTTCTCGAAAACACTTTTAAAGGTTCTTCATGACCAGGGTTTCATGAATCAATAGAACAAGTGTGTAAATTACACTTTTTGTTTTTTAGTGAATTTAAGTTATCGCTTTATACAGTGATATAAAATCTTAGATTATATTTTACTTTTAATGGAATTGCAGATTTTTTTGGTCACATAAAGATTTATTATTCAAACTCCACATCAAGTTCCTGCGCGATAGCTATCAGATCTTTTTTCACCGCGGGTACAATTGAAATGCCCTCTTTCATAATCCTATCCTCCGTTTCCCTTTCCGGATCTCCGGGTATTAAAACACGTTCCTCTCCGAAAACGGGTATGGCTGATCTGAATGTTTCAATCCATTCATCCATTTTTGCCTTGAATGAATCTGCTGGTTGAAAGGCATCGATCCTCATTGCCCCGAAAAAATGCCCGGTTCCTTCACCTGTTTTTTTCTCAAGGACAGGCAGGTATGCTACACTTGGAGGAACAAACGGACCAAAATTAGCTCCGCTCAACACCGCTGAAAAAATATCAACTATTGCCGACAGGCAATAACCTTTGTGACTGCCGTGGAGCCTGTCGCCTCCAAGAGTAAGCATTGAACCGCCATATCTCAGTATTGAAGGATCATTGGATGGATTCCCTTCTTTATCCTGCACAAAACCATAGGCTACTTTTTCTCCTTTTTTTTCCGCTATTGCAAGCTTCCCCCGTGCTATAGGTGTAGTTGCAAAATCAGCCACAAAGGGCGGCTGCTTCAATGCCGGAATAGCAACAGCTATGGGATTGGTACCCATCAGCCTGCTCACAGAAAAAGTAGGAGCAACAAGGGGATTTGCATTTGTCAGACAAATTCCGATCATATCCTTCCTGAGTGCCATCATCGAATAATAGCCGGCAATTCCAAAATGGTTCGAATTGCTGGTTGCAACCCATCCCGTTCCGGCTGTCAGAGCTTTTTCAATAGCTATCTCCATAGATCTTTTAGCTGCCACCATTCCTATTGCATTATCTCCGTTAACAACTGCAGTGCTAGGTGTCTCATGAATTATCCTTACATCCGGTTTAACGTTGATCCTCCCTGCTTTCCATAATTCAAAATAATCCTTAAGTCTTATCATTCCATGAGATGCATGACCTCTCACCTCTGCTGCAAGGAAAACATCAGCAATTATTGAAGAATGCATTTCGCTGCAACCCATCTTCAGGAAGACAGCTTTTGTAAATTCATGAAGATAATCATAGCTGTACATCGGACAGTGAAATTTTTATCTGATTGTCCAAGCTTTAAATAATCATAACGCTTAGAATCATATTTTTCGACTTTTTACTTTTGTCTTTTAATTTCTTCTCGCTACAATGTTCACTGCTGCCTGCTGTGTAGGTGTAACGACTAGGTCGTTGATACACACGTGGGGCGGCAATGTTGCACAGAAATAGATAATTTGGGCTATGTCATCAGCTTTAAGAGGATCCACCCCTTTGTAAACAGCATCGGCCTTTTCCCTGTCACCTTTGAAGCGTACAATGGAGAATTCAGTTTCTGCCATTCCGGGAGCAATGTTGGTGACCTTGATATTATTCCTGACCAGATCAATCCTCATTGCCCTGGAAAGTGCATTAACTGAGCTTTTTGTTGCACAATATACATTTCCATTTTCATAAATATCGGTGCCGGCAATTGAAGAAATATTTATAATGTGTCCCCTCCCCATTTCAACCATTAACGGGGCAATTGCCCTCGTCACATATAAAAGTCCTTTGATATTGGTATCTATCATCCTTTCCCAATCGTCAACATCTCCCTTGTCAATGTGTGACATACCCACGGCGAGTCCTGCATTGTTAACAAGAATATCAATTTTCTTCCATTCAGGAGGAATACTTTCTATTGCAATGTCAACTTCTTTTTTATTGCGAACATCAAAATGTAAAGAAAGTACTTCTGCACCCATTCCGGTAAGTTCTTTTTCTAACTCCTGAAGTCTTTCTTTTCTTCTGCCTGTTATTATTACTTTGTATCCGTTCGATGCAAATTTCTTTGCTGTTGCATAGCCAAAACCGGCTGTAGCCCCGGTAACCATTATTATTTTGTTCATTTCAGATATAGTTTGGTCAGAATGTAAAAATAGGAATTATTTTTCCCCTGTCAATTTTGTCAGTTATTAATTGCCTTAAAAGAATGATCAGTCAGACGGAGGATACAAAATTATTACTTGAGAAATTATTAACAGCATCTGGTTGTTGAGGGATCGGTAATTGATAGAGGCTTCGATATCTGATGGTTTTACTTTTCTGGTTCTGCAGGGATCAGATATTGGTAGAAAAGCGGTATCCCCCAAGACATCATCATCCCATAGAAACGAAATATTCCGTACCTTTCAGCACGGAATAATGATCACGATATTCGTTTCTGCCGATATTTTATCCCTGACAGGACAGGACCTTGAATCCCCGATTGACAATTTTCAGATAATGAATATGTCCTCTTTCTGTTGTTCACGGTTAAAAATTAATTCTAAATAAAAATCCATTGTTTTGCCAGTCGATTTTTGAGGATTAATTTCTGCCCGGACAATTTCTAAATATCATATCTTTGCGAACACTCGTTCTGAATGGTTGATAAAAACAATATATGTGTGAAACCCGGTGTACATGATGTTGAATCAATGTTCGATTCAATAGCCTGGAGATACGACTTCCTGAATCATTTTCTCTCTTTCAACATCGACCGCTTTTGGAGAAGAAGGGTGATTCAAATCATATCAAAACATAATCCAATTTCCGAAATTCTTGATGTTGCAACAGGCACCTGTGATCTAGCAATAATGGCTGCAAAGCTTGATGATGTAAAGATTACGGGAATTGACATTTCGGGGAAGATGCTTGAAATAGGGCAAAAAAAAATTAATCATAAAGGCCTCTCAGAGGTAATAGAACTTGTGAGATGTGATTCGGAAAACATCTGTTTCAGAGATAACAGTTTTGACGTTGCAATGGTCGCTTTCGGTGTCAGAAACTTCAATAACCCAGTAAAGGGACTTTCAGAGATAAATCGAGTCCTGCGGAATGGAGGCCTTCTTGTCATACTCGAGTTCTCAAAGCCCAAAGGTTTTTTCTTTAAGCGGATTTACAATATATATTTTCGTTACCTTTTGCCGTTTTTTGGAAGATTGTTTTCAAGAGACAGATATGCATACAGGTACTTGAATGAATCTGTTATGAAATTCCCCGACAACGAGGATTTTATGGAACTCATGAAAATCTCCGGACTCTCAGATCTTCACCAGGAAAAGCTTACATTTGGCATTGCAAGTATTTACACAGGGATTAAGAAAAATATACAATAATTAAATATTATCATAGTTTATAATTTTGGTGCGCAACGAAAAAATCAGAATCAGCAATCTTGAATAAGAAGTTTATTAATATACTTTTTACCGGATTTCTCATTTTCATTCATCTGACGGCTTTTGCACAAAAGCAAAAGCCTAAAAACGACTCGTGGTATGATGACAAGCCTCTCCATTTTGGCTTCAGTCTGGGATTGAATTTGATGGATTTCGATATAACACCTGCAAAGACAACCTTTGATCCGGATTTCCTTCAACCTGAGGTCACCAAGCTGAATCCGGGTATTAATATCCAGATTGTGACAAATCTGCGCCTTCATAAATATGCCGATCTGAGATTCCTTCCGGGTGTTTCTTTCGGCCAGAGAAATATAAAATTCTATAAGGATGCGAATCCTGATTCGTCAGTAACAGAGATGGTGATATATAATGAGAGCCAACGCCTTGAATCTTCATTTCTTGAGTTCCCATTCTTGTTAAAATTCAAGGGCGAAAGGTTAAACAACGTCAGACCTTACATCATAGGAGGAATAAATTACCGTTATGACCTGGCAGGCAAAAAGGAGTATGACGACGAAAAACCGATCTATCTTAGGCTAAAACGATCGGATGTTTATTATGAAGCAGGTGCAGGTCTCGATTTTTATCTTCCCTACTTTAAACTCTCAGTAGAGTTAAAGATGTCCAATGGTTTGAGGGATGTGATCGTTCATGAACCAGCACCAAATCATGCTCAGTTTATAGATGCAATAGATAAGGTCAAATCACAGATCTGGATCCTGTCATTTCATTTTGAATAGTAATGTCAAAAATTGTTCAGCTAAATCTCAGTCCCCCTGAAGCTGCTGATCAGAACAGAGTCCTTAAAACAGCCTGCAAAAAAGGAGCAGTCCATGAGGATGAAGTTACAGGTATAAGGATCCTTAAGCGGTCGGTTGATGCCAGAAGACACAATATTAGGATCAATCTCACTGTGGAAGTGTTGACCAGGAAAGAACCTCATGCATCTTTTACCGGCATCTTTAAACCTGTTGATGTGACTCATCGTCCTGAAGTCATTATAATAGGGGCCGGACCGGCTGGACTTTTTGCTGCACTGAGGCTTATTGAGCTGGGTATACGTCCGGTTCTCCTGGAAAGGGGGAAGAGTGTCTCTGAAAGAAAAAAAGATATTGCTGACATAAGCAGACTACATATTGTTAATCCTGACAGTAACTATTGTTTCGGTGAAGGTGGTGCCGGCACTTTCTCAGACGGAAAACTATATACAAGATCAAAGAAGAGAGGGGATAACAGCAGAGTTTTGGAACTTCTTCATTTCCATGGAGCTGATGAAAATATTCTTTATGAAGCTCATCCACATATTGGAACTGATAAACTGCCACGGATTATTGCTGCAATTAGGAGCTCCATTATTGATGCTGGAGGCATATACTTTTTTCAAAAAAGGGTTACTGATTTTATAATAGAAGGGGGTAAAATTAAAGGTGTTATTACTGATGATGGAGATAAGTTTTACTCACAGAATGTGATTCTTGCAACAGGGCATTCTGCCAGGGATATATTTAGTATTTGTGTTCGAAGGGAGGTGGAAACAGAGCTTAAACCATTTGCTATGGGAGTAAGGGTTGAACATCCTCAGGAACTTATTGATATGATCCAGTATCATGGCTTAAGCAGAGGGGAATATCTTCCTGCAGCTTCATACAACGTTGTTAAACAGGTTGATGGACGTGGTGTTTATTCCTTTTGCATGTGTCCTGGCGGATTCATTGTACCCTCAGCAACATCACAGGAAGAAATTGTTGTCAACGGAATGTCTCCCTCAGGAAGAAACTCTCCTTTTGCCAACTCAGGAATCGTTGTTGAAATAAAACCTGAAGATCTGACCGGATATCTGAAATACGGTCATCTGGCTGGACTTAATTATCAAATGGATCTAGAAAGGAAAGCGTGGGAATATGGAGGACGGAAGCAGGTTGCTCCTGCCCAGCGGCTTCAGGATTTTGTCGATGGGATATCATCTGACCGATTGCCATCCGTTTCTTACTTTCCCGGAGTGACAACATCGCCTTTGCATGAATGGTTGCCGCAACCAATATACAATCGTCTGAAAACAGGCTTCAGAATGTTCGGATCATTAATGAAAGGATTCCTGACAAATGAAGCCGTTGTCGTTGGTGTCGAATCAAGAACATCCTCACCTTTAAGGATACCTAGAAATCTGACCACCTTCGAACATATAAGAATATCAGGATTGTTTCCTGCGGGAGAAGGGTCAGGATATGCAGGAGGGATTGTCTCGTCAGCTGTTGATGGTATGAGGGTTGCAGAATCAGTTGCTGCCAGGATCAAAGTTTAATTAATTCTTTACAGATCAGGCCTCCTGGCAAATTCAGAAAAAATAATTGAAGCTGCAATGCTAACATTCAACGAATCAATACCAAATTTATAATCGCTGAACTTCGGGATTGTGATTTTTTCTGCCACATAATTCTGCAGTTCCCGGGAAATCCCCCTTGATTCATTCCCCAGAAGGATTACACTTTTTCTTCGAAGAATTGCAGAGTATACAGATTTGCCTTTCATCAGGGTCCCATAAACAATCACTCTCATGTCATTTGCTTTCTTCAGGAATTCTGTCAGATTGCAATAAAAAACATTTATGTTCATAAATGCACCCATTGTAGACTGAATGACCTTAGGATTATACAGATCGACACAATTCCTGGAGCAGACAATATTCTTTATCCCAAACCAGGCAGCAGAGCGTATAATTGTCCCCAGATTACCAGGATCCTGTATTGAATCAATTGCAACCGATAAATCTTTCAGGATTTTTTCCGGAACATAATCGTGTTCAATAAATGGTACCACTGCGAGTGCATTGTGCGGGGTTACAAGGGAGCTTATTTTCTGCAGTGATTCATTATCAACAGAAATAATTTCATCAATCAGTTTTTTATGAATCGGGCTAAGGGAATCAATAAAACTGTTATTTGCCACAAGGTTAATTATCCTCTTTCCTGAAAGAAGATATTCCTTTATGAGTTTATCCCCTTCAATTACAAAGAGTGAATTAATTTCTCTTACCTTCCTGTGTCGGAGAGAATTAATGAACTTGATTTTGCCCTTGCTTATCATAAAACCGGTATATTGGAATTAGTTATAAAATTAATCAGATCTTTCTTTTAAGCTGAAGTGATTCCTGTCTTATTTGTCATAATAAGTATATTTGCCAGATAGTTTGGGATCAGATCTTGAAAAAGGGCAGTTTATATACAATTTATAATGTTCTGGGAAAACCTTTTGTCCTTTTTTTTATCATATCTTATTTATATTCCTGTAACCCTACAAAATATGTTCCCGCTGGTGAAACCCTGCTTGATAGAAATCATATATCAGTAAACAAAGAGGGTATCAAAAAGAGTGAACTTGTTCCATATATCAGGCAAAAACCAAACAAGAGGATTTTTGGTTCGCGTTTCCATCTCGGTCTTTATAATCTTTCAGACATTAATAAAGAAAAATGGCCTCATTCATGGTTGAGAAATATAGGCGAAGAACCAGTTGTTTATGATCCTGATGCCACTATTAAAAGCAGAAATCAGATTCAATCATTTATTGCTTCCAAGGGATATTTTGACAGCAGGGTCACTGACACCGTTAGAGTTGTAAAAAGGAAATCGGAAGTGTATTATTCTGTCAATCTTAAAACGCCATATACTATACGTAATCTGTATTATGAATTTGCTGACACTCTTGTACAGAAGCTTTTTAATTTTGATTCAGTTAACTGTCTGATAGAAAGAGGTAAACCATATGATGTTGATGTTCTGCAGGCCGAACGGACAAGATTCGAACGATTTATTAAGGATCGGGGCTTTTATGGCTTTTCAAGCGATCATATTTATTTCAGGGTTGACAGTACAATCGGGAACCGACAGGTAAATATTTACTATGGGGTAAAAAACTTCATGAGACTTGATAATTTTGGGAGACCTGTCTATGTTCCTCATTCAATTTACCGTATAAACAGAATTTATATTTATCCCGATTTCGTCCCGAAAGAAGTTCTTGAGGGAGGTGAATCTTATTTGAGAAGCCTTGATACAATAGTTTATAAAGGCTTTTTATTTATTACTCCGAGGCATAAATCAGACATTAAATATGATCTGATTCTTCAGTCGCTTTACTTAAAACCCGGATCTATTTATAATGTTACAAATACCGAACAATCGCAGAATCACCTAATGACATTAAAGATTTTCCGTCTTGTGAATATTTTCTTCAGGGAAAAGGAAGATCAGGACGGAGGTTCTGATAAGGAATTATTGCTTGACTGTTTTATTCAGCTGACACTCCTTGATCAGCAGTCATATAAGATTGAACTGGAAGGTACAAATACAACTGGAGATCTTGGAGGTGCACTTAATCTAGTATACCAGCACAAGAATCTTTTCAGGGGGGCAGAACTTTTCAATCTGAAGTTAAAGGGAGCTTACGAGGCTCTATCACAGAATGATACAATAAGAAGATTGAGAAGTACACAGGAGTTTGGAGTTGAAACAAGCCTTAAATTCCCGAAATTCCTTCTACCTGTTTTCAGGACAGAGAAGTTTATTAAGAAATATAATCCTTCCACAACTATTTCGGCAGCCTATAACTACCAAAAGATGCCTTTTTATACAAGGACAATGGCAAATGCATCATTTGGTTATAACTGGAATGCAGGAAGCTATAAGACTCATATTGTGTATCCGTTACAGCTTAACCTGGTAAAACTGATTTCAATAGACAAAGCATTCCAGCAGAGGATTGATTCATCTTCATACCTTGCTTACAGCTACAAGGATGTGATGATACTTGGAGGTAATTATTCATACATATTTAATAATCAGAAAATACAGAAATCCAGAGATTACTGGTTTCTGAGAATAAATGCCGAAGCCTCAGGGAATCTTCTTTCAGCAATAAGCAAACTTTCCGGTGCAGGAAAGGTTGATGGTAGCTATAATATATTTGGTCAGCCTTTTGCACAGTATATCAGGGCCGATATTGATTTAAGGTACAACGTTATTTTGAATGATGCCAGCTCTGTTGTATACAGGGGATTTCTTGGAATCGGTATACCCTATGGGAATTCAAAAGCAATCCCCTTCGAAAAACAGTATTTCGGGGGAGGCGCAAATGGTATAAGGGCATGGCAGGTGAGGTCGCTTGGCCCCGGATCCTATATACATAAAGAAACCGGCTTTGTCAACCAGACTGCGGATATAAAGCTTGAGGCAAATGCTGAATACAGATTTAAACTGTTCTGGATACTCGAAAGTGCTCTTTTTCTTGATGCCGGAAATATATGGACATTTAATGAGGACAAATCCCGCCCTGGTTCAAAATTTCAGTTCAGATATCTGCTGGATGATATTGCCCTTGGAACAGGTACCGGCCTAAGATTTGATTTTAAATTCGTCATTGGCAGACTCGACCTGGGAATGAAATTGCGTGATCCTGCCTTGCGTGACGGATCGAATTGGATTGTAATGAACCGCAAATATAATTTCAGGGATGACTTTACTTTTGTGTTAGGAATAGGATATCCATTCTGAAAAATACCTGTTATCTACTGAAAAACTACTTTCTTACTATACCGTATCGGGAAATTTCCTAAATTGCATCATGTCTCGTTTATGCTGATTGTGCTTGTATGAAGTCATTCATTGATTTTATAATTATTTGGTTCGGATATACGCGCCGGGAAAGGCGATCTACACTTATTCTCCTGATTCTCATTATACTCGTAATATTTTTAAGATTTTTGGTACCTGGTCAGGAAATACCTCTCAGTGAAATCCCAGTTAACATAAAGGATATAGCTGGTGATACTAGTACTCTGTCTAAGCACAATCAGACTTATGAGGGAACAGTGAAGAAATCGGACCGATACATCAAGAAATCACAAATAGAAATAAACAGCTGCGATTCTGCCTTACTTGAATCTCTCCCTGGTATAGGCCCTGTTTTATCATCAAGAATTATAAGATACAGAAAACTTATCGGAGGATTTGTATCTGTTGATCAGTTGAAAGAGGTTTATGGGTTAACAGAAGAGACTTTTAAGATAAATCAATTAAGATTTTATGCGGATTCTTCATTAATTAGAAAAATACAAATAAATAAAACCAAATACAATGATATAATCAGACATCCCTACATCAAAAGAGATGAAGTGGTAAATATATTGAAATATAGAAAGTTAAAAGGAAGTATCAACAGTCTTTCTGAAATGATCGACAACAAATTAATTTCATCTGAGACAGGGAAAAAAATTGCCCCTTACCTCGATTTCGGAAACTGAGAAATTGCATAAATTTATTAATGAAAAACGGGGCACTGATTTATAATTTTCCAATTGCCTAAACTTGCAAAATTTTTGACCAAAATAGGTTTATTTTACATAAAACTAAGAAACCAAAGTTCTGTTAGTAGGTTACTATTAATAAATTTACATTATTAAATACATTTTATGACGAGACGCTTATGTATTGAATATATGATGATTGCTTTAATTGTGATTTCAGGATTGCAGCCTGTTTATTCACAGACTACACACTATGATTTCACATATTCAAGCAGGAGCAGTCTGCTTGCCGACGGATGGGATTTTATGGCCCTGACGTCAGGAGGGAGTTCGAGGAACACTGAACAGACCACTGGAGCAGTTGTATCGTATGATCAGGCTGCCCATCCGGGAGTTCTGAGGATACCTGTAGATGTGGGCGACCTGTGGGCACAGCTTAACAACACCCGTAACACGTTGTTCAGGAGTCTGCCGTCGGGGTGGACAAGCATAAGGCTTAAGGTGTCATCTTTTGCACCGACACAGAATTACCAGCAGGCAGGGCTTGTAGCTTACCAGAATGATGACAACTATGTTCAGATAATGCGCATATATGAAGGTGGCAACACTGTTACTTTTACCAGGGAAACCTCCGGGTCAGCCAGTAATCTTAATGTAATAAATGTAACTGCGACGACCAATCTGCATTTCAGGCTTGACAGGAACACGACCACCGGCGTCATCACTTCGTATTATTCACTTAACGGAACAGACTGGACACAGGTAGGGAGTGTGACACAGACCATAAACAATCCGCGGCTTGGGATAGTAGTTGGGGCATCGCCGGGCGGGTATCCTAATGCCGACATAGCATGGGCAGAGATAATAACTGCAGACGATGGTAGTCTTACGCCGGGCACTATAGGAAGTCCTCAGACAATATGCTACAATACATCTCCGGCAGCGCTCACTCAGCTTACGGCTCCGACCGGGGGAACCGGGAGCTACACATATCAGTGGCAGAGGTCGACAGATAACGTAACATGGACAGACATAACAGGAGCGACCTCGGCCGGATATTCACCGCCGGTACTTACGGTGAGCACGTATTACAGGAGAAGAGTCACGAGCGGCAGTTACCCATCGGTGAACAGTTCATCTGTACTGATAACAGTGTCACCTGTAATAACATTGGCACAGCTTCATGATGACATAACGATAGGTAACAATACGTCAACGAATTTCAATGTAGTTATAAGCGGGGGTACAGGACCTTTTGTAATCAACTACACGAGGAATGGAGTAAGCCAGACAGCAGTAAGCAACTATACAAGCGGAGCTGCCATATCGACAGGAATACTTACAACCGGGAGCTATACATACGCTCTTACCTCAGTTACAGATGCAGGGGGATGTACGGCCCAGAACCTTGGGACAAGTATAACGGTAACTGT
>CAZEUL010000029.1:0-43601 GCA_964514725.1 uncultured Rikenellaceae bacterium
GATGGTACTGCACAACAAGCGGGAGAGTAGGTAGTCGCCAAACTTATAACAAAAGCCCTTCTGCCAGATGGCGGAAGGGCTTTCTTGTTTTTATCCTATTATTTACTTAAAAACTGCCATATACCTCAGCTCCTTTATTACTATGTTAAGGATAATAACTATATTTGATAATCCGCAAATAAAATGAAACTTCTCTCAGACCAGGAATTTGAAAAAAACAACAGGCTATATATACCTGAAGGAACAATTATTGAAGAAACACTGCTGAGAATCATTAACTATAAACGCCTTAACAAAGTTTATCAGGAACTCCATGACAAGGACCCTATTTCTCTCATAAACTCAATCCTTGAAGAACTTGAACTTAAGTACGAACTTCCTGACAAAGATATTGATAACATCCCGCCTGAAGGTAGCTTCATAACAATTTCAAATCATCCCTACCGTGGTATTGATTCAATGCTGCTCTATAAAATAATCTTTGAAAAACGCAGCGATTTTAAAATAATGGCAAATTATGTACTCCAGAATATTGAACAGCTTAAAAACATAATCCTCCCGGTAAATACAGGTTCCGGATTTCAAAATGGCCCTAAATCAACATTCAAGGGTCTTAAGGAGGGGATCAACCATCTTAAAAATAATCACTGCCTTGGTATTTTCCCTGCTGGAGAAAGTACTGCTATGTACGAAGAGTCGAAAATAATACTTGACCGCGAATGGCAGAATTCAACAATCAAGTTTATAAAGAATGCACATACACCTGTTATACCTGTTTATTTTCACGGGACACAGGTGCGATTATTATATATTTTCAGACGAGTAAATCCACTGATGCGATTGGCTGATCTGCCAGCAGAAATCCTGAATAAAAAGAACAGGATAGTCAAAATCAGAATTGGTTCCCCTGTCACAGTCAAAGAACAGGAAGAATTCAGAGATGTCGCTCAGTATGGCAGATACCTAAGAGCCAGAACCTATCTTCTCGGATCAAATCTTGAGATAAAAAGATTTTATAACCTCAAACCAGCGGTTAAGAAAATGAATCCTGAACCGTTGGCAGCTCCCGTTTCAGAAAATATTCTGAAAGAAGAATTTGAAAAGATCAGAAATGATTTTGAGCTGTTTTCAACCAAAAATTATTCAGTTATTTGTGCACCAACAAGAGCTATTCCTGAAATAATAAATGAAATTGGCCGGTTGAGGGAGCTGACTTTCAGAGAAGTAGGAGAGGGGACAAATAAAAGCTCAGACATTGATGAATTTGATCTTTACTATAATCATCTTTTTATCTGGGATACCGATGCTGACAGAATTGTGGGCGCTTACAGAATTGGCAAAGGAAAAGAGATTGCAAGTATTTACGGAGTCAAAGGATTTTACATTAACTCACTTTTTAAAATAAAGAAAGATTTTCTTCCCGTATTAAAGGAATCAATCGAACTGGGAAGATCCTTTATTGTTAAAGACTATCAGAAAAAAGCCATCCCTCTTTTCCTCCTGTGGAAAGGGATAATGATCTTTCTCCTGCAGAATCAGGAATATCGTTACCTGATTGGTCCGGTTAGCATCAGCAACGATTTTTCAAGATTTTCAAAAAATCTTATAGTGAAGTTCATCAAAACCTATTTCTATGATGAAGCAAAGGCAAAATCTATAATTCCCAGAAAGAAATTTGTTGTAACGACTGATAAAGTTGTAGATCAGAAAATATTTATTGATGTGGCTGACAGGGATCTGAATAAAATTGAAAAGATTATCCTCAATATTGAGCCACGGTACAGAATACCGGTTCTTCTGAGAAAATACCTTGAGATCAACGGTAGAATAATAGGGTTCAATATTGATCCCAAATTCAATGATTGTTTAGACGGACTCCTTATTCTGGATCTGTATAATGTGCCGCCTGACTATATCAAGGGTTTGTCAAAAGAGATGAACGATGAATCTGTTCTGGATCGATTCAGGCTTTAACAGAGTAATATTAAAGTATTACTTATGCTCAACTAATAAAATTTGTACCTTCTGTCCTGGATATTTGCTGCTTTTCTCAGAGCATCATACGCTTCATAACTTCCTCTCATCTGGTAAGTTGTTAAAAGTCTGTCCTTTACCATCTTAACATCTTCCTCACCTGAAGGTGTAACATTATTTACATTTATCAGATAAACTCCGTTTTCGCCTTTTATGGGACCTGCTACCTGTCCCTGTTTTGCTGAAGAAGCAGCTGCTATAAGGGCAGGTTCATTGCCCGCCTCAGGAATTGTATACGTTCTGAAGTTGATCTGAGTAGCTTCCCTGATATTAAGACCCATAATTGCAGCAATATCATCCAGGGATTTGCCGCCTTCCATATTCTTTTTAAATTCAGCACTAATTATTTCAGCTTTTTTATCTTTTATGAGTGCGTACCTGATATCGTTTTCCACATCTTCAATTGGTGCAATACCTTCTTCCTGAACCTTAGTGCAGAAAGCAACCACATACTTATCACCTACCTCAAAAACAGCCTGCTGGTTGTTGTCAAGAACTATTTTATTCTTGCCTGTCTGGAATAATGAGATGATCAAATTTCTGGGATTATCAAGTCCCGGAAGAGTCTTTTGCTGCGGGGTGATATCATTCGCTACACGTTTTGTAAGGCCTTTTTCAGAGATAGCCTGATTGAATTTCTCGTAAGTGTCGTTAGTTCCTGCAAACTGACTGGCTTCGCTATATATCCGCTGATTGGTGGCTGTTCCGGGGACAATCTTCCTGTCAACAATTCCTATATCGTATTTTCTTACAGGTTTTGACTGTGCCAGAATTTCAATTATGTGAACCCCAAAATTGGTTTCGACAGTCAGAATGTCTCCTTTCTTAGCCGAAAAGCAGGCATTATTAAAGGGCACAACCATTCTGCCCTCCTGAAACCAGCCAAGGTCACCGCCAAGCTGAGACGATCCCTTGTCATCAGAGTTTGACATAGCCAGTATAGCAAAAGAAGTACCGGATTTGACAAGCTTAATCAGGCTGTCAGCCTTTTGCTTAGCTTTTTCACGCGATCTGGTAGCATTCAGGGCAATAAGTATATGTCGTGCATGTACTGAGTCAGGCCTGTCAGCTATTGCAAGGATTTTGGCCAGCTTTAATGTTCCGTCTTCATTGTATGGCCCGAATATCTCTTTTGTATTTTCTTTTTTTACGAAATCAATCAGGTTAGCAGGCACCTGACTTATAGGAGAATAAAAACCTACATGCCGTGTGTCGGCAGTAAGGTTAATAAACTGTTCAGGATCCGGTGCTTCAGCAAATTCAGACTTCGTTTTATTTATCCATTCTTCAGCCTGTTTAACATCTTCTTCAGAAGGAACTACGTCAAAGGTTACATATTCAATGTCTCTCAGCGGATTCCTTTTATAGCTATTCTTATGTTTTGAATAATAGTCTTCTATTTCACTTTTTGAAACTTTAACAAGTGAATCCGAAACAGCAGAATAGTTCTTTATTATGTAACTGAAATCTACCGATGATGAAGAAAGATTCCTGTCGAATTCAGCCTGTTTTGATGAAACATATAAACCTTTTGATACAAGTGTATTGTACTTTGAACTCATTCTGTCGTTTACAATCTCATCTTCAAAAAACAACCAGTACTTCTTTGCAGTTTCATCAGTTTCAGTCTGTTTGAGAAAGTTAACAAGGAATGATTTATTGAAGGTTCCTGTCTCGCGATCAGTAAACAGCTGGGATACAATTGGATGAGGTGTGCTTCCAAGTACAAGCTCATCAACTTCTTCACTGCTTACTCCAATGCCGAGCTTTTTGTACTGGCGTTCCAGAACCCTTTCCCTTATCATCTGATGCCATACCTGCTCTCTTATAGATTCCACTGTCGCTTCATCTGGATTTGTGGTACCCGATAATTTGTAAATTTCCAGAAGATTCTGAACCTTTTGCTCATAATCCTGATATGATATTGTTTCATCACCAATTTTACCTATTTCGTAATATTTTTTTGCCCTTAGCCTTTGTCCTCTGCCATTCCCGAAGAAATCACTTATAACAAAAATAAAAAGTGAAAGACCGATTAAACCTGCAACCAAGACTCCTGCTTTTTCTCTTAAAAATTGAATTGCTGACATTTAACGAACTGTTTTTTAAGATTATTTGCCTTTTTTTAAATTCAGGCGACAAATATAACAAAATTCCTATTAATTAAATGTTGGCAGTATAAGGTGATTTGACAATTGTGTTAAGTGTATTTTATTGAGTATAACCTATAAGAAAATGGGCCTGTGCATAAAAAAATGATAAAAAAATTAGGGAAGTCATATTAATATTGGGGTATGTAAATAAAAAAATAAAAAAAATGAAAAAATAATATAAAAAATAGGGGGGTGTATTTAAAATATATTTATTATTGCAGAAAAAATTTTAAATGGCAGAACTTAGATTTAGTGCGTTAAGGGAGTTATTCAACAGGGAACCCGTTGTTAATAAGACTCCTGACAAAAATGTTTCAAAGTATTTTGGAATAAATGTTTTTGACCTTCACAAGATGGAGCATTATCTTTCGGCAGAGGCATTCAGGGTTGTCAAACATGCAATTGAGGAAGGCAGATCGCTTACAAGAGATCAGGCCAACCAGGTTGCAATAGGATTGAAAGCATGGGCACTGGAAAGAGGTGCAACCCATTTTACACACTGGTTCCATCCTCTCACAGATGGAACAGCTGAAAAGCATGATGGTTTCATCGAAATGGGAGAAAAGGGCCATCTTGTAGAGAATTTTTCAGGCGAAGTACTTGTGCAGTCTGAACCTGATGCATCGAGCTTCCCAAGCGGGGGAATAAGAAATACATTCGAAGCACGCGGTTATACTGCATGGGATGTGTCATCTCCTGTCTTCATTGTAGGCACCACACTTTGTATACCAACCATTTTTGTATCGTATACAGGTGAAGCTCTTGATTATAAAGCTCCTTTGCTCAAAGCTCTCTCAGAACTCGACAGAGCTGCAACAGCGGTGTGCCAGTATTTTGATAAAGATGTAAAAAAGGTTATTGCCACACTAGGTTGTGAACAGGAGTATTTCCTGGTTGATGAAGCACTTTATTATGCCCGACCCGACCTGGTTCTTGCTGAAAGAACCCTTATGGGCCATCAGTCTGCAAAAGACCAGCAGTTGTCAGACCATTACTTCGGATCTATACCTGAAAGAGTAATGTGTTTCATAGAGGATTTCGAATGTGAAGCTTATAAGCTTGGAATTCCGGTCAAAACCCGACATAATGAGGTGGCTCCAAATCAGTTTGAGTGCGCTCCTATACATGAGGAAGTCAATCTGGCTGTTGATCACAATCAGCTTTTAATGGATATCATGAAGCGGGTTGCCCGGAGACATAAATTCAGAGTGCTGTTTCATGAAAAACCATTTGCTGGAATCAACGGTTCAGGGAAACATAATAACTGGTCAATGGCTACCGGTTCAGGGAAAAACCTTCTCTCTCCAGGTAAAAATCCAAAATCAAACCTGCAATTCCTTACATTCCTGGTCAATGTTATTAAAGCGGTTCACGACAGCAATGCACTTATCAGGGCTTCTGTAATGAATGAGACCAATTCCTACAGGCTTGGCGGACATGAAGCTCCTCCTGCAATAATCTCAGTATTCCTGGGGAACTATCTGACTAAAATGCTCGACAGCATTGTTAACAAAGTAACAGACAAGAAAATGACTCCGGCACAAAAAACCGAACTTAAGCTTGGAATCGGCAAAATACCTGAAATATTGTTGGATAATACTGACAGGAACAGGACATCTCCTTTTGCTTTTACAGGTAACAGGTTTGAATTCAGGGCGGTAGGCGCTTCTGCAAATTGCAGTGCCTCCATGATAGTCCTTAATGCTGCAGTAGCTTACCAGCTTACAAAATTCAAGAAGGAAGTTGATCAGATTATTAAGAAAGGCAGAAATAAGGATGAAGCTATTTTCCAGGTCCTCAAGAAATATATCCAGGATTCACAAAAAGTTCTGTTTGAAGGTGACAATTACAGTAAAGAATGGCATGCCGAAGCAGTGGAGAGAGGACTGGCGAATACTCCGGGAGTTCCGGATTCATTGAAAGCATACCTTACAGAAAGCTCAAAGAATGTTCTCCTGGGATCAGGAATTTTTACCGAGAAAGAGCTTGAAAGCAGAGTTGAGGTAGAATATGAAAAGTTCACTAAAAAAGTACAGATTGAAGCCAGAGTTATGGGAGATCTGGCAATAAATCACATTATCCCTACAGGTATCAGATACATGACCTCGCTGATTGAGAATGTCAAAGGTCTTAGGGAAATATTTGGTGACAGTGAATATCAGAAACTCGCAGCTAACACAAAGGAACTGATAATTAATATTTCAGACCATATTTCCGCAATAAAGACAATGGAAAATGAAATGGTTGAGGCTAGGAAAAGGGCAAATGTTATTGAGGATTCCTATAAAAAAGCCAAAGAATACGAGTCGAAGGTAAAGCCTTATCTTGACGAAATCCGCTATCACATTGATAAACTGGAGTTAATAGTTGATGATGAAATCTGGCCCCTGCCAAAATACAGGGAGCTCCTGTTTACCAGATAACAATTTAAAGAAAAGAAATATTGATAAAGCTTTCGGGCCTCTGAATTTTCAGAGGCCTCTTTTTTTAGAATTATAAAGGTTTTGTTTAGATGAATTTTTTGGCACCATAATTGCTTAAATTCATTACTTTTATTGCCAAATAGATGACAAGGTTATGAGACGATTGCCGTTGCTGATTCTTTTATTGATTGTACTATTCACACCTGATTCCATGGCACAGAAACGAAAGGCAGAGCGAGCTTATGCTTCTTTCAATGCCGGCGAATATTATGATGCAATTGACCTTTTCAAAGACTCCTATTCAAAGTCAAGAAAAGCTGACAAGGCAACCAGAACTGAACTTGGATACATGATAGCCGAATGTTACAGGCTTACAAATGATCCAAAAAACGCTGAAACATGGTACAGGCTTGCAGTAAAATCTGCATTTTCAAAACCTGAAGCCTCTTTCTGGCTTGCAGAATCACTTAAGAAGAACGGAAAGTACCAGCAGGCGATTGAAGAGCTCAGGAAATACAAGCAAACTGCTCCAGCCGATGCTAGAGCCGATCAGGAAATACGAGCATGTGAACTGGCACTTGAGTGGATGAAAAACCCTGAAACTTACAGGATTGAAGAACTCAAAGACCTTAATTCAAGAAAGTCAGACTTCAGTCCTGCTTATGGTCGTGATGATTTTGGCGTAATTTATTTTACTTCATCCCGCGATGATGCAGAGGGTAATAAAACTCACGGAGCCACCGGACAGAATTTTACAGATATTTTTGAAAGCCGCATAGACAAGAAATCGAAATGGAGCACACCTGTTCCCGTGGTGGAGCTGAACAGCGAATTTGAAGACGGAACACCATGTTTCTCTTCTGATTACAGTGAAATATATTTAACTCGTTGCGAGGCAGGCAAACGTGAAAAAAAAGGGTGCATAATTATGCATTCAACCCGGACAGGTGATAAATGGAATAAGCCTCAGGATATTAAAATACTTCCAGACTCCCTAATAGCTGCTCATCCGGCCCTGTCGTCTGATGGCCTGTCTCTTTATTTTGTCTCTGATATGCCAGGAGGCTCAGGACAGAAAGATATTTATGTCAGCACAAAAAGTGGTGATAACGCTTCATGGTCAACTCCGAGAAACCTCGGACCTGATATAAATACATCAGGCAACGAGCTTTTCCCTTTTATCAGGGAAGATGGCACTCTTTATTTTTCATCTGACGGTCATATTGGAATGGGAGGTCTGGATATCTTTAAAGCAATACCCCAGCCTGATGGATCCTGGATCGTTACAAATATGAAAGCTCCAATCAATAGCTCTTCAGATGATTTCGGTATCTGTTTTGAAAAAGGAAATGAAAAAGGTATTTTCAGCTCCACCAGAAAAGGCAGAGGAGATGACGAACTATATTCATTTGAAATGCCACCTCTGCGATTCAGTATAACAGGACTTGTTAAAGATGAAAAAACAGGCAGCCCGATCGCCGGAGCCATTATCCAATTAATTGCGAGCGATGGATCAAATCTGCAGGCAGAAACAGGTGCAGGAGGAGATTTTAAGTTTACCCTTAAACAGAATGTAGATTATATTTTTCTGGCTTCAAAAAGAGGTTATCTGAACGGAAAGGAGAAAGAAACAACTAAAGGGCAGGAAAAAAGCCGCGATTTTATGGTAACTATTCTGCTGACAGCTATAGATAAGCCAATTGAACTTCCAAATATCTTTTACGATTTTGGTAAATGGGATCTGAGACCAGAATCAATGGTTTCACTTGATAAATTGGTTGAAACCCTCAACGATAATCCTAATGTTACAATTGAACTTATGTCTCATACCGATTCTCGTGATACTGAAGAGTATAATCTCAATTTATCGCAAAAGAGAGCCCAATCAGTAGTTCAGTATCTTATTGAAAAGGGGATCGAACCTGAAAGGTTATCACCCAAAGGTTATGGTGAGTCGACACCTAAGGTTGTAGATGATGTAATTGCAGCACAGAATCCTTTCCTTAAACCTGGTACTGCATTAACAGAACAGTACATTAACAGTCTTGAAAATGATGAACAGAAAGAGATTGCACATCAGATTAACAGAAGAACTGAGTTCAGAGTGCTCAGGACTGATTATGAATCACCCAAGAAATAACATACTTTTAGTAATAAGCTGAATATGAAAAAACCCATCATTTCCCTGGTATTATTAATTTGTGCAGCTGCCACCCTGTCAGCTTCGGAAAGATTAAAAACTGTCAGAGTATTGGTTATAACCGGCGGCCATGATTATAAAAACGAGCAGTTTAACCAGATGCTTTCAAGCCTTGAGCCATCTGTTACCTGGCAGGTCGCACAGTTTCCCGGTGCTTTTGATTATTTTAAACCGGAAAACAGGAACAAATATGATGTTCTGGTATTTTATCATATGTGGCAGGAGATCACAGAAGAACAGGCGAAAAATTTTTCAGAATGCATAAAACAGGGGAAACCTGTTGTTGCTCTTCATCACAGCATTTGTGCATTTGATAACTGGCCTGAGTACTGGAACATCATAGGAGGGAAATATTTTCATAAAACCACTAAATGGAAAGGCAAGGAATATGCTCCTTGTTCATATATCCACGACCTTCATTTCAATGTTAAAATTGCAGACAAAAGGCATCCTGTCACTAAAGGAATCGAAGATTTTGAGGTTTTTGATGAAACCTATAAGGGATATTTTGTAGATGAGAATGTGACTCCTTTACTTACTACCGACGAACCTTCCAGCACCCCGGTAATAGGATGGGCTAAAATTTATGGTAAGGCAAAAATAGTCGTACTTCAAAGCGGACATGATGCACCAACATTTGAAAATCCTAACTACCGGAAATTATTAAAACAGTCGATTGAATGGGTATCCGAAAAGTAAAAACTAACTGCCGCTGTTTAATTTAAGCCGATTAAAATGTAATTTCGGGTTTTTCCAGGATATAAAAAGTACATCAGAGAGGCTTGACATAAATAATATTTGCTTCCAATAGTTTTTTTACTGTGACAGCAGAATCAAAATACAACATGAGAGGCGTCTCTTCAGCAAAGGAGGATGTGCATGCTGCAATCAGTAAAATTGATAAAGGAATATTTCCTAAATCATTCTGCAAAATTGTCCCAGACTATTTAGGCGGTGATCCGGATTTCTGCAATATCATGCATTCAGACGGTGCTGGAACAAAATCATCACTTGCATATATTTACTGGAAAGAGACTGGTGACCTTTCTGTATGGAAAGGCATTGCCCAAGATGCAGTTGTGATGAATACAGATGACCTTCTGTGTGTAGGAATATACGACAATATTCTCCTTTCTTCAACGATTGGAAGAAACAAGAATCTTATTCCGGGTGAAGTAATATCGGCTATTATAAATGGTACTGAAGAGGTGCTTCACAATCTGAGAAATCTGGGGATGGGGATATGGTCAACAGGTGGAGAAACTGCTGATATTGGCGATCTTGTAAGAACAATAGTGGTCGATTCAACCGTTGTTGCCAGAGCAAAACGATCGCATATTATAACAAATGATAATATCAAACCGGGCGATGTTATTATTGGGCTGGCTTCTTCCGGGCAAACAACATACGAAAAAGAATATAACAGCGGTATAGGAAGTAACGGCCTTACATCCGCCCGACATGATGTGTTTTCATCATTTCTCGCTTCAAAATACCCCGAAAGCTATGATAATTCCATTCCTGATAACCTCGTCTACTCAGGAAAGCTGAAACCGACAGACAAGATTGAGGGACTTAATTCTGATGCGGGCAGGCTTGTCTTATCACCAACCAGAACATATTTTCCTGTTGTCAAAAATATTATTGAAAAAATACGGCCAGAAATACATGGAATGATCCATTGTTCAGGTGGAGGACAAACAAAAGTCCTTCATTTTATAGATAAAATTCATGTAATAAAGAATAACATGTTTCCCCTTCCGCCATTGTTCAGAATTATACATGACCATTCGGGCACTCAATGGGACGAGATGTACAGAGTTTTCAATATGGGACACCGTTTTGAGATATATACGGAGAAAAAAAATGCTCAATTGATTATTGAGACAGCTGCCGGCTTTAACCTGGAAGCTAAAATTGTTGGATATTGCGAGTCTTCTTCCAAAAAACAGCTTACCATTATTTCAGAATTCGGGAGATTTGAATATTCAGCCTGAAAATTCTGGAAAATGGTTTCCTGAAGATTGGTTAGACCTTCACAGATCTTCAGACGGTATCTGTTGTTGATCATTTTGTTTGCTTCACAATGCCTTATGTTTGATATGTCTCTTACGTATTTCCATCCCACCTAACCTTCAGCCCGGAATTCAAAAAACTGATTAAATCTGAACTTGAAAAAGGCCCGGATGCCATATTACTTCTTCTGTTGTACATCCCATTTCTTCCTTTTTATTATCTTTGCACCCTGAAATTTGTGGCAGATGTCAAACAATTTGATACTTGAAAAACTCGAGGGAGTAAAAGAAAGATTTATCGAGGTTGGAAAGCTTCTGACCCAGCAGGATGTCTTGTCAGATATGGAGAGATATATTAAGCTCAACAAGGAATACAAGGATCTGCAGCCTATTATTGCTGCTTATGAAAATTACAAGCTCATTCTCTCAAACCTAAACAGCACAAAAGAGTTGCTTGCAACAGAAAAGGATGAGGAGATGAGGGAAATGGCGAAATCTGAGCTGGAAGAGCTCAATGCTAAAATCCCAGCGATGGAAGAAGAAATTAAGCTCCTCCTTATTCCGGCCGATCCTGAAGATGAAAAGAATGCTGTTATGGAGATCAGGGCTGGTACAGGAGGAGATGAGGCAAGTATTTTTGCGGGAGATTTGTTCAGAATGTATTCAAAGTTCTTTGAACAAAAGGGCTGGAAAGCCGAAGTGAACAGTTATTCTTTAGGTACTGCCGGTGGCTATAAGGAAATTGTAATAAGCGTTACCGGAGAAGGAGTTTACGGCATATTAAAATATGAATCAGGAGTGCACAGGGTCCAAAGGGTCCCCCAGACTGAGACCCAGGGCAGGATACACACTTCAGCGGCAACAGTGGTAGTTCTTCCTGAAGCGGATGAATTTGATGTCGAAATACGCAATGAGGATATAAGAAAAGACACATATTGTTCATCCGGGCCCGGAGGACAATCTGTGAATACAACATATTCAGCCATCAGATTAACACATATCCCTACCGGAATAGTTGTGACATGCCAGGATGAGAAATCGCAGATAAAAAACTACGACAAAGCCCTGAAAGAACTTAGGACCAGGCTCTATAACCTTGAATACCAAAAGTATCTCGATGAAGTTTCACATAAAAGAAAAACCATGGTCTCTACTGGTGACAGGTCAGCCAAGATCAGAACTTACAATTATCCTCAGGGAAGAATGACTGACCACAGGATCAATCTTACTATGTATAATCTTCCATCAATACTCGACGGAAACATTCAGGAGATAATAGACAAGCTCCAGATGGCGGAAAATGCAGAACGTCTTAAGGAAAGCAACATATAAAGACTTTACAGATGAACCATTCCGGACTATTCAGTAACATCATTGCTAAAAAGTCATTCCTTTGTGTCGGTCTCGATACTGAAACCGAGAAAATACCTTCCTTTCTTCTGAACTACGACGATCCTGTATTTGAATTCAATAAACGAATAATTGATGCAACTGCAAGGTTTGCGGTGGCCTTTAAACCCAATCTGGCCTTTTACGAATCCAACGGTCATAAAGGATTGATTTCGCTAGAATCTACACTAAACTATATTAAAAGAAAATACCCCGAAATACTTGTGATTGCTGATGCAAAACGAGGTGATATCGGAAATACATCAAGGATGTATGCTGAAGCTTTTTTTCGGAAAATGCAGTTTGATGCTGTTACTGTCGCCCCTTACATGGGAGAGGATTCAATAACCCCCTTCCTTGCCTATGAGGGGAAATGGGTTGTAATACTTGCCCTTACTTCAAACAAGGGAGCTAATGATTTCCAATATCATACTGATGATGGTGTCAGACTCTTTGAAAAAGTACTCACAATTTCAAAAAAATGGGGTACCATTGATAATATAATGTATGTTGTGGGTGCAACACGGGCCGTTATGCTCTCAGAAATCAGAAAAATAGTTCCAGATCATTTTCTGTTGGTACCCGGTGTTGGAGCTCAGGGTGGAAGCCTTGAAGAGGTGGTAACATACGGGATGAACAGCACTTGCGGACTCATAGTCAATTCTTCAAGGGCAATTATTTTTGCCGACAGTTCCGAAAATTTCGATAAGATAGCTGGCGAAAAAGCATGGGAAATCCAACAGGAGATGGGAAAATATCTCGCCGAAAGGAATCTTGTTTAAAATTGACATCAATATCTTACTTCTCTGGTTAATTACAACCTTGCTGACCGGAAAAGAATCATCAGGTTCGCGGATATTAAATAAATGCAAAAAGGCTGAATCCATTTAATAAATCTGAGAAAGTACCCGCATAATCTGCAGTAAGAGATACAGTCTTTCATATTTTTCTTGTTTATTTAAGCCGCTTTTATTATTTTTATATTCTCGCTGTTAGCTTTTAAACTTGTGCTGAAATGAAAGAGGAATTCCTTTATTACCTGTGGAAGTATAGTCTTTATGATAAGGATTCTCTCGTCGATAATGAGGGACATAAAATCACAGTAATTCACCCAGGAGAATATAACCGTGATTCAGGGCCCGACTTTTTCAATGCAAGAGTCATTATCAATGGAACCGAATGGGCCGGTAATGTCGAGATACACAGTCTTGCATCGCATTTCATTACTCACGGACACCACCGTGATCATTCATTCGATAATGTAATACTTCATGTGGTATCAGAAAATGACAGGATTGTCCATAATGCCAATGGAGAACAATTGCTTACTGTTGAATTGAAGTACGATCAGTTGTACTTCGACATGTATAATGATCTTGTAAATAATCCTGCAGTTATTGCATGCCAGGATTATTTCAGCAGGATTGAAAGATTCTTGATCATCAACTGGCTTAATTCATTACTGGTTGAAAGGCTTCAGGAAAAATCAGAAACTATTATGAGAATATTCTCCGATACAGGTAACGATTGGGAGGAGACCTTTTACAGACTGCTTACAAGATATTTCGGATTCAGGGTCAATACTGGTCCTTTTGAAATGCTTGCTGCCTCCATTCCTTTCAGAATAATACGCAAACATTCTGACAACAGGTTTCAGGTTGAAACGCTTTTATTCGGTACAGCAGGTATGCTTGATGAAGGACTCTTCAGGGAAGCTCTTGCCGATGGTTACTACAGAGATCTTATACGTGAATTCAAAATCCTCAGCGCAAAATACTCACTTGAACCAATGCATGGGTGGTTGTGGAAATTCAGCAGACTGAGGCCCGTCAATTTCCCGACTGTAAGAATATCCCAGCTTGCTTCTCTGCTAACTGTTGCCGGAGGACTCTTTTCCCGAGTACTGGAAACTGAGAACATTGAACAGATGTATAAATTATTCGAAGCCACAGCATCAGATTACTGGAATGAACATTATTTATTTGGAAAGAAGAGTAAAGGAATCCAGAAGAAGACTGGAACTCAGGCAGCAGATATATTACTTGTAAATGCAGTGATTCCGGCAATCTTCGTTTATGGTAAACTTTCCGGTAAAAACAGAATTTGCGAAAAAGCTATTTCTTTTCTTGAAGAGATACCTCCTGAAAGGAATTCAATTATTGACGATTGGAAACAATGCGGATTAGAGGCTGCCTCTGCTTTTGAAACCCAGGCACTTATTCAGCTCAGGGAAAAATATTGCCGGAAAAGAAGGTGTATAAGCTGCAGAATCGGTTGCAAAATTATAAGCATGGGAAAGGAACTCAAAAAGTATGAGGAATTAATTCTGAAATCATAATAAATTTTGATTTCAGTCAGATGCTTTTAAATACCGGGAGGGAAAAAAGACTGGTTAAAAACTATCATAAAGTGTTAATAAATTCCTGATTTTTAGATTTTATCGACGCAGCGTTTAGTCATAATTTTACGTCTATATGATAGAGATACAATAACATTTTCTGTTGACCGTTACTTTTTATATATAGATTTTATCCAACAATAAAAAAATTATTCAATTGTTTGATTATTTACATAAAAAAGCCTTATTTTTGCGTTCCAAAATTGGAGATTCGATTTATTTATGGATAAACAATATATTAATTAAGGACATGTATTTGACTACTGACAAGAAGCAGGAGTTTTTCAAGACGTTTGGATCATCTGAGATTGATACTGGAACAGCAGAAGGGCAGATTGCATTATTTTCATACAGAATATCCCATCTAACTGAACACCTGAAAAAAAATAAAAAGGATTTCAGCACCCAGAGGGCTCTTATAAAACTTGTAGGACGAAGAAGAAGACTTCTGGACTACCTGAAAATAAAAGATATCGAACGATATCGCGAAATCGTTAAAGCATTGAAATTACGTAAGTAGAAAAAAGGCAATTTCAAATTGCCTTTTTTCTTATAGGTAATTAAATGTAATTTGCACATTTAAAAATCAAAACCATATGTTTAATATAAAAGAGAAGAATATCGATCTCGGTGACGGGAGAATTATTACCCTTGAAACAGGAAGAATGGCCAGACAGGCTGACGGATCAGTTCTGCTTAAAATGGGAAAGACTATGCTTCTTGCTACTGTTGTTGCAGCAAAGGAGGCAAAGGAAGATACTGATTTCATGCCATTGTCAGTGGAGTATAAGGAGAAATATGCCTCATCAGGCCGTATCCCGGGAGGATTTCTTAAAAGAGAATCAAGACCTTCAGATTATGAAATTCTGATTTCTCGGCTAGTCGACAGGGCTTTGAGGCCGCTTTTCCCTGATGATTTTCATGCTGAGACTTTTGTTACAATTAACCTTATTTCTGCCGATATCGATATCATTCCGGATGCCTTAGCAGGCCTGGCCGCATCAGCAGCCCTCACAATTTCAGATATTCCTTTTAAAGGACCAATATCAGAAGTACGTGTTGCACGAATAGACAACAGATTTATCATAAATCCAACTGCCACTCAGCTTAAAGATTCTGATATTGACCTGATGGTCGGCGCTACATACGAAAACATCCTGATGGTTGAAGGAGAAATGAAAGAGGTATCGGAAGCAGAAATGATAGACGCTTTAAGAATAGCTCATTCAGCAATAAAAATCCAATGTAAGGCTCAGATGGAATTCGCTGAAGAACTTGGTAAAACATTAAAACGCGAATATTGCCACGAGATAAATGATGAAGATCTTAAAAAACGTGTTTGGGATGAAACTTACGAAAAATGCTACCAGGCTGCAAAGAGCCTGATAGCTGATAAACATAAAAGGGAACAAGTCTTCGAAGCGGTTATAAATGATTTTTTGGCACAGTTTACAGAAGAGGATGAGGTAAATGAAACCCTTGTGAAACGATATTACCATGAAGTTCATAAAGAAGCCGCCCGCAGACTGGTACTGGATGAAAATATTCGTCTTGACGGCCGAAAGCCGGATCAGATCAGACCTATTACATGTGAAATAGATCCGCTTCCCGCAACTCATGGGTCAGCTTTATTTACACGTGGAGAAACACAGTCTCTTACTACTGTTACTCTCGGTACAAAACTTGATGAGAAGATCATCGATGACGTCCTTAATAAAGGTACTGAGAAATTCACACTTCATTATAACTTTCCTCCATTTTCAACAGGTGAAGCCAAAGCGCCAAGGGGCATCAGCAGACGGGAAATCGGACACGGAAACCTTGCTCACAGGGCACTTAAGAACATGATGCCTCCGGATGAAGAAAATCCATACACTGTAAGAGTTGTTTCAGATATTCTGGAATCAAACGGATCATCTTCTATGGCAACTGTCTGTGCAGGTACACTTGCACTTATGGATTCTGGAATTAAATTGAAAAAACCCGTATCGGGTATTGCAATGGGGCTCATCACTGACAAAGATTCGAATAAATACGCTATCTTATCTGACATTCTGGGTGATGAGGACCATCTGGGAGATATGGATTTTAAGGTTGCAGGAACACGTGATGGAATAACTGCAACACAAATGGATATAAAAGTTGAGGGACTATCCTTTGAAATACTTGCACAAGCTCTTGAGCAGGCAAAAACCGGAAGGCTTCATATACTTGATATTATGCAGGAAACAATAGCGGAACCACGGCCTGATCTCAAACCACATGCCCCAAGGATTGAAATGCTTACTATTCCAAAGGATATGATTGGCGCTCTTATAGGCCCGGGAGGTAAAGTGATCCAGGAGATCCAGAGGGAGACAGGTACAACAATAATTGTTGAAGAGATTGATGGTCGCGGAGATGTTAATGTTTTCGGAGAAAACAAGGAGGCAATAACAGCTGCACTTGATTGGATAAAGAAAATCGTCGCTGTACCTGAAGTAGGTCAGATCTATAAAGGAAAAGTTAAAACTATAGTCCAGTTCGGTGCATTTATTGAAATTCTTCCAAACAAGGATGGATTGCTTCATATTTCTGAGATCGACTGGAGAAAAGTTAAAACTGTTGAAGAAGTGTTAAAAGAAGGTGATGAGGTGGAAGTAAAACTCATTGATATTGACCCGAAAACAGGAAAACTTAAACTCTCAAGAAAAGTGCTTCTTCCCAAACCACCCAGAGAAGACGGGGAAAAGAAAAAGCATAACGAACAGAGGAATTAAAACAGCAATATCAAAATAACATCTGGTAAGGAACGCTGTGTGCATCCAGTTATTCTTGATTGCATACAACGTCCTTTCTGTTTTATTGATATTTCCAATCCTATTCTTAATTTTGATATGTATTCCTGATACAATGAGAAATAAATACAACTATATTGTTATTGAAGGCAATATAGGAGCCGGAAAAACAACACTGGCAACAAGGATTGCAGAACAGTTTAATGCCCGGCTTATTCTCGAAACCTTTGCTGACAACCCATTTCTGCCTAAATTCTATAAGGATCCAGATAAATACTCTTTTCCATTGGAATTGTCATTCCTTGCAAGCCGTTATAAACAACTGAATGAAGAGCTTGGGATCCCCGATCTGTTCAAATCTTTTACCGTGGCCGATTACTATTTTATGAAATCCCTTGTGTTTGCAGCATCAACACTCAGGGGAGATGAATATAATCTTTACAGACAGATCTTTTATATAATCTGCAAATCACTGCCAAAACCCGATCTTTATGTCTATCTGCATGTCGACCCTGACAGGCTGTTAACCAATATAGAAATGCGGGGAAGACCCTATGAGAAATCAATAACAAAGGAATACCTTCAAAAAATTCAGGACAGCTATTTCACATTTTTCAGACAGAATCCTGAAAACACATATCTGATAATTGATGCAAACAAAATTGATTTTGTTTCAAATAATGATCACTATGAAAAAATCATAAAAACTATTTTTGGCAGTGATTTAAAAAAGGGACACAATATGGTTATCTTATGAACATTTTGATTATTTTGCTGTTATTTAACTATTTTTTTTACATTTGCATTTGATTTGAAATTCTGAACAAATTTGTAACTTAACACTAATCTGAGATCATAAACACAAATAAAAATTTTGACTATGAAAAAAATCAAGAGTTCTTTTATCCTATTCCTTGCAGTTGTTATTATCTCCGGCTGCAGTGGTCTGAATAAAATGAAAAAGGAAGCCGGTGACGTCAAGTATGAAGTTACACCTAAGATACTTGAGGCTCACGGAGGTATGGTAAATGTTACCATTAAAGGTACTTTCCCTGAAAAATACTTCAATAAAAAAGCAACTTTGGAAGCTGCTCCCGTACTTACTTATGCAGGTGGTGAAACAGCTTTTGATAAAGTACAGGTTCTTCAGGGAGAAAAGGTAACAGCCAATAATAAAGTCATTTCTTATAATGGCGGTGATTTTACCTACACAAGCTCAATTCCCTTCAAGGATGCTATGAGAATGTCGGAACTTGTCCTCAGAACAAAAGCCAGTCTCGGTAATAAAAGCCTTGATTTTGATCCTGTTAAGCTTGCTGATGGTGTTATTGCAACATCAACCCTTGTTAATATCCATGCAATGCCGATCCTGATGAAAGACAACTGGGTAAGGATAGTACCGGAATCAAAAATGGCAGCAATCAATTATCTTATTAACCAGGCCGAACTGCGTAATTCGGAACTCAAAAAAGATGAAATAAAGTCATTAAAGGACTATATTAACCAGGTTAACACTGATCCGAATCGTAAGCTGAAAAACACTGTTATCAGTTCTTACGCTTCACCTGACGGAGGTTTGGATCTAAACACAAAACTCTCAGGCAAAAGAGGAGTTACTGCAGATAAGTATATTAAGAAAGAATTCAAGAAAATTGAAGCTGCAAAAGCCGATGGATTTTTCCAGTCATTGACAACCCCCGAAGACTGGGAGGGTTTCAAAGCTGAAGTTGAAAAATCCTCAATCCAGGATAAAGATCTTATACTCCGTGTTCTGTCCATGTACTCCGATCCTGAAGTACGCGAAAAGGAGATCAAAAACATGTCAGCTGCATATGAAGCTCTGAAAACCGACATTCTACCAAAACTGAGAAGGTCAAAAATGACGGTAAATGTTGATATAATAGGTAGAAGCGACGATGAAATACTTGCTCAGATTAAGTCTGATCCCAAAGCTCTTGGTATAGAGGAAATGCTGTATGCCGCAACACTTACAAAAGATCCCAGTGAAAAACTGCAGTATTACAAAATAGCCGCTGAAAACTTCCCCAAATGTATCCGTGCTCATAACAATGTCGGATATGTGCTGTTAACCATGGGTAAAGCAGATGAAGCGCTTGCTTCACTGGAAAAGGCCAAAGCTATTGAAAATAATGATGTCGTAAAGAATAATATAGCTTTCGCCTATATGCTAAAAAATGATCTTGCAAAAGCAGAAGAGCAGTTCAACTCTATGACAGCATCAACACCGGAATCCAGATGGGGTCTCGGAATTATAGCAATTACAAAAGGGGAATATGACAAAGCTGTCAACCTGTTTGGAGGTGAACCTTGCTATAACCTTGCTCTTGCACTTGTACTTAAGGGTGATGTTAATAAGGCAAAATCAGTACTCGACGGAATGAAGGAAACCTGCAACGGTAAAAAACCATACCTCCAGGCTATTGTTGGTGCACGCCTTGAAGACAAAACATACATGCTTAATGGTCTTAAAGAAGCTTTCGGAATAAATCCGGATCTAAAAGCCTATGCTAAAACAGACCTTGAATTTGCAAAATTCTTTGCAGATGATGCATTCAAAGGTCTGGTTCAGTAATAATTTTTACAGGATAATTGAAAAGGGTGTCTCAAAAGGGGCACCTTTTTTTTTGATTGTCACTTTCTTCCGGCCCTTTAAAAGAAAGAGACCAATGAAAAAGGATCCGCAATAGACAACCACTATTTTTATTCGCCAATTGCGCAAGGCCATTTCCCACTTCAATAAACAGGACACGGTTCGCACCTTTTAAAGCTTACCCTCGTACCGCCATAATAAGCATGAAGCTGTTTTGATATTTATTCGTTTGAATTTTGAATTGTTGATAATCTGTCAAAGGAAGAATGATGCCTCCCCCTTCAAAAACGTGGTAAAGCTTGTTTTACAACATAGAGGCCACCCTCTGTTTTTATCTGTTCCAAGATAATAATTATGATATCAGAAAGGATCCAAATTACAAGCAGGCCTGTCTTAATGCATTAAATCTGTAAAGTGCTTATTTATTTCCCAAAGCACAATACCGGCACTGACTGCAATATTGAATGAGTGTTTTGTCCCGAATTGGGGAATTTCAACACACATATCACAGAAGTCAATCACTGCCTGAGAAACTCCGTGTACTTCATGCCCAAAAACAATCGCATATTTTTCTCCTGGCTCAATTTTTATATTTTGCAGGTTTATTGATTCTTCCGCCTGCTCAACAACAACTATTATGTAACCTTCTTTTTTAAGGTCTTTAACTGCATCAAGGGTGTTTTCATGATAGCTCCATTCGACTGATTCAGTTGCACCAAGTGCTGTTTTCTGGATATCCCTGTGAGGGGGCCTGGCCGTTATGCCACACAGGCATATTTTTTCAACCCTGAAAGCATCGGCAGTCCTGAAAACAGATCCTACATTATTGTGACTGCGAACATTATCAAGTACAATTACAATCGGTGTTTTTTCAGATTTTTTGAATTGATCGACTGTAAGCCTGCCAAGCTCACTGTTCAGAAGCTTTCGCACATCCTTTTTTATACGAAAATAAACAAAATATTCATTTATTTTTCTAATTTTCCTACTTCGAAATTGGTGACCTATAATAAGTTAATTTATTTTATATTTAAAAGATGAATATTCATGAGTTTCAGGGGAAATCACTCCTGAGTGCCTATAATGTTGATATACAAGAAGGATTTGTCGCTGAAACAGCCGACCAGGCTGTCCTGATTGCAAAACAGTTAAGGGAGAAATTTGGGTCGCAGAATTTTGTGATAAAGGCACAGATCCATGCGGGCGGCAGAGGTAAAGGAGGAGGAGTGAAGCTTGCCAGATCAGTTGAGGAAGCAGGAGAAATAGCCGGAAAGATGCTTGGAATGACACTTATTACTCCGCAGACTGGTCCTGCAGGAAGACAAGTTAATAAGGTTCTTGTTGCACGTGATGTATATTACAAGGGCGAAACAGATCCCCGGGAATTCTATGTAAGCATTTTGCTGAACAGAAAAACCGGAAGATATGTTATCATGTATTCACCTGAAGGAGGTATGGATATTGAACAGGTTGCAGATAAAACCCCTGCACTTATCTTCACTGAAGAAATTTCTCCATTGACAGGGCTCCTTCCATTCCAGACCAGAAATATAGCTTTTAATCTGGGTCTGAAAGGGAAGGCCATGAAGAATATGCAAACGTTTCTGAAAGGTATTTATGATACCTTCATTGGTTGTGATGCACAGATGCTGGAAATTAATCCTGTACTTAAAACCAGTGATGAAAGAATTCTCGCAGTCGATTGCAAAGTCATACTTGATGATAATGCGCTTTTCAGACACACTGATCTTGCAGGGATGAGAGACATTAATGAGGAAGATCCTATTGAGGTCGAGGCTGGTAAATATAATCTGAACTATGTGAAGCTTGACGGTAATGTAGGATGTATGGTTAATGGTGCAGGTCTGGCAATGGCTACTATGGATATAATCAAACTTTCAGGAGGGGCACCTGCTAACTTCCTTGATGTCGGAGGAGGTGCCAGTCCTGCAACAGTAGAAGCTGGATTCAGGATTATTCTTAAAGATCCTGCAGTAAAAGCCATACTTATAAATATCTTCGGAGGAATAGTAAGATGTGACAGGGTCGCAACCGGAGTCGTTGAAGCCTATAATAAGATCGGAGAAATAAAAATCCCTGTGGTTGTAAGATTACAGGGTACAAATGCAAGGGAAGCTAAGGAAATTATTGATAATTCCAACCTGAGAGTCATTTCGGCAATAAATTTCGGAGAGGCTGCTGAAGCAGTCAGAAAAGTGTTGGAGTCAGTTCAGAATAGTTAGATTCTTTTCCTGGTCAGTTTGTTTTTTTGTGAGAATCGTCGCAATAAGGTTTGTTTGATGAACGTCCGCACCTGCAGAGATAGACCTCTGAAGGATTGTCTGTAATATCCCGTTTAAGATCCCATAATGATATCTTTCCTGTGATCTTTAAAGGTCCGTTATCAATTACCTCTACTACTGTCGTATTCTCATGCTTTTTGGGCTCTTCCATGTTGTTATCTGTCTTCGAATCCAATTTTCCGGTGTGTACCGTCACAAAATGGCATATGATTGCTTCCACCACATCTGCAAATTGAAATTATGCCATCGTTAACGTTTTTAGAATTACCGCTGTAATGAAAAATGAAATTCCCTTTAATGACTAAAGGTCCATCCTTCATTATTTTTACCGATACAGGCCTGATATCCTCATTATTTTCGGTAGAAGACATCAATTCCGGCCTTCTGAACTTGATATGATTGGTCTGATCCCGGTCAACATCCTTATTCTTTTCATCATCGTTCCATTTCCAGGTGAGCGCTTCAGTAGGACACATGTTTACAACTTCAATTATCCTTTCAGTTGTCGAACCATTCATATCGACCCATGGCCTTCTCCCAGGGTCAAAAACCTCTATCAGCTCCCTATAGCAATACGATGCATGAACGCATGCATCGGGCTTCCAATAAACGGTGATTTCATCATTTTTATACCTTCTTCCTCCTGAAAAATGGTCCTTTTCTCTTTCTATCATCGCTCATATTTTGTTCGCAATTTAACAAATTTTGTGTAATAAATTGCCTGTCATTTGTTGACGACTAATCAGGCTAATTTTTATCTTTGTCAGATATTCTGTGTTGAAAGTTAATTAGTTTTACAGTCACCAGCATTTTCAAATGACGGATATAAACTGGCATAAAATCAAAAAGACAGTTATAGGATTTTTTTTATTCCCATCAGGTCAGTTTGTTTTCATGCTGTTTCCTGTAACAGCTTTTAGTGCTTTGGAGAAATCTAATGGTCCGTTATTCAGCTTATACTCTTCGAAGATTGTGTTTTGTACATTTCCCACATACATTTTAGCATTATTGGTAGCAGTCATTGCAGCCAGCATGCTGATTGTAATTTTCTCCACAAAACTAAGAAAGACAAACAGGGAGCTGATTGAAAAAAACAGACAGGTTGAGGAGATCAACCAGAGCCTTAAGAAGACAAACATTGAGCTGGAATCTCAGAAAGAAGCTCTTGCACGTGAATACAACAATTCTGAGATGTTTTATCGAATACTTATCAGGTCAGCTGATGATGGTATCTCCTTCTTTGACAGGAACTGGAATCTGCAGTTCACAAATCCGGCATTCTACTCAGTGATAGGTTACACCAAAGAAGAATATGATTTGTTAAACCCGCTTGATCTGATCCATCCTGACGATCTCGGGTATGAAAAGAACAGGAATTCAGCCTTAAACTCAAAAGGTTTTTTTGAGTCGGAACTTCGGCTCCGGCATAAGGAAGGCCATTATGTAAACCTGTCCACACGTTCGGTAGTGGTAAAAAATGATGAAGGAGAAATAATAGGAGCTCTTACAATTTCACGTGATATTACAGCGCTAAAAAAAGTACACGAGGAACTGATCAAGGCCAATGTTGAAGCCGAAGCAAGCAACCGCCTGAAATCAAGTTTTCTGGCAAATATCTCACATGAAATAAGAACCCCCCTTAACAGTGTTGTCGGATTCGCCAACCTCCTTTTAGCTAACGATTTAACAAACGAAATAAAAGAAGAATATATAGAACATATTAATCATAATAGTGAAAAGCTGCTTCAAATTATAGGCGATATCATAGATCTCTCACGCCTCGAAAGCGCACAGATTGAAATAACTTATGAAGAAGCTTCGATAAATTCAATTGTAAATGAGATTGTTGAGGACGCCAGGAAAATTATTAGACGGAATGAGAAGTCTATAATCGTAAATGTCAGGAATCTTCTTGAAATTGAAAGCGACCTTGTATTTACAGACAGAATATGGCTGAAAAGGGTATTGAATCACCTTATGGACAATGCTGTGAAATTTACCCTTGAAGGTTCAATTCAACTTACTTACGGAAAGGAGAATGATAACCTTGTTTTCAGGATCAGAGATACAGGAATAGGAATCAACAAGGAAAACCTTGACCATATTTTTGAAGAATTCAGACAGGAGATAGATGGTCATCACCGACCATTCGAAGGTCTTGGAGTAGGTTTAACCCTGGCAAAAGAAGTTATTGAAAGAATGGGAGGGAAAATTTATGTTCAGTCAGAAAAAGGTGTGGGTTCAGAATTTAGTTTTTCACTTCCATACAGGCCGGCCGGTGGCAGCACAAGAATAAAATCAAAGTTATCATTACATGACCAATCTGAATCTAAAGTGGACTGGAGAGGCAAAAAATGCCTGATTGTGGATGACAATAAAGATATCCTACTTTACCTTGAACGTGTACTGGCAGAAACAGGTATACAGACAGTTACGGCAAGGTCGGGTCACGAGGCAATTGACCTTGTTAAAAATATACCCGACATAGATATGGTCCTTCTCGATATGCAAATGCCTGAAATGAACGGAATAGAGGCAACAAGGGAAATCCGGAATATTCGCAGTGAAATTCCCATTATTGCCCAAACCGCTTTTATTTTTGAAGATGATAAGGATATTATTCTTGAAGCAGGATGCGATGCCTGCTTGATTAAGCCTATCCGGAAAGAACACCTGCTTACAGTTATGTCGGGATTCATTAAACCCGCATGATTCTTATTGTTGAATCATCACCCGAAAAATGACCGTAAATCATTTTGCCGATATTATTTTACCCCTTTCAGTTAAAGGGATATTTACTTACCGGGTGCCTGATGATATTACACAGGAAATATTACCGGGAAAAAGAGTTCTGGTGCAGTTTGGTAAGAAGAAACTTTACTCCGGAATAGTGACAAGAATCCATAATCAACCGCCTGAAATAACTAATATCAGAACAGTCATAAGAGTTCTGGATGATTTTCAGGTGACTGATGAATTGCAACTCAAATTCTGGAACTGGATGGCCGATTACTACATTTGCACTCCGGGCGAGGTAATGAAAGCCGCATTACCTTCAATACTCTGCCTGGAAGGGGAAACATCACAGCCGGTTGCTGAGAAGTATAAGCCAAAGGAGGAAAAATTTGTTACTCTTGCTTCTGCCTTCAACGATGACAAGCTGAATACCATTCTGGATAAACTTGTCAAAGCGCCCAGACAATTTGAACTTCTATCATCTTATCTGAGGATAACTGATTATTCTGAAGGAGGACTTAATATACCTGTCAGAAAATCATTTTTACTTAAGGAAGCAGGTGCTGCTCCGGGTGTGCTTGAGACACTTGTAAGAAAGAAGATCCTAAAACTCGAAATGATTGAAACCGAACGATTGGAAAATCATAATAACAGGACAGAAGCACCTAAGAAGCTGAGTGAATCACAGGAAAAGGCACTTGATCAGATCAGAGAGCATTTCAGGGAAAAGAACATAGTATTGCTTCATGGCGTAACATCCAGCGGCAAAACAGAAATATATGTTCACCTTATTGACGAACAGATTAAACAGGGAAAACAGGTATTGTACCTTCTTCCGGAAATAGCATTGACCTCACAGATCACAGGAAGGTTAATAAATCATTTTGGTAACGTTGCAGGCGTATATCACTCAAGGTTCAGTGATACCGAAAAGGTCGAGATAAGAAAAAGAATCGCAGAAAAGGGAAAAGACAACAGCTATAAACTTATAATAGGAGTAAGATCAGCCATTTTCCTGCCTTTCAATAATCTCGGTTTGGTAATAGTCGATGAAGAACAGGACGGATCATACAAACAACATGATCCTGCACCCCGTTATCACGCACGAGATTCTGCAATTATTCTTGCCGGCCTTCATAATGCCAAAACAATACTTGGATCGGCTTCACCATCAGTTGAAAGCTATTACAACGCAGTAAACGGCAAATACGGGCTTGTAGAGCTGAAGGAAAGATTTGGTAAAATCAATCTTCCTGAAATAATTCTGGCAAATACCCGCGAGGCTTATAGAAAAAAACTGATGACATCTCACTTTACACCTCAGCTGCTTGAAGCAATGGATGAAGCCCTGGAAAACAATGAACAAATAATACTTTTTCAGAACAGACGAGGTTTTTCTCCTTATATTGATTGCCCAGAATGCGGATGGATTCCAAAATGTTTTCAATGTGCAGTAAACCTGACTTACCATAAGGGTATTAACAAAATGATCTGTCACTATTGTGGTTATTCCACCTTGATTCCAACACATTGCGGAAACTGTAATTCGTCAGGGTTGACAACAAGAGGTTTCGGTACTGAGAAAATTGAGGATGAAATAAAGATTATATTCCCTGAAGCAAAAGTGGACAGACTTGATCAGGATACAACAAAAGGCAGAAATTCATTTAACAAAATCATTGAAGCCTTTGAGAATAAGCGGACCGATATTCTCATTGGTACCCAAATGGTTTCAAAAGGACTGGATTTTGAAAATCTCACAGTAGTAGGTGTGCTAAATGCCGATAACCTCCTTAACTTCCCTGATTTCAGGGCTCATGAGAGGACTTTTCAACTGCTGGAGCAGGTAAGCGGCCGTGCAGGAAGAAGAAAAAAACAGGGCAAGGTGATAATCCAGACATCTGATCCGGAAAACAGAATCATAAGACTTGTTCTGCATCATGATTATAAAAACCTGTTCAGGATGCAGGCTGAAGAACGTCAGACTTTCAACTACCCTCCCTTTTGCAGGATGATAAAAATATCCGTCAAACACAAAGACAAAGCTCTTTTGAATTTTTATTCTGATATTCTTGGAAAAGAACTGAAATCAGCATTCGGAAAAAGAGTCCTTGGACCCGAATTTCCCATAATTTCCCAGATTCAAAAGTGGTATATAAAAAATATCCTTATCAAGCTTGAAAAAGGAAAACCAATAGCTGATTCAAAACGATCAATTACAGAAGTAATAGACATCGTTGAAAATGCTAAGGGTGCTTCGGGACTAAGAATTGCAATTGATGTTGATCCATATTAATGAACTCAAGTTTCAAGATGTACAATTCACTTACCTAAACCTGTGAAACATGTAGAAGTATGAATCGACTTCTGGTAAAAGTTTAAGATTGTTTTTATGATATGAAAGGTAACTGGGTTTAATATTTATTGTCTCTGATCGCGATGGTCCTTACAGGAAGATAATTTGTTCCTAAATAAAAAAGGCTAAATTTGATTTGCTTAAAAACCTGGAAATGAAAATAGAAGTTTCAAACGGTGAAATAATAGACAAACTGACTATAATTCAGATAAAGCTTGAAAGGATCCGGGATCCGTTGAAGCTTTCAAATTTGCGAAAAGAGTATGAGATCCTTCTGAAAGCATCTGCTTCAATACTAAATCAGGAGGATCCTTTATACCAGGAGCTTTATAAAGTTAATTGTGATTTATGGGATATTGAGGATAGAATCAGAGATCTTGAAAGACGAAAAGATTTTGGCATCGATTTCATCCAGACAGCCCGCTCTGTTTATTTCAATAATGATAAAAGATCGGAGATAAAACGGAAAATTAATCTAAAGACTTCATCTGATCTTATTGAAGAAAAGTCATACGAAAAATACTGAAATGCGTCTTCTGGTTTTAAGAACCTCGGCAATGGGCGATGTGGCTCTTTTGGCTCCGGTGCTTAAAGGATTCGCGAAAAAATATAGAAATGTGCAGATCCTTCTTGTTACCCGGAAACCATTCGGGGCATTTTTCAGGGAGACCGGAAATATGAAATTGTTTTTCCCCGATTTCAAGGGAAGACACAAAGGATTTCCAGGAATCTTTAGGCTGTACAGAGATATAAGAGATGAGGGAAGAATTGACTATGTTATTGATCTTCATGATGTAATTAGGACAAAAATCATCAGATTGATGTTCAGGGCAGCCGGAACTCCAGTGTCGGTGATAGATAAAGGAAGAAAGGAAAAAAAACTTATTGTTAAAGGCAAATTAATCAGGCAATTGAAACATTCAGTGGAAAGATACACCGAAGCTTTTTACAGGGCAGGTTTCAATATTGTCCTGCCAGTAGGCCCCTGGATAATTCCTTCCGAAAAGGATATAATCAAAAGCATGCAATTAACCGGAATCAGCGAAGGTGTTAATGTCGGAATTGCTCCCTATGCCCGACATCCGCTTAAAACCTGGCCCGAGGAGTATATGATTTCACTGGTTAAAACAATTTGCGAAAAGCATAATGCACATGTCTGGCTTTTTGGCGGACCTGAGGAATCTGAGAAGCTGCTGTTATTTGTGAAAAAGATGCCTGGCTCGGTGTCATTGGTGAGTGACATGACACTTGAAGAAGAACTGGCATTAATGACAAAACTCGATTTTATGATTTCCATGGATTCATCAAACATGCACATGGCATCTCTTGCAGGAACCAGAGTTGTTTCAATATGGGGAGGAACAGATCCGATAACCGGATTCGGAGCGTGGGGGCAGCCGGAAGAGTATTCTATAAGGATTCCTGTTGAAGAATTGTCATGTCGTCCATGTACTATATATGGAAAGGGGAAATGCAGGAGGGGCGATCATGCATGCATGGTATGGCTTAAACCAGAGATGGTATATAATAAGCTTTTGGAAATTAAATTGTTGTAATCAGGATAAATACAAATCATGATTATTCTATTAACATAATATATAAACATATATAATATTTAAATAATAGAATATTATATTTATAAAATATACAAGGAATAGAAACACATAATACCATGTTATGCATTTACTCAAGTTATAAAAATTTAATTCTGAAAATGTTTGAAATGATATGAAAGACCTGTACCGTAATTTATTGCATTTTTTTCTCCTGGTCTTGTTTACAGGATGTTCGGAAATAAAACAGACTATACCTGAAACTGATCCGGCCAACCTTGTAAATCCGTTAATGGGCACAGACTCTGAATTCAAATTATCAACAGGGAATACTTATCCGGCAATTGCCCTGCCCTGGGGAATGAATTTCTGGACACCGCAAACTGGCAATATGAATGATGGATGGATATATTCGTACGACAGTTATAAAATTCAGGGTATAAAGCAGACTCACCAGCCAAGCCCATGGATAAATGATTATGCTTCTTTCTCTCTGATGGCATTCACAGGCAGAATAAGATTTAAAGGAGAGGACAGAGCTTCGTGGTTTTCACATAAGGCCGAAATTGTCAAACCTTATTATTACAGCGTGTATCTTGCTGATTATGACATAACTGCTGAGGTTTCACCAACGGAAAGGTCGGCAATCTTCCGTTTCACATTTCCTGAGAATGATTCATCATATATATTGATCGATGCTTTTGATAAGGGATCAATGGTTAGAATTATCCCTTCCGAACGAAAGATTATAGGGTATTGCAGGAATAATCACGGAGGAGTACCTGAAAATTTTCACAATTATTTTGTTGTGGTTTTTGACAGGGATTTTAAATCTGCCAATACCTGGAATGATGAGGTTCTCAAACTGAATAATCTCGAAGATGAAGGCAATCATGTTGGTGCCATTATTGGTTTCAAGACCTCAAAAAATGATATGGTGCACGTTAAAATAGCATCATCATTTATAAGTCACGAACAGGCAATGCTGAATTTGACCAGAGAACTGGCAGACAAGGATATTGAAACATTATGTGATGAAGGTAAAAGAATATGGAATGATCATCTTGGCCGTATAAAGGTCGAAGGTGGTACTCTTGACCAGCAAAGAACATTTTATTCGTGTCTTTACCGTACACTGCTATTCCCGAGGAAATTCTTTGAAATAAATTCGAATAACGAAATAATTCACTATAGCCCTTACAATGGCAAGGTGCTGCCTGGTTACATGTTCACGGACAATGGTTTCTGGGATACGTTCCGATCACTTTTCCCTTTTCTTACATTGATGTATCCCGATCTGAACAGCCAGATCATGGAGGGTCTGGTAAACACTTATAAAGAGAGCGGATGGCTACCTGAATGGGCCAGCCCTGGTCATCGCGATTGCATGATCGGATCCAATTCAGCCTCCCTTATAGCCGATTCCTATCTTAAAGGGATCAGAGGTTATGATATTGAGACGCTGTATGAAGCCATATTGAAAAATACCGAACATGTGGGCCCTGTTAATTCTGTTGGAAGGTATGGTGCAGAATATTATAACAAACTTGGATACGTCCCATATAATGTCGGTATAAATGAGAATGCTGCAAGGACACTGGAGTATGCTTATGCCGATTTTTGCATATCACGACTTGCTAAAGCGCTTGGTCGGCCTGAAGAAGAGGTTGACAAATTCAGACAAAGGGCGATGAATTATAAAAATGTTTTTGATCCCACAAGAAAGATTATGAGGGGGAGAAATCTCGATGGCACCTTCCAGTCGCCATTCAGCCCCTATAAATGGGGTGATGCATTTACTGAAGGGAACAGCTGGCATTATACCTGGAGCGTATTTCAGGATATAGCTGGCCTTTCAGAGCTTATGGGAGGCAGAGACCAATTTGCTGCAAAACTGGACTCTGTGTTTGAGGTTCCTCCGGTTTTTGATTATTCATATTATGGAATCATAATACACGAGATCAGAGAAATGCAGATCATGAACATGGGTAACTATGCTCATGGCAATCAGCCTGTACAGCACATGATTTACTTATACAACTATGCTGGCCAGCCATGGAAGTCCCAGTATCATGTCAGGGATGTCATGAACCGGCTTTATAATTATCTGCCTGACGGATACTGTGGAGACGAGGATAACGGGCAAACCTCAGCGTGGTACGTGTTCTCGGCCCTGGGATTTTATCCGGTCACACCGGGTACTGATGAATATGTTTTTGGGTCTCCTCTGTTTCCAAAGGTTGTTATTAAGTTTGAAAATGGAAAGAAATTGGTTATTGATGCTCCGGCGAATGATTCCCATAACCTTTATATCAGCGAAATCAAACTCAACGGGAAGCAGTTGGAAAGAAACTACATAAAACATAATGAGCTCCGGAATGGAGGGCGGCTTTATTTCAGGATGCAGGATAAACCAGATAAAAACAGAGGCATCACTGCGGATGCATTTCCTTATTCGATGAGCAATAATTAAAATCAGGAATGAATTTTATCTGCAAGGTCTCAAATAAAATTAAACTTTATTAACCCTGCATAAAAGCATTAAAGTCTGAGTCTTATGTTAAATCGGGCAAGTAAAGCTGTCAGCCCTACCATTAAAAGAGCCCAGATGAGAGAGCCAACAACAACGACTACCGGTTCCATGGAATGTTTATAAAAAAACAAAGGTATCCCCGTCATCCACGCAAGGTGATAAACTATGTCAGGGGCAAGGTATGTCGTCAATGAGTTTTCACCTGCCGGCTTTAGGAAAAGTGCCCATGCTTTCTTGTTTTTAACATCCGATATCCAATAAATTGCGACAAAAACCAGAAAGCTTATTCCGTTGCACAGCATCCCCCAGCTTGGTGTGGCTTTGATCTTTGAGAAAATAAACCAGTTCCTTAACAAATATCCTGCTCCCAGGCATAATATTCCAAGCAAACTGAAAATCAGAATCACTTTTTTATAGTCATCGGAGGCAAACTTTTTAAGGATCAGGCCAGCAACCAGCCCGGTAAGTACTATAAATGGCACATTCCCTTCTATGATTACTCCCAGTAATGGTTTTACAGGATTTAGGAAATCAAGAAGATTAAGTCCTGACAAAATGTTTAAAAAAAGAAAAAAAAGTGCTGCAACAACTGTTCGAGAGATTGAATTCCTGCAGAGCATGTATGTAAAGGCAGAAACAAGATAGCCCCAGCCTATAAGGCCAAGGATACCCCACCAGCCAGTGATCAGTGAGCCATTGTTTTGAGGTTGTCCTGAGCGAAACTTAAATACAAGAAAAATGAATATTGCCAGAGCTGCCATTTTAAAACCGGCAATGACATAAATTCTTTCTTCCTTATCACGGTAATCATTCCAGAAAAGGAAGACAGCAACATACATAAGCAATGCCCAGAGATCTTTGCTCAGACCGGTAAGTTCAGGATTAACTCTTCCGGTATTAAGCATGAGAACTCCTATTATCAGGAGGCTTACAGATCGTGTTATTATGTGACGGCTTATTTCAGTAAGGGAATCTCCTCTCGTATACCTTTTTGCAAAAGCAAACGGGATAGCCATTCCAACAATAAAAAGAAAGCTTGGAAAAACCACATCGGCAAGCCCTATCCCGTCAAAATCAGCTTTCATGTGCCCCAGCCACCGTGGTGCCACATTCATATTAAGGTCATTGACAAATAGCATAAGGAGCAAAGTAAGACCCCTCATTATGTCGATTGAAAATATCCGGTTCTGGTTTGACATTGAATTAGTTTGGAAAATAAGAATTTTAAAGCTTAAGTCGGAAGTTTATCTTTTCGAGAAGCACCGGGAGTCCAACTCCCATAATTACAGCCCAGACAACTGAACCGAGAACCACCAGCCCCGGTTCAGTCAGATGTTTGTAAAACAGGAAAGGAAGGCTGAATTGCCAGATGACATAATAAAACATGTCGGGGACAAGGTAAACCGTAAGTGAATTGGCCCCGGCAGGCCTGAGAAAGAGACTCCATTTCACCTTTTTTAAAATATCAATGATCCAGAAGAAAAGGGCAAACAGCATCATGCTTATACCGTTACAGATAAGTCCCCATGTGGGCGTTGCCTGAATTTTTGAAATAATGAACCAGGGTCTGAGGATGAAACCTGCTGCTATGCTTGCAATGCCCAGTGAAGCAATTATAAGTACTGCTCTTACGGCATGGGAGGCAGCGTATTTTTTAAGTATCAGAGTTATAAGCATTCCTGAAAGAACTATGAAAGGAGCATTCCCGTTGATGATTATCCCCAGAACTGGTTTTACAGGATTCAGAAAGTCGAGCAAATGAAGCTTGGAGAGGATGTTAAGAATAAGAAAAAATAATACTGCAACAGTTGTCTTGGAAATGCTGTTACGGAACCATAAATAAACCAGTGCCGCTATAAGGTAACCCCATCCTATTGTTCCCAGAATACCCCATGAATTGAATCTGAAGCCCCTGTCCTCAGCCGCTCTGAAAATAATTACCATCGGAATGATCATAATGACACCCAGGATACGGAGCCCAAGTATCAGGTACCTGTTCCATTTGGATTCGTCATAATTATTCCAGATCAGAAAAACTCCCGAGTACATTATCAGCGACCATACGCTTTTTGTTATACCTGTGTATTCTGCATTGACATTTCTCGAATTAGACATCAGTACTCCGATTATCAGCAGACTGATGGTTCTGATGAAAATGTGCCATAAGAGAGATGACATACTGTCTCCTTTTGCAATCCTGTTGCCCACAGAATATGGTATCGACATACCGACCATAAACAGGAATCCCGGAAAGACCCAGTCAGCCAGACCCATACCGTCAAAATCAGCTTTGACATGTCCCAGCCATGAAGGTACCCCCGGCATATAAAGATCATTTACAAACAACATGAGAACAAGTGTGAAACCTCTCATTATGTCGATCGAGAGGATGCGGTTTTTACTTGCCATATTTTTGTCATTTTATTTGTTCCCTGAATTATTTTGCAATAACAGCATTTCTGTGTTGCAGCCCCCATTGGAGCATCTTGTCGAGTACCGCCCTGAGGTTTTTTGCTGATTCGGTAAGTTCATATTCTACCGACACAGGCACTGTTTTGCATACAGTCCTTTTTACAATTCCATTAATTTCCAACTCCTTAAGCTCTCTTGAAAGCATCCTCGGAGTGATCCTTGGGATATTCTGCTGAATCTCTGCAAATCTTTTCTTATTGTATAAAAGGGTTCCTATTATCGGAAGTTTCCATTTGCCTGTCAGCACATTAAGCGTATCATTAATAGCAAGAACATATCTTACAGGACAAGCAGTTATCTCCGTAAAACAGATTTTATTATCCATGTAACAAATATATAACTTGCAATATCATTGAAGATACTGTGATATACAAAAGTATAGTCGGGTCTTTTACTTAGTAAACATAATATATTTTTGTATTAAACTTCATACCACAAAATCCAAAAAAAACTTAAAAGATTAAGAAAATGAAAAAGCGTGAGTTTGTCAAAAAAGGAATTCTCTGTTTTGGAGCATTGGCATTCCCGACTCACATGAGAGCATTGGAGTATTATCCTATGCCTTCAGAAAAGAAAGTAGCTGTCATTTTCGGAACCTGGTGCGGTACATCAAGGGATGCCGCAATATGGATCTCTGAAGGGATGGACGGAATTGCACATGTTTTTGATGTACGCGAGGATCCTGATCCGTCAAAATTCGATCATCTGGTGATAGGCGGATCAATAAGAAATAATATGATTCCTGATCTGTTGAGAGCATACCTCGAAAAGAACAGGGGGGTCATTGGCAACAAAATAAGGGGATTGTTTGCAGTCTGCGGGAATATGAGAAATCCGGTGGGTGACGAACAATACAAAGCATTTATTGACAATCAGCTTTCAGTTCTGTCAGGTGCCGGAAAAGTGCCATCAAGGGTATTTCTCGGAAGAATAACCTGGGGATTGATGGATCCTGAAACCCGTAAAATGATGAAGAATTTCCCGGGTATTGAAGAATATGATAACCTTAAAAGAGCAGAATGCATGTCATTTGGTCGTGAAATTCTGACTTTTATCGGTTAAACCTTAAAAAAAATTAAAAAGCTCAGGGGAGATCTTTTTCCATCAGTCATTAATCCAATTATTGCCTAATTTAACCTTCAAAAACTCTGGATATGAAAAGTGTTTTTACATCATTCTTGGCTTTAGTGATTTCCGGATTATTTATTTATGCACAACCTGATATGAAACTCAGGTCTGACATCAGGAATACGGGCTATATTCATTACCCTCTTCCTCTTGATTATAGCAAATCATTTGAAACATTCGGATTGACTAAAAAGGTGCTGGTCTCCAATATGTTGTGCGATATGGAGAATCTGGCAGGCTGGACCCACGAAGGACTAGGAGGAATGCGGCTTACATCCGAAAGGAGCATAACCGGAAAAAGAAGCCTTAAACTCGTAGCTCCCACAATGCCTGACAGCATACCAAGAAGGGGACTTGGACGTGGATCATCTTATGCAGTGTTCAATGTCGGGGGTAAGAGCTGGGAGAAATTCAACAGGATACATTTATATATTTATCCTCAATGTGAAGGTGCAAGAAGCATCTACCTGAATCTGTATGTTGAAAATGACGGAAAAATAAAAGTCCCGGATATATACGGCAGGGAAGGATATCATGAGATGAATCTTATTAACGGTCAGTGGAATGAATGTTTTGTTGAGATGACGGAGCTTGCCCGTGACAAGGTTACAAAGCTCAAATTTGCCATTGAAGTATTCGGACGTGAACTCACCATGGGCGACTCCCTGAAATTCGATATTGATGCTGTTGAACTTCAGGTTGTTGAAAACCCTGAAGTTGTAAGCGGATGGAAACCGGCCGAGAACAGGATAATCTTCTCAACATCAGGGTACCGCCCTGAAAGCGAGAAAACTGCCATCATAAGTGTACCGGGCAACAATGGAAAATTCCAGCTGGTCGACTATGCTACGTCACAAGTGGTTTATGACGGAAAGATAAACCATGTAAAAACCCGTCTCGGCGATTTTGAAACAATTGATTTTACTGAGTTCCGGAAAGAGGGAGAGTATTTGATAAGGGTTGGTTCAGTTACAACAAAGCCTTTCTTTATAGACAGGGACTTGTGGGATAACTCGGCATGGAGGGTAACGAACTTTATGTTTGTTGAAAGATGTGGTTACCCTGTTCCCGGGAAACACGGTGCATGCCATTCGGATCTCAACTGTGAATGGAATGGTAAGATTTTCCCCGTGAACGGCGGCTGGCACGATGCTGCAGATATGTCGCAACAGGCTCTTCAGACCGGAGAGATTGCCTTTTCAATCATGGAAATGGCAAACAGGGCAAGGGAAAAGAATGATATTGATCTCTATAACAGGCTTATGGAAGAGTCGTTATGGGGAATAGATTTTATCATGAAAACACGGCTGGGCGACGGATACCGGTTCATGACATGGGGAACAAACCTCTGGACTGATAGGCTAATAGGCACAATCGATGATGCCGGCCGCCGCCAGGTTACAGTGCACAACGGCGGCTTCGAGAATTTCCTTTTCTCAGGGATAGAAGCCTATGCCTCCATGAGCATTGATCATGATCAGATGCTTAAGGAAAACCTGAAAAAAATTGCCAGGGAGGATTTCGGATTTGCAATAAAAAGGTTTGAGGAACTTGGTTATAATGAGAGAATAAACAAAGGTCATGGTCACGCTTATATGGCTTCACAGAGCCAGTACATGGCATCTGTCTCATGGGCTGCAAGCATGCTTTATAAGCTTACCGGCGAGAAATACTATGCTGAAAAAGCAGCTGAGTTTATTAAATATGTTATTCAGTGTCAGCGTACTGAACCAATAAATGATGAAAACAAAACAAGAGGATTCTTCTATCGCGATCTTGAAAAAAAATCAATAGTACATTTTAACCATCAGTCGCGCGACTACATTTATATGCAAGCCCTGACAGAATTGTGCAAAACACAGCCAAACCATCCGGATTACGGTATATGGAAAAACTCAATCGGGATTTATGCTGAATATCTGAAAAACATCATGCAGTATGTACAGCCCTATGGAATGGTTCCCAGCGGGATATATCACAAGGATGAAGTCAAGGACTCGGTAAATTTTTATGTGGCACAGGTCGGTATCTTTCAGGGTGCAGGGCCAGCCTACAAAGAGCAGCTTGCAAATGGGGTAAAGCTTGATGATGAGCATTATCTCAGGGTATTCCCTGTGTGGTTTTCATTCAAGGGGAATGCCGCCGTTCACCTTGCAACAGGGAAAGCTGCAGCTCTTTGCGGAAAGTTTTTAAATGACAAGGAATTAATGAATATAGCTGAACAGCAGCTTTTCTGGATTGTCGGAAAAAATCCTTTCGGGCAGTCGTTGATTTGGGGAGAAGGAAGTAATTATATGCAGCAATATACAGCTCTTCCAGGAGAGACAGTTGGAGAAATACCTGTGGGAATGCAGTCGAGATTTAATGAAGATACACCCTACTGGCCTCAGTTTAACACTGCCACATATAAAGAGGTATGGGGTTCATCTGCCGCAAAATGGTTCTCATTGATAGCAGAGTTTTAACTTTTTGTTGTATTGATATTAACCAGACAATTATCAAAAAGGTAAAACTTTAACTTTTAGTCTTTTATACTCTTAGTGTTAACCTTTGATATCTTGGCTTTTAAATGACTTCATTTTCACATAGTGGTCATCAGAGCACAATAAAAGATCAATAACAAACATGGAATATTAAACAAAAATAAAATGAAAAAACTGTTATCCCTTTGTTTATTCTTCATCCTGCTGTGGCTGGTATCATGTTCTGAAAACAAGGATACAAAAAAAGACTATCCGATGTTCTGGACATGGCTCGATTACCGACCGGGTATGAATTTCGATTCTGTATGTACAGTAATGAATGAGACAGGTATCGACGGCGTTATGCTCAATGCACCGACTCCAGATGATTACAGGAAAGCCATTCCCATAGCACAAAAGCATGGAATTGAAGTATATGCATGGCTCTGGACAATGAATCTTGAACACGGGCGCGATTCGATAGTTAAGGCTCATCCTGACTGGCTGAGCGTCAACAGAAAAGGGGAGAGCCTGGCAAATACCAAAGTCTATGTTGATTATTACAAATTCATGTGTCCCGCTTTGCCTGAAGTGAGGGAGTACATAAAGAATAAGGTGAAAGCCTATTGTGAAGTGGAGGGCCTTAATGGAATAGCCATTGACTATCACCGGTTTGTTGATGTTATCCTTCCTACAACACTATGGTCAAGATATGATATTGTTCAGGACAGGGAATATCCTGAATTTGATTTTGGATATCACCCTGAGATGATCAGGCTGTTCAGGGAAAAATATGGATATGACCCGAGGGAACAGGACGATCCTTCCACAGATGATAAGTGGTTACAGTTCAGGTGCGATCAGATCACTGAAGTTGCAAATATGATTGCAGATGTCGTTCATTCCTATGGGAAAGTGATGGCAGCTTCTCCATTCCCAACACCAAAAATGGCAAAGAGAATGGTGCGTCAGGACTGGGGTAAATGGAATCTCGATATTGTATTCCCGATGGTTTATCATAATTTCTATACCGGAGATGTAAGCTTCATTTCCGACTGTACACTTGAAAATGTACGTGATAAAAACCCAAAGACAACACTCTACTGTGGTATGACTGCAACCAACGGACCTTTGATGTTCAAATGCATGGATGCAGCCTTAAATAATGGAGCAAAAGGGATATCAATATTTACGATAGGGAGTTTACGTTCACCGGATGTGCGTAAACAGTTCAGGTCCTATGCCGATAGTGCCAGAGCTTCACGTGAAGCTCTGAAAGGAAAGCCTGAAGCACCCATAACAAGGACTGCCGATCCGGATCCATTCAGGAACAAAGGCATTATGGAAGCGGTCAGTTTCAGGATGCTCGCATTCCTTAGTTATGCAAAAGCTTCTGCATCGCCTGAGATCCGGAAAGCTGATCAGGCGATGGTAGAAAGACTTGTCAGGAATGCAATGCAGGTGAACACTCCTGGAGATTATGTGGCTCGTCTGGAAAATCCTTCACGGAGAAATCAGGAGCCTCAGCCGGTATTAAAAGCTGTTTCCGGTCAGTTTATAAAAGATAAGGAGCAGATGACAATTAATCCTGGGGAGTTTAATCTGGTTAAAGAATTCGGCACTACAAAATACTACCAGGTTAAGGAACTTAACAGTGGTGTGGTTTTTAATGTAGATTTCTACCTCTATGGCGGCATTCTTTCCGGATGGAGTGTTGAACCTGAGAAAGACTCTTTCGGGAAATACGCCAATAGTTTTCGTAAATGATCACTGCAGGTTTTTAAAATTGCAGAAATAATCTAATTTTGCACTCCTGAGAGAAGTCTGACGGATCATTTTATTCGTTTTCACCATTGCGGAAGCTATGGTGAAGGAAGAAGGCTACAATGGTTCAATACCGCCTTCGCCAAGGCTATGGTGATCAAAGCGGGGTGTAGCACAGTTGGTTAGTCCCGAGCACTCGGGATTCGGGGTCCCGATAGATCGGGACAGGCTTTGAGATCGGAAGTTCTTTAAAATTTAAATTATTCGGGGTGTAGCACAGTTGGTTAGTCCCGAGCACTCGGGATTCGGGATCCCGATAGATCGGGACAGGCTCTGAGATCGGAAGTTCTTTAAAATTTAAATTATTCGGGGTGTAGCACAGTTGGTTAGCGCGCCACGTTCGGGACGTGGAGGTCGGAAGTTCGAGTCTTCTCACCCCGACAAAAAAAGAGTGAGAGTGTGAGCGGGAGCGAGCACTTTCACTCTTTTTTCTCACTCCCGCTCTCATACTCACACTTGTCAGATAAATCCTCAAACGTAAGGATCAATATCCGGATACAGCTTATCAAAACAAATAGCCTTGTGAATCTGGTATTTACGGGGCCATTTTCATTGGTAGAACAAAAAGTAGTACAAAATTTCTTTGATGTAAAAATCAATCACAAGCTTTCCAGGAATCATTTATTGAATAATCTCGGCCACGTGCAGATGTGTTGTAAAAATCAATGACTATCTGATCACGAATATTTAACACATCAAACGTTTTTTGAACTTGAGGAAAGAAATGAATATAATCAGCTATGAAAAGGCTGAACATAAAAAAAGCTATTTTAAGGTTAAAAATTGTTATATCTAAAAATGCCTCCTCCCCCTTGTCAAACATATGCTGAAACTGAAATATTGAAACATTTGAAGGATGCGAATACTGAGAAAAATATGTATAGATGTTTTCTAAAAGACCATCTTTTATACGCATCGTTTCAATTAGTTGATGCCAATGCATAAAAATTACATTGGTACCTTCAAATCTTATTAAGTACTCTTTTTCTTTAAGTCTGTTTTGAATTCTGGCTTTATTTTTATCATCCAATTTTGAATATAACTCGGTTTTCTCAATAGCTGATTTAATGCTTTCTAATTCTTCTTTTTCTTTTTCAAACTTCAATCTGCTTTCATCTGATGTAATTACACTTTCAAACCTTTGGCGATACACAAGGCCAGAGTGCACCCATAATAAATAAGTTATATATCTTTCATCGGGATTATCCGCATATCTGTAAATCAAATTGAACAAGCCAACTGTCTCATATATGTTTCTTGTTAAAGAAGCTACAATTGTCGGATCAATTATTTTGTTCAAACGTGCCCCATCCTTCGATATATACGAAACCCCTATTATATTATTCTTTAAGTGTAAAACTTTAGTCAAAATCATTTGCAGAACTATTTTAGCATCTGCTTCATGATAGGTATAGACGGGTTCATCATGATGATTCTGAACAATCTGAAAAAGACATTCTGAGTAGATATCGAGTAGATCAGTACAATCAGATATTGTATTAACCCTGAACAACCGGGTACATTCTGTTCTGAGGTTTTCTTTATTCATCGATTTACTCCATCAACGTCTTCACCAAACAATCCCTCAAATCCGAGTAGTATTGGATATTGATTTTGGTTATCATGTCATCGGATAATTCGTTCAGCTGCTTTCGTGCATTTAAAGGGATGAGCAGTGTTGTGGCTCCCTTTTCCACAGCTATCTCGGCAATATTTACAGCACCATAAACCAAATCAAGAGATCCACCAAGGTTCAATTGGCCGACTATTACCAAACCCCCTTTGGTATTCTTTTCAAGAATCGAACTGCACATGGCCATCAGGACTGCCATACCTGTTCCATTACCACTTTTTGAAGCATCAAATGCACGCAATTGAACTGAAAATTCATGGTAGCGGGGATCTCTGTCGCCTATCAGTTCTTTACTCTTGCTATAAAGGTTCTGTTCGGCATATCGGACACTCTCCTGAAATTGGGGTGGTATAGGTCTATTGAGTATTTTTACTCCTGATCCTGGTCCTGAAGTAACCTCAATCCGGTATAAACCATTTGGTTCCTCACTGCTTCCGGCATTAATTGCCCAGATTTGTCCGGGTGGTAATGGATCTTCAGTAATAGTACTTTCGCTATGGATTTCAGGGGTTGTGACGAATGTTTCAACGCCATTTTCTCCAAGCCGGTAACTGAAGTGAGTGTTACGGAACTCAGCTGAACCTATTCTTTTCTGTTGCTCCTTAACCCTTCTTCTGTATTCCAAAGATACCTTTAGTGCCCATTCCAATAATTCATCCGATACCGGTGCCTCAGGATTTGGTTGCATCAGTTTAAGCAATCCATTCAATGTTTTATTTGTCCCTGAGATATCTCTTCCGGTTAACGCACTGCCATAATCAATTCTGTTTAATACGGTATGCAATCGATTTACATCTCTTAAACGTGTCCAGCATTCCGCAAGAAAGTCACTTACCAGTCCGAAATGATTCGTCAGATACGATTTATTAAGCTTTGGGAAATCCCAGCCGGGAACATAAGCATGTATTCTATCCATAAATGCTGTATCATTCCTCATTTCCTTTGGTAAAGGTCCGAAAAGATGACTTATCCGCTGCTGGTGCTCAACATCCACTTCAAAATTACCGACCATTACAATGCCGCCATCGGCACGAATAGGTTCTTTTCCCCGGCTGAATTCACCACTTTCCATATACCCCTTCATGATGTTGACTCCATCTTTCTGGTCAAATGAAATTCCGGATACTTCATCAAAACAGACTACATCATATTTGCAGACAAGTCCTCTTTCACCGGTTCCCATATTAACGAACATCTTGGCTACCGTGGCTTTACCTCCTGATACAAGATGTGAATACGGAGAAATCTGTTGATAAAGATGAGACTTTCCTGTTCCCCTGGGTCCCAGTTCTATTAAATTGTAATTTCTTTCAACAAAAGGAACCATGCGGACAAACAGCACATTTTTAGCTTTATCTGATAATGTTGACGGTTCCATGCCTACACTTCTGATCAGAAAATCCTTCCATTCCTCAAGTGTATAATGTTCCCTTCCCTTATAAAGAATATCCAGAACGTTTCTCTGAGACAACTGAATCGGGCGTATGTTGGCAATTCCGAAAGGTCTTCCATTGCTCTCCTGTGCAATAGCAGCATCGTATTCAAGTTCCACTTCAGCATAGAAACCTCCTGTTAGCATTCTGTCATTGGCGTTGACCATTTCGGGAGAAATTCTGATTTTAGTTAACTGAAGGCTTGGAAGAGTAGCCACATAACTATCTGAGGCTGTATCAAGCCTGGCGGTAATTATATCGATAATCTTTATTGATCCGTTTTCCCTGGCTTTTGATTTAAAGTATTCTTCTTCGCCTGGCCTTACTGCACGATCTTTTAGCTGCCGGGAGACTATCTCAAGACCTTCCTGAATTTCCTGCTCATTTGTAGTGGCACAATATCTTCCCAGAAGAAATTCAATAACATATGTTGGAACAGGGTAAGTCTTTCTGAATTGCTCAAGCAAGTCTTTGCGCACAATATAGCCTTCGAAGGCTTGTGCTGAGATCTGATCTATTTTATCTAATTCCATAGCGGTATATTTTATTCACCAACAGTTGTTACTTTTTTATCTCTGATCCTTCCTTTATCATCTAATAATACAATGGTCGCAGATTGTGATTCAGCTTCATCATTTACCATTAAACTGCCTTTATCTTCAATTACTGCCTTGTTCTTTGAAATCACAATAGTTGTTTTTTCATCGTTGAATTTGGTTCGTATATCAATAGTATAATCTTTGCCAGAGTTTTCTGTTTCAACTGCACATTTAAGTCCTACCCATTTGGCATTAATGATTTTCGGTGCCAAACCTGTTTCAATTACATTTTCAACAATCAATACCGGCAGTAGGCACTCCTGAACTGATATGCCTCCATGAGCATATTCTTCATTAGCTTTGAAGAAAGATATTCCAGGAGCATAAGCAATGAAGACAGATGGATTCCAACGCCACGGTAGTTGTAAAAGTCCTGATTTCACTCCTTCCTTAATTAAAGCACATCTACCCCAACGGGTTTCTGTGAGGCCATCATGCAATTGAGTCTTCGGCAATCCGCCTGGTAGTAATAACCAGCCGTGGTCAGTAACTATTTTGATCCTTTTAACTCCTTTTTCAAAAGCAGAATCGATGATTTCCCGAACATAATCAAACAGTTCTTCGATGCG
>CAZEUL010000030.1:0-41711 GCA_964514725.1 uncultured Rikenellaceae bacterium
GATGCATTCATGATTTCAAAGAACGATATTTATTTTTTAATGGACACTAAGGTATTTATGTCATAATCCGGGTCATTATTTCATCAAGCTCTGCTGGATCGCATGCTTAGGCAGGAAGCTACTCCTTCTTACATCTATTCTATTTCCGCTCCGAATACTGTTATCTCAGGAAATGAATCCGGGATAATTCTAAATATTTATTTATCATCGAATTCAAATACTTTCAAAATATTTTTCACAGAGTTCTATAATCTGAATCTTAAATGATGTAAGTTGTATTGTTGAGCATTGCTTCAAAAAGCATCAGTATTGAAACTATTTTTTTAGTATGTTATTTTGGGTTTGATTTGAATGCTTTTTCCCCTATTATCAGTACCCAGGGATTATCGTCCGGTGCCCTGAAAATGTCTCCGTAAGTAGTTATTCCCTCTGATCCATAAACACCTGTCTTCGGATTTAACCAGTAAAACGGCATTCCTGATTTCACATTTTTTATTTTTATCGTACCTCCCTTATTAAGGTATGCTATATAGAATATTCCTTCCTTAGTCAGCAGGTAATGTTTTGAATCAGTCAGATCCGGGCGTCTTTCCATATCTGCAAAGTCGAAGCCTTCAAATGCTTTTGCAACAATCCCTGCATAGTTACCGCCTTCCTGGGCCATAGCTTCTTTCCACGACATAGGGCCATCTGTCCAGACATCCCAACCGGGCTCATCGGGGGTTATCTTCCACTGCCACAGACAGGCTGCACCGTAAACAACTCCCATTGTACCGCCATGCATAAGCTGGTTCCAGGCTTCTTCTCCCTGCCACCATCCCAGACCTAATTTCCCGCCACCCATGCCCTCATAAGTAGGTTCTCCGTTGAGGCATGCTTTCGTGGGCAAATTTTCATACATCCTCTCTACCTTATGGTAAAGGTGTAAGCCGTCGTGACCAGTCTGCGCCCACTGGAAATCGAGCCACGGTTCAGCCTGGTGCGACCGGTTATAGTGGAAACACCTTGAACTGTCGCCGTTTGCCCACGAAGCTAAATAATCGTCGGCGGGGTTGTAGTGTATTCCTGTCGGCTGACGATAACAATCCCATTTTTCAATCATTTCACCTCCCGGCTTCACCCCTGGATCCAGTCCATGTGCGTCGCCGCTTACCAGCCAGAAGGCTGGCATGGTGCCGTAGCGCGCGACAAGATATTTGCAGTATCGTGAATATTCAGCAGGGTCAGCCGTAGGGCCCAGAGTGGTTTTGCCCTTCCATCCGAATCCGTGAAAAACGGGCTGGTAAACCGGAACTATGCCATGTTCAATCAATATATATATCAGAGAATCGAGATACTGAAAGTAATCGGGTCTGAGTTTGTTGAGGTGACCTTCATGCAGATCATCAAATCCTCTGGCAAAACCCAGAACAGTGTTACGTGCATCCGGACCTTCGGCATACATATCTGGCTGGACACTCATCAACAGTGCGGTATTGAATCCCTTTCTCATCCGGTCGGCAGCGTATATCCTGACCTGGTCGGTTGTTGCCCTGAAGGGAATTGCCCATGGGGTATCTCCAACAACAAGGAAAGCCTTGCCGTCGGCATGAATTACATTTCGTTTTCCCGGCGACATCCTAAGAAGGCCGTGCCTGAGAAGCTTATTGTCACCCCTGTAGATAACAGATCGAAGTTTCCCGGTTTTTCGGGTCAGTCCTTTGTCATAAGGATTGGAAGATGTTTCCCATGTCCAAACCGATCCGGTATCAGGCGGAGCAAACCTGATTTTCCATTTTTTACCTCCATCCCAGAATCCCGGCCTGAGAATTGTGTCCCCCTGATCATTTATAAACAGCGCTTCAACATCAATATCAGTGTAACCATTCTGATAAGACCTGTCTGCCAGGAGTGTAATTTCGTGAGTTTTCCATTGTTCTGCTTCAGGAACAGGGATTCTGTTTGTGCAAAAGGACAGAAATGGCAAACATAGCGGAACAAAAAAGAATAATGCCTGACGGTAGTTTGGTTTATTCATATTTTGATTTTGATTGAGTTAATTTTGGAAAAAATACCATTTCATTCTTACATTGGCAATTATTTGTTTAACAAATCTGTAATTTTCTCTTGTTACACATTAAAAATAATTCCATGCATCGCTTAGGATCTTTCTGGCGGAATAGTGATAATTACTTATATTTATAAAAAGCCGTAATATGAAAACTATCAACATTCTCCTTGGTTTATTTATCACTGTATTTACTGTTCATTCCTATGGTCAGACAGCCGTAAGGAACGAGAAATTAAAGCGGGCAGACTGTTTTTTGGGGATCCATTTTGATCTTCATGCCAGTGAGGAAATAACAGACGCAGGGAAGACTCTTACCTACGAGATGGTGGATACTTTCCTTACAAAGGTTGCCCCCGATTTTATCCAGATCGACTGCAAAGGGCATCCGGGTATCTCAAGTTATCCGACAAAAGTAGGGTTTCATGTTTCGGGTTTTGAAAAGGATCCCCTTATGCTGTTCAGAAATGTGACAGAGAAAAATAAAGTGGCTCTTTTTATGCACTTTTCAGGTGTTTGGGATAACAAGGTCGTCAGTGTGCATCCCGATTGGGCAGTAACAAAGGCAAATGGAGAGAGGAGCACCCAGAAAGTATCGTTTTTCAGTCCTTATCTGAAGGAATACATGATTCCCCAGCTCCGGGAACTTGCATCAGTATACAAGGTCGATGGTGCCTGGATAGACGGTGAATGCTGGGCTGTTGAGCCTGATTTTGGAGAAGCCTCACTGAACAGATTCACACAGGAAACCGGGATAACTGAAATACCCCGAAAGCCTTCTGACAAATACTGGCCCGAGTTCATTGAGTACACCAGAAGCCTCTTCAGGAGTCATCTCAAAACCTATATAGATGCCATACATTTATCGAATCCCGGTTTCCAGATAACAAGCAACTGGGCCTATTCATCGCTGATGCCTGAAAAGGTAACGGCTGATGTTGATTATTTATCAGGAGACGTGACTCCACAGAATGGTGTTTATCGTTCTGCATTTGAGGCCAGGTGTCTTGCTCCTCAGGGTAAGCCGTGGGACCTGATGGCGTGGGGCTTCTCGTGGAACGGCGGAGATATGCCAATGAGCATTAAATCGGCAGTTCAACTGAAACAGGAAGCAGCTGAAATAATAGCAATGGGTGGAGGAGTGCAATTCTATTTCCAGCAGAACAGGGATCTGTCGATAAAGCCATGGCTTGCAGGGATGCTTGCAGATATTGCAAGATTCTGTCGCGCACGGCAGCCCTTCTGCCACAAAGCAACCCCGGTTCCCCAGGTGGCTCTTGTATATCCTTCTGAATCATACCAACGGGAAGCAACAACACCATATTCACGCCCGACAGGAATGCTGCAGGGAGCACTATATGCCCTTCTTGATGCACAACTCCCGGTTGAGATTCTTATGGAACACCATCTGCCCGGGGCTCTTTCAAAGTATCGGTTGGTAGTTGTTCCTGAATGTGAATCACTGACACAGCAATCAATAAATGAAATAAAAGCTTATCTGCAGAATGGCGGCAGAGTTCTCGCAATCGGAAGCCGGACTGCAGGCATCTTTAAGAGTGAACTTGGTATTAAATCGTTAGCAGTTAAACCGGCAGGTACGGCATTCATATCAGTACCGGGACGCATAGGATCGGTAAAATCTGAGTTAGCAGAGGTTGAACTGGAGCGGGAAGCTGCCCCGGTTTCATATTTTTATACAGGAAGCGATTTCAGAGATCGTGATGAAAGAATATCTGCTTCTGTCAACAAGGTCGGGAAAGGTCTGATTGCAGGGATTTATTTCAATGCAGGTTCATCATATATTGAATATAAAACCTTTGTTATAAGGGATTTTATTGATGGTGTGATTAAAGAAATGAATCCCGGATTTATTGCAACAGTTTCAGGTACAAACCTTGTGCATCTAGCAGTTAACAGACTGAACGGAAGATTATATATAAATCTTATTAATGCATCGGGAGAACATACAAACCAGTCGGCAATAGGTTACGACGAAATACCGCCGTTGCAAAATCTCAGCATTTCGGTTGAAACTGATTCACGGCCTCATTATGTGAAACTGCAGCCCGGAGGAATGGACCTTAAATACACCTATTCAAAAGGAAAGATTTTGTTTACCCTTCCGGTGCTTAATATTCACTCAATAATTGAAATTTACTGAGCCCTGGTTTTATATAACGTCTCAGGAGGAAAGACATCTGAATTATCCTTTTTTTAATATCAAAGCCTCGCCGGTCACAGTTTTTATGTACAGGGTTTTCGGTGAGGAATTAATGAAGAGAGAAGGTGAGTAAATTTGAGTATAAAAGGTATCAGGGTGATTCTAATTTCAAAAATGTTTTAATCATCTTATTTAAAAATGAGATTCTGCTTGCCGGATTTCAGCGCGATTTTTCTGTTACCCCATTTAAATGTTGCCTTAATTTCTTCAGGTACAATTATTTCTGCTTCAGTCCCTTTTCCGGTTTTTCTAAGAGTCAGTGAAATATCTCCAAGATGATGAGGATATACTGCCCTCACTGATTTTAGATTTCCGGGATGAGGTGCTATCACAACTTCTCTGTGTCCTGGAGCTGAAGGTTTTATTCCGCAAACTGTCCGGAAGAAATAATAATTTGGTGAGCTGCTCCACGGGTGGCACTCTGAGCGCTGATTCTCCTCTCCCCACTCAAGCGGTACTTCAGCGAAAGTTGTCATTCCGCGCTCTTTCATAAGGTTCCATTCCGTAAGCTCTGAAAAGAACAGACTTTCCAGCCCGGTTTTTTCCATTGCTTCAAAAAGGTAAAAATGCAGGAACAAGTCCACCTGACCGAACCAATCCTTTGTTTCAAGAAGTTTCTTCATTAATTCGGTGGCATTTTTACCCTTGACAGCACCTGCAAGGATCGCCATGATGTTTGTTATCTGGCTCACCTGCATGTTATCTGGTGACTCTGTATAGAATCCTTCAGCATTCCTGCAAAGTTTGTTTACTGAAGCACATATCTCATCTGCTCTTTTAACAAATTCCTCAGCCTGGCGGTTTTTTCCGGTGAAGGAGAAGATTTCGGATGCGTGGCGAAGTGTATATGCATAATAAAGGGTATATAAGGTATTGTTCCCTTTATATACATCAGGCGGTTCGCCATTTCTGTAGTGTCTGGGCCATGCCAGGGCTGCCCACCATTCAAGCTCTCCGAGCAGTCCGTTTTTCTGTCTCTTCCTTTCGAACCAGTCAGTCACTGCATTAATCCCGGGTTCAAATTGTTTTATGAATTCCCTGTCATCTTTCCAGTACATATAATCATAAACCTGGTCGATCCAAATCAATGAGTAGGAGGGAATAATAAGATGAAAGGGATTTGGATAGCAGGCATATGTAAGGCCTTCCGGGATTCTTGACTGGTCGAACTGAATGAGTGAGTTTCTCATGAGGCGGTCGTCACCTGAAAGCGTAAGCAGGGAGAGGTTATGCACCCTTGAATCGCCGGTATATTGCATCTGCTCGTATGCTGCATCGGAAAGCAGCATGTCCTGAGCGCAAATGCTTACGGTCCTCCATCCGGCATCCATGATCCAGTTGCAGAGAGGATCATCAGTCTCAAAGACAGCCCCGGGTTCCAGAGAGGCTCTGGAACTGACGTTGTAATACGAATGAATAACCAGTGGCTGTTCCTTTGTCTCTATGTCGAGCTGGATGTATCTGAATGCCCTGACGTATAATGGTTTAAAGAGACGATTATCCCCTCCGTCGGGAATAAAAACATCTTTTATCCCCACCAGCCTTTTTCCATCAACATCGTTGCGGTTGCCTTTTGGAGCCTTATGTCTCACAATCAGGTTCTCGGCATACATGGCCTGTATTTTTGCATCCTTACCACCGCTCACCAGCATTTCAGGGTATCCAAGAATCTCAGTACCATTATTGATCAGCATGGTCGCTTTTATTCCGCCCGGAATTACCAGTCTGCCGGTCTCTCTGATGAAATCCTGGCTGACAGGTATTCCTGAAGCTCTCCGTACTTCTTTGAAAAGTTCTTTTTTTTCAACCAGGAGACCTGTTCTTCGCGGTATGAGCATTTTACCACCGCCGTAGAGTATTCCGCCGGCAAACTGTTCACCCCTTCCTCCGGCTATGTCGGCCCATCTGGCTGATGGCCAGGTGCTATCGTCAAAATCAGGCTTTTCCCACCCCCATGGATATTTTTCGGCACGGACACTGTCGGTAGGATTTCCGACATAAAGCCCGAAATCAATAGTGTTCGTGTCAGTCATCCATTCAACGAATTTTGGCGTTATGGCTTCATTCCTGAGGCATTTCCAGGAACCTCCCAAGGTATTCACAACACTTTCTTTTTCTGATTCACCCTGCATGATGAAAGCAGTCATCTGTGAAAAGAAGGTGAAAGATCTTTTCGGCCCCCAGTTTACAACTTCAGCTGCAAGGGTGTTCTTTCCCTGATGCAGGTATTGAGCAATATCAACAGTTTCGTAGAACCAGTGTGACAAATCACCTCTTGCCGGACCACGGAGAACATATATACCGTTTACAAATAACCTGTAATGATTATCGGCTGACAAATGAATGACAAAGCTCCCGGGTTTTTCAGACAGGGTGAATTGCCTGCGAAATATTATAACTGCATGTTCCTGAGGATTGGAAGTCGGATGCATTATCCACTGGGCTTTCCAGTTAATTTCCCCGGCAAATGATCCTGATAATAGATAGAACAGAAAAACAAATGCAGACAGGTTCCTTTTCATAATTTTAATGTGTCAGATAGGGCTTATAGACAACTATTTCTTTGAGTCGTGCTGTTTTCTTCCCTGATTTTTCAAGTATCAGTTTATGTTTACCACAGGGTACACCCTGAAATATGACGTGCTCTTCAGGACGGTTCTTTTCGGCAGAAAAGGGTGAAAGGTATGGTGTTCCTGCAGGATATGTTTTCCATTTAACAGTTTCACCCGGGGTCAGGAAGGCTTTAGTCACACTGAATGATCTTTTCAGATGCCAATCGCCCCCTGACTCTGCATCTCCGGCTCCGATTATTATCCTTCCCGAAGACGAATTAAAATCGCGGGTTGAGTTTCCTTCACCGTCATTTCCTGTAACAGAGCCTTTGATTGAGAAGGAAAATTCATCATAAGGTTTCTCAAGGGTGTTAAACGTACAACTCCATTCTTCGTTCAGCCATGGGGTGGTGTGGCGGATCCTTATCATGGCAGGCAGTTCCCACGGCCATTTTCTTCCATGGTCATCATAAGGCCTTGTGATATACCAGCTTCCAGGAAATGACAGAGGTGATTTCCCGTCGACGGTTACTTTGATTGAGTCACCCTGCCAGACTGAATTTTTTTCAAAAACTGCCAGTGCCCTGTTTCCATCAACCGTGATACCCAGTTTTCTGCCTTTAAATTTCAGTATCTTTCCGTAATAAACCGTACATAGCCCGAAAGGGTCAGAAGGATACTGTGGCCTGTAGATAAAAAGCGGTTTAACAAGTTCTGCCATAACAAGGTTGCCGTAATTATTCAGGTGAACACCATCTCTCAGAAGGGAAGAGGGCTTAAGGTTATTTAAACTGAGGTATTCTTTCCACGCATCACGGATATTGATGATGTCACATTTGTACTTTTCAGCCAGAGCCGGAAGAATGTGATAAGACATTGTATCGCTCCATTTGTGCTCACCGGTGAAATGATCTGTCATAATGGCAACTTCTGCTGCAGTTCGGCTTCTTATTGTATAAAGAACCGAGTCATAATACCTGTTATCACCATAGATATGCAGGAGAACCAGATCGGGATAGAATGATGATACATCCATTTCCACTGTCTTGTACAGAAGCTGGGCCGCAAAGCCTCCAATAGCTTTGTTATCCATAATAATGTCGGCGAAGGGGTACTTTTCTTTAACGTGTTTTTTTACATTCAGCCACCATTGCTGTTCACTTATCGACTGTCCGTATACGAGGATTCTAACCGTATTAGGATTTTCCGGAGACGATTTTGCAAGCAGGTTAATTGTCCTTGAGGTATATTTCCCAAGGTTTATGGTATCTTTCAGTACCGGAGCCACCATAAAGGGGAGGTTTACAGTTGAGAAATGTCCATGGTCATCGTAAACATAAGCAAAAAGCCTGTACGGACCGGGTTTTGACGGTGCCTTAAAAGTTACAGATTCTGATTCTCCGTTTATGAGTCCAGGAACAGGTTCAGGAACCTTTTCACCCTGTCCGGCATAACTGGCGTAAACAGCTTCGGGCCTTATTTCCCACCTGTATCTGAGTTTGTCGTTATCAGTATCGTGGGCATAAATTTTTGCAGGATTCAGTGACCCGGCTTCAAGCACCGGTGAATCATAGCGGTTCCATCTTCCTATCTGCATTGAATCAGCAACCGGAGCCTGGTTGGTTTTCATGTTTCCTGTCCAGAGGTAATACATCAGTCCGGGCAGAGGCGATTCCAGACCGTTTTCATCGAACATGCAGAACCATGTGTGTGTTGTTTCCTGTTTGAATCCCGACCAATAAAATACGTAGGATCCCAGACACTGATTCTTATCTTTGACGATTCCATCAAAATATTTACTTCTGTAGCAATTGTATTTTTCAAGACCTGTCTGCTCATAGGGGGCTCCCCATGGTGTTTTTCTGACTTCCCAATAGCCGTCAGGTCCCCATTCTGAAATGACATAGGGTTTGTGCCATCCATATTTTCTGAGAGTGTCACCAATAGTGTAAATATCACCATATGAATTAATTCCAAGAAGATCGAGATCAGGGCACCGTTTAACAATATCAGCCACTTTCCACATCATGCTTGTGCCAATTACCGTCATTACAGGATGATTCTTATCAATTGCATGAATTGCTTTTGCAGCATCGTTTATTGCATCCCATAGTTCAGGGTTGAATGGTTGCAGGGGAGGAATGTAGTCGAGTTCATTTCCGATTGCCCACATCAGGACTGCCGGATGATCCTTTGTCTGACTGACTATGTTGACAATTCTGTCTTTTTGTTTTCTTACTGCAGCAGTGTCGCTATAGTTCATTCCGTCGCGCTCAGCTCCCGCGGGAAGATTTACAAGTGCATACAGACCAAGTTCAGAAGCCTTGTCGAGCTGGTCTTTTTTCCATCCCGTTCTGATAGAGTTTCCTCCGTACTCACTTACTTTTTCGAGGTAGGTACTCCCAACCACTCCTTTAATAAAGAAGGGTTTCTCATTTACGATGAGATGCCAGGAACTGTTTTCTCTGCTGATTCTTATTGCACTTTTCTGCGAAGCAGCTGGCAGTGTAAATGTTGTCAGGATCAGAACCGCACTAAAGATTTTATTATTTGACATTTCTGGTAAGATAAAGAATGTTATTTTTACTGGTATGGATACCGTTCACAGTTATATTTTCTCCGTTAATCATTGTTACAGCAGGTTCTCTTTCTTTGTTGTGCGCTGATGTGGCGCTGATGCTTTCAAGAAACAGCCCTTTGAAATTCTCAGCATAAATTGCATCAGTGAAGAAATCCGGCAATCCTTCATCCCAGGTTAGCTGGAAGTCTTTTATTGTTAAATTATTAACAAATCCTGCATATATTCCCGGGATATCATGGCTGAAGATGGCTGTACTGAACGGCCAGGCCGGCCTGAGGTCAAAGTTTCCTCCGTATGAATCGGTGTACTTGCCATTTCTGACTTTAAGAGAAATGCCGGAAAGTTTAATATTGCTGATTATGCTTTCACTGCAACCGCTTATAAGTATTCCGGCTTCTGATGAAGCTGTAATGCCTTCAAACCTGATATTGCTTATCTTTCCGGGAATCACTTTATCTGTCTGTCTGCAGGCAGAAATGTGGATAGGCTCTCCCTTGCCCCACCAGTGGCCCGCATGAAGCCTTGTGTTAATTATGATATTAGAGAAAAGCACGTTATCAATGCTTCCCCCGTCGCGTGCGAATATTCCGATACCCCTGTTGGAATCGTACATCACCAGGTTGCTGAAAACGAGATTTCTCATCGAATGTTTGCCGTAACCGATCCTGATACAGGCAGAGCGGGATGAAAGAACACAATTTGTTACTGTTACGTTTTCGGCATATCCGGTTTTGTTTCCATATTCAGGCTTGAAATTTGCCCTTTCCGGATCATCAAGAGCAGGACTTCTTCCGAAGCCTGTGACTATTATTGCATCATCGCCTGCAAAGATATTACAGTTTGATATCCTTATATTTCTCGATGAAGTGGTGTGAATGCCATCGCTGTTTGGAATCAGTTTATTATTGATTATTGAGATGCCATCTATCTCCACGTCCTCACAATCGCTGATTCTGATTGTCCATTCTGGAGAATCTCTCATGGTAACCCCTGAAATTCTTATTCTTTCGCACTGTTCGAAGGTTATCAGAAGGCCGGGGCGATATGCGTATGAGACTGGGCCGTCTTCAAAAATATCTCCTTCCTTCATGAAGTTCTCTCCCTGTCGGGTATATTTCCGGTCAAAATCGCTGCCCATGTGCGGTTTTTCAATTCCATTCATAAAAAAAGTTCCGTTACCGTTTATTTCCCCTGAACCTGTGATTGATATGTTTTTTGCATTTTCCGCGAATATCAGACCGTAATGCGAGTATCCTTCCTGAAACTGAACCCCTGGCATTTTTAGGTAATCAGCAGTATCGGTGCTTCCGATGAGAACTGCGCCCGGATCGAGATGGAGATTTACATCTGACATAAGAACAATAGTTCCTGAAATAAACCTTCCACGAGGCACTACAACAACACCTCCTCCATCTTTGTGGCATTTCTCAATGGCCCTGTTGATTTCTGCGGTATTGATTTTTTTACCATCTCCTTTTGCCCCGAAACCGGTAATCTTGTAGACACCATCTTTTGAACTGCAACCTGCACAGAGCAGTAATATTGCCGTGATGATTCTGAATTTGATTAAGTTATTCATATTCTTTTTTTTATGATGTATAAACATAAGTAAATTCAGAGAATAATACTGTTAAAAAAAGCAGAAAGATGAAAATTTCTGAGATCATAGGTAATGCCGGTCATAAGACCCGGTGTCATATTTTATATGACACATTTGAACATTTTGAGTTTACCGTCTGAAGGATGTTTATTTAATACTCTGGCGGAAAATCCACCAGGATTAAATTTGCTATATTTAGATTAACTATTTCTTTTTTGGAACAACAATACATGCTGCTGGCCAATATAACTTACGACCTCAGTAATATGTTGTAAATAAGATAAATATGAAGAAGACACTAAGAATATCAGCACTTTTTCTGATAGCCGGTTTTGCACTTGTGATTATTTTAAGCTTAAGTGGGCCGACAGTGATAACATATCCGGTTCCACCTGGTCTGCGTACCAGCCCTGACTTAACGCTGACTGTCAGCAATAAGTCTGTATGGGTTGAGAGAGCCGGGAGCACACTTGAAAAATTTGACCATAACCTTGGCCTTTATGGAGGGAGGAAGATGGAAGATATGGATGTTGCAAGTTTTGCCTTTAAAGGAAAGGTGAAAGTCAGAATCAAAGCCAGTGAAAGGATTGAGAAATTTGTGATCAGGCCAAAAAGCTATAAGATCAAAGCAAGTGTCAGGAATAACGAGATCAGTTTCACCCTGGATTCTCCGAAAAAACTATATTTGGAAATCAATGATCTGCCTCATCTGGCCATATTTGCGGATGCTCCCGAGCCTGATCCTTTGACTGCGGGCGGGGAAGGTGTTATTTATTTTGGCCCCGGAGAGCACCGGCCGGGTAAAATAGTGCTTTCCAGTAACCAAACTGTTTACATAGCCGCGGGGGCAATTGTTTATGCAAATTTAACAGGGCAGGATCTTAACAATGTTACAATAAAGGGAAGGGGAATGCTGCAGGGAACCATCAGGATATCGGGGACACGAAACCTGCAGGTAAAAGATATATTTATCAAAAACAACAGGGGCTGGACGAACACTCTCACAAACTGCAGGAACAGCAGTTACAGGAATGTAAAGGTATTCAGTTTTGAGGGAATATATGGTCTGGACGGAATAAATCCGGTGTCATCCAAAAATTTTATTATTGATAACTGTTTTATGCGGTGCCGTGACGACTGTGTTGCAATAAAATCGCCCGATTATAAGTTGAGTATTGATTCTGTTTATGTTACAAACTGTGTAATGGTAGGCTGGTCATGCAGTGACGGGGTCACTCTGGGTTTCGAACTTAACGGCGGACCTGTTCAGAATGTTGTGGTCAGGAACTGTGACATTCTTTATGCACGTGGCGGAGGAAGGACAGAAGGGCATTCCGGCTTCAGCATTGTGTGCGACGGACCAGCCACGGTTCAGAATGTGCTTTTTGAAGATATAAGGGTAGAGGAACAGGTTGAATTCAAGAATCTTGAGCTTATTGTCACTCCCGGAACCTATTACGGAAATGATCCTCCCGGACATATCAGGAATATTAAAATGAAGAATATAAGCTGGGAAAACACAGCAAAACCTTTTATAATAAGCGGATTTTCACCTGAGAACCTGGTTGAGGATATAGTATTTGAAAGCTGCACAGTGGGAGGTAAGGCTCTCAGATCCTTATCTGACAGTGATTTTAGGATAAATGAATTTACCCGTAATATCGTTTTTTTGCCTGGTACTAAAAGTAGCCGTTTTCCATTAAAGCAATAAATGCCAGTAAGCCTCCCCACGAATAGAATCCATCGCTGTTTGTGACATCTCCGCCGATTCCGGTTTCAGGATTATAATTCTCATATACGCGGCGGTTTTCGTTCCATTCTTTCAGAATGAGGTTCAGTGATTTTTGAACGAGGGCCTTTCGTGCTTCAGGGAGATCATAATTACGAAGTCCCATATAAACCAGAAAATTCATGGGAGCCCAGATTCTTCCACGCCAGTAAGTGTTGTCATGGTAAGCAGGATCACTCTTAGCTGTGGATGAGATCATATATTCACCGTAAAATTCATCAGGATTAAGGAAGTAGTTCTTAATCATTCTTTCAGCCTGTTGTTGTGTCGCTACTCCTGCTATCAGAGGATAAAAATTGGTTGGTGACAGGTGTTTACTGAATTCGTTACGGTCGGTGTAATAATCGCGGAAAATACCCGACTGATCGTCCCATAGCTGTTTGAGCTTTTCTCCATAAAGGGCAGACCTCGATTTCAGTTCTTCGACATCTGAAGTTTTTCCGAGTACGCCTGCAATTTCGGCCAGATAGTTACAGTCGGCAACATAAAGGCCTGTCAGTCCTGCGTCGGCCAATTCCAGCATATGGGTTTCGGGATTGAATTGCGCATCATCAAACAATGCAGAGTTATCAAGGCCCGATTCATACATGGCGGCTTTTTTGGAATTCGGATCATCCATTCCCCTTGGGTTAGGGTTTGATCCCCACGACAGCCAGCCTCTGTTATTACGGTTTTTATCCCACCACCGGTTCCAGCTAAGCAGGTTGTCGTACACCTCTTCAAGGAACCATTTTTCGCCGTATTTGTCGAAAATAAGTTTGCAAACCATACTTCCTACAGGGGGTTGGGAACGGTCGAACGACTTCACCCCGTAGGATGCTTCAAGATTTGGAACAAAGCCATCAGGGGTAAGGCTGCGGGTAATGGCAATGGCATTGGCATAGGCCATCTCCTTTTGGTCAACCGCCAGCATCAATGAGGCAAAATAGGTGTCCCAGTCAAAAATTATATACCCTCCCCAGGCTTCATTCCAAACTCTGCTCACCGAAGTGAGGGCTCGATCATTCTGAGCATCGTAAAACAGATTCCACGACAGGACAGCCTGCATGGCCTCATAAGCAGGTGCAAGTTCGTTGTATTTAGCTTTTGCCTGTTCAAATTTTTCTTTCTCCCTGACAATGATATTTTTTATTTCTTCCAGGGTTCTTTTCTTGCCTGTATAGAAAGCATTTTCATTTTCGGACCCGAAAGTCAGATGTGCCCCTTTCAGCGGGAAGTTAAGTTCTAATGGGTCGCCTGTCGCACGTACAGTAATATTCTCCCGGGGCAGTTTAACCTGAATCAGTTTGGATTTTTTTGAAATACATGCATCGGACTTATTCCAGAGCACTCCGGTTTCAATAACCATAAAATGGGGATTATCGGGTAATTTCACAGGAGTGTAAAGTATTACCACATCATTTCCATCGTGAGCGGCTTTAATGTTGGCTTTCATGTCTGCCCACTCGAGATCCATATCGATATAACTTCCATCATAAGCGTGGAATAATGGAGTGATTTTTTCCTGAAAATTGGTTTTTGTGCCGGCTATATAAGCCTGATCCACCCAATAGGGACCTCCCTGCTTTTTCCTGAAAGTCAATCTTAACGACAATCCTTCAGGCATCTTAACAAACGAAAGGAGATTCGGATTGTTCCATGTGTTCCATCCCCGCAGAATTGTTTTCTGAAGCTCCCGGTTACTGTTTATTTGTTTCTGATGTTCCGGCGCACAGGCCGAAAACATACACAGCACTAATAAGATGGATAATGCTTTTATTGAATTCATTTATTTTATTATTAATGATTTTACCAATTACAAATTAAGGAATTAATCTTTTTAGTTCCTTGGTTGGCTTTTTTCATTTTTTAACAGGATATGGGGATAATTGCCGTAAAATATCCTCTTCCGGAATGATTTCTTTTGCCGTCAGGGGTAATCTGCCGCCGAACTTATTCTCTACTTTGACATCTTTGAGATGATCCTTTTTATTAGCCGGATGCCGTTTACGGAATTGATCATTTCCCTTTTTTAATCAGGCAGAAGATCTAATTAATGAGTTTTTTCTGAATACTCACCTGGAATAGAATGACGATGAATAACCCGGAACTATTTAGACCCCTGCAGAAAAATTCTGAGGACACCGTTTGCACCCCTGACACCCCATTCAACTGCTTCGGGACCATTAATCAGTTCAATCTTCCGAACTTCAGAAGGTCTGACAAATGAGATATCCGTAACAACAATATTATCAACAACATAAGTTACCTGCTGCGACATAGAAAATGATATTGCCTGGGTGTTATAAACATTTGTCCCTTCAACTCTCAACGTACGGAATTCGTCTCTTATCAACTCATAAATAGTTTGATATCTCGAATAATCTTTAATATCCTTTCCGGGATATTTGCTCAAAACTGCATCAAGGGCAAAAGCTGTAATATGTCCGTTTTCAATTGCTTCCTTGCGGCTCTTATCGGTAAACGCATATTTAAGATTCACAAAAACCCTGGTTTTGTTCCTTATTTTTATCTTCCTTGGAATAAACCCTGATGCAGAAAAAAGAAGAATATCATCCGGCATTGCATTAATTGAAAATCTCCCAAGTGAATCTGTGCTTGCAGAATATCCGGTTTTTAAAGATGTAACCGACACCTTATTAAGGGGGATTCTGTTAAATGATGTCACTATTCCGGATATCTCTCCTGCAGCACAGCAGAGAGGGATTACAACTGAAACTATCAACGTGAATAATAATGGTTTTAATCTCATGTCATTTTTTAAGAGTTCCAATATGAGTTTTAACTGTTAGTCTTCATTATAAGACACAATAAATAAGGCTAAGGATTATGCTGGTTTTGATTTTAAAATATCAGAATTAACCAGCAATACTTGTTTATTCTGGTAGCCTTATTATAATGGATTTCCTCCAGCCTGGAGGGTGACAATACTCCTGGCGGGGAGTTAGAATTCTGAGGAGGTGCCGCTTGTAATATCTTTAATAAAAGAACAGTTATCAGTTTCCTTATTTGTCCTGTACATTTTAAATATGTCCGGCAATCCTTCTCCGGTCAATTTTACAGATTTTCCCGCATTGCCCGAGTTAATGATAACGAGGGTAAAAGTTCCCTTACCGGAGTGTTCAAATGATGTAACAAAAACCTCAGGATCATCACTTATACTTTTAACCCTGACTGCTCCCGGACGAATATATCTGTAAAAGTGTTTTGAAACACTATATTTCTTCCCTGTTACGACGCCGCTCATAAGGGAGAACTCATCTGACACTGCCTGGCTTCCCTGCCACCATACCCAGGCATTCATGTTACCAAAATACAGTCCACTGTGAATATCCAATGTTAAAGGGTTAAACAAATCTGCCTTTACTCGTTTTACTTGTAGGGCAGAAAGTATTTAATCAGGTGACGTGGGAGACTGGCCGGTCTCCCATTTTTTGTTTCATTAGGGTGATCTGTTTTTCATAGTTTGGTTTAGGTTCAGGTTGTAAGTCAATTCTTTAATTTAATCTCTGCTTGTATTTGTTCTGTTGCTTTACATCCATAGAGAGGTAAACAAGATTCTGCCTGATTTCATATTTTACAGGTGCAGCCATGCTAAGTACATTTAAAACCTGATCAAGTGTTTCTTCCTTTATTGTACCTGTAAACTTGTAATTATTTACACTGTCTAAAAAGATTATCGAGACATCATATCTCCTCTCAAGGATAGGTGCCAGCTTGTCAAGTTTTTCACTTTTGAAGATCCATTTATTATCCTTCCATGATGTGGCAAACTTGGTGTCAAAAAGAGAATCTACTTTAATAGTTATCGGGTTGATCTTCACGTTCTCATGTTTTTTTTCATCAGACCCTCCTTTTGTACTTCCCGATAAACTTAGATTCCCAATATCTTTAACATAAACAGCTTTCTGATTTGGCTTAAGGAAAACTGAGGTATTTTTAACAGGTTTTCCTTTAAAATTTATCTGGTCAATCCTTATCTCACCGTTTTCGAGAGTGGTTTCAACTACATTTTCCTCTTTATATGCTTTGATATTAAAAGCGGTACCAATAGCTGTTACCGCAATGTCCGAGGTATTTACAATAAATGGAATTTCTTTATTCTTTGATACAACGAAGTATGCTTCCCCCTCCAGAAATATGTTACGTGACTTGATACCAAATCCTGCCTCATATTTTATGACAGTTCCTGAATTAAGCCATACAGTACTTCCATCTGCAAGAGTTATTATAAGTTTTGAACCTTTTGGAGCTACAGCTTCATAAAAACTGTTCTGAGGTAAAGATGATTTACTCCTGAAATACATTAAAACCCCTGATGTAATCAGAAGTAATATCACTCCGGCAGCGGCCATTAACCACCATAACCTTATCTGAATGGTCTTTGCAAAACCCGGTGAATGATCACGGTTCTTATCATTGCCTATTTTGTCAGATAATGTTCTCCAGGCTTCATCGACGTTAATTGTTCTTTTGCTATGCTTCCTTGTAATATTCCAGGTTTTAACTGTTTCACTGAAAATTTTAAGGTTATCATCTTTTGCCTCAATCCAAAGGAGCAGCTCTTCTGCCTGTTGCTGGCTGAGATTATTTTCACAATAGTCTATAATTGCACTCTGAATTGTTTCTGGTATTTCTTTCTCTTTCATAAATATTAGCATCCGGTTAACGACACAGAAGTATTGTTGAGGTATTACATTATTTATTCTGGTAATAAAATATTGTTGCAGCACATTTTAAAGAATCAGGCTTAGATGTTTCCGAGGTATTCCTTCAGTAGAATCCTGAGTTTCTTGAGGGCTCTGTAGATCTGTACCTTAACAGTGTTTCCCGAAATTCCCAGAAGCTTTGCTATTTCTAAATGATTAAGCTCTTCTTTCCGGCTCAATATAAAGATCTTCCTGCATTCTTCAGGAAGCTGCCCTATACCTTTCTCAATAAGCTCATCTAATTCCAGATAATTCATTCTATTATAAGGATGTTCCATCAGGTCCTGCGAGATGATTGAATTCAACTGCTCTATTGTCAAAGGATTTAATTCTGCAAACCTTTTGTTTTCTCTCGTGAGATAATTGATGGACTTGTTATATACAGACTGATAAAGATAACCTGACAGGGAGGTTTTTATATTCAGACCAGATTCAGATTCCTATAACTTTACAAAAATATCCATGACCAGATCTTCTGCAATTACATCATTTCTGATCAGGTTTGCGCAAAACCGGCAAAGATCAGCGTAATAATTCCTGAACAGAACTTCAAATGCATGTCTGTCCCTTTTATTTATTGATTCAATAATATATCGGTCTCCGGCTGAAAGCATCAGGATAGTATCCTTTTAATGATAACTAAAATAGTGTTCTTACATAAAACCTTAAATTTCCGATTAAAACTACAATATTCAAAAAGAATTCCAAAGTGCTATTATTTTTAAGCTCAGAACTTCACTCCAAAAAATTACAGTTGGTCTGTGAGTTCATAAGGGAAAAGATTAAATTCGTATTTTAAACATTATTCTGTTATGAAATTAGGTTTCGTCAGTGCAATAGTTCCTGAATTAAGTTTTGAGGAGCTGATTGACTTTGCATCAGCAAATGAGTTCAAATGCGTCGAAGTCTGTTGCTGGCCCCTGGGCAAGGCTGAAAGACGGTATGCAGGTGTTACGCATATCGATGTAGATACTTTGGATGACCATAAATGTGCGGGTATCAATAACTATCTCAATATGAAAAGTGTTGAGATATCTGCATTGGGCTATTATCCCAATCCGCTTGATCCGGATAAAGAAAAGAGAGATTTTTATATTTCCCACATCAGAAAAGTTATTGATGCATCGGCCCGACTGGGTGTCAACAGGGTGAACACCTTCATAGGCAGGGATAAGAACAAGTCGGTTGACGAGAATTATGAAACTTTCAAAAGTGTTTGGATACCTCTGATTAAGTATGCCGAATCTAAAAATGTAAAAGTCGGTATCGAAAACTGTCCTATGATCTTTACTAAAGATGAATGGCCGGGAGGTAATAATCTTGCCACCACACCGGTGATCTGGAGAAAAATGTTCACAGAAATCCGGAGTGAATATTTTGGATTGAATTTTGATCCGTCGCATTTACTCTGGATGCAGATGGATTATATAAAACCTCTCTATGAGTTCAGGGAGAAGATATTCCATATTCACCTGAAAGATGCGAAAGTATACAGGGAAAAGCTGAATGAAGTTGGAATAATGGCTGCACCTCTTGACTTTCATTCACCCAAGCTTCCAGGCCTGGGTGATATTGACTGGGCAGGATTTATTTCTGCCTTGAATGACATTAAATACAAGGGATATGCATGCATAGAAGTTGAAGACAAGAGCTTCGAAAATACCCTTGATGACAGGAAACATGCAGTTGTGCTCAGCAAAAGATTTCTGTCAGCCTATATCTGAAATATCTCCAGCCGGTAAATAAAGTTACCACCAAGGGTGTCCATTTGATTATCAATAAGATAATAAATATCTGCTCCCAGGGTTGGATTTAAAAGTTTATCTTTTGCTGGAATATATTGTTCCTGACTTGTTAGTCTGTAGTAGTTGGATCGGACTTGTCTGTTTAACTGTAAATTTCAGGAACACACTTCGACCTTTACCCCGATTATTTTGCCCAGCCTTTCAAGCTGAGATGAATAATCACCATATACCCATGCAAGATGATTGCCGTAATCGGATTGTTTCCTCATGAACTCTTCGGCACTGCCGCTCTCTTTGCCGACAATGAATGCGGAAACCGAGCATCCGCGAAGATCTTCATCAGCTCCTTTTGATCCTGTAAGCTTACCTTTTAGTACAAGTAATCCCGTCGCCTGCGGATTCATCCTGGCAACAGTTATGTTCTTTTCACTATTCTGCATGAAATCCACTACTGCTTTGGTACCCCATCCTGCTTCAACAAACCTTCCAAGCTGGTATTTCAAAGGGGCCTCACTGAATCCGTTCATTCTTGTTCCGGGCACACTGTGGTTGATTTCCATAACACCGTTTTCACCCATGAACATGTTCCCGAAATGAGGAGATTTTTTTGACAAGGACATCAACAGGTTCATTGAAAGTAGTCCTCCAAGATCTCCTTCGCATGCAGAAGATATGCCAAGATCCTTGAACATTGTGTGGATGAGACATGGCGTTATCTGCCATTTCTGGGGCAGCCGGCTTGTGCAGAATTCAAAACATTCAATTGTAAACGCGTTACAATTATGTTTATTCATAAGACTGACCACTGAAAGATAGAACTCCATGCTCCTTGCAACATATTGCTTATCGAGGTAACTTTTTTCTGCATTATTATAAACTTTTTCAGCCATTTCCGACGCCAGCCTCATCTCAGCACTGTTTTTCTTTGTGGCTTCCACGGCCGCTGACAGTTCGGCATAAGAAATCCTATTCAGTTCCGTCCCGAATTTTTCTTTAAGAGCGTAAGGCTCATTGATCCCTGCAACTGAGGCAACCGAAGGCCAACCCCAGTCGGTCGGGTACAGGATCCTGGTATTGGCAAGAATCTTTTTTGCACGAAGCAAAGCCATTATTTCACTTATTCCTGACTTTGAGTCGGGTATAAAAACTTCATACCCCTTGCTTCTGCAATATGCGGAAATGTCAACAGTCCTGCAGTTCAATCCCCAGGCTATTACCACCGGTTTTTTATACCTTGATGCCAGGTCATATGTTGCAATGGATGAACCGCTCGGATCTACCAGAAGCACGTCTGCAGACATTGCATCAGCATCGAGTTTTTTTAGATCCTCCTCCTTAAGCTTGAAATCTTCCACGAAAAGCAAAAGGGACGGCTCAAGGATGGCAACATTTTCACTATCTAATCCGTAATCTTTTGTACCGATTCTTTTTTTGAAACTTTCAAAAGAAGCGAGGGCATTTTTCTTTTCCTGTTCAGACGAGACCACATTGAACCTGCATGGTCCTTCCCATATATCGGTATGATACATGTTCGTCATAACCGGTTTTACTATGAGTTTTGTTTCCTGTGGGCTTTTAATCTGCGGGGGATGAGTATTTTCTGAATAAATCCTGTTCCCATTTATTTCTGACAGTTCATTGATAATTGCAGGACCTGCAATGGATGCTCCGATACTCTGGGAGATAAACTTTCGTCGGTTCATGGTCTGAAGATTTGGTTAAACAGTCGAAAAGTTAACATTTTGTACTGGATAAATTATTATTGGCAAATCCATTTTGTTTTAAATAAATAATGGATTTTTCCTGATTACCGGAATATTTGAATAAGGCAATACATTATCTTAGTGTATATAAATAAATGACTTGGTTTTACCACAAGGGAATATTATGTATGCACACAAAGGGGAAACATATAATTTATTTCAGAAATCCTTACAAGACCATAGTTATGCCCTGTCTGAAGATTTATAAGGCAGGAGCAATATGGAATGGAATATGCCATGTCCTGAATATCAAAAAACAAGATTATGAGGTATTTATTATTAGCTTTTCTGCTGCTGTTGTTTCAGTCCTGCACTAGACCGACAAATACCCTGTTTATTGAGGCAGAATCTTTTCAGGATAAAGGAGGCTGGGTAATTGACCAGCAGTTTATGGATATAATGGGTTCTCCTTATCTTATGGCGCATGGTCTGGGGAAACCTGTTGATAATGCTTCAGCAAAAATAGATGCGTGTAAAGGAGGCTTGTATCGTTTATGGGTAAGGACGAAGAACTGGACAGCCCCTTTTACTGTTGCGCAGACTCCCGGCATTTTCAGAGGGCAGATAAACAGTAAAGAGGTACCGCTTACTTTCGGCAAAGGTTCTGGCAGATGGCACTGGGAGGATGGAGGTAATATTAGATTAAAGCGTGGATCCAATTATCTTGTTCTGAAAACCTTACCGGTTTTAACGGTCGTGTTGATGCTTTTCTTCTGACAACTGACAGGAAATTTATACCTCCTGACTCAGTACCATTACTTAACACCCTCCGAAAGAAATGGCTCGGACTGCCCTCAGATCCACCCTCAGCAGGAAGCTATGACCTTGTTGTGGCTAGCGGAGGCATTGCTGGAATCTCTGCTTCAGTTGCTGCAGCAAGACTTGGATTAAAAGTTGCCCTGATACAAAACAGACCTGTTCTGGGTGGAAATAACAGCTCTGAGATAAGGGTATGGCGAAGCGGAAAAACTCAGAGAGGAAAATACCCTGAGTTGGGCAAAATAGTAGCTGGTTTGGGTGCAGATAAAACTGAGGACATGAAATGCGGCAGGTCTTTCGGCGACAGTGTCAAACTTAGCCATATAGAAGCAGAACCGAATATTTCGCTTTTTCTCAATTATCATGTTTTCAATGCAATAACTGAAGGAGACAGAATAGCATCCATTGTGGCAAAGAATATTGAGTCAGGCAGTGAAATTAAATTTGTAGCACATCTTTATGCCGATTGTACAGGTGACGGCAACCTGGGTTACCTTGCCGGAGCCGATTTCAGAATTGGGAGCGAGCTTCGTTCAGATACCGGTGAATCAAAAGCGCCTGTCAGTGATACAGCCCAGGTACTTGGTTCCAGCCTCTTCTGGTGGAGTTCAAGGGACGAAACAGATTGTATTTTCCCCGAATGCCCATGGGCTATGCAGTTCTCAGAAGAAAGCTGTCAGCATGCCCTGCAAAGTTCATGGAACTGGGAAAGCGGTTTTTCAGGGAATATGATCACTGACCTTGAAGAGATAAGGGATAACCAACTAAGAGCTATTTTTGGTAACTGGGATTACCAGAAAAACAGAAGTGTCAGGAAAGCAGAATATAAAGGTTACAGGCTGGAAGAAATGGGTTACATAATAGGAAAAAGGGAATCCAGAAGGCTAATGGGAGATCTGGTCATATCACAACATGATCTTGATAATCAGACAGAATACCCCGATGGCTGCGTAGCCGTCGACTGGGGCGTTGATATTCATATTGCAGATCCCTTCAACTCAAAATACTTTCCCGGTGAGGAATTCAGGGCCATTGCACTTCACGAGGGAAAAGAGACCTCACCTCTGTTCTATGTGCCTTACCGGTGCCTCTATTCCAGGAATATATCAAATCTCTTCATGGCAGGGAGACATATTAGCACAACACATGTTGCTCATGCGGCCACAAGGGTGCAGAGGTATACGGGAACCTACGGGGAAGTAGTTGGCATTGCTGCAGCACTTTGCAGAAAGTATAATATTACACCCCGTGAATTGTATAAGAATTATCTTATGGAGCTTAAAGCCGCGCTGACTATGGGTGTGCCCGGAAGGGTTAATTGAATTATTTTAATATGATTTCTGAATATGGCGGGCATGAACGTTTCTGGTTTACTTTAAATGGTGAGAAAATTGACAGACCTGCAGTGAGTTTCCATAATACAGGTGGTTTTGTTATCAATCCGGATGATACTGAACGATTAAAAAATTTAATAATATTGTATTTGAATAGAAGACTTAAGCAATAAAACAAATTAAATATGAAACTATTAAAAAAATCTGAACAGACCCAGGTGGTGCTATGGATCCTCACAATTGTCCGAATGGCCATCGGATGGCATTTCCTTTATGAGGGGATCTCAAAGATAGTTGCAGGAAGCTGGAGCTCAGCTCCTTTCCTTGCAGGCTCCAAATGGATTTTTGCTCCCTTATTCAACTCAATGGCTGAAAACGCTGCAATGGTGTCTGTTGTTGATTTTTTGAATATCTGGGGCATGATACTCGTTGGTCTGGGTCTAATCTTCGGAATTTTAACAAGATGGGCCAGCCTTGGAGGTGCAATAATGCTGTTCTTCTATTTCATTGCCTATCCGCCGGTACCGGGTTATACATTCGGAGTACCCGTTGAAGGCAGTTATTTATGGATTAACAAAACTCTTATCGAGTTTTTTGTGCTTGCAGGATTTATCTTCATTTCCCCTGAATATCATTTTGGGACAGACAGGCTTATCAAAAGATGGAAAGAGTCAAAAGTTCACAGACCGGTGCCTGACCTTCAGGAAGATGGCAAATCAGGGCTGGGAAGACGTGAACTGATCAAGGATCTGATAACGGTTCCCGCAATGGGTGCATTTTTGTATGCATTTTACAGGAAAAAAAGATGGGACAGCTTTGAAGAAAGATTTCTGAAGGTAGAAGGTATCGATGCCAACTCCAGGGCAACCCTTCTCAGTTTCAATTATGCAACACTTAATGATCTGAAGGGACAGGTTCCTAAAGGCAACATCATTTATAAAGATAAGAACGGCCAGTCTGCAAATTTTGAACTAAGCAGACTTATAATGGGAGGTAATCTGATAGGTGGCTGGGCTCATGCACGCGATCTGATTTATGTTTCAAAGCTGGTCAAAACATACCATACAGATGAAAAGGTAATGCAGACACTTGCACTTGGGGAACAGTGCGGGATCAATGCAATAATTTCGAATCCCCAGCATGGTAGAATATTCCAGAAATACAAACACGAGTTCAGGAGCAAAATGAAATTTATTTCTGACTGCGGTATCGATCTTAATTTTCAAAAAGGAATAAAAATGTCTCTTGCCGGTGATTTTGATGCTCTTTATTGCCAGGGAGAAATTACTGACCGCTGGACCAACCCTGAATACGATGACGGAACTGGAAAAAGTGTTTCTGAAAGGATGGAACTGATACGTCAGGGACTGGAGGAGATCCGTAGTCATGGCAAACCTGCGGGAATAGGTGCTCACAGAATAGAGGCAATAAAGGTTTGTGTGGAACACGGACTGAAACCCGATTTCTGGGTCAAGACCTGTCACAGTCACAAATACTGGTCTGCACAGCCGGGCTCCGACTGGCATGACAATAAATTTGACTATGATCCTGAGGAGACTATAAGATACATGGAGACCCTTAAAGAACCTTGGATAGCTTTCAAAGTTCTGGCAGCCGGTGCTATAAAACCGGAAGAGGGACTGAAATATGCATTTGGTAACGGAGCTGACTTTGTATGCCTGGGAATGTATGATTTCCAGATAGTCGAAGATGCAAATATAGCACTTGCTGTCCTCGACGGTGCGCAGCAGCGACAGAGGCCGTGGAGGGGATAAAAAAGCTTGCAGATCAAAATCATAATAATTTATTTTCTTATTAATTGTATTTCTGTCATTTTCAAATTAATTTGTAACCATTAATTTTGTTATAAATAAAATCTTTCTGGTTTGAGAAACTGTTTCCAATTTGGGAAGGTATAAGGAAAGGACATTAAGAGGCCTTCGAATTTCTTTTTAATGCCACATTCCGCCAGCTTTGTGCTTATGCTCATGGAATTGTCCGTGACAGACAGCTTGCAGAAAAAATTGTACATGATGTTTTCAGAAATCTCTTGACTAAAAAAAATGAGATTGTAATTAACGATTCTATCAGTTAATATCTTTATAAATCAGTCCGGAATCTGTCGTTAAATTATCTGCGGCGATAAAAGAATCTTAAATAGTTGTTGAAACAAAAGCCGGAGATGAAGTATGGACTATCCTGATGGAAACCTACAGAATTAATGCAGAAATCATTGAAAGAATGGAAGCCACAGAAACCGTAGAAATCATTTCCCGGGCAGTAAATGAAACTTCCCGGACAATGCCGCCTGATATTTCAGATGAGCCGCAACGAAGGGTTGCAGAATTCGGAAATCTCAGCTAAACTCAACAAAAGCGTAAATACAGTCCGCACTCAACTTTTCAGAGCTCTCATAAAAATCAGACAGAAGCTGTCAGAAAAATTTCCTGTCCTGTTGTAATCATTTATAAAAAAATCTTGTCTCATCTTTCATAAAATGCATCATGGAGCAAAGTTTTATTATACCAGAAGGAATTAAGCTGTTAATAGTTAAGTATATATCGGAGGGTCTTGACAGAAATTATGGATTTATTTCTGAAATGCGTTATGAAAAATCCCGAAAGAACTGTCTAAAAGGACGGTTCGTGGGGCCTTGGTTCTTTCCCCTGTATGAAACCCGAGAAAAATGTTGGTGATGGCGGGACAATCCCGGATTAATTAATAGCATAGCGGTAAAAAAATACTATGGTCTCTGTCCGGTTTGGCGAAGTCATTGTTTACCCGGTTAATTTACATGCAGGTTAATTATAAACATTATGTTTAGAGAAATATTGCCAGAAGCATCCATGGAAACCGGAGAGGTTCTTTCAATAGAAATTAAACCAGCTAATGTCTGCGGATTTCATTTAATTATGCCACCGGAGATGATCAACCTGATTACCAAACCTTAATTAATTATAAGCATGAGAATTCGGAATTTGTATTTCATAGTGTTGCTCTTATTAACTGCATGTCAGTTAAAACACGGCAAAATTACTTTTCCATATTCGCAGTGGACTGTAGGTATAGGTGGATACGGTATTTATAACATTTACTGGTATTACGATGAATCACTTGAATATAACACTTCCTTTATCAAAGTACCGGAAGGTAATATGGCAGAATGGGAAAACTGGTATCAGCGTCTTTTGGCTTTCAGAAAGAAGGTTCGTAAAAACGCGGAGGTGATACCGCCGTATATTGTTTACCGGTATCCCGATGGCAACGGCAATACCCTGAATTTTAACAGCTACGCTTATGACCTGCAATTAAAACCAGATGAAGATCTTATTATCAGCGGAAAATATAAATCACCTCAGACCGAAACAAAAGTTTATCTCAACTTCAGCATAAAACAAAAAGGAAAAGAAACAACTGATGCAACAAAAAGAACGGTGCATTCATGGGATAGCCTCCTGATTACACAGACCAGCGAATGGACTGACTTTACCATTAAAACAAAGATTCCCGAATTTTCACCTGACAGTTTTTCAATAGCTCCTTTCCTGCAGATCAGAAAACCCGAAGCGGAATCAAAAATTTTCTTTAACGAACTCACTGTAACGGTAGCCCCTTCGGAACAAAGAAAAGTACTGCATGAAAATATCAACAGATTTCTGGAACGCCAGAAAAAGAACAATTCGTTTGAAGTACCCCACGAACTGGAGTGGACCAACGGCAATTATGTAATGGGGTTTGTATATATTTGGGATACAGACTTTTGGGACTTAAAAGAAGGTCGCTATAAGGTGAATGAGTATTGTCGCCTGATGGAACAGGAATATGGCGGTATGCAATCGGTGATTTTGTGGCACAGTTATCCTAATATCGGCATTGATGATCGAAATCAGTTTGATTTCTTCCGCTATATGCCGGGAGGCCTGGAAGGACTAAAACAGGTTGTGGCCGATTTCCATAAAAATAGTGTGAAGGTCTTTTTAACTTACAATCCTTGGGATCAGGACACCCGGCGCCCTCAAAACAGTGACAATGAAGAGCTGGCAGCCATTATCGAGGAAATCGATGCCGATGGAATATTTCTGGATACATGGAACTCTGGCGTCGGAAATACCTCGGTTTTTACAGTTAAAACTTACCTGAGGGAAGCCCTGCGTAATAAAGGCCGGGAACTTGCTTTAACCTCAGAACTTTTACCTGATTTCAACCACCTGGTAGGACCTGAAGCCCTTCTGTCATCGTGGGGACAGAAAACCCAGACCTATAATTACACTGATCTATCCTGGCCCAAATGGATTATGCCGTCCCATAAACAATACTACATTCAGCGCATGGCCAGTGATAAAAAGGAGATTCTGTCATATGCCTGGATCAATGGCCAGGGAATTCAGCTATGGGACAATGTTTTCGGCCGGATGAATCCATGGAATGCAAAGGATCGCCTGGCTCTTCGCAAAATGAATGCAATCTGGAAATCATTCGGCAAAATTTATCTGACTGATAACTGGAAACCCTTCTTCCCGACAGGAAATAAAGAGATTATTTCAAGTATCTGGGAAGACAAAGAGTCGAAAATTATCAATCTGGTAAATATCACCCGGGATACATTGCCTTTTGTGATGGAGGCAGAACAAGAAAATGATTGCAGCTATTACGATTTATGGAACGGTGTTCCACTGATTCCTGCAGAGGTCGGAGGGAAGCGGGTCATTCAAACTGATATTTTCAATTTTGGATGCATTCTTGTTACATCCAGGGCGTCGGATAATCTTCAGGGACTGTTAGACCATCAGAAAAGAGAAACCCGAAAAACACTTCCTGATCCGGATACTTTTGTTATTACGCTCTCTACTAAAGTTCCGCTGAAATTTTTATATAAATCCAACCCTAATAGTGGTTTTAAAACCGAACTGCTATCGGTTAATGGAGGAAAATATACTTTTCATACGGAACACCACTGGCGTGAGGGTGGCTGTTATCCGAATATGGATGGTAAGCATAATGACGATCTGTTAACCACTGAGCGTGAGGGAACACTAATAGTGTTGCACAACCATACAGAGAAAATTGACAGTTATGAGATTATGCCGCAGGTCGTCACTAACCGGCAGTTTCAAAAATTCCTTTCTGCCACGCAATACAAACCGATTTTTGCTGAAAATTTCCTGAAGCACTGGAACGGTAAAGAATGTCCTGATTCAATTCTCGATGAACCTGTTGTATATGTGAGCCTTGAAGACGCCCGTGCATTTGCAGAGTGGGCGGGAATGCGTCTTCCTTCGGAATGGGAATGGCAACTGGCGGCAGAGTCCCTGGGGGATAAATTCGTCTACAATAAGGTTTTTGAATGGAACGAAAGTGAGCGGTATGACGGGAACAATAGGTTTGTGAACCTCAGAGGCGGCTGCAGCCGCTGGTTTATGACAACTTCTTACTGGTATCTGCCAACCGCAAAAAGAGGGGAGGTAATCGGAGGTCCTCAAAAGTATGATTCCCATGTCAAATATTTTCTGATGTACCCTGGGATGGACAGAGCTTCAACAATAGGGTTCAGATGTATCCGATAACGGTTTTTTGCCAATAATCAGTTATTATGAAATCACAGAGAGATTTTCTCAGTGTACTGACTTCAGGAATTGGCTCCATTGCTTTCTCAGGGAATCCGCTGTCGGGTAAGATAATTTCTCTACAGGAATCAATTCAGGATGTACCTGGTGCACAAAAAAATACGGTGTTGCATTGGCTGGGCTGGGGCATTACGGCAATACAATTGAAACAATGAGGTTTGCCAGGAAGAAGGTTCTTGGAGAGATTGAATTTATTCAGGCCGCCGAAGGATCAGGAAAAATTCCAATGAAAACAGACAATAATCAAAATTCAAAGACAGAAATCACAATAAACTACTTATAGAACATTAAACCAATTATTTATGGAACAAACTGCTTCTATATTTGTAATATTTCTTGCAGGTATCTTTCAGGGAACATTTATAATGCCCATGACCCTGGTTAAGCAATGGAAATGGGAAAATACCTGGCTGGTATTTTCACTCCTCGGAATGATTGTACTTAATCTATTTATGGCCGGGATTTTCATTCATGAGTTATTACGGGTTTATTCTGCTATTCCATTTAAAGATTTGTTTCTGCTTGCTCTTACCGGTCTGGGATGGGGGATGGGGGCCGTATTGTTTGGAATCGGTATGGATAAACTGGGTATGGCACTTGGATATCCAATAATCATGGGTCTTGTTGCCAGCATGGGGGCTCTTCTGCCTTTGTTTGTGCTTCATTCCGGAGATATACTGAAGCCTTCCGGTCTGATGCTCATTACAGGAGTTATTGTTGCCGTGGCTGGTATCATACTGTGTTCAAAGGCAGCCAGCCTGAAGGAAGGCAGGGAGGCCGAACAAGTGAAAACTGATAGTATGACGGGTGGTATAATAATTGCTGTTGCTGCAGGAATACTGAGCAGCCTTCCGAATATAGGGTTTTCTTTCGGTTCGGATATTGCACAGGCTGCCATTGCCGGCGGAACATCCCCGGCCATGTCGGGAAATGCTGTGTGGGCAATCTTTTTTTCCGTGGGCTTTATCCCTAACCTTGTGTATACTCTGTTCCTGATGATCAGAAGGAAGACCTTTAGCCTGATGAATTCAGCATTTATTATCCGGAATACCTCGCTTGGGTTTCTGATGTCGGTTTTATGGATCGGCAGTTTTTACCTGTATGGTTACGGTTCATATAATCTGGGCCGACTTGGTAATATTGTGGGATGGCCACTGTTTATATCCCTTTCAATAATTGTTGGAAACTTGTGGGGAATATGGCGCGGTGAATGGAAAGGCACTCCTGCCCGGGCAAGAAAAAAACTCTATACCGGAATAGGTGTCCTGATTTTTGCTATGATTTTATTTGGTGTAAGTAATATTCAGTTTTAAAAAATGGACAGAAGAATTCTGATCCGTGATCTGGTTTCAGGAAAGCCAGTACAAAGATGCGGTTTGTGGATCGGCAGTCCTAAACAGGAAACTGTTGACCTGTTAAACAAGGCAACAGGTACAAAAGGAGAAGAAGAATTGCATCTTTTTTTTGATGACGATGTGCGGTGGATTACTCCTCAGTACATCAAGTCCACATATCGGGATCCTTCAGGTCTTCCCATGAGATACTGGAAAGATATCAACCCTCATGCAATGGCTGGTGGGTTGCTTGCTGATGCTCATACGGTTCAGGATGTGGATGAAGTCTCCTGGCCCGATGTAAAATATCTGAATTTTGATGAAACTCTCACGAAACTTGAAACCGCAGGAGATGTGTACAGACTTTCCGGATTCTGGTCACCTTTTTTTCACGACCTTACCTATTTGTTCGGTACAGAAGAACTTTTAATCAGAATGCTGATCCAACCTGATATCGTCCACCGAGCTCTGGAAAAACTATGTAATTTTTATCTTGATGCAAATGAAATCTTCTACCATAAGGCGGATGGTTTAATTGATGCCTTGTTTTTTGGCAATGATTTCGGTGCACAGAACGATTTACTCATGGCCCCTGAACAATTTGAGGAATTTTTTCTGCCCTGGACAAGGAAATTTGCTGAACAGGCAGGCCGGTTCAACCTGCAGGTTGTGCTCCATAGTTGCGGGTCCATTTACAGAATTATTAATCAACTGATTGATGCCGGAGTGGATGCTATTCATCCCATACAGGCAAGAGCAGCAAATATGGATGCTATCTATCTTTCAGAACATTTTAAAGGGAAAATCACATTCTTCGGTGGAATCGACACTCAGGATATTCTGCCAAACAGGAGTCCACAGGATGTTTATGATGAAGTCCTAAGGGTCAGAAAGCTGCTTGGCAATAATATCGTTTTGGGTCCAAGCCATGAAGCACTCCTGCCAAATGTCCCTTTAGAAAATGTAAAGGCAATGTGCGAGGCAGCAAGAGCATAAGGTGGATTTATATTTAGAATATTTTAAAAATGAACATACGAAAATTTATTGCGTGAATTATCAGCCAAATATGAGTGCATTTCTTTCCGGTGAGTATAAATTTTTTGAGGAGGAAACCCGCCGCCTGCTGGAAGTCTCAAACTCCATTGTAATTAAACCCATGCTCGAATTAGGGCTGATCCCTTTTAAGGAGGAAAAAATAAGAGCTATTAAGATTATGGATAATGCAGGAGCCGAACTGGCCGGAAGCAGTCAAGGAATTGAAATTGTACTTAAGACTGACAATATGGATTCTTATTATTAAAACAGTTTGTATATGGGTAAGAAAAAAGTTATTGTGATTGGCAGTTACATCGTAGCCCTTGTTATGGATACCGAACGGTTTCCGGTAACCGGGGAAACGCTTATGGGTAAAAATTTCCGGCAAACATACGGAGGGAAGGGATCCAACCAGGCGGTGCAGGCTGCCCGTTTAGGTGCAGATGTATCTTTTGTTGGTAAAATAGGGAACGATTCTTTCGGACAGGATTTTCTATCCCTATGCGAAAAGGAAAGAGTTAACCATGATTTTGTTTTTGTTAATGAAAATATGCCAACAGCAACCGGCTTTATCATTTGTGCCGAAGGCCATAATATTATTACCATCGATATAGGTGCCCTGAAAAGTTTTAGCCCGGGTGATATTGATCTGGCCTCTCATCTGTTTACTCCCGGGGATGTTGCTCTTATTCAGCTGGAAATACCTCTTGAAACAGCCTTGTATTCTGCAAAAACAGCTAAAAATAAAGGCTCAGTTGCCGTTTTAAACCCTGCACCAGCATCTGCTCTGCAGGGAATGGATTTATCCTTTATTGACTTTCTTACTCCAAATGAAACGGAAGCACGAATCTGCGCAGGTCTGGCTCCTGATGACCCGTGCAATGACTATGAGGTCGGAAGGAAACTACTGGGACTTGGATGCAGTAACGTTATAATTACCCTTGGTGAAAAAGGAAGCCTGTTGCTGAACCGGAATGAAGAAATCCTGGTTCCTCCCTTTCACATTCAGAAAGTTGTTGACTCAACCGGTGCCGGAGACGCCTTCAATGCTGCTTTTGCAGTGGCAATCGCCGAAGGATCATCAATAACTGACGCCATGCGCTTCGGGAATGCAGCTGGTGCCCTGTCATGCACCAAAGCAGATACCATACCATCATTCCATGCCCGCCATGAAATTGAAATGTTTTTGAGGAGTGTACATTAAATGCAAAGCTTCATTTTCTCAGCATTATATATCATTATAAAACTATAAACCTGGTTTTATTTATTTTTTATAACTCCTACGTATCAGATTTATCCTTAAATTCTCAATCTCCGGCCGGTGCCGCAGCTCAATTATCAGGGTTTAACAGTCTTGGCAACCGCCGGGAAAATGTTGTCTACGCGCTGATGGAAATTTCACTTATTATTTTCTGATAACAAAGGATATGAAAGGTAAAACCATAGTGGTATATGTTCCCGGGTTTACAGATAAAATCAGCGACTTAAGTCCGGGATTATGGATAAATTGCTTATCTTGTACCATTTGTGAAAAGAAATCTTATTTTATATGAGTAACATTAATTATCTGGTATTAAAGATTATCATTTTTTATTCAATTCTGGTTCCTGTTTACACATTTGGTTCAGGTTTAAAACCTGTCGGGCTTACCTGCGAATATCTTATCAATCCGTCTGTTATTGATGTTCATAATCCCCGTCTTTCATGGATAAATACTTCTGCAGCAAGGGAACGCGGACAATATCAGACCGCCTTTGAGATTATGGTGGCAGAAACGAAAGAATCCCTACTGGCAGGGAAAGACCCGTTATGGTCGAGCGGGAAAGTGATTTCCGGAGAATCAGTAAACATCCGTTATTCAGGGGCTCCCCTTAAATCACGTCAGGAATACTGGTGGCAGGTGAGGGTATGGGATAAGGATGATAAAATGTCAGAATGGAGCGAGCCGGCTTTCTGGAGAATGGGATTGCTCGATCAATCAGAATGGAAGGCCAGATGGATTGGAGCACCATGGCAGGGAGAAGAGGCTCTTCCTAAACCAGATAACCCTGGGGCAAGTCTCCCTGCCCAGCTGCCTCCTCCGGCACCCTTCCTGAGAAAAGAATTTACTATTGATAAAAAAATTAAAAGAGCCGTAACCTATACTACAGGCCTGGGCTATTTTGAGTTTTACTGTAACGGTAATAAGGTTAGCGATGATGTTCTTGTTCCCAATCAGACCAATTACGGAAAGCGGCCGGACCTAATTAATGAAAATATCCCTTTGCCCGATAATTTCAGGGAATACAGGGTTATGTACCTTGCCTATGATCTGACTGAATACCTTAAACAGGGTGCAAATGCCGTCGGGACAATTCTTGGCAACGGTTTTTACAACCCTGCCAAATACTGGTGTGGTGCATACGGAACACCCAGATTCATCCTTCAGCTTCATATAAATTACACCGATGGAACCGAAGATATTATCGTAAGCGATGAGTCATGGAAAGCAGCAAAGAGTCCTTTGCTTATGGATATGGTTTACTATGGTGAGCATTATGATGCAAGGCTTGAGAAACCGGGATGGTGTAAACCGGGGTTTAATGACACCGGCTGGGAGCCTGCAGTTCTCAGAAAACCACCGGAAGGAAAATTAATAGCTCATATGGCTGAACCCGACAGGGTTATGGAGGTAATCGAACCTGTGAGCATTGAAAAGCTTGGTGAGGGCAGGTTTAAAGTCGATTTCGGAAAGGAGATCTCGGGATGGATACATTTTAAGAATGTTAAAGGAGAAGAAGGCAGAAAACTGGAAATAAAGTACCTGCATCCTTACTCACCGAACGGTGAAAATTCATATACATTTAAAGGTGGTGAACCGGAATCCTATCATCCCCGTTTTACATGGTTCGTTTTCAGGGAAGTTGAAGTTGCTAACTGGCCTGGCGATTTGTCAACTGAACAGATAAATGCTGAGGCAGTCTATACAAAGGTTGAGACCACAGGGAAGTTTAAATGCTCCAACAAACTCCTTGAAGATATCAACAGAATATGGTGGAGGAGCCAGACCGATAACATGCACGGCGGAATTGCCAGTGACTGTCCCAACAGGGAACGATCGCCATATACCGGTGACGGACAAGTGGCCTGCGTTACAGTAATGCATAACTTCGATGCAAAGGCTTTCTATAAAAAATGGATAACCGATATAATAGGTGCATCTAACGAGGAGACAGGATATGTACCGAACGGAGCCCCATGGCAGCCAGGCTGTGGAGGCGGAGTGGCATGGGGAGCTGCGATTAATATCATTCCATGGGAATTCTTCCTGCATTACGGTGATACAACCATTCTCAGCGACAGCTATGATGCCATGAAGGGATATATCAGGTATATGCTCAACTGGACCGATAATGATGGAATAATGTTTTCACAAGCTAAAGGAAAGGACGGAAAACCCCTCAGATGGCTTAATCTTGGCGACTGGGCCCAACCATTCGAACTACCCCCCGACAATATGGTGCATACCTTCTACCTGTGGCGCTGTTCCGACATAACTGCTAAGGTGGCAGGCGTACTTGGAAAACCTGAGGATGTAAAAACATATAGCGCTATCGCTGAAAAAACAAAACAGGCTTTCCATAGAAGGTTCTATGATCCTGTGAATGGAACATACGGGCCTTTCGGGGGTAATATCTTTGCACTGCGTATGGGAGTGCCGGAGGAATATAAGGCAAAGGTCATTGCTTCACTTAAGGCCGATATAGAAGCTCGCGACGGCCATCTCGATACTGGAATATTCGGCACACAGTTTTTCTTCGAAGTCCTGACTGAGAACGGACTCAACGAACTGGCATATAATGCAATAAGCAAGCGGACAATGCCTTCATACGGTTACTGGCTCGAACAGGGATCAACAACCTCATGGGAACATTTCGAAAAGCCCGGATCGGGAAATCACCCTATGTTCGGTGGAGGTCTTGTATGGCTTTATCGGAAACTGGCTGGACTGAATGCTGATCCCGCCAATCCGGGGTATAAAAGAATAATATTCTGCCCTGAGCCAGTCAGGGATATATCATGGACGTCATATTCAAACCTTACTCCATATGGAATTGCGTCAATAAAATGGGAAAAAACCGATGACCGGTTTACTGCTGAAATTGAAGTACCGGTCGGTTCATCAGCAGTAGTTCATATACCCGCAAAGGATAGAAACTCTGTCAGTGAAAGTGGCAGGAAGGTAAATAAAAGGTCAGGTATTAAATTCAGGGGTTTCAGGGATGGTTACGCAGTATATGATGTTAATTCAGGAAAATACAGGTTTGAAAGCCTGATCCATAACGACTAGAAACCGGTGAATGCCGGTAAGATAATATAAACTGATTTGTGTAATAATGATACTATGCCAGGAAAATTAGTACTTCTTCTTTCAGCTTCCTTAATTGCAGTTAATATAAAATCGCAAGTGAGATGGGAACATATTTCAAGTGCCACAGGAGCAATTGAAGTGCCTAACAGGGGTAATCAGCAGACATCTGCAGCAGTAGCCGACTTTGATAATGACGGGATAAACGATTTTTGTATCACTGAACGGACATCGGCTCCATCAGTTGTATGGTATGAGCGTACAGAAAATGGATGGAAGCGGCACGTTGTCGAAGATGCCATCTGCTTTATTGAGGCCGGAACGATAGCTTTTGATGTTGATAATGATGGAGATAATGATATCATTGCAGGCGGCGAGTCAAAAACAAACCAGGTCTGGTGGTGGGAAAACCCTTATCCCGACTTCAGTAAACCTTCCTGGCCTAGATATCTGATTAGAAATACAGGAGGCAATAAGGTACATGATCAGATGGTCGGAGATTTTGACGGCGACTTTAAACCTGACCTGGTTTTCTGGGCCCAGGGGGACCAGACGCTTTATTTTACAAGAATACCATCCGACCCATATACGATTACTGAGTGGAAGCTTATCCCGGTTTATAAATACTACTCCGACAGCGAGATGGAACAGCATGGCAATTATCCTTCATGGAAAGGAACCAATGAGCATGAGGGACTGGCAAAGGCAGACATCGATGGCGACGGTTTACAAGATATTGTAGGAGGAGGATTGTGGTTCAAATATCTGGGTGATGATAAATTCTCATATAATGTAATTGACGGTGCCTATACCTTCAGCAGGTCGGCAGCCGGCCAGCTGGTACAAGGTGGAAGGCCTGAAATCATTCTTGTGGTCGGCGATGGTCTTGCTCCTATGTATATGTATGAATATCAGAATAAAACCTGGGTAAGGAAGGAAATTGTACACGAAGTAAGCAATGGACATTCTCTTGCAGTTATCGATTTCAACGGTGATGGCAATATGGACATCTGGTACGCCGAAATGACCCTTGGCGGTCATAAGAATGCCGTTAACCGAATTCTTTTTGGTGACGGGAAAGGCAATTTTGATAAAGACATTATCATTTCTAGAGGTATCGATCTTCATGATTCGGAAATTGCAGATCTCGACGGAGATGGCGATCTTGACATACTGGGTAAACCTTATGACGGAGATGCACCCCGGATTGATATATGGCTTCAGAACGGAACTGGTGAAAAATGAATCTTTTACAATTATATTTTAAACTAAAGATGGACATTAATCGGTCATTAGCCCTTTGTCTTACGAGTTCTTATCTGATGACAACAAACGGTATGTGTCAGGTACCTGATAAAACTCCCAACATTGTTTTTATCCTTGCTGATGACATGGGATGGAAGGATCTTGCATGTTATGGCAACAGATTCACTGAGACACCAAACATTGATGCACTTGCGGGCAGTGGTATAAGATTTACACAGGCTTATGCTGCATGTCCGGTGAGTTCTCCTACCAGAGCCTCAATCCTTACGGGAAAATACCCGGCACGGCTCCAGCTTACAAACTTCATTGCCGGTAATCGCACTGATCCGGGATCACCGGTGCTGCCGGCTCAATGGAAACCATATCTCGAAGCTAAGGAGGTAACTATTGCCGAGTTGCTGCAGGAAAAAGGTTATTCAACAGGAATGGTCGGGAAATGGCATCTTGGTGGTCATGATTCAATAGCGCCCTGGAACCAGGGTTTCACTTACTCAAGAATGATCGGGAAGAACGGCCTCGATTATTATAATTATTCAATTTTCATTGATTCATACAATGATGAATATGTTGATAATGGTACTGAATACCTCACCGATAAGCTTACGGAATATGGCGTTGAATTCATAGAAAAAAACGGTAATAAACCTTTTTTTCTGTACCTGGCTTATTCAGCGCCCCATGTGGTGATAGTACCACGGCCCGATAAACTGATGAAATACTTTAATAAATACAATGAATCAGCAGAGAAGTTCAATCCTTATTATTCTGCAATGGTAGAAAGCATTGATGACGGAGTGGGGAAAATTGTTGAGATACTAAGGGAGAAAGGAATCATAAACAACACCCTAATCATATTTACAAGTGATAACGGGGGGCTTGGCCTGGATGAACTCGGACCAACACCCACATCGCTAATTCCGCTTAGAAAATGGAAGGGACACGTCTATGAAGGAGGTATCAGAGTTCCGGCAATTATAAGCTGGCCAGGATTTATCGCACCCGGATCGGTTTCTGATGAGTATTTTACCTCAGTAGACTATCTGCCTACAATCTCAGCAATTACGGGCATCAAAGAGATCCCTGAAGGAGTTGATGGTGTAAATATCACTAGCCTTTTTCTGGAGCATGGAAAGAAACTCTATAGTGAAAGAGCGATCTTCTGGCATTATCCGCATTTCTCCAATCAGCTCGGCAGGCCGGCAGGGGCTGTCAGGGTCGGGGATTTCAAACTGGTTGAATTATATGAGACAGGAAAACTGGAATTGTTTGATTTGAAACACGATATAGGTGAATCAGCAGATCTGTCCAAAAAGATGAAGAAGAAAAAAGACGAGTTGTATAAATTGCTTAAAGGTTGGCGGGTAAGCGTAAATGCTATAATGCCGGCCCCAAATCCTGATTATAAAAAATGAAAAATAAAAGCTGTACAATTATTGCAACAGGCGCAGCATTGGTATTGACAAACTGCACCGGACAATTTAATCCGGGATGTCCGAATATCATCATCTTTCTTGCCGATGACATGGGGTGGGGCGATGTGAATGCCAATGGAAATGAATATGTTCATACTCCCGTTCTCAACAGGCTGAAATCTGAAAGCCTCAGCTTCGACCGTTTTTATGTTTGTCCGCTAAGCGCCCCAACCAGGGCTGAAATGCTTACCGGAAGATATTTTCTAAGAACCGGCGTTTCTTCAGTTACCCAGGGTTATGAAAATATGAGGAGCGATGAGGTCACTATTGCGGAAGTACTAAAGGAAAACGGGTACGCAACCGGATGTTTCGGTAAATGGCACAACGGAAGATATTGGCCTCAACATCCCAACAGGCAGGGTTTTGATGAGTTTGTCGGATTTCCTGTCGGACACCTGGGATATTATTTCGATGCATTCTTCCTGCATAACGATGAGGAAAAACAGTCAAAAGGCTACACAAGCGATTATTTTACTGATCAAGCTATCAGCTTTATTGAGAGGAATCAGAAGAATCCGTTTCTCTGCTATTTACCTTATAATGTTCCTCATTCACCATTCCAGGTGCCTGAAGAATATTTCAATAAATATAGCTCGGCAGGACTCGATTCGACATTATCCTCAGTATATGGGATGGTGGAGAACATGGATGAGAATATAGGACGCATTTTGAAACGACTTGATGAACTCTCACTTACAGATAACACACTTGTAATCTTTTTTTCCGATAACGGACCGAATACCGATCGCTACAATGGCGGCATGAAGGGGAGAAAGGGATCTGTTGATGAGGGAGGAGTGAGAGTCCCATTCTATATTAAATGGCCGGGCCGGATAAGTCCGGGGACTACATCCCAGCTTGCACAGGATATAGATATAATGCCGACTCTTATAAAACTTTGCGGATTGAATTATAAACCAGTAAATCCTTTTGATGGTGCCGATTTATCGGCTGTCGTAAAAGGGAGGAAGAAGCCGTTTGACAGGCTCATCTTTTCGCGGCAGGGAAACCCGATACTTGAAAACTGCAACAGCTCGGTGAGGAATAACAGATATCGCCTGGTTCTTACAGGGAAAGACACTTTGTTGTACGATATGCAAAAAGATCCCTCACAAAGTACAGATATATTTGATATTGAAACTAATACTGGTTTGCAACTACTTTCCGGACTGGTGAGTCTGAATAATGAGCTTGTTTCGGCCTATGAACCTGTAACGAAAATTGAAGCCGGTTTTAGTGAAGAAAAAAGCTTTACCCTTCCGGTACAGGATGCTGCTATTACAGGAAAAGTAAGATACTCCAGCATTCATCCCAATCAGTCGCATACCGAAAACTGGGTGCAGGATGGCGATTCCATTTACTGGAGACTGAACATTAATAGTCCCGGAACATTCAGGATTGAAATGCAGTACGGTTGTGATGAGGGAGAAACCGGCAGCACTTTCACACTAAATTCAGGCTCAGAATCTATAGCGTTTAGCATCGACAAACCTTTCAACTCGGTCATACTTCCTGATAGAGACTATGTAAAAAGAACTGAATCCGTTGAACGGACATGGGACTGGATGGAGATTGGAGATATTGAATTTTCTGGTGGACCAGAAACCATAACTCTGAAGCTGACAGCTAAGAAGAAAAATGAGGCGGGATTAATCAAAGCTTTAAGATTCAGCAGGATATGATTTTCTTCCAACCGATACAAAAAAAGAATCTCCAAAATATATAATAAATCAGATGATGGATGAATTAGGCAGATTTGTAATTTAATGAACGATGAGAATGTCTGTCGGTGCAATCTTAACAGTTGCTATATTTTTAACCTTTACTGGAACTGAGGATTTTCTGGGTGTAAGCCAATATCTATCTGTTGGGGTAAGTGAAAATGTCCCGGAAACCGCTCAGGATCCGTCGGCAAAAAAACACACCTTTGGAAAAAAGAATGGCGTGAAAACAGTATATCCTGGCAAAAAATGGAAGGAAAAATCACCTTTGAGTCAGGGTGTTGATCCTGCAGCATTGGATAGTGCCCTTAAGTATTTTGATGTACATTCAGGAGGATGCGGAACAAGGGAAATGGTCATAGTGAGGAATGGATATATAATTTGGAAAGGCCTGGCAGCAGATACCCTTCATGCAGTGTTTTCCTGTACAAAGATCTTTACATCAACTGTAATGGGTTTGCTGGCAACGAAAGGAAAGCTTAAGGTGACCGATTTTGCAGAGAAATATATGCCTGAAATAACCGAAGGAAATCTTGGACAGGAAGCATATAAAACATTGAGGTTAGCCGACCTTGCAACTATGAGCGGAGGTTATGATCCTGTCAGGCCTGATTGCTGGGATCTTCATCTGCAGGGCAAACATGAAGAAAGTCTTGAATGTACAAAAGGTTATATAATTCCCGGCAAACCACGGTTCTTACCCGGGACACACTGGAGCTACAGGGATCCGGAAGTTCACTTGCTGGGACATATTTTAACCAGCATCTCGGGAAAATCACTCTCTGATTTGTTTAAACACAATATCGCAGACAAAATAGGAATGTCTGACTGGAAATGGTCAGATTATGGCATTAACAAACAGGGTATCCTTTTTAATAATCCTGCTGGTACGCCTAACGATACAGAGGCTGATGATATAAACATCTTCCAGGCAGGCATTTGGATAACACCATTGGATTTTGCACGGCTCGGGCTTCTTTATGTTTGTAGCGGGAAATGGAAAGGGGAAGAGCTTCTGGATTCTGGATTTACAAGAATGGCAATAACAAACCGCATTCCGGTTGAAACACCTGCTATCGGGATAGATAATGCCGGGAGATATGGATTTTACTGGTGGACAAACGGCATCCAGAAAAACGGAAAAAGGCCTTGGCCTTCTGCTCCTCCATTAACTTCAACTGCTCATGGAAATGGAAGCAACTTCTGTTATGTGATCCCCGAATGGAATATGGTGATTGTCAGAATGTCTCCACACAATAAATCCCCAATGGGATCTGAACGTGAAGAAACATGGGAAGGGTTCTTCTCAAGGCTGAAACCTGGTATTAAATGATGCCATAGGTATAATTGCTGAGTATCTTTAAAATGAGCAATGTGATGATGTGCACTGATTTAAAAATTAATTCTGGTATTTTGTTACGATGCAAAATGATATCATAATGATATCAACCTAACCAGGCAGACCCAGTCTTTCCCATCGTCTTCAGGAGGCTTTCCGGTAGAAACAAACTTGCCGCCTTTTATGGTTTCAACTGTACCGGTCATCCTGACTTGTGACGCTCGGTAAAATTAGTGCGGTTTTATTTTTTAACACATTGAAAATGAATGATAATATAATCAGAAAATTGATTTTTACCGAACTAACGCCTGCTTTTGTCCTATGTTCAGGATCAGAAAGGTTCAGACTTAGATAAATTGAGGCCTTAACTCTTTGCCTGTGTCTCTTAACCCTTCCCCAGCCCCTTCCCTTTTAAAGAAAGGGAAGGGAGGGAATCCCGCATATTATCAGCTTTTTGTCTTTTTAGCGCATA
>CAZEUL010000031.1:0-40241 GCA_964514725.1 uncultured Rikenellaceae bacterium
CGATTAATTCATAATTTCAAAGAACGAACTATTATTTTTATTGCCCACTAGTGACATTAAGTATTAATTGAGGATTCAGCAACTATCTGAATTTGATTCTCCATTCAACCTCGCCGTTTCCGGGCTTTTCAATTTTAAGGAGCGCCAGTCCGTTTTTTTCATCAGTTACAGTTATTGAGGTTTTTGCCCCTTTTGCACTTGGTTTTAGCGGTCTGAAGCCATTAAGGGCAATAACGACTATATAAGGTTCTCCGCCTATCACTTTTGATATTCCGTAAAGTTCTTTAGCAGAACTGTTCCAGGATGGATATCTTGTCATGTCCACAAATCCTTGCATAATATGACGGTTGGTGGAAATGAACTGGGGATTCTTTTCAGCTTCGTGCACACTTATCATTCTGGTTTCTCCGGTTCTCAGATCCTGGGTGAGGGTCTCGTCTCCTCTTAATCTGCCTGTCAGTTTGTCGTTCCAGAAGTCGTAAAGGTAATATTCCTTTCCATGAGCCAAAGCCAGTCCTCCTTCGTTAAATGACTTTCCCAGGTTTACTTCGATGTGGTTCAGGTGGGTTTTCAGCGAATCAGGATTCGGATTGTAAAGAGTGAGCTGGTGCCAGCCTGAGTTTACTTCGAAATCGAAGATCCTGGGAACTTTGACGCCGGGGTTAAATGCATCAATTGGACGGCTGCTTTTAGGAACAGAATGATAGGGGAAGGTGCGGCTCATGATAAAAAGCTGTTCAGGTGACACCTGGTAAAAGCCGCGGGCCATGAGGAATCTTCCGCTGACAACATAAGCCATCGTCATCATTGTCTTAAGTCCGTCGTTATTGTATAATGGCTTTGCTTTCAATGGATCTTTTGCGTCAAGGTCATAGCTTACTATTACCCTGTTCTTGTACCATCTCAATCCGCTGCGTGTCACCATTTCGGGTGTAAAAATGTCATTATCTCCCCATATCCTTTGCGATGCTGTTAATCCGCAGGCTAAATCTGTCCCTCTTCCAAGCATTCTTTCATCAATATAGGCATCACTGTCAAGACCCTCCGATGCCAGTTTATAAATCGTGCGGTAAGCTTTTGCTGTTGTGGTATGCCTGTCGTCGAAACCTCCGGCATAGGCCCATCCAGTTGCTTCAGGGTAGTCAAACATTATGCCTTTTATACCTGCATCCCTGAGGTTGGCATAAACAGTTCTCATGTGTTTAACAAATGCAGTATCGGTAAAATCGTAACCGAACATATCATTTTCTGCCCACCATTGTCTGAAATAACTTTCCAGTTCGTTTCCGTATTCAGTGTTATGTTTCAGTCTGTCGGTATGCTCCGGTGATAGTTTGTAAGGATCATTGAACAGCATATAATCCGGATGTTGCCTTACAAAGTCCTCCGACCTCCTGTTGGTCTGGAAGTAAGTCATAGGAATACCTCCTCTTCTTATAATCTCACCCGACCAGCTTTTTGTTGTGATATAAGGTTCAACATAGTTAGCGCCATCCGCTGATGCCTTATCACCCCACATGGCCCAGTGATGGTCGTCCCACCAACCCTGCTGGTTATCGGGGCCATAAGCATCTGGAACAAGCCTGATGGCTACTCTTGTATACCTCGTGAAACCGCTTTTTATCGCATTATCCATTTCATCTACAGCCCCTTTGGTATCATTGAATTTCGGTCTTTCAGGATCTTTAGCATAAACACTTGCGTACCAGAGGCACTCTGTTGGGAAATCATAATAATTAAGCTTAATCTTCTGCGCATCTTTGACAGCCATCCCGTATTTTTCAAGTCCCCTGAATGGATCGGGATTATTTATGCATAAATAGAATCTGTCGGATGGAAAATATGAAGTCCCTGGCTCAACAAGTCTTCCGACCGGATCTTCGCTCCATAGCTCCAATGAAATACTTTCACCGGATTTTCTGAACATACAGAATTTCTCAAAATCATCATAGGTAAGTCCTCCTGCTATAATTATATTTGGATCTTTAAGATCGCCGCACCGTATCATTATATTGTTGAAGCAACGAAGATTTGATGTGTCTTTGGCATACGTCATGTTTCCTCCTGAATTACCGTTGAGGACGATGAAATTCCTTTTCACCTGCATTCCGGTAAAAACGCTGTCTGACTTTAACGGATACCATGTCGAAAGAGTGAATGGTTGACTGGAATCATTTATAATTCCCATCCTGAACGAAACAAAATCCTTTTTGTCGTATAGTGAAGCTTCCCAGATAACATCTGAATAGCTATTGTAACTGACTGTTACAAAAAGGGATTTGCCTTCACCAAAAACATCACTGATATCTTTTTGAGTCCATTCAATTAATTTAAAATAGTCTTTTGATCTAAGACCTTCAGCCTGAAACCAGGCTGATCTGACCGGTATGCTGTTTTTTAATTTATCCTTTACTTCAAAGAAGCCAGAATTAATATTCACTGAGATTGCTAAATAACAGTTCTCAAGGGTGACAATATTGTCTGAATATGAAATCCGGGACTTTAACTCTTTCACACTGTCCTGACCTCCTTGCGTAGTATTAATGCAAAATAGTATACTGATTGTCAATGAGACTATTATCTTTTCCATAACCATTTTTTAAAATAGAGATTAAATTTTTTCAGATTGAATAACACCCGTTTCATTTCCTGTAAATGAAGGGAAAGGAACCTTTTACAGTATTTGGTAATTGTCCGGTTATTCCTGATACGGGCTGAGATAATTTATTCATTGAATTCTTGCGTAATATGTATATAATTTATTTTCAAGCATCATTTGGTTGAACTTCGGATAAGTCTCCCAAGTCGGATCAGGCTGTCACGGTCCGGGATCCTGTATGTTCCGGTCCTGTCTGGTGCAGTTGACAGAAGAATGTTACTTCCCCCCAGTTCATAGGACAGTTTGATATATCTGAAGAGACTGTCGACAGGGTAGAAATTACTTTCAGGGTATGTGAACCAGACTGATCCTGACATCAGACCATGACCCAGACTAATGGAATCATTTCTCTGGGATGTAATTTCATACTCAAAAGGAAGGTAATAGCACTGTCCGTCGACCTCCCTTAGGGGCTGGTGTCCTTCGGTGGGAGGTACACGTTCCTCGCCGTTCAGAATGTCGGTGGGAAAATAATTTATTTTACTCCCATCCTGGACGTGCTGGTTAAAATGGACAATTGTTTCAGGATTGATCTTTTTGATAAGATCATAAGATTCCTGAGCGGATAAAGATGTATCTGCCCAGCATTGCATGTCGAGCCAGAATTCATAAATATCTCCGTATTTGCTTGCAAGTTCTTTTACTTGCCCGAGAATAACTTTCTTTGGAGAGGTTTTTTCCAGTTCTTTTTTTATGACGGGATTCCATTTCGACGGAAGCCAGTCATCATTTCCCCAGAGGCAATAATAAATACAGGGTTTTATGTCATATTTTCTGCAGGCATCGGTAAACATTCTTACCACATCTTTTCTGAACGGACTTGCTTTAACATCAAATCGTGTAAACCTGCTGTGCCAAAGACAGAATCCTGATGTATGCCTTGCGGTAAGCACTGCATATTTTATCCCAGCCTTTTGGAAAGCCCACATAATGGTATCAAAATTAAGATTTACAGGATTGAATACACAGGGATCAGTGTTCCTTGAAATTTCCATACCGACACATGAATTGTCGTTGAAATGAACAAATGCCCCGAATTTCAGCTCTTCCCATTTTCTGATATTTTCAGACCTGTCTGCAGATGGCCGGAAATTAATATTCTCTTTCTGCCTGCATGAGCAACATATTATTACAAACAAGCATACGTAAATCAGTGCAGAGCTGACATATTTAAATGATTTATTCATGAAGTGTTTTTACAGATAATTATGCAACAATTAAAGTATTAAATCCCTTTTAATGTTCTGCAGCAATTAGCTTTTTACCAGGTTTCCTTCAATGAAGCTTACAGAGAATGGTTTTATTTTCAGAGCTTCTCTGTAATCGAAAGATTTCTCCGTATCTTCTCCTGTCCACAGGTAATTCGATGCAGCTTCAGAATAGTTTTGAGCAGTTAATTCCCTTGTCGTTAATATTCCGTTGCAGCCGTTAAGAATTACTGTTTGGATTTCTGAGGTGTAATTTACCAGCAATATTTTAATTTTTTTACCATCTGTTAGCGACAGACAATCGACATTAAGAGGATTTGAACTGAAGCTTTTCACTACTTTCATATCTCTTATACCGGTCAGGTATTTGAATATGAAAAACACAGGAAAAATCATTCCTTTTTTTGAAGGAAAATCATCGGGCCATCTTGAATTAAAATCACCCTGAATTATGCCTCTTTCACCGACGGTTTCATAGAAAGTGATTCCTTTTACTCCTGATTCGCATAGGTATTTGAGACTTCCGACAGTCCAGCAGGCTCCGTAAAGTGACATTATGCGGCTGTCAGCCTGGGGAGGAAAACTGTCTTCTGCCCGGGGGAGTTCAAAGTTGCTGACATTTGCATTAAATCTCCTCTGCAGATTCACCGTTGAGATCCATATCCCCTTTCCCATTGAAAAATCCATGGCACTGCGAACCGTATATCCCTGGCCCCTAAGATTTTCCGTAAGTGTCAGATTGTCTGAAGCGTGTTCCTGCGGATGTATTGAGTAACATAAGTAATCGTTCTGAGCAGTCTCAGGTCTGTTCCTGTTCAATTCGGCAAAGTTGGCATTGGTTCCGACGGCTATCCTGACACCGGGAAAAACCTCTTTCAGAAGCGGTCCCAGCGCATCGGTGAGATAATCGGGAGTCGATTTTTCGTTTTTGTGATAAAGAATTATCAGATATAGTTCAGCATGTGCATTGGAAAGCCAGTCAATCAGATCAACACACTGCTCCATTGCCCTGTCATCAAAAAACAGTGCCAGTTCCAGAGCATACCCCAGCCTTTCTGCTTCCATCAATGCTGAAACAGCTTTATCTTTCCAGTCCTTCTCAAATAAAAAGAGATCTGTCCGGTAATGATTAAAAGCGACACTCCTTAGTATTTTTGTTTCATTTTCAGTAAGAGGTTCCTGTCTCGACGACTTTGCAATACCTATGCATGGGAGATCCAGATTTTCACCATTATAAATCGTCAGTTTTACAGCATCCTCCTTTTGTGATTCTTCAATGTTGCCATTCACTTTAAGAATCACTTTCTGTCTTACTTTATAACCTTTTCTTAGAGTAACCGGGGATGGATGATCAAGCGGAGTACAATAAGTCTTATATGATGCGTCAGTCCAGTTACGTTGGTCTTCAGTTTCAAAAATATCTCCTTCAAAATCTATACTGCACATAAGATTGTCAACTTCCCATTCCATGGATTTGATATCCAGGAACGGCTGATCAGGGCTTATTTTATCAGGGAATAGCAGGACCTCATCAGATCCGTCAGAATGGATAATTTTACACGGCTTACCTGTACATGTCTCAATAGGGTGAAGAATGCAGAATCCGATCCTGTTTTTGTCAAAAGTACTCAATGCCTCACCATTAAAACTTAAGGACAACGAATTATCATTTGTTCCCTCAATTAGAAATTCAGCAAGGAAGTCTATTTCATTTAATGAGTACCGGCAATTATACTTTATAATAAAAGAATCGGGAAGAATATCAAATGATTCGCCGGTAATGACAGCAGGGACTGTCAGCCACTCCCGGTCCCTTACGGCCGAATAGATCATCCTGATAATTTCTGAGTTACCTGCGTAGATGTATCGTATATTACCGGCCTCATAAACAAGTGATAGTCTACCGGCTTTTAGTTTAATCTGTCTTTCCCCGGGATGGCGACCGTGGAATATAATTTCCGGATCTGTAATCATATTTCCCCGGGTACTATTCTGTTTATGTTTATCACCTCTTTCAGAACCTTATATTAGCTAAAAATTCACCTGACGATCTAAGGCAGGCAAGCCCGTCAGGCACATTGTCCCTTTCGACCATATAGTGCTTTATTCCCTGTTTGTCTGCTTCCCTGAATAACGAAGTGAAGTCAATTATTCCTGACCCCGGGCATTCAAAATCCATTTCAGCACCCTGAGCCATATCCTTTACATGAAGAACCGGAAACCTTCCTGGAAACTTTTTCATCACCTCAAGCGGATCAGCTCCTCCTTTTTTCACCCAGTACAGGTCAAGTTCACAAAATACCAGTGAGCTGTCGGTATGCTTCATGAGGTAATCAAACGGCAGCCCTTCTTCCATCCCTATAAATTCCTTGTTATGATTATGCCAGCAAAATATCAGGTCATTTTCTTTACATACTTTGCCAAGATAGTCAAGCCTTTCAGCACTCTTCTTACAGTCTTCAAGAGTGAAAGGACCACCTGTGTACCATGGCCAGTAGACAACTGCATATTTAACCTTCAGGCTTTTAAGAAGAGCCATACTCTTTTTCAGTTCATCATCGGTTGCTCTGAATTCAAAACCTCCGACAGGAATACTCATGCCGATGCTTTTCAGATAAGCCAGGAAGCTTTGTGCAGAATCTCCCATATAATTGCCTGTTTCAATTTCCGAGAAACCATACGAGGAAGCCTCTTTAAGGACTGCTTTCCAGTCGCCTTTAAGCTCTTTACCTATTATGCCGCTTATAAAACCATAGTTTTTAAGCTTCCTTTTTCCACGCATGGTAAGTGCATCGATTGGAAGCATTGCTGCAGAAGCTAAAACTGCTGTAGTCGAAATGAATTTTCTCCTTGTTAACATGATTTTTCTACAATTTGGTTCTTCTATGTTATTTATTTATAATGTTTTAAAGTTTTGCCACAGAGTTCCACGGAGTGTTTCACGGAGTAACACGGAGTTTTAAATTATTCACAGTGTCACTCCGTGACTAACTCCGTTTGACTCCGTGGTTAATAATCAGGTTACAGGTAATGTCCATGGTTTGCGATACTCAGGTGTAATAAATTTATTGGCCTTTTCACTGTTTGTAAATATTCCTTTTGTTTCATCCCAGATCAGCATTGATTCTTCACATCTGGCTGCAATGTTTGGTATATGGACATGGACAGCGGCAGCTCTTCCTATTTCAGGTGGGCAGGCAGGTTTTCTTCTCGACCTTATACATTCTATAAAATTCTTTGCATGCTCACCATGAGACTCTTTGCCTTCGGTGTATTTATATTCGTCAGCCTTCCCTTTTTTTGTCTGGCTGTCCCATTCAGGTCTGACAATAAGTTTATTTCGATCTAATGTCATGGTTGCCAGGTCACCTACAAAGGCAAGGCCATAAGGCGAGTCGTAAGGGCCGCTCTGGATGCCTGCTGTCATATCCCAGTTAATTACAAAATCTCTCATGGGGTAAATAACGTTCATTGAATCGAAGGTTTCTCTCATCCTTGGTTCCTCAAATGTATTGGCTCCGTAAACAAGGACTTTTTCAGGACCACCGTTGATACCTTTTGCCCAGAGAGCAATATCAATTAGGTGCACTCCCCAGTCAGACATCAATCCACCACCGTAATCCCAGAACATCCTCCACACTCCGTGAAACCTGTTTTTATTGAATGATCTTGAAGGTGCTGGCCCAAGCCACATATCGAAGTCGACCCGGGGAGGTACAGGTTCATCAGGAATAACCGGCTGTCCCACACCATAGGTGAAGTTTGCCCAGATGTTAACTCTTCTTATCTTTCCTATTTTTCCTGATTTTATCATTTCCATGGCCTTCTGGAAAACAAAACCGCTTCTTTGCTGCTGACCGACCTGAACTATCCTTTCACCATAATAGTTTGAGGCTTTTACCATTATGTTACACTCACCAATAGAATTTGCCATGGGTTTTTCAACATAAACATCCTTCCCGGCCTGAAGAGAATAGACTGTCATAAGACAATGCCAGTGGTCGGGAGTGCCTATTATTACTGCATCGATATCTTTCTGTTCAAGCATCTTCCTGAAATCATTGTAAAGTTTTGGTGTCTGATTATAATTCTTTTTAAGATCGGCAGCCTTCTCATTAAGAATATTTTCATCAACATCACACAGCGCAACGCAATTTACTCCGGGATTTACAATATGCTGCTGAAGATCACCATATCCCATGTTCCTGCATCCGATAAGTGCAACATTTATTGAATCGCTTGGCGGAATGCCTGATGGAAGAATATTCAGGTGCCTTACACTTGTCATACCCATACCTGCTGATGTAAGCACTGTACTTGTGATAAATTTTCTCCGGTCCATGGATCAAATAATTTGGTAATTGTTATTACTTTATAAAAAATTTTAACTTTATTATATAGTAATAAATATAGTATGAAAATTTCAAATCTTCTGATCGTTGGCTTGCTTTTCTCAGGATTAAATTCATGCCTTACCCACCCATCGATGATCAATAAAGTATCAGATACTATTTTGCTGAGTGATACCATTCAATATCATCCCGTAAGGATAAACAAGGCAGACAGATCGATACTGCCATGGTTTTCCGCTGATAAGGGAGAATCATACGATACGTGCTTAATGCTTGTATGGAACTTCTGGAAAAACATGGAAACAGATTCAAACGGTTTGAAATACTATATGAATCATCAGGTATGGAAGCCGGAGCATGATATGCGCGGACTTGGCGGCGACCAGATAAATATGGCCCTGTCGTCATGGACCTTGCTTTATGCCTATACCGGCTATCCTGAAATTATTGAAAATATGCGCTATCAGGCTGATACATACCTCGAGAGATCCCTTTCTTCAGAAAATGATAAATGGCCCTTTATTCCGTATCCATATAATACCGATATACATTCCGGGATATATGATGGCGATATGAGAAACGGGAAATGGATCACACAACCTGACAAAGCTGGAAATTTTGGCTACGAACTGGTGAATCTCTACAAAATAACAGGTGATACCAAATATCTTGATGCAGCAAAAAGGATTGCCGCAACTCTGGTAAAGTATGTCCAGAAAGGTGACAGCGAAAGGTCGCCGCTGCCATTCAGAGTCAATGCCAAAACAGGAGAAGCAGGGATACTTTTCAATAATAATGGATCTGGAAAACCTGTTCAGTCAGCGTTATACACATCAAACTGGACATGTACCATGTTGCTTTTTGATGAGATGGGGAAATTTGATCCATCAAGAAAAAACATATATGATTCGGCTTTCGGAACGATTCTCACCTGGATGAAGGAATATCCTCTGAAATTGAACAAATGGGGCCCATTTTTTGAAGATATTCCCGGATGGAGTGATACACAGACAAATGCAATCAGCTTTGCACAATTCATAATTGAACATAAAAATCTGTTTCCTGAATGGAAAAAGGAGGTGAAGGGAATTTTCGACTGGACATACAAAGAGCTTGGTAATCACGAGTATGAAAAGTGCAAAGTGACTGTGATGAATGAACAGACGGTCTATAGGGTTCCGGGGAACAGTCATTCCTCAAGGCAGGCTTCAGTAGAGCTGATGTACGCAGCTGCTTCAGGCGATACAACTTATACAACGAATGCGATCCGTACCCTTAATTGGGCGACATACACGGTTGCATCAGACGGACGAAATCGCTATATACGTGATGATATATGGCTCACCGACGGGTATGGTGATTATGTCCGACATTATCTGAGGGCAATGGCAGCGATGCCGGAACTTTCTCCCTGTGAAAACCATATTTTAAAATCTGAATCAGTTGTCAGATCTGTTGAGTATGGAAAAAATCAGATATCATTTACAACATTCGATGATAATGGAGCAGCAATTATCCGACTGATTAAAAAACCTGCAGAAATTTCTGTCGATGGAGTGAAAATCCAGGAGAATAAAACGGGAAATGTTAACACCTGGAATTGGGTACCCCTCGCAAAAGGAGGATATATTAAAGTATTATATTCAGGAGGTAAAAATATAATTATAAAATTATAGATTTCCGGGGATCACTACCATTTAACGGAAACATTGCAAATTGCTTACGCTAATTTGATTGTTTTAAATGTTTCCGTCATCGAATACCATTCATTATTAAATCTGTGAAATAACATTTCCGGCACAATTTTGATACACAGATCATAGATTTATTTACTTTATGCTATTATTCTTTAAGTCTTATTTCAAAAAGATCTCCCTGGTAGTTTTCTGTGAGGGTTACTGTAAATCCTTCTTTTTCGAGCTGGTAACCTGTAAGCTCTGCAATTTTTTTACCCTCTGGTGCAAGTAATACTGAATAGTGTGCTTTTGGATCAAGCCTTTCGACACAAACTGTTCTTGACCTTTCTTGTGATCCATGCCGGAAGACACCTATTATTCCTCCATTCCGTGTCACTGTGTTGATTCTTGCAAACCCGTCCCAGAAACCTTCCCGAGGCTCCCCAAAGCCTGGAAGGTCCTGTCGGAATGACATGTAATCATATCTTTCCTGCATCTTGACCATCCAGTCGGCCCATTTTTTTATCGAGGCCCGCTTCTCCGGTGCAAGTTTCCTCGGATCTCCAAGCACTATTGGAAGTGTTCCGATCAGCGATTTGAGATCAAATTCAAAATTTTTACTGTCGAGAGGCAGATTTCCTATAACAAGTGAGCCGGCAGGCAGCACAGGTGATCTCCACCATGCCATTTGTCTCATTCTGAGTGCTCCTGTGGGGAAAGGATTTTCAATATTTGAAAGCCAGTTCCCTTCAGCATGTTTTGCAAATGCATAATCCTGAAGCTGAAGTTTGCCCGCTGTCTCAAAAGTACAGTCTATGAAAAGATCGGGGGCTTCATTGTGAAGTTCATCAAAAAGTCTCAGGACATTCTGGTAGATAGTAATAAATGATTCCTGGTGATCGCGGTGACCGGGATGATCCTTGGCATAACAACCCGATATATCAGGATCATTTATATATGCACTTGTAACAACCGAGAAATCGAGCTTGGCATAGGCAAGTCCATGCTGTTTTACCAGGTTCATTATTACAGATTTTATATAGTTGAACCATTCTGTTCCGAAACAGCTTGTATAAAAATCGGGAGCTCCTGATCCCGTATGGAGATTGCCTCTTTTACCAGTTTTGTCGGCCACAAACCATTCGGGATGAGTCTGAAAAACTCTGGAATCGGCAGTGGCAGCACCAATACTGATCCACAAACCGGGTTTCATCCCCAAAGATCTTATATAGTCAAAAGTTGATGAGAGATCTCCGGGGAATTTATTCCGGTCGACGAGCCAGTCACCGTAATTGCCGCCCCATCCTTTCCCTGTTGTCTTCTTACCATAGTTGTACTGCCATCCGTCATCAATAATGAATTCCTGAATTCCACACTCTGATGCTGCCTTTGCGATATCACGGATAAGGGAATCATTTACAAAAGTTCTGAATGGATACCAGGTATTGTAAATAAATAACGGTTTCTTCTTAATTGTAGATATCCTTGTCCCAAGATGATCCCTGACAAAGTCAGCCACAACTGTGTTAACCACTGCATATCCGTCATCAGTGCCAGTGTAAAGGGCAATAAATGTTGCAGGTGATTGCCACGTTTCCCCGGGTTTAAGCCATTTCCTGAACGGGAAATCCTGTTCAGGGTGAGTCAGACCAATTTCGGCGTTATTGTTAGTCGTATGGTATGCTGTTCTCTTTAGAACCCCCGGAGCTTCATTGCCAAGCGCCAGGCCGGAACGCAAAGTCGTGTTGTGAATTACAACCAAGGGATCGTCCCAGTTTCCTGTAAACGGACCTATGTGCTTCATCCGTGCATAATTATGATACACCCAGGTTGTAACATAGTCGAAGTTAAGAATTAATGCTTCATTATCCACACCTTCAAGTTTCATGTCGGAAGCTGACCTGTTGGTAAAAGAAACATATTTTCTGACGAGAGGCAGATCATCATACAACATATATGAGACAGATATTTCAAGTCCTTTTACCAGACCGGCCGATTTAAGATTCACGACAGCACCCCGGCCTTTGAAATCATCTGAAAGCGGATCGATACCTGTAACCTTCCACCCTGAAAAGCTGCTTACCGGCTTGCCATCAAGAATGAATTTGAATTCCGAAGAACCATTTGCTATGTAGTTAAAAGCACTTCCCTCCAGAAAAAGGCCCGCAGTCAAGACTGAATCATTTCTGAATTCAATCTTTCTTGAAATTATCTTATTTGACAGTTCAAGTGTTTTTCCGTCAAACCTGAAAACTTCCTGTGATTGTAATTTAAATGAAATCAGGAGGACGGATGCAACAAATAACGACTTGACATAAAGAGGTTTCATAACATTGTTTTTAAAATAATTACATACCAGATTCTCTAAATGAAAAGGATTAGATAAATAATATCAACTGGTGGCTAACTCCAGCATCTTTTTCACTGCTGGATTCGGATTTGTAATTTCATCAGCTGAACGTATCACAACAGTCGGGATTCCTCCATGTTCAATATGAATTTGCATCCGTGTCTCCTCATCTTTGTTCTTTCCGCTCAAACCGCTGTATCCAATTATTTTGCAAAGTTTTCCAAACAGGAACTGGTTAAGGTCGCAACCTCCTGTTCTTTCGAGGCCTTCCACTGAAGTTTGCCAGCTCTTAAACAGATGAGCCTGGGCAAATGACAACCCCTGCATTGTTATTTCATTAAGCCCTTCTCCTGCCACGACCAACCCATTGTCAAAAGAGCCTATGTGTTCAATCAGGCGCTTCATTCCCTCGGTTGAGGTAGTTGATTCAACCAGACTATTATGAAGGTTAAGTGATACCAAAGTGACATCAATAAAAACACAATCCAGTTTCAGATCGATGCTTGTTTTTCGGATCCTTTCTCCGAGTAAAGATCTCCACATACTCAATCCGGGATGTACTTTGACCATAACATTATTCTCTCTGTTATACATCCTGCTGTCGTTTGATTCGGGTACACCTATTGCCCTTCCGTCGACCCAGCTCCAGCCAAGGATCTTTTTTGTCTCAATATCCCTGTACTGGAAGTCTCTTATAAGGTTATACACAGGATTTGACGGGTCCATATCATTTGCATTGAAGTGAGGCATTACATGAAATCCGTATTCCTGACATTTTTTTATAAAAATCTTCCCTTTTTCACCGGGAAAATAGTCAGGATAGTTCTGATCATATTTATCTGATCTCCAGTCGGGGAAATGAAGGAGAACTTTGGAGGGGGCTATTTTTTTTGACAGGGAATCAAGAATTTCCGGATCACCGGGGCACCAACTGATAGCGAACCTTATGTCATTCATCCATTGTTTTCTTCTTTTTTCCTCTTTCTCAAGCTGATATGTTTCCCACAGCCAGTTGCGGTATTTCTCTGCAGGTACACGCCAGTCACCTTCATGAACATTAATCCTCCATGCGAGACCGCCTGCAGAAAGATTATTGTCAATCGGTCCGTAAGCTTCAGTGTCAAATCCAAGCATGAATGGATCATTTTCCGATCCGACTTTTAGCGCCTTGTAGCGATATCTGTTATCTCTTGTATGAATCGATAAGCTTCCTGAATCAGACTGGAGAATTGCCAGACCTGCTTCCCAATAAAAGGGCCACATCCATCGAGAATTCACAAGTAATTTATCATCAAGCCTCATTTTTATACCCTGAAAGAAAGGTGCAACAAGGTTTAAATCAGGCTTCAGCCCGGGTAGATTAAATCTGCAGGCCAGTACTCCGGGACGGGATGAATATGCCGATGGTTCTAGGATAAGATCTCCGTTCAGATCATCGGTACATACTGATATCACTCCATCACCGTGCCAGCATTGAAAAATAATCTCGGCTTTCTTGTCAGAAATCTGATTGGTCCTAAGTCTGACAAAGTTCCGCTCATTGAATTCAACTACTTCATCACGGGGATAAACAATTCCAAGCGGAGAATATTTTTTCTTTTCAAACCCCCTGATGAATTCCTCACCGTTCTTTTTGTTTTTAACAGACACCAGGAAACCATCATCGATGGTCGCTGAAAGTGTCAGTGTGTCTATTAAAATTCTGTTCTCCTGAACATTAACAGTTGAAGGGTAAAATTCAGATCTGATTTCCTTCTTCCCGGTTTTTGAGTCATTTCTCCTCTGCCCGATGGACGCGACAGGGCTTAAAGCAAGGGCTCCGCCTGTTGTCTTGATGAAGTCTCTCCTTTCCATTTACGGTAATTTTTTATGGTTAATAAGATTTTTAGCAAATTGAATGCTTTTTACCTAAAACAAATCCATTACCTGTCAGACCGGTTCAATAACAAGTACAGGCTCATCTCCTGGTGGTGTAAAGAGATTCCGTAATATTTCTGAATCTACTGTGAAATTATTAACAGTATTTCACTTAACCACATCAGACCACCTGAACTTTATTGGTTTCAAAATCCTGTCTTGGAACAATGACAGTTTTTTTCAAGTAATATTAAATATTTTAAAGTCTGGCAATTATAATCAATCCAAGTCCGAGGATGAAGGTAATAAACATAGTGGTAAGGTACCTGTTTATTGATGGAGGAGCGTTTTTAAACTCCTTGAATACAAAAACACCCCAGGCAGCACCAATCATTGTTGCTCCCTGTCCAAGACCATAAGAAATTGCAGGTCCGGCTTTATCGGAAGCGATAAGATTAAAAAGGAACCCGGTCAGCCATATCATCCCGCCAAGGATTCCGAAAAGGTGCTGCCTTGTTGTCCCGTTAGTAAAATAGTCTTTATAAGTTGACTTATTCCCTTCCACAGGTTTATACATGAAGAAAGTATTCCACAGAAAATTTGAAATAAAAACACCGAGTGAGAAAATCAGAACTGCCGAATATGGTGTCATTTTTCCAGCGTCGGGGGTAATGAAGTTCAAAGTCATCCCGTCGGCAACGAACCTATAGAAAAATCCCATTATTATACCGGCAAGAGCTGATAGTACTATGCCTTTTAAAGGTGGTGTTCCTTTCGACTTTGACACCTTTGAAGATGCAATAGCATTTACCACAATAGCAACAACAACGAGGGCTACACCAAGAAAAAGTATCAATGGGTCGCCGGCTGGTTTTTTTATATAATTCACCACCACACCTATAACAAGGGCAAGTCCGACTCCAACAGGGAAGGCTACCGATATTCCTGCGACGGCAATTGCCGAAACCAGCAGCAGGTTAGACAAATTAAAAACAATGCCGCCGAAGAAAGCTGAGAACAGAGAGGATGAATCGGCCTGTTGAAGGTCTGTAATAAAGCTTCTGCCTGAGTCGCCCATGCTGCCCATCGTAAAACCATATATCAGAGAAATGATTATCAATCCCAATGAATAATCCCAGTAGAACATGGGAAACGGCCATTTTTCATTTGTCACTTTTGAAGTGTTGGCCCATGAGCCCCAGCATAACATTGTTATGAAGCAGAAAATCACTGCAAGGGTGTACGAGTTGATAATGAACATAATAGTGTTTGTTTAAGTGGATATGGAACTATTTATAACATTTATTAAAGTTCGGGCTATATTTTGAAGAAATATAATGAAAATATGTTTTATTTTTAATTTAAACTAATTATGAAGCAGATGAAAACATTAAGCAGAAGGAAATTTTTAGGTGCTGGTGCCATGGGAGTACTTGCTTCCGTATACCTGCCGGTTGATCTGTTCGGGTCGACTCCTTTTAACTGGCCTTTAAGCTTTCAATCATACGGTGTAAGAGAGATGCTGGGTAAGGATTTCGATGATACGCTGAAGAAACTGCGATCAGTCGGCTACAGAGGAATTGAAATGTGTTCTCCCAAAGGTTATGAAAAGAGCGGATTTGGTCCTCTTACTGCATTAAGCCCGGAAGATATCCGTAGGAAAATTGAGGATGCGGGATTGTTTTGCAAGAGCTGTCATTTCCAACACCCTGAGCTGAAGCCTGATAAGATTAATGAAACGATAGATTATGCACGGAGGCTGGGTTTAAGTGATGTCGTTATTTCTGCCGCCTGGATAAAAAAGGACGCAACTCTGGATGACTGGAAAGTTGTTGCAGATGAATTTAATAAAGCGGCTTCTGAGGTTAAGAAAGCAGGCATGCAGCTGGGCTACCATAATCATTCAATAGGTCCGGTGGTAAACGGAGAACAGCTTTATGACATATTAATGCGGTTGTTCGATAAGGAGCTTATTAAGATGCAGTTCCAGCTTGCATCTGTTTCAGAAGGATTTGATGTTATTGATTATATTGCCAGGTATCCGGGACGATATATTTCACTTCATATTCATGACTGGAATGCTGAACAGAAGAAAATTGTACCAACCGGCAAGGGAATAATCGATTGGAAGAGACTCCTGGAAACGGCAAAGAAAAGCGGAATCGCTGATTACGGAATGATAGTGGAAATGGAGACAAGGGCTCCCGGAGATCCTCTGGCTGATCTGATTGAATGCTATAATTACCTGCAGGATCTTAAAGTGTGAACAATGATATGTGTGCAGGAATAAAACGAGAAAAATTTGTCCTTTTTAAGAGGAAGCACCCCTTTTTCCTTAGGAATTAACACTGCGGAAATCACAAGTATGCACAAAAAGCACAGAGATTTCAGGATTATTGCATCCTTAAATCTCTATGCTTTTGTTTGTCTTCCCGTCGAATCTCTGTTTAATTTTCAACGGGTTACTTATGTATATCCTTCGGCTTCGTACCTTTCCTCCAGTGCTCCTCGATTTTTTCAAGTGTGACGTTCTTGGTCTCAGGAATGTAAAAGTATCCCCAGATTATGCTTATGATGCCAACAAGAGCGTACAGGTAGAATGCTCCGGCTGGATTACCGAGATCTTCACCTTTGAGTATTATTGATGTACCAGGAAGCGTAAGGCCTTTTACCAGCTTAAAGAATGTGAATGCTACAATTCCGTTGAACAACCAGTTTGAAAGTGCCCCGATACTTGAACCGATACCTCTTACGCTTAATGGGAAGACCTCTGAAATTATCAGCCAGCCGAGTGGGCCAAGGCTAATGGCGAAGAATGCAATGTAAATCCAGATAAGTGCAATTGTAACCCATTTTATCGAATCACCCAGCGTAGTCTGAAGAGCAAAGCACGTTCCCATTGCAATGAGCGCAATTACCAGACCGCTTACACCAAGAAAATAAAGTTTTCTCCTTCCAAGTTTGTCAATCATAAAAAGTGACAATATTGTGAAGGCTACATTTACCACTCCCACACTCACGGATGCCCACACTGCTGCCTGTGCATCAGCAAACCCTGACATAAGAAATATTTTGGGACTGTAATAAATTATTGTGTTAATACCGGTGAATTGCTGAACAAACATAATTCCTACAGCTATTATGAGTGGTACCCTTAGCCATTTTTTGAAAACTTCTGTCCAGTTTACTTTATTTACCCTGTCGGCTTCAATATCAGCTTTCATTTTTTCAATGACCTCTTCTACGAGTGATGCATCTTCAACTTTCTGCAAAACTTCCCGGCATTTCTCCTCATGACCTTTACTGATAAGCCACCTTGGTGTTTCTGGCAGAAAAATCATTCCTATGAACATGATGAGGGCAGGAATGACTCCAACATAAAACATCGGTCTCCAGCATGAGTTGTAATCAGGATGACCATCAGGCACTGCAAAGGCCGAATCGCTGAGGTAAGAGACCATGATTCCAATTGTAATAAGAAGCTGAAACATTGAAACAAGAGTTCCCCTTGTTTTTGTAGGCGATATTTCAGCAATATATAATGGTACTGAAAATGATGATACACCAATAGCTATTCCAAGGAAGAAGCGCGCAAAAACAAGCATCAGAGGACTTGGAGAAGCTCCTGACCATATTGCTCCGATTATAAAAATTACGGCTGCTGTAAGGATAACCTTTTTTCTTCCGACAATATCGGCAATCCTTCCGCTGAACATTGCTCCTATGACAGCTCCGACAAGACCTGAAGTTGTAATTATTTCAATCCAGCTGTTATCGATACCAAAAGCACTCTGGAAAAAAGGTATTGCACCGGAAATAACACCGGTGTCAAATCCGAATAGCAAGCCTCCCGTTGCTGCAATGGTTGCAATAACAAAAACAAGGCTTTTGCTCTGCTTAATCTGTTTGATTTCAGTCATTTGTCAATTATTGATTTAAGTGTGAGTTTATTTAGTGCCGTTTCTTTGTCTGAGATCTTTCAGGTTTGGATTAGAGTCTGTAAAAGTAGAATAAAAAACAATAATTGCAATAGTCAACGTGTTGAACGAATTTTTCCCTCCCAGGCGGGCCATGAATAGGAGGTGGCATAGTTTGACTCATTATAGGATGGAGGACGTTTCGGTTTATAAACCTTTTCTCCTTTAAAAGGTTTGTCCTGTGTATAGATCCAAATAGACTCAAGATCCCATACTATCAATTCATCCCTGGGATCTCCTGTAAGGTCGTGGACCATCCATGCAAGATCGGGATGGCCATCATCAGGAAACATAACAACTCTTCTTCCCCAGCCATCGATCAGACCTCCTTCCTTAACATCAGGTGTCAGAAAAATGAACTCTGTACCGTCGCCTCTCCAGTTAACAGGCTGAACAGGTGATCCTGCATGAAAAAGCTCGAAACTTATGATTTCCTCTCCTGAACAGTTATACAATGTGATCAGGCCGGGTTCACCCCAAAAATTTATATTGCAAAATTCAAGCCCCGGAATATCAGGTCTGAACTGACCGATACTTGGTGTTTGTGCATGCCCGACACGATGATGCTTTACAATGTTCCCATCATCGTCCATGATCAACACTCCGTCATCACTTCCTCCAATAAAGACCATAGGTGCTTTTCCCTGAAGAGTGAAGTCTCCCACACACATACCATCAGAATGTTCTCCCATCAAGGAATCAAGCGACCAAACGAGTTTTCCGGAGGAATCGAACTTAGAATAGCCGATGTAGACCTCATCCTTTCCATCTTTATTGCTGTCATAGAAAAACGGATAATGTCCGAGGTTCGCAGAGGCCGTCCAGAGAAGTTCGAAATTGTTAGTGTATGCCCAAAGCCGTGTGTGTCTGTCCTTAATAATTACATCCAGCGGTTTCCCTGTACCACGAAGGTCAGCAAAAGAAATGCAATCCACATTGAGATAGGGGAGAAGGTCTCTCCTGTAGTAATGTTTATATTCCTCCCACGATTTTTCTCCCGGCAGGATGGCTGATGACGGGACAGGATAACGGGCTTTCTCTTTTCCTGATTTACCCTGAAGAATTTTTATCCACTTACCCTGTGCTATTATAACTTCATTGTCACCGTCTCCGTCAATATCGTGTATTTGTGCAGCAACATCATAAGACAACCATGCATTTTCAGGATCAGGTTTTCCATATTGCCAAAGGATATTCCCGTCCATATTAATTGCAGTAAGGCAAGATATCTGGTTGTAGTTGCTGCCGAAGAAAGGAATATTCTGAATAATAAGGAAATCCATTTGACCATCACCATCGAGATCTCCGATCCTTAATGCACGGGCAGCTCCAAATCCATTTGTTTTAATTTTTTTCCAGATCATCGGACGTGGATTGCTATCGCGCAGCATCTTTAGTTCTGATTCCTGTTCTGCGTACTTCTTTTGGTACTCATTAAATGCCTTAGGACCGGCTGTCACTCTTACCTCATGAAAAGCAGTCGGCGATGTTGCAAATAGTCCCACCTTGCCTGACTGATAGCGATTGTTTGTGACTTTAAAAATCTCCCTGCCATCTATCAGGCAGCGGATTGAGGCACCCTCTGTTACAACCTGCAGCCTGTAAGATCTTAATGGATCAGTCGGAAATGTTCCTCCGGCAAGTTCATACCACCCGTCTTCCCGGAATCCTTTTTCTCCATCGCGATATCTTAATGTAACCTTATTATCCTTATCCAGACCGAACAGATAATAATGACGACCGTCACGATACCTGAAAATGATACCGTTAAGATCGCTTCTGTCATAAGGTGTTAATGTCACTTCAAGTGAATAATCTTTCCATAGTGCATCGCCATAGCAAAGAATTGGATAAGTAAATCCGTTTGTCCAGACTGTCGAATTGAATCCCAGATATTGTAAAGAATTTTTCCCGTCTGATTCTATAATCTTCCATTCTTCTGGCCCCCTGTTGTTTACAATATCCCATCCGTCTGTAAATGTTCTTGGCACATGATGATATTCAGGAAAACCGGGAGCTGCAAAATCTCCGAATTTACCGGGTTTTATTCTTGAAAAATTGCAATATGCCAGCTCCGTTTCTGCAGTGTCGTTTAATCCGGTTATGGCACGGGTTGCAAATAATAATGAAATAATAATCAGTTTAATCATATTTCAAGATTTTAAATTCCGAACACCCAGGAGGGGACCTCCATTCTGGCTCCTTTTGTCGGATCCACTATCTGATTGATTTTCAGGTTACCTGTAATACCAACCAGGAGGCGTGCCTCTTTTTCACTTCTGCCGGTTTTTTGTTGAATTAACCAGATCATATCTTCAGTAGCCTGCCAGGCAGCTTCTTCCAGATTCTTGTGGGCAGCCAGGGTCGAGAATGAATTAGCCCTGATAATCACAGGACGGTCACATGTAATTCCGGTTATTTTTCTGAAACGTACAATCGCTTCAGCATCGGTTTCAATTCCCTGACCTGTTATTTCCCCATCACCCTGAAGTGCATGAGGATCACCCATACCCAGCAAAGCACCCTTTACCCTGGACTTTAAAACAATTGTGCTTCCTGAACGTACTTCCCTGCAGTCGAGATTACCTCCTGTATCCCCCGGGGCCTTTGTGTCGACAGATCCTTCAGAAGGAGCTATACCGATGCAACCTATCATTGGTTCGACAGGAAGTTTCAATGAATCAGAAAACTTTGCATAGCCATCTTTCAGTTCAAATATCTGACCACTGCAATAGCCCCATTCGCCAACCTTAATATCGAGTATATCTATTGCAAGCATATCGCCGGCTTCTATTCCCTCGATATAAATTGGTCCCGTCTGCGGATTAATTATACTATCCGGCCCGGGCTCTTTAAAAATACCATCTCTGGTGACAAGACCTGGCATTCCATGTGACATTTCAACAAGGACCACCTCATCTGTCTTAACATTATAAGCAGGCTCCATCATGGCTTGCCAGATTGTAAACATCCGATCCGCTTTAAGCTTTCTCAATCCGTTCGATTTCAGATCGGCCGGCAGGACATTTGTAAAGCCTTTTGCTATTGCCGGTGCAAATAAAAGAGTCTTCAGGAATTCTTTTCTCTCCATTTAAAGATGAATCAATTATTGAGTTAAAATGCAATTTAATATAATTGAGTAGTAAGTCAAAATATGGGAGGAATAATTAATTTAGGGCGTTAATTTCAATTCATAATATAAATAGCATAAAATTCTGAACCATATAATTTTTTCCGAATATTGCTTATAATCAAAACTTTAAAATAAAAAATTAAAATCCACATGTATGCTGAAAATATCTGAATTAGCAAAAATGATCGATCATTCGATCCTTAATCCGGTAATGACCGACAGCGATTTAAAAAGAGAGTGTGAGGTTGCCAGGAAGTACAATGTTGCATCAGTATGTGTTAAACCCTATGCGGTTAAACAGGCAGTTGATCTCTTGAAAGGATCTGATGTGCTTGTGGGATGTGTCATAGGATTTCCTCATGGCAACAGTGCAACTTCAGTAAAGGTTTTTGAGACAGAACAGGCATGCAAAGACGGAGCTGCTGAAATAGATATGGTTATAAATATAGGTAAAGCTCTGGGTGGTGACTGGGATTATGTGGAAAATGAGATAAGGCTCATAACCGAAACCTGTCATAAGAACAATGCAATAATAAAGGTCATTTTCGAGACAGATTTTGTTACCCGTGATGAAGATAAGATAAGGTTATGTCAAATATGTACCAGGGCCGGAGCCGATTTTGTAAAAACATCAACTGGTTACGGTTTTGTCAAACAACCGAACGGTTATTTTAATTACAAAGGTGCCACAACTGCAGATGTGGAACTGATGCGCAAACATTCCGGACCCAGGGTACAGGTAAAATGTGCGGGAGGAGTCAGAACGCTTGATGATCTTCTGAAGATGAAAGCCGCCGGTGCCACCAGGTCGGGAGCCACTGCAACTGAAGCAATACTTGAGGAAGCAAAAAAACGGTTTGAAGTATTATGAAAAGTGTTGATGTCTTTTTAGAAAACCACAAACTCAGGTCTGCAGATATTGACATTGAGGATCTTGTAAACATTTTTACCGAGGATATGCTTTCGGGACTTGCAGGGTTGGAGGGTGGACTCAGAATGATACCAACCTATATTGAAGCTGAAAATGATTTTCTGAAGGATACTCCGGTTCTGGCAATCGACGCAGGCGGGACAAATTTCAGGGCTTCAATAGTTACAATTACTGGCAAAGGAGATACACTTATTGAAGAAACTGTAATAAAAAAGATGCCTGGTCTTGATAATGAAATAAGCAGCAGAGAATTCTTCAATACAATTGCTGATTATATCAGACCACTTGCAGGCAAAGTTGACAGGATAGGTTTTTGCTTTTCATATCCGACTGAAATACTTCCTGACAAAGACGGACGCCTGATACAGTTTTGCAAAGAAGTTAAGGCCCCTGAAGTTCACGGACAACTCATAGGAAAAAGATTGCTGGAAACATTGGGAACTCCTGAAAAGAAAATCGTTTTGCTGAATGACACCGTGGCCACACTGCTGGCAGGAAAATCTGCCTCATTCGACAGATCGTACGATTCATTTATCGGTTTTATCCTGGGTACAGGTACAAATACCTGTTATATCGAAAAGAACATAAATATACTGAAAAACAAGAAACTGGATCCTGGCAGGTCCCAGATCATCAATATAGAATCAGGCGATTTCGGCAGGCCTCCACGTCAGGATATAGATATCCTTTTTGACAGAAATACTTTAAATCCCGGGAGCTATAAATTTGAGAAGATGATATCAGGCGGTTATTTTGGCGGATTATCACTATTTACCATTAAGGCAGCTGCAAGCGAGGGGTTGTTTACAGAAAAGACTTCGGGAGCATTATTCGACATTACAGATATTTCGTCAGGGGAGGTAAACGCTTTTGTATCAGGTGATCATTCCGAAGGTGGCATTCTGTCGGAAATAATCAATGATCCTTCTGATAGTGAGGCATGTAAACTTATCATAGAATGTCTGATTGACCGGGCATCAAAGCTTGCTGCGGGAGGCATGGCGGCGGTAATTCTTAAATGCAAAAAAGGCAGAATGGCTGATAAACCGATTTTGATAACCGTCGAGGGTACAACATTTTATAAGCTTCATAATTTCAGAAGACGATTTGAAGGCTATCTAAAAGAATTTCTGAGAGGAGAAAGAGAAAGATTTTTTGAATTTACCGGGGTGCCTCAATCAAGCCTTATCGGGGCAGCGCTGGCCGGCCTTATTGATTGATACTTTTCTTATTACCGCAGATCTCTCTTTTCATCTTTCAAAATCGCATATCAGATGTGAAATTTGAACGAATCAACTAAAGATTAAGTAATCCCTTCATTTTCAATAACCCTGTTTTTGCTATAAAAGAAGGATCCTTCTTCCAGTATTCTTCATTGAAAAGCTCAAGGGACAGGACCTTTGTTCCCCCCATTTTCCTTAAGTCGTTAATAATCTCCTTAAAAGGAGCAGCTCCATCACCCGGATATACCCTGTCAGAATCATTTTGCTTGTTTCTGGGTTTTGAAAGAACATAGTCATTGAAGTGAAAGATTTCTATCAATGATCCATTAATCATTTTAAGAGTATCAAAGGATGATCCTCCCCTGAACATATGATAAACATCAGGGAGTATTCGTGCCTCTTTGTCTCCTGCAGCTGACACAATCATAAGTGTCTGGCCTATATGCCAAAGCACATCAGATGCTCCCCAGAATTCGAGTTGTGGCATAACACCTGTTTCTCTTCCCAGCTTAAGCAGTTCACAGTATCGTTCACCTGCCATAAAAAGATCTAGTGGCTTATCTCCCTTAACACCTGCCGCAGGAGCTGCAATCCTTTTACCGCCGATTGCAGCAACCATTTCCATTTCCTCTTTCATCTGTTTGAATCCGGTGTCCTTGTCAGCCAGCCATGGTGCAAATCCAATGGCATTCTCAACAATTAAACTCTTGTCTTCAAGGTATTTTCTGAGATCATACGCCTTGCCGCCTGAATCAAGGTATAGCTTGAGATCTCTGATCCAGATCTCAATTCCGTCATATCCTGAATAAGAAGCTATATCTATATATTTTTTTATGTTCAGAGGTTTTTTACTTACAGAAGACGTGTTCAGGCAAAATCTGAAACTTGTTTCTGTATTACCTTCAGTTGGTTTTGCACTAACGGGCAAAAGAATACCAATGCCCGCCAAACCTGAAACTGAAAGGAACTCTCTTCTGTTTTTCATAATTCTGGATTTTTTACTTTGATAATTCTTTATATGAGACCAGGTTAATTCCCATTTCAGAAATTGTCTTTTTTACTTCGTTGCTGGTAAACACCCTGCTTACCGCGTCGCGGTCAACTGCAACATTCTCATAGCCTGTATGCCAGATTGCACGCATTTCAGGTGTGTCATATCCCGGATGATCGATAAAGAGATATTTGCCTGGCTTTAGATTTCGCATGGTTTTTACGGCTGATTCTATTCTTGCTGCTGATGTTGTGTCGTTTCTGTCCCATAAGGCTATACTTCTAAAGCCCTTATCACGGGGATTTATGTTGAGCCCATATTCTATGGCAAGTCTTTTAACAAGAGCACCAATTTGCGGATCGCACCCTTCACATCCCATGTGGCAGTTTAAATGACTCACATGCGGTACATGTCTTCGGGCCATTTCTATCTGGGCCCTGAATTCTGCTTCAATCTCCTCAATCTTCCAAGGGGCCTCTTTAAGTGCAGTACCTTTCGGAAAATCTTCCCTTTGCCAGATCATAGGGTAGAAATATCCATCCTTGTCAACCAGGCTCGGGCAGCATGTAAGAGGCCTCCATTTGATGTTATTCCATTCACTTGTAATAACGAGATGAACGCCAACATCCAGTCCTGGATTCTCATTAAGAAGCCTGACGGCTTCAGGGAACCATGGGCCAGGAACCATCAGTTCGACAGAGCGCATAATGCCGTTTTTGTATGAATCAATGCACGCAATATTTGCGGTATGTGAAGAACCGATATCATCACCTCGGATAAGCAGGCTGATCTGGCTCTCTACCTGGGAATTACCATTACAGAAAACAGCCAGTAAAACAGCAATGATTAATATTCGTTTAAAGTTCATGTTTGGTTTATTATTAGTTATATTACGGCTCTCTAATTAATAGCCCGTCAATCTCTTTTCCAAGACTGTCATTATCCATTAAAGGTATAAGGTATCTGTGTCTGCCTGTAGAAATTGGTATCCAGGTATTCACTGTATTGTATCGGTCCGGCATATACTTAATTCCCTTTAGTATGAGTGTACAGATCCCGGGTTCACTTAACCGGAAATATCCTGAAGTACCTTTTACTGCATAAATAGTGGTGAGTTCATCCCAGCTTGATCTCTGGTCTCCTCCGTTATAAATATGCCATGCCATTGCCACAGGATTTTCTTCAGGCCTGAATTTATTCTTTAATATGCCTCCAGACAATACATTGTTTCCTAATTCTCCGCCTCCAAAAACAACCGGGGACGGCCATGAGCTTAAGACATAGAGTGCGCTTCGTGAGTATAAATTGAAATTATAATCTTCATCACCTGAAGGAAAGTTACCTCCCATGCAGCTTAAAAGCCTTACCTTTTGTTTTACAAGCTCATATCCGTTTAGGTTGCTGTATTCATCAGGTTCAGAGTCGAGTAGGAGTTCAAGATTATTTAAGAAACCAACCACAACAAAGGTTACAGATGAATCCTGTTGTGATGCCAGTATTCTCCTGTACATTTTCCATGCATGGGGAGTCTCCATCGAATTTGATATGTCATGCTTAAATGCTTTTGAAACAGCTTCAGGATATTTAGCATGGATGTCAATGATGCTGTTCGGACCTCTGTAAGCACCTATCTGAATATCCGGTCTTTCGTAATATGTATTAATTGCATCTGCACATGGTGCAACATAATACCCGTCATAGCTGTTAGCCGGGGTACTTATTCCTATACCGAGTATTTCACATTCTCCCTTATCAGCAAGAGCATGTAGAACTGCAAGTGCACCGACATCATCAACATCATGGGACATGTCAGTGTCAAAAATTATCAGCTTTTTATCCTCTTCAACTCTGACTTTTGTCGATTCCGTCGGCTGTAATAACTGTGCCTGAGAATAAGCAATTGAAATTGAGGCTAGACAAAATGCTGATAAAACTGCAAGCTTTCTTTTCATTGTTTTGTCAATTGTTTTATTGATATAAATCAACTTAATGGTTGATATTTGTCAATATTAATGTACTCATTGGCAAATCTCTTCCTTCAGCTTATTTAACCTTTATCCTGAATGCCCATGCATAACTGCACGAAGTAGGCCTTGCCTTATGCCGCGGATAATTTATGGTCAGTCCGCCGGCTTCATCCCATTTCCATTCCAGGTCACCGGGCACCCCAAGCATATTAATTTTTGATCCGGATGCTGGTTTAACAGATTTAAGTTCAAAATTCTCTCCTTGCCATTTAAGAAAGATGGCATACACATAGTCTCCCTTTGAAGTGAACCATGCATCTCCTTCATTCTGTACAGTCCAGGGACGTGTTCCATAAACAGCTTCACCGTTGACATCAAGCCATTTTCCAAGCGTTAACAGTGGATATTGTTCGTAATCAGGTATTATTCCGGCAGCTGTTGGTCCGACATTTATATCAAAATTACCGTTCCGGCTAACTCCTGTGATCACCTTATCAATGAACTGCTTCGGAGACAGACAATCCATGGGATCAGTATCGCGGTTATACCCAAAAGTTTTAGCAATGCCCTGCCAATACGACCACTTATGTGTAAGAAGCCCTTCACTACCTTTTTCATACACGTATTCAACATTGTAAAGATCACCGTGTTTTCCCCGTTCTTCTTTTCCAAGCCTGTCATTTACAAATACTTCCTGATTATTCTTCGCAGCCTCATTATAATAGTGGGCCACAACTTCTTTCATCTTCCAGAATGATTCAGGATGGTCCCACTCACCATCAAAATAGAAAAAGTCGGGGTGATAAAGGTCAATTAGCTCCTTTATCTGTGGGATCATAAAATCATCCACATAATTATTCACCTTTTTAAGTCCGGCATAAGGGATATCCTTGCCGGTATAAAGCGGATTATACCACTCGTAAAGAGAATAATAAAGACCAACTTTTAATCCGTATTTCCTTGCAGCCGCAAAATACCGGCCCAGAATATCCTTTTGCGGGCCCATTTTCATTGCGTTCCTGTCAGTGTATTTTGACGGCCATAGGCAAAAGCCATCATGGTGTTTTGAAGTAATGAACATATACTTTGCACCCATCTTTTTTGCAAATTTTGCCCACTCTTCCGGATCATAATTTTCAGCTTTCCAATCAGGAATGAAATCGTCATAAGTCCTGTTCCCGTAATTCTCCCGATGATATTTCATCGTAGGATTATCCGGGTCGTTCATCCTGAATCCATACCATTCCGCATACGATATTTCACCCTCGCGGGGGGCCCATGCCGGAACTGAATATACACCCCAATGCATGCTTAAGCCAATTTTTGCATCTTCATACCATGAAGGCATGGGATGGCTATCAAGCGATTCCCAGTCATCTGTGTATGTTTTTGTAACCTGGGATAATAAGCTTAAGTTTAAACAAAAAAGAATGGCAATGATAATTTTTGATTTCATAATCTGAATTCTTTAGTTATTCGTTTATGTTAATATTTCTGATTTTCAGTTAAAAAAACAGGGTAATAGCAGAAACGAAAGTTGCCACGACAACAAACCAGCGAAACCCTTTCTCAGGGATCACTTTCACAATCCTTATCCCGGCAAATGCACCAATTGCAATGGCAGGTAATAATATTAGATTGAAAGACAATGTTTTAAGAGTAATGTTATGCCATCCCCATATCTGCAGTGGCAGCTTAATGACGTTTACAATAAAAAAGAACCATGCTGCCGTACCGATAAAAGCATTTTTATTAAGATTCATCGACAAAAGGTAAACACTCATAATGGGCCCTGCAGCATTTCCAATCATTGTAGAGAAACCACCAGCTGCCCCAAAGGGTATTGCGAACCAGACTCTGTGTGGAACATTGTTCCCGTTTTTTGATTTTCCCATCTCAACCCAGACCATGACAACAAGGCTGATAATGACGAGTATACCAATTAGATGCTTAAATTGTTCAGATGATATATTTATCCCCGTAACAAGTCCAATGAATATACCTGTCAGTGCCCAGGGAAGAACTTTAAAAACTGTCCTCCATTCAGCATTCCTGTGGTAATAAACCACACCAAAAATGTCTGCCATTACAAGCATAGGAAGCACCAATCCGGAAGAAGGCATCCCGCCAAATATAATTGCCATGAGTGGAACAACCAGCGTGCCAATCCCCTGGATTCCTGTTTTCGCCATACCTATCATAACGGCACAGGCAATTGATAAAAGCCACATTGAAGGAGTCAGCTCAGGCACCTGGTTTATTTGTTTATTGTGATCTTTCTTTTACAAAGTGTTTTTGAACCATCTGGCTGGACAGCATACGTATTTAGCCAATAGAAACCTTCACTTTCAGGCATAATGATTTTTAAAATATAGGTGTTTTGTGAAAGATCTGAAACACTGAATGGTATGAAAGACTTCGATACTTCATTATTTGAAGAATTCATCAACTGCATTTCAATATTGCCCGAAATCCTGTGATTTTCATCGTTAATTATCATAACCGGTATTTCCGCCTCAGAACCCGGTTTAACATTCAGTGGAAAATAATTAACATATACTCCCAGCGGTTTGAAAATTTCTGAAAAATATTCATCATATACTTTTACCGGTTCCAGTGTTTCAGGATTTTTGAAAATATCGCCTGTGATGGCGCCTTTAAAATCTCCTGTCAGGTAATCAAAATGCAGGACTCCCGCATAGTTTCTGTGAGCCCTGAAATACTCGGTTTCAGCTGCAATCATATAAGCATAAAGTTCCTGTCTCTGCTCGTTTGTGAAGCCTTTTGCAATCGAATCATAAACCGGTGAAGTCAGAAGGGTTTTTTGTCCATTCCTTTTGAGCCAAAGCCATCCGTATTCATTAAGCACACAGGCATGGGCTGTGGGATGGGGTGAGTTTGTGGTCTTTTCAGCCATTCCGTTGACAAATTTCTGCTGATTCCAGCTGTTCTCCCAGAAATGAGAAGAGTAAAATTTGTAGTTATGATCTTCAACAGGATCATTGTCACCTTCAGGAAGATTATAACCGTTATCCCATGCGCGTCCGGACAGATCGAGCTGCCTGAGTTCCGTAATAAGTCCTGTCAGAATTGTCTCATGTGTTTCATTGTTAATATCCCACCATGCAACAGAAGGATGGTTCCAGCAGTCACGCATCCAGTCTGCCAGATGACTCTTAAGGAGATTCCTGTCCCAATATGGCCTGTAGCTCCAGATAAAATACTCATTCTGGATTAGCAGTCCGACTTCATCTGCAATATCAAGCCATTTATCGGGAACCGGACCTATGCAGAACCTGAAACTGTTCCAGTGATATTTCTTTGGAAGGTCAGTCAGAAGCTTTCTAACCCATTTTTCTTCCCACGGATGATTAAGACACAGTGAATCATCAAAAAACCTGTGCAATGTTATATTGGACCCTCTCAGAAAATATAGCCTATCATTGAGATATGCTCTTTTTGTGGGAGTATCAAATCTGAATTCACGCATTCCAAATCTTACAATAACATCATCATTACCAGTAGAAAGCTGTAGAGTATACAGAAAAGGATCTTCAGGTGTCCATAGTCTTGCATCTTTTACCGGTATTTTAAGGAGAATGGTTTGTCTCAACTCTCCGTTAGAAGAATATTCCTTTTCAAAATCTGTGATTTTTTTCCCTGATTTCCATTCATTGACCATTCCGTTCAGCCTTAAAGTGTTTATATTGTTTTTAGTAATCACCGATGCCTGAACCAGGATCTCACTTTTATGAATATCAGGTGCAATCTGAATATTTTCAATATACGGGTAATTAGTGAATATTACCGACACATCATCGTAAATACCGGGAGTCCAGTGTCGCTTTTCAAAATCATTTCCGGCTGGCACTGAGGGAGGTAAAACCGCAGGATGAGCGCCAACTCTTATAAGTAATGTATTGGCCCCTTTCTTTTTTACAAGCGGCGTTATGTTATAGTATTGTGAAGAAAAGCACCCGTTGTATTCACCGGCTTTTTTACCGTTGACGAAAACCATTGTACCAAACTGGGCTTTGTTAATCTTGAGGATTATGACTTCAAATCCTGACCTTGTTTCAAAATTTTTTTTGTACCAGAAATAGTTCCTCTTCTGAAGACTGTATCCTGTCTTCATTGTGTCGGCATCGATATCCAGTTTGACCAATGTCGGTTGAACCCACTGGTTTGAGTAATATTCCCTGCTGTAGAACTTATCGACTCCCTCAAAAACAGGGATCGCTGTATTGGCAAGTCCGGGAACCTCAACCTTATGAGTAAACTTTGCAGGTATCTTATCTCCGGCAATGCTTTCTTCAATGTCCCAGATGCCGTTAAGGCTGACTGTTTCCCGTTGGCCAAATGAAAAAAACGGAACAGAAAAAATCAAAAAAATCTGAATTATGTACTTCATAGTTTTCTTTATGAAATTGTTTATTTCTAAAAAACCGGATAATTATTTGCGATAATAGTCGAAAAAAGTGAGTCCTGATTAACCTATCAGCAATCCATCCTGTACTTTTTTATCAGGAACCAGTAAAGTTACCTTATTATCTTCTCCCATAACACCCAGAACAAGACATTCGCTTCTGAATCCGGCAATCAGCTTATCCGTGAAATTAACAACTGCAATCACCTGTTTATTTATCAACTCTCCAGATGTGTAAAGCTTTGTGATTTGAGCCGATGATTTCATGATCCCATAATCACCGAAATCTAAAGTAAGTTTGAATGCAGGTTTTTTTGCTTCACTGAATTCCAATGCTTCAATTATAGTCCCGACTCTCATTTCAATTTTCAGGAAATCATCGAGGGTAAGGTTCTTTATTTGCTTGTTCATAAAATTGCTTTTATCTGTCAAATGACTAATGAAAATTCATTTGCAATAATCTGAAGGATAAAACTATTTTGTTACAATGATAGTAAGTTCTTATAGCCGTCAACAATATATAAAATCTCTGCGATTATGAAACCTTGTTCATCCTGATTTCTTAAAATCTGTTGTAACTTTATATGAAAGGTATCATGCCTGTAAAATGGTTTGTGACAATAAAACATTATCTTATAAAAACATAACCTTACTACAATGAAAAATTTTATTTTCTTGATTCTTGCATTTTCAACATTTTATTCTTCGGAAGCACAATCATTGAGGTCTATGGATCTCTCCGGAACATGGAAGGTGACATGGAACGAAGGAGGCCACGGGCCACAATCCATTGAATCCTACTTACAGAGTGATCCTGCTATGGATCCCCCACGGTTTATGGATGTAAAGGTACCTATGGAGCTTCATCTTGCGATGATGGAAAAAGGTCTTGTGGAAGATCTTAATTATGGGATAAACACCCTCAGAGCCAGATGGGTTGCAGAGAAATACTGGCTTTATGCCAGACGGTTTATGGTTCCTGATGAAGCATTAAAACAGAAAATCTGGCTTGTATTTGATCAGCTTGATCTGAACGCAATTATAAAGCTGAACGGTGAGACTGTCGGTAAACATAATTCCGCCTTTGTGCCATGCAGAATTGATGTTACCGGTAAGATACTGAAGGGAGAAAATTTCCTCCAGGTTGGAATTGAGAGCGGCTTATACGGTGTGGCTGAGAAAGAGGGATCGGCATATCTCCAGAACATGGGAGCTATTCTCAATAAACGACACTGGATGAGAAAACCGCAATATCAGTTTCTGTGGGATTGGAATCCTCAATTGATCAATGTGGGTATTACAGGTGATGTGAGACTTGAATGGACCCGGTCTCCACGCCTCGATCAGGTTGTCATACAGTGCAGTCTAAATGAAGATTTGAGTAAAGCGGTCATTATTGTCAAACCTTTCATAGAATCGGATCAGCCTGCTGATAATTATTTAATAAAGACAAAGATTCACGAGACAGGGGTGACTGAAACCAAAATGATAAATCTTTCCCGGGGAATTGCTTCTTATCCTGTTTCCCTTGAAATATTAAATCCAAAACTCTGGTGGCCGGCAGGACAGGGCGACCAGACTCTGTATAATATTGACCTTGAGTTAATTCATGGGGATACGTTAATTGACAGAAAAAGCTTACGTACCGGGATCAGGAGCATAAAAATTGACCAGTCGGCACATCCTGTTGAAGGTAAATACTTTACTCTTGTTATCAATAACAGGAAAGTCTTCATGAAGGGCGGCAACTGGGTTCCTCCTGAAATGATTTACAGCAATATTTCCAAAGAGAAGCTGAAAGCATTAACTGACCTGGCAGTCAGATCAAATTTCAATATGCTGCGAATATGGGGAGGGGCAATATGGGCCGGTCATGAACTGCTTGACCTTTGTGATGAAAAAGGTCTGCTTGTTTGGCACGACCTTCTGTTTGCGTGCAGTAAATATCCTGCTGATGATCCGGAATTCTATAATCTTATAAAAACTGAGGTTACATGGGGTGTGAGGGAATTTTCTTCACATCCGTCACTTGCTGTATGGTGCGGAAACAACGAAAACGAACTTGGTACATTTGACTGGGGCTGGGATAAATTTGGGAAAATAATGCCCGACTATGTACTTTATCATCATACCATTCCGGTAATAATGATTGAAGAGGATCCAACAAGGCCTTACTGGCCAAGTTCGCCTTATTCTCCGGGGCATTTGAGCCCGAACAGCCCGGTCATTGGGGATCAACATCCATGGAATGTCAGTCTGGGCCAGGCCGGTCCGGATTTCTGGCATTACCGCAATTATGAGGACAGGTTTCCCAATGAAGGAGGTGTCCTGGGCGCAAGTTCACCTGCAACGTTAAAACAATTCCTTCCCCCTTCCGAACAATTCGTTCGCTCGGTATCCTGGGATCATCATGATAATGAAGTTAATTTCTGGAATAATGAACCTGGCCTGAACTATCAGCTTACTGAATTATGGATTGGCAAAAAGGCTGAAGAGATGAATTTTGAGAAATATGCGCTCGCAAGCGCTCTTATCCAGGCTGAAGGCCTTGCTGAATATATTAACAATTACAGGCGCAGGATGTTCAGCACATCTTCGGCAGTGTTCTGGATGTACAATGATTCCTGGCCTGTGACACATGGATGGACCACGGTTGATTATTATCTCAGAAAAAAGCTCGCATACCATCCTGTCAGACGGGCATATCAGCCAGTATCAGTGGTTGTTGTGAAAGAAAATGATTCAATTAAGGTATATGGAGTGAATGACAGCCCTGTATCATGGCAGGGAAAAGTCAGATATGGAATTTTTAACACTTTGGGTGGCTTACCAACTGACAGGAACGAGCTTGCATCCATTCCTGCCGGAAGTTCTAAGGTCATAGCCTTAATCCCTAAGGGTGAATGGGAATTGTCGATTCTCAATGGAGGGGCTTTTGCCCTTCTCGAACAGGAAGGGAAATATATTGCACAGCATCGTCTTTTCATTAAAAGATTTAAGGACCTTCAATTCTCAGGTCCAGTAATCAGAATTGTAAAAGAAAGAGGTTCTGTAACATTCATTTCGGACAAATTTATCTGGGGAGCCTGTATTGATACCGATGGCGAAAAAAATATTCCTGACAACTGTTTTGATATTCTGCCGGGAATTCCATATACTATTCCATGGAGTGAAAAGGAGAGGCCAAAAGTGATCTTTACCGGCAACGACCTTTTTTATTAGCTATTAAAGGTCCTGACAGACTAACGCACAAAGACTTTGCCCGGAACCTTTTTGATTAGTAATAAGAAAAGAGTTTGATACTATCTTATTTAGTTCTATTTCTCAATGATTATATGCAGCAGCCAATCCTTGAAATTGACTGTTCCGGGATAATCCTCAGGGCATTTGATCTCAACCATCTTTCCTCCTGAGATGGTTCCGGTTTTGGATTCCCTGCTGTTTACAAGATCAATCCATTCAAATTGGTATTTTGCCGAGGATGGGAAATCGCCAAGATCCACTTTTACGGATCCTCCATATCTGAGATAAAACAGATACTCTTTGCCAGGTATTGCCAGACAAAAATAGGAGGGATTATCTTTCACCAGTCCCGGACGAGGTTCGAGCTTCCACCATTCAATCTTGCGAAGATATTTGCCCATAAATCCGACTGATACAGCACCCGGGTACAACATTGTGTTTGTGGCAAAGTCAGTATCCATTGGCCATGACCCCACACCTGTTGGCCTTTCCGGGAGATGAGCCCTCCAGATATGTCCTCCGCCGTAGGAGTGACCTGCTGCCCCTGACATGACTGCACTCCATGCTCCAAACCGGATATCCATGGCTGTAGGGTTCCCTTCAATGAATTCATACCAGGGTTCAGTAACAACAACAGGTTTTGCCGGCTTCATATTGTAAGCTCTGTTTATTATTTCCGGAATAAGTTCATTGCACCAGCGTGCATGGCCGGTCTGACTCTGGTTATAATCGAGCCATTGCTGATTGTGAATAGCTTCGGCTGTTGACCATTGCGGAGCTTCAGCCCCGCCATTCCACATTGGCGGTGTCGGATGAGCACTTATAATTCTTTTATATGGATCTTCCGATTTTATTATTTCTCCAAGCCTGTTCCAGAAATCCAGAGGGAAACCTCCGTAATTATTCATGTTATATTCACCGGCCAGGACCCAGATAACATTGTAGGCATGAAGACGATGAACCACATAGCGCCACCATCTGATCATTTTTTCTTCACCAATTGATTTATTGATTCCCTCTCTGCTCCACCAGGCATGTATCCATACTGTAATCCCCTTTGAATTTGCATAAGCAATCATCTTCTCAACATTCTGTATCTGGATTATATCGGGGCTGTTATACGATGTGTCGAGAAGCGAACTTTCCCGGCTCCATCCATTTCCCGCAAAGAACAACTGACCAACATTGAAACCCTGTTCAGACCTTGTATCCACAAGTTTTTTAAAAGATTCAAACTTTATCTTTCTGTTTGTCCAATCCCACCACGTATCAGCAATCCAAAGAAATGGTGTTCCGTCTGAATATGTAAAATACCTGCCGGCTCTGGACCCTGTCTTATTTACAAAAATGAAACCTCTCCTTGCCGGATTGGATTTAAGCTCTCCATCATTCCAACCTGTAACAATAACCTGTCCACTCTTCAGGCTCATTTTTTTATCAGCAGAGACTGTTACATATTTCCAGGTTCCAGCCATGGGCGGAGCAAATCTTATTTTCCAGATTTTACCGCCATCCCAGAACCCGGGCACAGTGACAGTTTTTCCTGAACATTCACCGGAAATACCTGTAAATACGGCAGTGACGTATGCTGGCCTTCCTTCGGTTAACAGACTCTGATAGGGATTTGACGGCAGTTTACCTGATTCCAGTGTGATTTCATAAACATCCCATGTCCTGATGAATTGTTGAGCAAATCCATCAACAGTGAAAAATACGCAAAACAGAGCCGTTAGCAATGAGACTTTCTTACTGTTTGTCATAACATAAAAATTTATAGTTCAACTTAAGTCCGGCTATGAATTAAGTCAAAATATTGGAGACTGTTTCATATAGTGTTAATCATTAAACATTTATGATTATTTCAGGTATGATGCTTTCCGCATCGCCATAAGATTTTCCCGGGGTGTCAGAACTGTTATTTCACAGCCTGCAGCCAGAATATATTTCTGGTTCCAGTATCTGTCTGCAAGTGCTTTGGAAGCATTAAAAACCTCTTCTTCACTTTTATCCTGCACGAATACCGGATTAATATTACCCCCAAGAATAACATTTTTTCCAAGAATTTCCCTTGCCATGTCGATATCAACCTGCCAGTCGAGATCGATAATATCTGTATTAACATCTTTAAGCGATTCGAGAAGATGTGTTATATTACCACATATATGTAATTTGACAGGGACCCCGTATTCATGTATATAGCCAATAAGTTCCTTATGCCTGTCTTTTATATAAAGGTCATAAGTGCTGCGGTCAATCTGTGAGCATATTGCGTCACCAATTCCAATAAGGTTGCATCCTTCCTCGACCTGTGCTTTGGCAAATCTCCTGGCAAGGGCAACACATTTGTCCATCAGACGGTTCACATAATCAGGTTCCGTCATCATCCATATCATCATGTTCTCAACTCCCGCCAGGTCGCATGATTCTGCAAGAGGACCTTCAATCCAACCGCTTACCGGAACTGTTCCCCCGAGAAGCTGTTGAAAGTACCTGGCTCCCTTTATGCGATCGAGAGTCCTCTCACTTTTGTAAATATCAGGATCGGGCAGATTATCAACATCTACGGGTGATTTTACAACAAGATCCAGACATCTGGGAACACCCTCATCGATGTATTGAACAGGAGCTCCGAACGCAGATGTTTCCCTGAATGGATCTGATATCAGACTTACCATATCAGTATCAAAGAACTCCATTGCTTTTATATTGCTTTCAACAAGGGTTTTATAGTCAGAGGCAAATTTGCTGTAGGTTGTATTGTTGAATCTTGCAGCAAAATGCATCAGAATTGGCCGGAAAAAGATCCTCTCGTTTTGTTCTTCTCCTTTCAGAAGGGAATTGAACAGATCGATTTTATTCATCAGTGTTAATTGACTTGTGTGAACTGCGATACTAGTAAATTTACTAAAAGAAATGAAAGAAGCCATTCCTGAAAGTAATTTTAGCCCCAATTAGATTGATCTTTCAGTTAACTGAATATGTTTTATGAAAGTTTTTTTAAATTCATGCATAAACAGAATTTTAATATTCATTTTATGAAAAAGAAGAGTTTTAAGATACTCAATAATTGGCACAGCCAGAATTTCAGTTGATTTGTTCTTCTCAGCAATGGGAGAAACAGATCTTTCAGGATACTACCTCCTTCTGAAAGCGGATTCCTTGTTCAGGGTATGGCTGGATCAATGATCTCCTGGAATGATAAAAGAAATCTTGTGATTGTTGGTGTAAACAGGGGAAAAGCTCTTGTTTTTGAACTGGCAGGTAAATGATCTTAATCACTTGTTATATTGTAGGATAAGATATTAATATTAAGCTTCTGTTTGATAAATCTTTAAGTTGTTTAATGAAGGTCTGTAAAAACTTTTTTCATGATTTTAGATAGCTTTATGCCAATTTTCTCCAGTTTCATTATATGATCGGTATTCGCTATTTCCCGGAAAGAAGGAAAGCAATTCCCGTTCCATAAACACCTGAAACGAATCAATCTTTTATGAATAGCAGGCTGATCATTATGAATACCTTAGCTTAAGCCTGATTTTTGAACCACCTGTCAGCTGATATTTTGTTATTCCGTTGCTTTTTTCCTGAACTTTTGGAAGGTTGACCTTTTCACGGCTGTCGAGCCAAAGTTCCATATCAGTTCCAACGGGAACTTCAAGAGAAAAAATCCTATTCCCCTTAGGTCCTTCAGATTTGAATTTTATTGCACCTGACAATGTCTGAATATCAATTTCAATAAAGCTGAGATCACATATTTTTGGCCAGATCCTGTACCTTTTACCTCCGGGGGTAAGTGGCTGAGCACCTGCCAGCCCCTGATACAGCAGTACAATTGGAGCTACAGCGCAATGGCTCCATTGGGAACCGCTGTCATGAGTTGCGTCCCAGTCTTCCTGTAATGTATTGTTTTCCCATACAGAAGGCATTTTCCCCCATTTGTTTCTCAGATCATACATAAAAGTCTCCATTTCACCATTTTCTGCCAGAGCCCAATAGCGCCAGACTGAATTGCACGGATATGAAATTCCCAGGCTTTCGGGGAATGATTTCAGAATTTCCAGAGATCTTTTTTCATTATTGTCCGGACAAAGGTGAAATAATAGTGCAGTAGACAGCGCTCTGTCACTGTATCGTACCTCTTTTTCTTCTGCAATCCAGGGTTTATTATCAATGAATACTTGTTCTTCGTTGCTCCAGAACTTTGACACACAGTTAGATAAAATTCTTTCTGAAAAGTCTTTCACTCGTCTGGCATTTTCTTCATCCCCTGAAAGGATACAGATTTTATGCAAATATTTTCCTATAACCCCTGATGCATAAAGATTTAGCGAGAGTTGTTTATGCTTCTGTTGCTTGTAAGCGATATGATCAATCCACACATAAGGAATTCCGGTATCTACAACTTTAAGGAGTCCATCCTTCTCATCAACCATGGTTTGAAGGAAATTAAAGAACCTGAGGAGACGGGGATATACTTCTTTGAGGGGGGTCAGATCGCCGGAATACAGGTAATAATTATAGTTATCCATGATGAATCCAATGCCGTGATCAACGATCGGGCCCCATGAAACCCAGTTTAGAGCACGTTGTCCGATACGTGCGAGACGATCGTATGCAGGCCAGGAATCCAAAAAGTAATCATCTACAGTTATCCCCTGGCTGAATGTGGTCAGAAAGCGGGCCGGCAATCTTGTTTCACCGAATGCCTGGTAAAGAGGATACAACTGATGGGAGCAGTCTCCGCTGTATTGTTGTCTTTCACGTGCCATACCATCTACAACAATATCCTGGGCAGAATTATATAATGTGTTTACAGAAGCATCCATTACTTTCTGTATAATCTTGTCATCAACAACTATATGAGGTTCGAGATTATAATCATACTGCCTTCTTAAAAGGCCTATATTTGAAATAGTCACCGGGCGGTTAAAGTTATGAATATGCAGCTGGATCCAGCGCAGACTTTCATAATCAAAGGGTGAAAAGTTGTTTACGCCTTCCTTACAGATAAATCTTGACCATGAGTTAAAGTGACTGTTAATTATAACATCACTGCTAGGCCTGTGTGCCTCATGAACCAATAGTTCTACAATGGTTCCTTCAGGTGCATCTATGGTGAAATATGGCCATCCCACTGACTGCACGGTGAATTCGAAAGTGAGAACAGCAGCCTTAGTGCCGTTAGGGGAAAGAGTTACCGCTTTACTTGTAAAATCAGGAAGGGGAATCATGGGTGATGCATTAAAAGCGTCAGGAACTTTCATATCGAAAAAATTATCCGAAGGTATTTTCCAATCAACCCAGTAAGCTTCAGTCAGCTTATTTATCCCGACTCTGTTTTCTCTCATCAGAGGAATTGATCTCTTTCGAAGCTGTGACTCTATATTTCCTGAGATATCAAGCTGGTAATTCTGATAACCGTTTGAGGCAGATGATCTGCTGGCAGATCCCTGAAGCTCGAGAGCCGGAATCCATTCATTGTCTTCTTTGAAACCGGCTGAATCCCAGCCATAAGGGAAATACCTGGCATCAAAAATTTCCTGTAAAGCTCTGAGATACCATCTTTTATATTGACCCGGATTCCAACTTCTTGGCAGGAATGCTTTCCATGTATTATCTGTGACTAATTCTTTCCCGTCAATATCCAGTTTCATTAAAAAGCCCGGGATTCCAAGAGGACTTGTTCCGTCTCCCGTACCATAAAATAGTACCTGACATGCTATAACATTTTTCCCCCTGTTAAGATAACGACTGATATCGACAGGGTCAGCCTCCTGCCACCTGGGATCAGATGGAGCCGGCCCCCACTGGACACGCTGCCCGTTTACAAATAACTGGTAACGGCTGTCAGCTATAATCCATCCTTTCCCGATCACATTATCATTATCAAGGTTTATTTCCTTACGGAACAGAATAAATGTATTCTGCAGGGTTCGCTCCGAAGGATACCAAATCCATTTCGCTGGAGAAAGGTCTAAATCTTCTGCAAAAATCTGAACTGAAAACAGGAGATGGATAAGTAATATTGACAATACTGACTTTTTCATGATTTAACAATGACAGATATACTTACTAAAATACTGATTTTAATACTGATAATAATACTGATTTTCTGTCTGTTATAATTACCGACAGGCTGATAATATAAATATAATTAAAAACGTAAGATATTCAATTATTTATTTATGTCATAAGTGTCCACTTAAAAATTACTGATTCTTAACTGTATAAAATTCAGTTCTTTGACA
>CAZEUL010000032.1:0-35422 GCA_964514725.1 uncultured Rikenellaceae bacterium
GGGAAACCTTTGGGGAGTACCCCTCTTTTTATTATTTTAGTCGGACACTAATGATAATTAATGAAGGATGAACTGAATTTAGATTACAGCTACAAGTTTTTTTGTTCAACAATTAATGTTACAAATTTCACAAAAACTTACTTTTATTCTTGCCTCTGAGGCACGACCGGTTAGATGTAGAGAATTTTTTGTATCAGTTAGATTTGGTTGAACTGCACCTATGGCCTATCTCCGGTCGCTTATAATCGGTTTATGTAGGAATTTGTATCCCCAACATGTAAGGCATTGTTTTTCAGCAGAAGTCCGGTGAACAGAAAAACTTTTTCTTTACAGTCGGTCCTTCTTACTTATCTTATACCCTTCCTCTTACATCAGTACACCTTTGCACATGTATCCGTTTCATCCCTTCAGCTCCCCATCCCTTCATTGATTTAGTCATTGCATATTTGATTATTCTCACTGAAACAATTAACTTTGTTTTATATGAAGTATATAGGTGCACATGTAAGTGCTGAGGGAGGTGTTCAAAATGCTCCACTAAATGCGCACAGAATAGGAGCTAAAGCCTTTGCACTATTTACAAAAAATCAAAGACAATGGTTTTCTGGCCCATTGTCAAAAACCAGTATCAAAGAATTCCGCGATAATTGTGAGAAACTTAATTTTCAGCCCTTTCAAATCCTTCCTCATGACAGTTACCTTATTAACCTTGGACACCCCGAGGATGAACCATTGGGTAAATCAAGGGCTTCATTTATTGACGAAATGAGAAGATGCGAAATTCTTGGACTCGACAGGCTCAATTTTCATCCGGGAAGTCACCTGAACAAAATCAGCATAGAAGAATGCCTCAAAAGGATAGCTGAATCAATTAACATTGCCCTTGACAAAACAAAAGGTGTCACTGCAGTTATTGAAAATACAGCAGGTCAGGGTTCTAATGTGGGTCATACTTTTGAACAGATTAAGGCAATAATTGAAAATGTAGAGGATAAGTCGAGAGTTGGTGTCTGCATTGATACTTGTCATGCATTTACAGCAGGTTATGACGTTCAAACTGAAAAAGGTTTAACAGAAACTTTCATAAAATTTAAAGAGGTGATTGGATTTGAATATCTTAAAGGATTGCATCTCAATGATACAAAAAAGGATTTCGGCTCAAGGGTTGACCGCCATTCAAACCTTGGTGAAGGATTACTTGGCGATGATACATTTTCTTTTATCGTAAATGACGCCAGGTTCGATAATATGCCGCTTATTCTTGAAACACCCGAAGAAGAACTATGGGAATCCGAAATAAAGAAACTCTATTCACTTATAAAGTAGGAACATTTAATATTATTTGACATCCCTAATTATTCCGATAGTAGTCCTATTTCTTCAAAAGTTGCCTTTAGTGTTTTTGTTATTGATAAAATTACCTTTAATATCTACATTGATTTTGTTAAAAGGGTCGAGCATTAAATCTAAAATAACAGCCATCTCACCACGAAGTAAATGCCGGTCTGAATCGGCCATGCAGAAAATTCCATACTGACCTAACAGGCTATCGGGTATTTGTTTTTCAACCGGTACATTATTTTCACGTGCAATTTTTTTAATAAGCTCTAATCCCTGCTTCACCGACAGGGTATCTCTTATGATTTCCGGATCTTCAAATTGATAGATGTCTTTTAATCCATTAAAAAGTTCTGAGGTCAAAACCGGATCATAAGCTCTGAAAAAAGTCTGATTTGACCATCCCGAATTCATACCGATCCCTTTCATTATACCGGTTGATCCAATTCTCTGGATCGGTTTGAACCATGGATGTCCGATAGCGATGTCAAGGTAGGGTAGGAGGTATCCTCCTGCATCGAGAAGTATCCTTTGTACTTCTCTGACAGGAACTTCCGAAGCTCGTATACCATGCATTACTGAAAGAGCAGCCAGAGCACCTGCAGCCTGCCCTATCTGAAGTACCACAGGCTGAAGTCTTGTTGAACCATTAACTATATTAGTAACAGAGACTGATTTTTCAGCAACTATTAGGTCCTCCGTTGATTCCGGAATTAAGACACCTAAAGGCAGACCGTATGAGGGAACAGGATAAAAATGCAGATCAGGTAATGTATCAGCACCTGAATAACGTGAATGATGATGATCAATCGGATAATCACCCACTCCAATGCAGGTGCGGTAAAGTTTTTCAACCTGATCATACGGATGTGTTATATGATTAAGTGTAAACCTGACTTTACCGTGAATTCTTCTTGATTCTCGATGATACGGGATAAAAGGCAGATTGTCGGAAGTCGGAAATTCATCATCTGCAAGTGAAAGGTTTTTATAACCAAGTTCATTCTGAATGAAGTATATAAATGACAGTGTCCTTCTTTTTGCAGGGATTAGAGCTTTAAAGCGATCTTCCCTGTTCATTTCAATAATATTTACATAATAATCATTTCCATAAATGGGCCAGTTTATCATATACTTTTTCCCGGGAAGCTTTCCATAATTTATCATTGATTCCTTTGGCCATAATCTGCTTTTTGTATCAGGCTTAACACAATGAGGATTGATGCAGCTGCACGCAAAAAGAGTGGAATCATAATCCTCAGGCCTTTTTATCGGAACCTCCCTGCCATAGTCTTTCAGTATTGCCACATAGGTGAGGTCCTGGATTATGTTGTTGCTTTTGTCCGGAGCAATATCTTCACCTGTGTCTGATGATGCATCCATTCCTATGTCATATTTTACACCACAAAGCTTTGCGATATCTCCAAGCTCTGTGGCATCTATCAGGCATTTCACATCATATATTGTCAGCCGATTGGTTTTAGTGTTCCTGACATTTATTATCCATCCTTTTCTTTTTTTTCTCAGAGATTCAATGTACGAATCATAAACAACTGACAGATTCTTTTCACTTTTTGCCATGTTGGAAAATATCCTGCTTCCCACAGAAGGTTCAAAAAGCACATTACTGACCCATCCAGTCTTCAAAAGAGAGTCGCCTCCATAATATACAGAGAGGGAATCTTTGAATTCTTTCCATATTCCACCCTGAAGCTTGTAATTTCCGTCAACAGCGCTTACACCTGCGCTGCTGAGCATCCCTCCCAGCCATTGACCTTCTTCGATTATAGTTGTATTTATTCCCAGCCTGGCTGACTGAATCCCGGCTGCAATTCCGCTGGTACCTCCTCCTGCAACCATAATATCGGTAATAGTTTTATGCCTGCAGCAGCTGATTGCGAAAAAGCTTATTGTGAGTGCAATGATTATTGTTGACCTCCTGGACATATTAAATAATGAGGAGAAATAATAGAATTCAAATACCAAATAACTCCCGTATAATTGGATCCCTTAATTTTTCCAAAGTGGTGTTATACCCAATTTCAAATACTTCAACAGCTTTTTCCGGATCCAGTATCTTATATTTTTTTAATTCAGGAGGCGCGATGAATAAATCAAATTTCCCTGATTTTTCAATTACTTCCTTTGACATATTCAGCATGAAGACACGTTCAGCAATCTGGGCAAGGCTTACCACTGTTTCTTCATAACCAACAGGATTTACAAAAGATCCTATGATTTTTTTGCACTGCTTTTCAATAGGTCTTATTGGAAGGTTATCAAGGACACCTCCGTCGACATAATGTATATTGTTTATTACTACAGGTTTGAAAAGCACAGGAATACTTGCAGATGCAATTACGGGATTCAATAATTCCCCGGAAGAAAAATATTCTATTTTCCCATTGTTCAGATCTGTTGCCGTCACAAACAAAGGGATCTTAAGTTCCTCAAACTTCCTTGCTCTGAGATTTTCTTTCAAAATCTTTTCTATTCCCGATATCTGCAACAGACCTTCCTTAGGAACAGTTGGCCTTATATAATGCAGTCTGCTTGTGGAGTTCATCATTTTGAGAATATCGGAAGGAGAATGTCCGTCAGCATAAAGAACACCTACAAGTGCTCCTGCACTCGTACCGGAGATCACATCAGGATATATTCCTGCCGTATTAAGAGCCTGAAGAACACCTATATGTGCAAAACCTCTGGCTCCTCCTCCGCTTAATACAAGTCCTGTATTGTATTTCTTATCCGACATTTTCAGGAATATTATCAAGTTATTAATTCAAAAAGAAGACGTATATTCAGGTATATCACAATCATTGCAACAACAGAAAGAGTTGCTGTCAAAATACCTCCGTTGGCATATTTTCCCATAACCTTGCCGGATGAAGTAAGATATATTTGGATTACAATGGTAAAAGGAAGCTGAATACTAAGGAATACCTGAGATAATATAAGTCCTTTAAATGGATCTCCAATGAAAAAGATTATGATAAGTGCTCCCACCAAAGAAATCAGGACTCCGGTCTGTGAGTGGCTGTCTTTAATATCATAGGGTTCTCTGAATATTCCTGAAAAAATTGAACCTCCGGCCATTGCTGAAGTAATTGAAGATGAAATCCCTGAAAAAAGAAGTGCAACAGCAAACACTGCAGAAGCATTTGATCCAAGCAGAGGTCGGAGCAAACTCTCTGCCTGCTGCAGTTCAACAACTTTAATCCCTGATTTATAAAATGTTGCAGCAGCCAGTATTATTATAGCACTATTAATTGCCCACCCTATTATCATTGATAATAAAGTATCTGCGAACTCATATTTCAACTGTTTCTTAATTACCTTATCATCCTGTATATTCCACTGACGGCTTTGTATAATTTCAGAATGGAGATAAAGATTATGAGGCATAACCACTGCACCAAGCACGCTCATTATCAGAAGAACAGATCCTTCAGGAATAGATGGTTTGATCCATGAAATTCCAGCTTCAGCCCAGTCAACATCAATTAGAAATATTTCATATAAAAATGAAAGCCCAATTATTGAAACAAATCCAATGATCCATTTTTCAATCTTTTTATATGAATGGGTGAAAATCATTATAATTACAAACACTGTTACAAGTATTGCGCCTATCTTTAGCGGAATGTTAAAAAGCATGTTTAAAGCAATTGATCCTCCCAGTATTTCAGCCAGAGAGGTTGCAACGGAAGCCAGAACTGCAAAATACAGTATTGGTAATGATATCCTTCTGTTTATGTGGAGAGCAGCAGCTTCAGAAAGACATAAACCACTTACTATGCCTAAATGTGCTACGTTATGCTGAAGGATAATCAGCATAATTGTTGAAAGGGTAACAATCCATAGCAAAGTGTAGCCAAACTCTGATCCGGTTGCAATATTTGCAGCCCAGTTTCCCGGATCAGTAAATCCCACTGTAACAAGCAATCCGGGACCAATATATTTGAAAATATCGAGTCCTCCCAATGTTGGTTTATGCACCTTTTCTGACTTGTATTTCCTGAGTTTGAAATAATTCATTAGTGTTTTAAAATTCAACATTTGGGTGATTTTCAATCTAATCTATGGAGCAATACTTTGAACAATGAATATTTAAACAAATATAAAAAATGGATAATGAATTACATTTATATTTAATACAGAGTAATCGTTTTTTAATTATTTAAATTTAACTTGTAAACCATTATCCTAAACTAGAATTATTACTATGCAGTTTTTGCTTATCGCTTTCGATGGAAATGATCCTGAAGCAATCGAAAGGCGGATGAAAGTTCGGCCTGACCATCTTGAAAAAATAGCAGTCCTTAAAAAAAGGGGAGAGTTCCTTCTGGGTGGCGCTATCCTTAATGAGCTTGGGCAAATGATAGGATCTATGATAGTTTATGAATTTCCAAACAGGGAAGCTCTCGATCAGCAGCTTAAAAAAGAACCTTATATAATCGGCAATGTATGGCAGAAGATTGAAATTTATCCATACAGGCTGGCAAATATTGAATAGAACTTTTTAAATAACCTTTCTTTATGAAAAGATTATCATTTACATTTCTGACAATTTTATTTGCTATTGCTCTTCATGGGCAGCAAACTTCCTCTGCATCTCTCCCTTTCAAAATGGAAGAACTAACCTCTTCAAAGTTTGTCCTGGCAGCAGAACTCTCAAAAGGTGTCTGTATAATTCCTATGGGAATCATAGAAAAACACGGACCACACCTTCCGCTGGGGACCGATCTTTTTGAAGCCAGGGAAGCTGCAACAGAAGCAGCAAAAAAGGAATACGCCATCGTTTTTCCGCCATATTATACTGGCCAGATCTTTGAAGCCAGGCACCAGCCCGGCACAATAGCCTACAGCAATGAACTTATGTGGAAAATGCTGGAAGAGACATGTGATGAACTGGCAAGGAACGGCCTGAAAAAAATTGTTCTGGTCAACGGACATGGCGGTAGTACAAGCTTTTTACAATATTTCTGCCAGTCGCAGCTTGCAGCCAGGAAAAATTACATTGTTGTTTTATTCCAGGAAGGGGATGATCCGGTTAGCGGAAAGGAAATTCAATCGCTGAAAAAGGCGAAGCTCGACGGTCATGCAGGAGAAGAGGAAACATCAATGATGTATGTTATAAGGCCTGATCTTCTGGATATCGGTGCCATTAAAAATGAATCAGGCCTGGATCAGAAACGGCTTGACAAATTGCCTTTCGGTTATACGGGTATCTGGTGGTACGCATCTTTTCCCAACCATTTTGCCAGCGATATTGCACGACCTGACAAAAAGCTTGGTGAATTGCTGATAAAAAGATGGTCGGACCAGATTGCGGAGCTTGTAAGATATCTCAAGAATAATAATAGTATCGAGCAGCTGCAGGAGGAATTCTTTGACCGGGCAGAAAATCCACTAAAAAAATAATAGAATATATGTTATCAGGAATTCCACGTTTGTTGATTCCCCACATAGCATTAAACAGTTCAGACAGCAAAGCCATTAGTGGCAATTACTTTGATTTTTTCAAATAGCACAAGTGAGGGATCAGGTTTAAAACTAATTCAATGATATATAAAAGTCTTCTGCAGTTTATATGCATTTCAGCGACCCAGATTACGGGCTGCGGGCAGAACCATCAAACCCGTATTTCTGAAGATTTCAAACCGAATGTTATATTGTTTCTTATTGATGATTTTGGTTATGGCGACATCTCTTTTGAAGGCAATACCCAGATTAAAACTCCAAACATAGACCGTATTGCGCAAAAAGGCGCCAGGTTCACAAGGTTCTATCAGTGTGCAGGAGCATCGGCCCCCACCAGGGCATCTCTGCTGACGGGCAGATATCACCTCAGGACCGGGGTATGGGATGTTCATAACGGAAGGGATTTTTTACACCGCGATGAAACGACAATTGCTGATATACTGAAATCAGCCGGTTATTCCACCGGAGCTTTCGGTAAATGGCACAGCGGAAAAACATGGTCCTACTTCTCCTGGAACCGGGGATTTGACATAGGTATACATCCGGTTCTTTACAGGTACATGCAGTCAAGGCTGATCTTTAACAATAAGCTTGTGAATACCATGGGGCCTGTTGAAGATGTACTTGGAAATGAAGTTGTGGAATTTATAAAACAAAACAGATCCAATCCTTTCTTTGCGTATGTGCCTGTTCAATCGGTGCATGAACCATTCAACTGTCCGGAAGAACTGTTCATGAAGTATAAGGATAAAGGATACAGCGATCATGTTGCCAGGCTATATGGTATGATAGAACTGGTTGACAAAAATATTGGAAAAATACTTGATGAGGTTGAGCAGTCAGGGCTTTCTGAAAAGACAATAATAATGTTTCTTTCTGATGATGGTCCTTCTCCTGGTTTTGATATGTCCTATTCCGGCCGACGTATGAATGAAAATGAAACAAAGGAACGCTCCGGTGGCTGGAGAAGGGTACTTAGGGGAGGCAAAGCATCAATATATGAGGGAGGATCAATAACTCCGTTTTACATCATGTGGAAGAACAGGATAAAGCCGGGAAGCGAATATCATCAGCTTACAGGAATAATAGACATCTTACCTACAATACTTGAAGCATGCGGAGTTCCACTTCCTGAAAAAAACCTTAAGCTTGACGGAATGAGCTTCCTGCCAATCCTGAATGGAAAAGAACCTTTAGACTGGGCTGAGAGGAAATATTTCGATAATACCAATTTTTACCGGATACCCCTTGGAAAAATAGACCTCGAACGACCGCGTGTCAGGGAAATATCAGTCCATTACAGGAATTATAAACTGATAAGAACCGATAGATTTTATTATGGTAAAGATACAGTTGAGTATGAACTTTACGATCTCGAAGCTGACCCGCTTGAAAAGGAGAATATAGCTTTCACGAATCCCGATATCGTTAATAATCTGAAACTTTCAATCGACCAATGGTTCAATGAACTACTTGAAGAAGGAAGAGCTTACAGGCAGGCAGTGTATGTTGCAGGTAACTGGGAAGAAAGAGGTACTCCCGTTAATCCTGACGGTTATTCGAAGCTTTCAGGCAATGTGGGGGCAAGTAATAATTCGGATTTTCTTTTCGAAGGATGGACAGCAAAAGGCAGTTCAATGACTTTTAATATAGATGTAGCAGAAGCAGGCGAATATGATATTTGGGTTACTTTCAGAAGCAAACCAGGCAGTCGCCGCGCAGAATTTATAGTTTTTACGGAATATGATACGGCAAAACTTCTGGTGGGCAAGGATGATCCTTCAGTGAGCGAAAAACTCCATCTTCCTCCCGGAGAACAGCATCTGACAATTCAGCTGGTAAATCCTGGTTTAAGCGGCGGGGAAATTGAATCGCTTAAAGAAATAATTATAAACAGGATCCCTGAAAAAAAAGATACCGGAGTAATAAAAAATCCAGTCATTTCATTAAAAACCGGAAATAAAATCCTCGGAAGATTTTCCCTTGGCAACGATGTTGCAGATTTTATGTTCAGGGGAGGTATGTCAGACGAACTCCTTAGAGTTAGAAAAGGAGATGAGGTCGTGATAATCCCTGAATGCGACAATCCCGAAAGTATAAGTACTGTTGAAATCTTTAAGGATTTTAAGTCTATTGCGAAAATCAGTAATTCACCTTATACATTCAGGTTTACCACAGAAACGACGGAGAGATTTACGCTGAACGCAGAGTTCACATCAAAAACAGGCGTTAAAAATTCAGTGAGAGCTTACCTTTCGATTGAATGAATCCTTTTAAAAATAATTGTGATATCAACGATCATTAACTGACAGATTCGTTATCGTATAATCAGTAGTCTTTATCTTTTTAAGAATTTTTCAGTGAATGTTCCTGATGTTGTTTTCATCCTCAGGATGTATATTCCCGGAGGAAACCTTCGTATGTCAAGATCAAAACTGTCCGAATTTATTTTTGAGGTCATCAGCAGGCGGCCATAGACGTCAAACATCATCATCGAAACAATTACTGAATGGTATCTCATCCTGAGAATATCCGCAGCTGGGTTGGGAAACAGCTCAGGTCCCTGTCCTGCACTAATTTCCTTTTCATAGGTTAAGGTTTCAGTGGTTGCGATCCAGTTTGCAGGGTCGTTGTTGTCGAGCCCCGGATCCCTGAGTTTCAGATAACAGCCGTTCCCGCCTGCCCCGGGCCACGGTAATGTATCGGAATAATTTACCTGGTCTATAACATTTCCGAAAGCGTCAGCAAGTATTATGTTTTCTCCTTTGTTTGACAGGCTCCTTGAATACCTCGCAAATGGTGCAAATCCATATTTTGCGAAAAATACTGATGAGTTGCCTGCCAGTATCACTGACTCATGTGGCCCAATTGATGAATTTGCCTGAAACTGGAAAACCAATCCGGTGCCGCTGAAATATATTCCGGTGAGGTCTACTGTCTGATTTCCGTTATTTGTTATTTCAATAAACTCAAGATCTTCGCTGTCGGGAAATTCAACAGAAGATGCCGGATGATAGTTGATCTTAGAAATAACAAGTGGGGGTATTTCAGGATTCAAACAGTCGGCTGAGGATCCTAAATTACTTGTAATCCAATTGATCCTAAGATTGAGGAAAGTTTTAATATCTGAAACGAAATTTGAAAAATTCCCTGGTTTCTTCCATCGAGCGTAATCTCTTACCACTGCTTCACTTATGGTTGCTGCAGTCTGATCAATAAATGATCCAATGCTTGCCGGATTCAATGGTTGCCCTGGTTTGATAAGCTCATTCCATCTTTTAGTGACATAGCACCTGAATACCGGATTATTGAACAATTCTTTCCAGAACCTTGCCCCATCGTTCTCTCCGTTTGAAAGCTGCCAGATATTTGTTTTACTCCTGTTGTAACCCCATAAAAACAGATCATTTCCATAAGTAAGATCAAAATCCCATATTGGGCCGGCCCTTAGTTTGCCGTTCCTGTCCTTATGGAAAAATGTACTGTACATGTATCCGTCAGCATTGGAAGCCAATTCATTGATAATGATAAAGTTTATGAAAGATGGGACATCAATTATTGAAGGAAAACCTATTATTGGAGAAGTTTCTCCTGCAATCGATGTAGTTTGCAGAAGCTGAAACTGATTTCTGATATAATCATTCTGAGCGACAGTAACATCTTTAGGCTTGGGAAGTTCATGTATAAAATCAACTGAAGTATTGAACCATGAAAGCATTGTCCAGGCAACAGGATCACCTCCTGTGGTTTTATCCGATTTTGTTATATAACCTCCTGTTACATCTGGGAATAAATTGTCTGATATCTTTATCTTTGTAATATTCACCCTGTTATCATCAGCTTTGATTTTTTCCTGAAGAACATAAAGACCTCTGTAATTACCATTTATAACAACCTCACAATATACGGTTCGGGAAGCATATTCACCAATCTGCCTGGAGAGGTTATATGAGAGATAATCACGCATCAGAGCTGGATCGAAGATCATTCCGTTTAGTATCCAGTCGTTCTCTTCAGGTAGTCCAAGAAGCTCAACATTATTTTTTGTAGAATTATCGGTTTTAAAAGTTGTCAAAGCATACTGCTTCTTTTCTGTATACTGTGAAGAGGATCCTCTTATCTCTATGTCAATTCTCCCGTTATAATTCAGATATTCAGGACTATTCTGATCTGTTAAATAATTTCTTAATCCCGGGCCTCTGTAAATAACTTTCATGTCGGCAAAAACACGGGGATCATCCTTAATTTCAGCTCCATGATCAGTATTTATAATAACAATAGGTAGGTTGCTGTCAGTAAAATTCTGGGCAACGACAGGATAATTACGGAGTAGAAAAATAAACGATACAAATAATAATCTTTTCATTTTACCCGAATTTAAAAAAAATGAAAAGAAGTTATCTCCTTATATCACCAGTGAACGTGAATTAATTAATAAATATTTTCCAAATTAATGCTTGTCCCCCGGTGGAATACTTAATTAAAAAATTTTCGTGGTAAAATTTTTAGTTTTAACAAAAAACAATGCATTTATTATAATAATACACCCGCCGGTATATTCTTTACCAGGGTGTTCCGTTTGGCAAAAACGGATATTTTGACCTTTCAGGTATTATACATGGGAAGGAACTATGTCTGAACAAAGAATTGCCGACGGGTTACCATATTACTTCATAAACCAACAGTTTCTAAGATATATCCTTCTTTCTCCGCTGAAACAGGATTATCTGCACATGCAAAAATCAGAATCAGCCATAAACTTAATAAGGAATAGAATTAATGAATTTGAGGAAAAAGTTCATATTCCTTCTTCGGATCTTAAAATATCAATCAATGAGAATAGCAAAATCAATTTAAAACCTAAATAAGGAATTTATAATCAGCAAATTTACATGGATATAAAAAAGATAAATTTTTTCATCGTTTCCAGAATTTAATATCCCTCAGCGGATCGTTAAGTTTGACAGATCTAACAGTCTTTCCGGTTGAAACGTCAATAAACATAATTTCATAATTTGAATTTACAATCATGAAACAATTAGTTTCAGGTTCATATTCTGAAATGCACGGATAATATCCGTCAATCTGATCAATCTGGTTCACACTGATCTGGATACCGGTCTCTGAGTTATAGATTTCTATGTAATTCCTGCCTGATTCAGGTGAGAAAGAAATACCTGTAATTGTTTTATTATCAGGATTAAAAATAATGTTTCCAAGATTTTTTCCTATTGTAACTGTCTTGTCAATCCCTCCAGTGAATGGATTTATGGAAATTAATGTATTATCAGAGCGAAGCAGGACATACTGTTTTTCTTTTCTGTTATAATAATAAGAACAGGCAAATATACCATTGCCTATATTGATCTGATTTTGTGATAAAATATTACCCGTTTCAAGATCAATTATTGTTATATAGTTAACGAGTATGGGAACTCCCTCTTTCTGTGATTTATGTTCTGCTGTGTCAGGATCATCAGTGTATTGAAGTTTAGTGAACCTGCCGATCAATGTATTGTCATCAGGGTCTATTACTACCTGTGAAATGTAAGCTGGAAGCCTGAAAGAGGTTTTAATAATACCAGTTAAGGGATCTATTAACCTGAATACTGAATCGCACCCGACAAATCCATAGCTGTTGGTACGTGTGTCGAACACAGTTGCTCCCATTACATAACAATCTATGGGGGTTGTATTTATTACTCCGGAATCAAGCTTTATGCTTACCAGTTCTGATCCCTTGAGTGTTTTTATCCCTGAGATTATATATGATTTTAAAGGTATATCTTCCGGCTTTTTAGTGCAGGAGAACAATAGCACAATTAAAATTATGAAACCTGAAGTTTTTTTCATTTTAATTAATGTCAAAAAATACCACTGTTTATACACCTGAGCGTAAGAATTTAATTGCCAGTTTAACAGCTTCAACCATACTTCTCTCCGATGCGATGCCTTTCCATGCGATCTCAAAAGCAGTGCCATGATCGACGCTTGTCCTTACAAATGGAAGTCCTGCCGTAACATTTACTCCTGTATTGAAGCCCAGCAGTTTCACAGGTATATGTCCCTGATCATGATACATTGCAACCACAATATCATACCTTCTGTTTATTGCTTGGAGGAAAACAGTATCGGGAGGACAGGGGCCTTCAACATTCAATCCTTTTTCCCTCATCATCTTTATAGCGGGTGAAATTATTTCAATTTCTTCCTTTCCGAATAACCCGTTTTCCCCTGCATGCGGATTTATGCCTGCAACTGCGATCCGTGGGTTCTCTATGCCAAGCTTTTTCATAACATTGTCTGCAAGCTTAATTACTGACTCAATCCTTTCCATTTTAAGTCCGGATATGGCCTCATGCAGGGATACATGTGTTGAGACATGTATAACTCTTAGTTTCTTGTCGTGAAGGAACATCGCATAATTGGTTGTTCCTGTAAGACTGGCCAGTAATTCTGTATGACCGGGATAATTAAATCCGGCAAGATGCAGAGCTTCCTTGCTCAAAGGTGCAGTGACTATTGCGTTAATATCTTTTTTTTCAGCAAGTTCAACAGCTTTCTTTATTGCATGGAAAGCTGCATTTCCCGACATTTCACTTACAGTGCCAGGGCGAAAATCTTTCATATCGACCAGGTGAAGGTCAAGAATGTTAAGGACACCCGGTTCAAAGTTGCAATTTCCGGCATCCTCCACTATTTTTAATCTGACAGGTCTAATACCTGGCAAAGCCGCAGCAGCCATCATTACATTAAAATCACCAATTACTATTACATTTTTATTCCTTAGAGGCAGTTTTTCAAAGCATTTAAGAATGATCTCCGGCCCAATCCCTGACGGATCACCCATTGTGATGCCTACAACTGGCATTGTTCTTCTGTTCATTTGTTTTGTCCTTCCCTGAAAAAATTCAGAATCCTGAAAATTGTTTCCCTGTTTCCAAATCCACCGGCTTTTGTAACGACAGTCATATTCCTGAATTTAGCCTCAATAAAATTACCCCAGGGAACTCCCGGTTCAATCTCTTTATGGATGACAGTTCCGGAAACATTGAGGGCATTCACGGTTTTTATTGCAGTATCACCACCGGTAAGTAAAATACCGTTGACCGGAAATGTCTCAATAATTTCCCTGGTCAATTTTCCCAGGAACAATGCAATATTCTCGCTTACTTCAACCGGTGTGAGTCCTCTTTGCTTACCCTGTTCAACACTTGATCTGACAGAATCAATTGATGAGGAGCTTCTGATAATAATATCTTTGTCTTCAGGCCATGAAGCATTGATTATGCGAAGGATTCTCTTTCTTTCCTCCGTTTCTTTTCCGGAAAAAATCATATCAGTATCAATGTCGATAACATTTAAATGCATATTCCTTTGAGCATAATCAATTTGATCTCTTGTCACATTACTTACACTACCGGCTATGACAATGTTTATCTTTCTCTGATTTCCAGTATTCAGGTAATTTGACAGGAATCCGGCAAAACCTGGAGATCCTGAAAACATTACCCGGTCTTTCAGGGGTGCAGTCACCGAAGCAACAATATCCAGGTCCATGTCATCTAGTGCATCAATTACAATGATCTCAATTTTATTCTTAATCAGCTGGCTTAGTTTACTTTCAAAAACCTGTTTTCCTGCCCGAACAATCTCAAAATTGACTAAAGCTATAGTTTTGTCAGTCTGAGTGGAAATGATCCTTGGTATGTATGAATCCCTGACAGGTGAAAGTGGATCAGTTGAAGCTTCGGTTTCTTCAAGCAATTTACCATTCACATAAACCATTCCGTTTTTTGTTAATCTCCCGTTTGAAGGAAATGCAGGTACAAGTATGGTATGGGCTGTACCAAGAGATTCCATCAATCCAGCAATCTCAGCACCGATATTACCCCTGAAAGTAGAATCTATTTTCTTATATATACAGTCAGGCTTTTTTCTTTTCACTATCTCGGCTGTTTCATAAGCTTTCCGGTAAGCATTATCCGGCGTATCAGACCTGCTTTCGGTGTCAATTACAATAACATCATAATCATCCCACAACTTGTTTATTCTCCTGTCATTAATTACAACAACACTTCTCAGATTCTTTTTACTGAACTGCACCCCCGTATCGTTAGCACCGGTAAAATCATCGGCGACAACTACGATTTTGACAATATCATTATTTTGCAGTTTCATTCTCAACTATATTCCTGATCAGTTAATTCTTAACAGCAGGTTCGGTATAATGGTGTTTTCTATTTTTCAGAATTCAATAAGGTTATTTTCATTGTTAAACATACTCACATATTCTTTAATAACCTCAATTTCATTTTTGTTTTTAAGGTTTTTCATAACAGCCTGGGAGACGTACATTTCCTCAAGATGTAATGTATCATGGATCCGTATTATCTTCTCTGCTCCCGGTTCCAGATATCCGCAGCTTTTAAAGGCTATTTCAAATGCTTCCCTGTCGTTTTCGGCAACCAGAGGTATTTTTGCTCTTTCAAGGAAATTGCTTGTTTTAATATTTGTATAAGTAACATGGAAATTGATCCTGTCATATAATTTCCTCGTAATCACATCGGCCAGTCCAATTCCAATTGCATTGCCATGAGAATTTTCAGTAATATTTGAAAGCACTATTGAGGTGATCTGAGGTGTATCCGGCTCTTTTTGTCCTGTTATTCTGATTCTGCCAATTATATTGGGATCAAGGCCTACTCCGCTGATATCTTTTCCGATTCGGTCGACGATCAGAACATCTATTTTGTCAACAGGGAATGAAGGCATATTCTCCTTTGAAATCTGTAACAGTTCTGGTTCCCGGTCAAATATTTCATCTCCCCTCAGGGCTTTGACCATCATTGTCTCATCATAGGCATTTTCAACCAGTGCAATTCCTCCGATTATTTTCCCTGAAGAGAAAACCAGTTTTGCAATTTGAGGCATCAACACAGCCAATCCGTAAACACCATATCTGTGAACAGCTGAAGCCTGTTTTTCCTTTCCAAGTCCGATCACTGACATTTTAACGAGCCCGCTTTCATAAGTTCCGTGAAAATCAGTATGGAGCTTTATCCTGTTTATCAAAATTATTCCATCGGATTCAAAGGCATTTTTATCCATAAAGACGGGGATAGGGGAGTTTCCCTTTGGAAGTTCAACAACATCCATTGAAGAAATAACAGGAGCCCCGACAGATTTTTCTGTTATACCATAACTGGCAAGGATTTCTTCCTGTCCTTTTGCAGTTGCTCCGCCATGACTTCCCATTGCAGGAACTATAAAAGGTACAGCATTGATTGACTTTAAAAAATCAATTGTTTCACTGACAATTAACTTAGAATTATTGATTCCCCGGCTGCCTACTGCAATTGCTATTCTGGCTCCGGCAGTTACCAGAGGCCTGAATTTCTCTAATTCACCTGATAGTTCTGCCTTCAAATCAGTAATTGAATTATTTCTGAAATGTTGTTTGATCTTAGATAAACTTAGCATGTTCATAATCATGGAATTATAAGACTTAATAAGATAACTGCCAGTGAAGCGCAAACTCCGACAAACAGTGTACCAAATGTTTGAAGCCTGTAACCCTGATTCACATTCATTCCTGATATCTGTGTAACCACCCAGAAATAGCTGTCATTTGCATGACTGGCAATCATTCCTCCTGCTCCAAGGGCTACGGTTACAAGTGCCCTTTCTGCTGAAGATTCCATTCCTAGTGTTCCCAGAAGAGGTGCCATAAGACTTGCACCTGTTATTATTGCAACTGTTCCGGATCCCTGGGCTGTTTTCAGTGATGCTGCAATAAAAACTGGCAACAGTATGCTCAGGCTTTGGGCATCGGAAAGGTTGTTTTTGATCACTTCTCCAATTCCTGAATTTTGAAGAACCTGTCCGAAAGCACCACCACAACCTGTAATAATTATAATGGTTGCAGCTCCGGCTATTGCTTCCCCCATCCAACCTGAGGTTGAGAGCATATTTCGAGTCAGTTTTGCAGGAAGAAGAAAGGAAAGAAGCACACCAATCAATAGTGCAACCACAGGTTGACCCAAAAAACCGATCCCTGCTGAAAACATGCCTGTACCGAATGGTGCCCGGGGAAGTTCATTGACTGATCTTAAAACAATAAGAGCCATCGGAACAAATATTGGCAAAACAGCTTTGAAAAGCGGTGGAATTTTGGTTGGCTTTATTTCAGGTATGGGTTGATCAGGCATTGGATCAATATTGATTCTTGCAGCGATCTTCAATGAAAAGAACCAACCGGCAAACATGCCAACAATGCTCACTGGCAATCCAAAAAGGATAACAAGCCCAAGGTCAGCGTTCAGGATCCCGGCAGCACCAACCGGTCCCGGAGTGGGAGGAATAATTGAATGAGTGACGATCAGACCAAGACTCAATGCCATTGCTCCTGAAGCAAAGGAGATACTTACCTTCTTAGTCATAGCTTTTGCCAAAGGTGCTATAATAATAAATCCTGAATCACAAAATACTGGAATACTCACTAAATAACCTATGATGCTAAGACCAAGGGGAACATTCTTTTTACCAACGATTTTAAGAGTTCCGTCAGCAAGTGCAAATGCTCCACCGGTCTTTTCAAGGAACTTTCCGATTATCGAACCGGCCAGAATTACAATCCCAATAAATCCTGCTGTATTTCCGAATCCCGTATTGACTGATTTTAAAACTTCTTCAAGTGTCATACTTCCTGATAGTAACCCATATCCCAAAGCTGTGATTAAAAGCGAAAAAAACGGATGCCATTTAAGTCTGGCAGTACTATAAATAATAAAGGCAACAGAAATAAATAATAAAATTATAAGCCACATATCAGGTGAAGAATTTATATCAAAAAAGAAAATAAAATTATTTAAAGTCTCCGATAATTAAATAAATGTAAAGATTTATTCTTTCTTTTCAGAATTCTTTTAAATGGTGACAAAATTGCATGTTTTTATAAATGGTAGGATTATTGTAATGCATCATTTATGGGAACAGATGAAATACCTGCAAATCTTATAGCGCTTGCTGATAATCAGTTGCTTGATGTTTATTCAAGGACAGTTACCGGAGTCGTAAAAAATGTCGCTTCAGCAGTGGTACATATTAGGGTGACAAAAAAAGTCAACGATCCTGGAACAGGAAAGGAAGATTATAAATCACAGTTTGGGTCAGGATTTGTGATCTCAACAGATGGATTTATAGTGACAAATAATCATGTTATTGAAGGCGAAAATAATATTTTGGTAACATTTTCAGATGGTTCCGAAATATCAGGATCATTAATTGGCGCCGATCCATCAACAGATATAGCAGTGATAAAGACTTATGATGGTGATTTTAAACCGTTGCAATTTGCAAACTCGTCATTACTCGAGCCGGGCCAGATAGCCATTGCAATCGGAAATCCACTTGGGTTGCAACATTCAGTAACTACTGGGGTTGTAAGTGCGACTGGGCGGACATTAAGAGCAGTCAACGGAAGACTAATTGATGATGTTATACAGACAGATGCAGCACTTAATCCCGGTAATAGTGGAGGCCCACTTTTAAATTCGGAAGGTAAAGTGATAGGAGTAAATACTGCAGTTATTTCCGCAGCTCAGGGCCTTTGTTTTGCCGTTTCTTCTAATCTTGCAGCATATATAGCCGGGCAGCTTATCCTTAATGGGAAGGTAAAAAGAGCCCAGCTGGGTATATCCGCACAGCCTGTAAATCTAAGCCAGCGCATGATTGAAGTCAATCAGCTTAAAACAAAGACAGGTGTCTATATTTTTGAGATCAGCAAAATACCAGGGATCAACAACAATGAATTAAGAATCGGTGACATAATAGTTGAGTTTGAATCAAAACCCGTAGCAACGGTTGATAATCTTCATAAATATCTGAATGAAAATGTTATAGGGAGAAAAATAATGATCGGGCTTCTCAGGGGCGGAAGGAAAATGGTTGTCATAGTAATCCCAGGTGAATTAAAATAGAAAACTTTATTTTCAAACCTTATTAAATCGGGGATCCCTGCAAATCCGCAACCCGAAATCCGAAATTGATTTTTAATTCTTATTTTTGACAATCTAAAAAACCATTAAAAATGACAAAAAGAAAACTTTCAGGGATCCTGGCATTCATTGCCTTATCTGTAATAGTTGTATTCCAGCACTCATGCAGGCCCTGTACTCCCTCTGACCTTTCGAAGGAGAACATTATCCCAAAACCTGTATCGGTAGTTTCAACAGGTGATTATTTTAAAATATGCAATAAAACAAGTATTTATATCTCAAATGGATCGGATGACTTAAAGCAATTGGCAGAATACTTGGCAGAAAGGCTGAAACCTGCCACAGGATTTAATTTAGATATTAAGACCACTGATGGGATTATACCCCGTGGTAATATTTACCTTACTTTGGCAGGAGCTGACACAGTTCCCGGCGAGGAAGCGTATGTCGTCACAATTACAAAAAAGCTGGTGACTCTTGCAGCTAAAACCCCGGCAGGTCTTTTCAGGGGGATTCAGACAATAAGACAGTTACTGCCCTCAGAGATCGAGCTTTCCTCAAAGCAGGAAAAGGAATGGAAGATCGCCACGGGTACTATTGTTGATTATCCAGTTTACGGTTACCGTGGTATGATGCTTGATGTGGCCCGCCATTTCTTCAGCGTAAATGATGTCAAAAGGGTCATCGATCTCATATCTGCTTACAAGATGAATGTATTGCACCTCCATCTTTCTGACGATCAGGGGTGGAGAATAGAAATAAAATCATGGCCGAATCTTGCGCTTCATGGAGGAAGCACCAAAGTGGGAGGAGGGGAAGGTGGTTATTTTACACAGGAACAATATTCTGAAATTGTGAAATATGCCGATTCGAGACACATAACGATTGTTCCGGAGATTGATATGCCCGGGCACACCAATGCAGCACTTGCTTCTTATGCAGAGCTGAACTGTAACGGAAAAGCTACTGAACTTTATACAGGAACAGAAGTGGGATTCAGCACCCTGTGCACAAAAAAGGAAATTACATATAAGTTTATAGATGATGTTATAGGAGAGCTTGCCGCTCTTACCACAGGTCCTTATATCCATATCGGTGGTGATGAGTCACATGTAACAAAAAAAGAGGATTATATACCTTTTGTGGAACGGGTACAGGACATAGTACTGTCCCATAATAAAAAATCATTGGGCTGGGATGAGATCACCCTTGGTGTTCTAAGGCCAGGAACTGTTCCCCAGTACTGGTCAAGTGCGGATAATGCAAAAAGGGCCGTAAGCCAGGGCGCAAAACTCCTTATGTCGCCGGCAGCACGAACATATATCGATATGAAATATGATTCCACAACAGTTCTCGGATTGAAATGGGCAGGATTTGTCGAGGTTGACGTTTCGTATGACTGGGACCCTGCAACACTTGTCCCGGGAATTGGCAGGGATAATATCATCGGTATTGAGGCACCCCTTTGGACGGAGACAATTACCAATATGGAAGAACTTGAATTTATGGTCTTCCCGCGGCTGCCCGCTCTGGCTGAAGTAGGATGGTCACCCGCCGGGCTGAGGAAATGGGATGATTTCAAGTTCAGGCTTGGAAATCAGGCTAAACGGTTGGATAACGTGGAGATTAACTATTACAGGTCTCCGCTCGTTCCCTGGGCTGAATAGATGCAGTATTTCGGATTTTTGATTTAATACACAATTCCGAATTCATTATATAAACCCTGACGTGAATTTATCCGTCAGGGTTTTATCATTTCATTATAGGCTGCCTCCATCAGCAGAAAGAACGCCTGGCCTTCTGTTGCCGTTCCAGGCCTGTTGAAGTTAGGGGCCCCGCAGACACCCTGCACCAGACCATATTGATCGACTTTATTATGTGCGGCCCATCTCATTTTCATTGCATATTTCAGGTATGATCTGTCAAGCCATCCACCCTTTACTCCTCTGAAAATTGTGTAAGCAAGCATCTGTGCCGTATTTGTCTCAACAAAGGAATTGGGATCATCTAATATGTCATGAAAAAGACCATCGGAGCGCTGGTATTTCAGACAGGCGTCAAGTAGCTCGCTGATAAACCCTGCTATTATTTTCTTTTCTGATTCCATAGATTTGGGAAGAGCCCTAACAACTCTTGTCATACCTGCTGCAGCCCAACCGTTTCCGACTCCCCAGAACAATTCTCTTTCAAACTTTTTCCTATCCTGATCCCAAATATGGTAGTACATTTTCTTCTCGGGATCCAGAAGAATCTTCCTGTACCCCATGATTTGTTTAACAGCTTCCTCAGGATGTCCTGCTACCGCCAGAAATGGAGGCAGCATATAAAAAGCATCAACCCAGATCATGTTTTCGATATAGTTATGATAAATAATACCTTCCCTGGTTCTCGGCGCCTTGTAAAGTAAAAACTCCAGCATTCTGTCCGCAGCAAGTTTTAAGGATTCGTCACCTGTTTCACTTGCGGCAAAAAGTACAGGTTCTCCATTTGAAGCAGGATCTGCTACCGGTCTGTCTCCTTCATTCAGTCCAAGCCTGCCATCTTTTTTCTGATTCACAACAGCATCTTTGGCCATTAGGATCACAAGCTCCTTTTCGCCAAGTTCAAGAAGCGCCTGAGAGGCAACACCTTGCTCCCACGCCCTTCTCTGCATCGAAAGCATGGCATTCATAACCTTTCTTATTGTATCATTTTCTTCTGTTTCATAACTTTTACGCGGAATAGTAAAATGTATATTAAAGTCTGAAGGACTTGCTTCTTCTGAAAGAGAAGCAAAAATTAAAGGCAACAATAAAATAAAACGAATTACTTTTACCATAATCGTGAATTTTAAAATAACGATTAAAAGTTAGCTTCTTGCTTGTATCTTTTACGATATGTAAACTTACCAAAATAATACTTATAATGGTTGCCAGACAGATAACACATTATCATGATAATTTAAGGAAGCATTGTCAGACAATAATTGTAATTTTAGATTTCTCAAACTTATCTTACCACTAATCTGCTGAAATGTCAAAGATTATAGATCAGACATATAATCTTATACTTAGAAAATACCGGTCCGGGCTTGAGGATTTTTTTATTTCGGAAGTAAGTATAGGTTTATATTTTACTGCCGTCAGGCTTTCTGACGGTACTATCGGCACTTCTGCCACCATGAGCGACAAGGAGCCTGTCTGTGCAAAGAGCAACAGGGATTTTGGCGATTTTACACCTCTGAAAATAAAAGGACAAAAAGTACTGAAAATCCTAGAGTCCAGTAAAGAGTCGTCAGTAATCCTTTCTCTTCGGACAGCTGTCCTGAATGCCTTGTCATCTGGATTTATCACACCCGAACGTTACAGAATAATTGATGATTGTGATCCTTTTGAACTTCTGGATCTTAAATCGGATAAAACGATAACCATAGTCGGCGCATTCCAGTCCTATATAAGGAAGATTTCTCAGACTCCCAATAAGCTTTTTGTACTTGAATTGAGTGAGAATGCCCTTGCTCCTGAGCAAAAGCAATATTACATTCCAGCCGGAAATTTCAGAGAAATACTTCCCATGTCGGATATTGTAATAATTACAGGCCAAACACTCGTTAACAGAACAATAGATGATTTGCTTGCAGCAGTCTCCCCAACATCAATGGTAGTAGTAACTGGTCCATCAGGCAATATTCTTCCCGATATTTTATTTGAGAACAAAGTAAGTCTGATAGGAGCAATAAGAATCACCGAGCCTGACCTGGTGTTTGACATTGTCAGCCAGGGTGGTACAGGTTATCATTTGTTTAAATATTGTGCCCGGAAAATTTGTATTTTGAGAAATGATGCACCGTTCCCTGAATGAAAAATGGATCAAGGCATCCATTATAGGTACAATTTGGGCTGCATCAGAAATTGTTCTTGGAAGCTTTTTGCATAACCTGAGAGTCCCGTTCAGTGGGAATATTCTGACAGCTATTGGTATAATAGTTCTCATTTCAATGAGTTATACCTGGCCCGAAAAAGGTTTATTCTGGCGGGCAGGAATTATATGTTCGCTAATGAAAACCATGTCTCCAAGTGCAGTGATCTTTGGCCCGATGATCGCTATTTTCATGGAAGCCATAATTCTTGAATTGTTTGTAAGGATGTTAGGAAGAACTTTTACAGGATACATTTTAGGGGCAATGACTGCTGTTTCATGGAACCTTTTTCAAAAAATTGTAAACTACATAATATTCTACGGCACAGATATTATTGCCATTTACAGAGATGTATTAAATCTGGCCCAGAAGCAACTGAATATTCAAACAGAAATAGTTTGGCTTCCTATTGTATTTTTGTTGATTATCTATGCCATGTTCGGGCTGCTGGCAGGTATCATTGGAATAAGGATCGGAAAAAAAGTTGAAAAAACTGTTGAACCCATAGAGATCGGATTGATCAGTCCGCCACATGAACACAGACAAAATAAACCGGAACAAGCTTTTCAATATTCAATAACCTGGCTTCTATTGGATTTAATACTGATCATTGGCTCGTTCATATTATTGAATTATACCACATGGTTTATCTGGAGTCCGGTAATTGCCGGCATTATTATTATCTGGTCTTTCAGATACAAAAGAGCTTTACGTCAGCTTTCAAAACCGGGGTTCTGGATTTTTTTTATCGTAATTACTCTGGCAACCGCTTTTGTATTCACAAAAGCCCGGCAGGGTGATAATATTCTTCAGAAAGGTCTTCTGACAGGATTCGAAATGAATTTCAGAGCTGCATTAATCATAACAGGATTTTCAGCTTTAGGAACAGAATTATACAATCCGGTTATACGAAACTTTTTTCTGAATACATCGTTCAGAAACCTGCCGCTGGCGCTGGAGCTTTCAGTTGAAAGTCTGCCGGCATTCATCTCACGCATTCCTGATTTCAGGACGTTTATTAAAAGTCCGGTTTCCGTTCTGTATGGTGTAATATCACAGGCTGATAAAAGATTATCCGAACTTAGGCTAAAAGTCGGGAGCTCCGGAAGGATTTTTATTGTGACTGGTAAAGCAGGAGAAGGAAAAACAACTTTTGTAAAGAATCTGATAGGTTTTTTCAGTAAACATAATATTGAAACATTTGGCATAATCTCGGAGAAGGTTATTACTGATTCAGTAATAACAGGCTATGATGTTGTCAATATATCAACAGGTGAAAAGAAAACATTCCTAAGGTTAAATGAGGATAACAGGCAGGAAAGAATAGGAAAATTTTCTGTCAGTAAAAAAGGTCTGGAATATGGGAACAGAATTCTACAATCCTTAAATCCGGGAAAGGATGCTATCATTATCATTGATGAAGTTGGGATCTTGGAACTTCGAAATTCAGGATGGGCTGAAAGTCTTGAGATGCTTTTAAGAAGATCTGTAAATTATTTTTTACTTGTAGTTCGGGATTCATACCTTGATGGTGTAATAAAGAAATGGAAGCTTGATGGTGCAGTTATTTTTAATATTTCAAAAATAAGCTGTTCCTCAGCTTTTATCTCCATTGCTGAATTTATGAGCAGAAAGCCGGTTGTTGAATGATTGTCTGATCCTTTCAGTTTTTATTTTAATAAAATCCTTAAAAACTTCACCGCTATGAATAATTTCAGGAAGAGGATCCTTTGCAATCACAGCCAGTTTTGTGTGCCGCAGATTGATAGGCAATTTGTTTTTTGTAAAGAAATTTTTAATCAGCGTTTTAAGTGCTGCCTTTGTGCAATAATATGTTCCGGTTGAATAACCTGAAGAATTTATTTGATGTCCAAGTGAATAAGTGGTTACAAGTGCAGGAAAGTTGATTCCCATGAATCTCGATCCTTCAAGAGTACTCCAATATCTGGCATTGAAATCGAGCAGAACATATTTATTTTTCAGAATATCATACCTGAAATCGAGGTTTGCGACACCAGTATATTTAAGCTTTTCTATTATCGATGAAACCAGGTCATACAAATCGGGATTCCTGACAAATTCTGTAGCTCGTGAGTATGTAAGCTGTCCGTTGAAAAGGGCTTTCTGAATGGTGTGACAAAGTATTTTTCCATTGATTGAAAAGATATTAACTCCTATATCGTATCCATTGATATACTCCTGCAGAAAATAATCCTTTTCATGCACTGCTTTAGCTGTAATAACTGAAGTTAACTGCTCAGAACTATTTATTAACTTTATTCCAATCCCTCCAAGATTTATAGCTGGTTTTAATAAAACTGGAAATGATAGTTTATTAATAAAACTGTCTGTTGTATTGCCATTATTGAACAAAACGATGTTTGAGGATGGAAAATTATTAGTTTTAAGCCAGTTATTAAGTTTACGCTTATCATTTACTGTTTCAATAATATCTGCATCTGAAACAGGATGTATCTTAACAAACTGTTCCAGGACTGACCTGTTCTTCCATAAAAGCTTTGATATCCATTCCCTTGTCGGAATAATAAAATCAGCAGAAGTTTTTTCTACGACATCTTTTATGGTATTAGAAAAATTATCTTCGGTGATTTGTATAGGATAAATTTTTTTCAGATACTTTGAATATCTGAAATAACCTGGTTTTTTATTTGATGAAAGAAGCACATAAATCTGAGTATTTTTAAAATCTGAGAAGCTTCTAAGCAGAGAGAGTACAAATGAAGAATTATCGTCAATTATCAATATGGAGAATCTTTCATCAAACATTATATAAACACAACGAAATTCCAAAGGTAACTATTTGACAATTACCTTGTATCCAATCCCAGCCCTTAATATAAAAACATTGACAAAACTTATATATTTTTTGACTAAAAGAAATATATAGGAGACGAAAAATCTTGTATTTACTATTTATTAAAAAAGTGTAATCTATTTCACTTCGTTCTGGTATTATCCTTGACTTTTGAGCAGGAAACAAGTGATACAGCTGGCAGTTTTGGATTTGAAGGGGAAGATGCTACAGTCATATAATTAAGATTCATGTTGTTTACCCTGATTGCCTTTATAGCATGAGTATAATAACCGGCCCCGACTCCATCCCAGGATATTTCTCCCTGGTTAAAATATACGTTATCAGCATTTTCTATATAAACAACAGGAACCTCAGACTTAAATAACTCTTTTCCAGGGACAATATTCGGCCTCAAATCAAAATTTCCTCCGCTTTGCTTTTCCAGGTTGCTTTTTCTTATCACAAAGTCGAAATTACTAAAGTAAATGTTCCGTAGTTTTGTTTCAGCGGATGCGTACAGGAGAATTGAGTTTTCACCACGGCAGGTAATATTATTAAAAAATATGTTTTGGATAGTACCTATGGTATTATTGGGAACACCACGCATTGCAGATATCTTTATGGGTTCACCGTTACCCCACCAGTCGCCTGTATGAAGGCGCGTTTCGATCCTGATGTTGCTGAAATTCACATTGCTCACGGATCCCGAATCCCTGACCGTAATGTTTATTCCGCAATTGGAATCGAAGATTGTAATATTGCTGAAATTGTAATTTGACATGTGATTCTGATCCCATCCTCCGATCCTTATGCCACTCGATCGCGACTGAAGTATACAGTTGGAAACATTTATATTGCGTGATGGTCTTAATATTCCCTTAAATCCGGGATCACCAAAATGATGTGCATATCCTGCAAGGACAATGGCATCGTCGCCTGTTGTTATTATGCAGCCTGAAACATTGACATTGCTGCTGGAAACAATATCAAGGCCGTCATTATTGGGTATCATCAGGTTGTTGTCAACTGAAATACCAGTAACATCTACCTTGTCGCAGTGAACAACAAGTATTGTCCAGTAGGGTGCATCAACGCACTCGAACCCCGAAAGCAAAACCCTCCTGCAGTTGCTGAAAACGATCATCTGGTGATATCGGTCTTTTGGCATCAGAGGACCATCACCGGGTCCGCTTTCAACCTTCCTGAAGTCATATTTCTGGCGGATATATTTATTCACTTCACCCCTGATGACCTTAACACTGTCTTTATACATGAATTCAATCCCCTGTCCCCAGATCCTTCCCGGACCGGTTATCGAAACATTTTCTGCGTCCTCTGTATAGAAAAGGCCGGCAAGGTGTTCCATGTGTTTCTGATAATGCGAAAGATCCGTTGAGGCTTTAATCACAGCACCCATTTCCAGGTGAAATTCAACGTTTGAACGAAGGTTAAGTGTTCCTGTAAGATACACTCCCCGTGGAACGAAAACAGTGCCACCGCCATCACTGAAACACTTGTCTATTGCATTCTGTATCATGGCAGTGGTAATTTCCCTGCCATTATTAATTGCCCCAAAATCCATGATATTGTAAACCTCAGATTTTAAGGTAAAATTTAGTGCTGACAATAAAAGGCAAAGTAATATCCTCATGAGATTTTTATGATATTTATTGATTAACATGCCTAAATTTAAACCGAAAATTTGTTAATATTAGTACTGGTTTTTCACAATCCAATTTTTTTACAATGAAAAAGCTGATTTTAACATTGGTGTTGTTCCTGGTTTATTATGGTATTAATGCCCAGAAACCGCCATTCTACAAGAATTTCACGGTTTCTGTTTATACACGGGCCTACGAAGTACGCGATATGGCCGATCTGAAAAAGCTTGAACAGAGCTGGGATCTGATAAGCCGGCAGGTCAAAATAGACAAAATATACCTTGAGACTCATCGCGATAAGCTGATTGTTGATGAGAAAACCCTCGAAGGTGCTATAAAGTTTTTCAGGTCGAAAGGACTTAAGGTAGCAGGGGGAATAACCTATACAATTGACGAGAGCAATAACTTCGAGACCTATTGCTATTCAAATCCCGAACATCGGAAAATGGCCAGGGAAATAGCTGAATATACTGCCAGGCATTTCGATGAATTCATTCTCGACGATTTCTTTTTCACAAGCTGTAAATGTGATCTTTGCATTGCAGCAAAAGGAGACATGAGCTGGACCGACTTCAGATTAAAGCTTATGACAGAGGCTGCAAGTGATCTTATCATTAAACCTGCAAAAGCAGTCAATCCCAAAGTAAAGATCGTGATCAAGTATCCCAACTGGTATGAGCATTTCCAGGGGCTGGGTTTTAATCTTGAAGACGAGCCAAAAATGTTCGATGGTATCTACACAGGTACAGAAACCCGCGACGCGGTTAACAGCGATCAGCATCTGCAGCAATACCTCAGCTATCTGGCAGCAAGATATTTTGAAAATGTTGCTCCGGGACGCAACGGCGGAGGCTGGGTTGATTCGGGAGGAGCGTTTTATCTCGACCGCTATGCAGAGCAGTTCTGGATAACTCTTTTCGCCAAAGTTCCGGAAATAACAATGTTCGATTACAGACAGCTTCAGTCTCCGATCAGGTTCAGTCAGAGGGCACCATGGCAGGGGAACCAGACAAGTTTCGATTTTGATGCAATGATGAAACCCTACCAGTCAGCCGGAGGCGAGACAATTCATCCGACAACCATTGCAAGGGCGGCAGCTGTCACCTTTGAACAGGTTGATAAATTCCTTGGCGCATTGGGCAATCCTGTAGGATTAAAAAGCTATAAACCTTATCATTCTACAGGCGAAGACTTTCTTCAGAATTATCTTGGGATGATTGGTATTCCGATGGACATTTCGCCTGTGTTCCCCGTCGACGGGAAGATGATTCTTCTTACCGAATCGGCTGCATTTGATCCGCAGATCGTGGAAAAGATCAAAAGACGTCTTCAGGACGGGAGGAATGTAATGATAACTTCAGGATTGCTGAGGGCGCTTCAGGGAAAGGGAATTGAAGATATTGCCGAAATAAAATATACAGACAGAAAAGCCCTCGTCACCGACTTCAAGGCCGGATGGTTCAGAAACTGCAGGTCGGAACAGGAAATCCTCATTCCCCAGATCAATTATCTGACGAACGATTCATGGGAAGAAGCTTCGGCAATAAAGGGAGCAACAGGCTGGCCAATCCTGCACAGGGCACAGTATTCAAAAGCTAATCTCTATGTTCTGACTATACCTGATAATTTTTCAGATCTTTATCAGTATCCGGCCGAAATTCTTAACAGGATACGTGCTGTTGCTGCCCAGGATTTTAACATAAGGCTTGAAGGACCTTCACAGGTCAGTTTGTTCTGTTATGATAACGGGACATTTATTATAGAGTCATTCCTTCCCAACCCTGTAACTGTAAAAGTGATAGCTGAAATGTCTGTAAGAACACTGGAAGATCTGTTGTCCGGAGAGATTCTCAAAGGCACCGATATTCCGCTTCCTCCATTCAGAAGCAGGCAGACTGTACCTGGTCGCAGCTTTGAGATTACAGTTAAGCCACATTCCTACAGGGTGTTCCGTTCAATGCAGGAAAGCAAATAAAAAAAGTAAGATAACTATCAGGGCGTAATAAGGATAACCCTGGTTCTTTCAGCGGGTATTTCAAGTCTGAAAGTTCCGTCTTTAAATTCAACTGATTTTCCTCCGGTCATTTCGCGGGCTGTGTATTTGTCTGTAATTCCAAGCTTTCCGGTATCAATCTTAACAGTGCATTCCGTATTGAGTGCAGAGTTGTTCCTTACGGTGAAAAATATCTTATCACCCCTTCCGAACCGCTCTATCCTTATTCCGGATGAACCTGATCCGGCCAGAGTAACGGGTTCCCAACCGGCAGCTGAGATCTCTTTTATAAGAGGGATATATTTTTTGAAAAAAGGCCTGCCGTTTTCTATTTTCTTCTTGTCCTGCCAGTATGGATCATTTGATGCATCGACGCTGAAGAACGACGGGAAAAATCCGTAAGCCATCATTTTTTCAAAGTAAACTTCGTAACCGTAGTAAGGTGCTTCAGTAAAAGCCTTGTCATTCAGCCCTTCATTGAGCAGGAATACTATGGGCTTCCGAAATGAGATGGCCCTTTTAAAATCAAGTGCGTCGACATCATGGTCATGGGATGAGTACCAGCTCAGTTCAGCGCCGAACAAATCGAGGTTTGATGCCGCAAAAGGATTCCATCCGTGGCCGTTGCCCATCGCCAGTTTTCCCTGAAGATGCATTTCATCGGAAATCTTTTTCATGAATTCAAATTCAGAGCTGAAGTTCCAAATAGCAGGTTTCCCTACTAACCCGGAAAAAGTCAGAGGATAGTCAGTGTATGCAAAATGCTCCTCCCGGTAGTTCAGGTCGTGATGCCAGTTCCATTCCATTGAATCAAAATAAATCCCGTCCACATTCATTTTGCGTGCAGGGTTGATCTCTTCTTTAAGAACGAACTGATATCTGTTGAATCCCGGGATTTCTGGATCACAATTGGTTGTTATGCTGGCGGCCCATCCGGTCCTGAACCATGGTGTATTGAGCCTCCGTGCCTGCCAGCGACCGTTTTTATCATATGTCGCACTGGTCCTGAGATATTCCCTGTGCCTGTCAGGGACACTCTTATCCGACACCAGGGTATCATAGGGAATTGTCTTTGTTGATATCGGTAATTGTATATCCCATGGCTCGGTGTACTGAAAACTAAGTACGCCGGTTTCCCTGTCAGAGAGGATATTTGGTATTTTCTTCCCGTCTTTCATGTCATTACTACCCCAGGATGTCTCATGAAAAGCAAAACCAAAATCGTTCCATCCGGGTATCGACCTTAGAGGAGTGAATGGCAGCCATATTCCTTCGGTGATGACTCTTTTCCTGAATGCTTCTTCATAAATTGAATAATATTTTTCCAGTGCTTTCCTCATTCCCCATTCAGGCTCAAAATCAAATCTTACAATCCTGAAGAACGCCCTGTCGGGAAATTTAACTGTAAGAGGGCTTGTTGCGATGTCAAATTCTGCAATAAGGCCTGCGGACTTTTTTCCGGCCAGTCTGTAAACTACCGGAACCGACATGTCAACACCGATACCGTAACCATGTGAATCTGATGTGATCGCTGCCAGGGGATAATACGACATTGATCCTTTTCCCACGTGATCACCGTATCCACCTTCACCAAGGACTTCTGCATTAAAGGCTCCGTCGGGAGGAATTGTCGTTAGTATGCTTACAGTGTCGGTGTAAAGCATGTCGTCTTTCATTATTTCGGTTTTGTCAAGGCCCCGGTGCCATTTCCAGGTTTCTGCATAAAGGGGTAAAATGATCCTCAGGGTTGCACAAGAATTACCTGCTTTAAGATGAATGAGTTCGCCGTTGATTTCCGTATGACCAGATCTGTCAATCTCATGAATGACTACCCTGTAGGTCTCATTCATGTAGGTGGAAATCCTGGTACTGGCGGTAATTTCTGTTGTTGCAAGAGGAAGTCTTATGATTTTTGCCGCATCATGGCCCTGTTGTTCATATTCAACCATTATCGCAGGCAATGATTTAATTGCAGAAGACTGAGAAGCACCAGGTGCAGTGAATAAAATCCAGGGCAGTATGAAAAATATCAGGTAGATTGCTCCTGATCTGAAGTGAACATTTCTGAAATACTTCATTATGATTAAGCTTTAATCCAATTCCTTTGCTATTGACATTGCAGCTATTGTGCCGTCGGCAACAGCCGTGGTGATCTGGCGATATTTCTTGCTTATGACATCTCCTACTGCATAAACACCGGGTATGTTAGTCCTCATATCCTCATCGGTCTTTATATAGCCCCATTGGTCGAGCTCCAGCTTATCCCTGAAGAGACCAATATTCGGTTTCATACCTATGAAGATGAAGACCCCATCACTCAACAGTTTACTACGCTCACCAGTCTTCACATTTTCCACCTCAGTGATAATCTTCTCCCCTTCTTTAACAAAAGCCCTTGGCTCATGGTTAAAAAGAATATTGATTTTTGGATTTTTAAATGCCCTTTCCTGAGCTTGTTTGTTAGCTGTAAGCTTATCAAACTGATGGACTATAGTGACTTTACTTGCAAACCTTGTAATATACTCTGATTCCTCGACTGCGGAATTACCTCCTCCGATTACTATTACTTCCTTATCATTGAAATATTTCGCATCACATGTTGCACAGTATGAAATACCTTTTCCCTTAAGTTCCTTTTCCCCGGGAGCTCCGGTAAGGTTTGGTGTTGTCCCGGTTGCTATTATTATTCTCTTTGCCTTAACGGTTTCATACTCATCAATTACCACTTCTTTTTTTATAAGATCGACGCTTGTAACGTCAACAGCCACTTTGTAAATAGTTCCACACATTTTTGTCTGTTCGCTCATATTGTGTGAGAGCATGTATCCTGCCTGCGGTTCAATGAATCCAGGATAGTTTGATATCTGATGTGTTGTTGAAACGTGTCCTCCGGGTAAAGCAATATCTATCAAAACGGTATTAATTTTGGACTGGCAAAGGTATAGGCCGGCGGTAAGTCCCCCGGGTCCGGCCCCAAGGATAATTACATCAAACTCAGAAGTTGTTGGTTTTATTCCTGATTTGATCTCGCGGACTCTTTTTTCAGGAAGCATAGAATCGAGGTTGTGTATTATTTCGCTTCTTTTAATTCCACCATTAAGCCTTCCTGCCACCTCTTTGCCACTGTCGAAAAACAGCAGTGTTGGAGATGATTTGACACCAAGCTGTTCAGCCAGCTCCCGGTTTTGCTGCCTGAATATTTTCAGGAATTTAATGTCGCTTCCGTAAAGACCTGCCAGGTCTTCAAATTTCGAAGCAAGAGCTTCGCATGGAGGGCATTCTGTGGAATAGAAATCAAGAATGACCTTTCCTGATTTCAATACCTCTTTTTCGAATTCAGATGAATTGATCTCTTTCATGGTTAACTTTTAAAATATGCTTTAAATCCTATTTCCATAAGTTCTTTTACCGGCCTGCAGTCGGCTGAACAGATTTTTCCGGTCCTGTTCTTTGCCAACGATCCGCATCCTCCCCCGCAGGCAAGCTGAAGAGAACATTCTCTGCATTTTGGTATTGATGTTACATCGCGAAACTGCCATTGTTCAATGTCCGATTCTTTAAGATAGACTTCAGGGTAAAAAGTACCTAACGACTCATCAGTTTTTCCTACCGTAGCGGTACACGAATATATACTGCCTGTAAAATCGAAAGCCCATTCGGTTTTGCAGGCCGGACAGGAATCAAACAACGGATCAGGAAGTTCCCCGTTTTCTGCAAGATATTTTGATATTGAATACGCAGGTTTGTAAAATTCCTGAACATGGGGATGCTTTTCAATGATCCCAAATATGCTTTCATAAAGAGTCAATCTGTCAAAAAGCTTTTCGGGCGAAGACTGGCAGTGATGCAATTCATAGTTTCTTCCTATCTGAGTTTTGAAAAGGGTATTCCGGGTCCAGCCTTTGTCAATTGCAAACTGAGCAAGTTCAGGCAGGTTGGCTATGTTTTCCCTGTCAATGACTACTCTCAGATTGACATCGATACCGGCTTCAAGGCAAGAATCGATCCCTTCCACGATTTTACTAAAGGTGGCGCCACCGCCTTTCAGGAACCTGCGGCTGTCGTGCACGGGGCCGGTACCATCAAGCGTCACCTGTATTTCCCTGATACTGCCTTTCGACAGGACAGGAATATACTCCTTAAGATGGTATCCGTTAGTAACGAAACAAAGCGAGAGGCCGGCTTCATTGGCTTTTTCAACAATATAACCGATCTTTTGCTTCTGCCGGCTGCTGCCGAGCAATGGCTCTCCTCCAAATATTGTAATATATTTACGGCGAGTTGCAAACTCTTTTCCAATATAACTGAAAAAAGCATCAATTACATTTCGGTCAAGTATGTTTTCAGGATTTTGATATTGATCCTGGTAACAATATGAACATGAAAAATTGCAACTATAATTGGTTACGAAGATTAACTGAATCTCATCAGTTTCTCTGGCATCTACAAAGTCTAAGTATTTTCTCCTGTACTGTCTGGTTTCTTCAGATTCATCAGTTATATAACCCTTTTCAGCAAGCTCAGCCATAAAATCCTGATCTGCCAAATCTTCCCCACGACGAATTGTCTCAATCTTTGATGCATCAGAAATGTCAAGAATGTCCGCATTCCCTGATAAAAGATTCACAATGAAATAATCTTCACTGTCTTTTATCCTGGATAAAATATTAAATCTGGAATACTTCATCCTGAACAATCAGTCACAATTAGAAAATCAAATGACCTTAAATGAACAATTTATGTAATTTATAGATAATTAGTCGTGACAGCCGGCAACAGTTTTGGATATTTTTGCACAGCATTGTGCTATTTTTGCTCTGACTGCATTGATCCTGCTTTTAACAAGACTTCTCATATGTTTAATACTTATTTATTTAACAATATTTCATTTACAGCTTTTACCAGATTGTCTTTTGGAAGGGCTCCCATTGATATTTGAGGCATCCCTTCCGAAGGGATAAACAGAAGTGTTGGTAGTCCGGTAATACCAAGATTTTGTGCAAGGATTTTCTCTTTTTCGGTATCAACCTTATATACATCGATTTTACCGGAATATTCATTTGCAATTTGTTCGATTATTGGAGAGAGTTGACGGCAGGGAGCACACCAGTCAGCGTAGAAATCAATCAATGCAGGTTTTTTGCCTTCAAACTTCCATACTTTGTTTAACTCGTAATTAAAAATCATCTTTTTGAAACCTTCATCAGTCAGATGTTTAACACCACCTTCTGCATTGCCCTTTATCTCGGGCAGTGTCGGATTTTCAGCAACACAGTTGCCAAGCATTAAAGGAAGCATAATTATAAGAAAAAAATACCTTTTCATAACTTTCATATTTAATATTTGTTTTAATCATTTTTTTTCCGGCTGCATTTCCCAATTTGTTTTTGGCCTGCAATAGTCCAGCTGGAAACCATTACTTTTCCTTTTTCATAAGGTGCTGATTCTTCAATTATTCGTACAGAGCTGAAACCTGCTTTTTCAAGATGATCAAGGTATTCTTCCTTTGTTGCAGCCCCAGCCCAGCATTCAGCAACTGCAACCGGATCATTCCTGTATTCATCAGGAACCGGACTCAAAGAATATATATCACTTACCACAAATCTTCCTCCATTCCGGAGTATCCGAAATATTTCATTCCACACTGCCTGTTTGTCGGAAGAGTGGTTTATTGTGCAGTTTGAAATGACCAGATCAGCAAGGTTATCCTCAAGCTTTATTTTTTCAAGAGGACTGCAAATGAACATGACGTTCGAAATTCCAAGTTGTTCAGCCGTTTTTCTAGCCTTATTAAGCATTCCTTCCGAAATATCAATACCATAAACGAATCCATTTTCACCGGCAGTTTCCGCAAGCCGAAGTACATCTGTGCCCCGACCGCTTCCAAGATCAACACATATTTCTCCTTCTGAAACTTCAGAGTAATTAATCGCACCACCACATGAAAGACAGCATGCAGAATCAGCAAGAGAACTGTATCTTTTGTTTATTTCAGTATAATCCATTAAAAGCATGCTATGTTTTTGCTTTTTATAACAATCACCTGATTGAGACCGCAAATATAACAAATAAAATTGTTAAATCGCAATAGTATCACTCAAATCGTTTTAATATCACTAATTTTTATATTTTTCCTGACTTGTGACGCTTTGTAAAATTAGTGTGGTTTTATTTAATAACATACTGAAAATGAGTGATGAAGAAATCACAAAATTGATTTTTACCTCACTA
>CAZEUL010000033.1:0-24995 GCA_964514725.1 uncultured Rikenellaceae bacterium
TTGTGACCATGTTCAACAGACTTATTCTACCGCACTAATTGTCACAAGTCAGGACTTTTTCGAAAACTCCGTCTGTTATCAGATTAAAGTCTGAAATTCTTTTAACTCAGAAGGATGGTTTAATAAACGATCCCACTATTTCCTTCCTCATATCGGGATTATTGTCGACAAAAATCACAGCAACGTATGGTTTTTTCTTATCAATATCTGTGAGTTTTGCACTTATCACAGCAGGATTTGCGCCTGATAATTGAACATCAGGCAATACATTATCCACCTTTGCATTAAAAGTTTTAACGGAAACTTTGTGTTTCCCTTTTCCTTCAAGTGTAATTGTCAAATAAACTTCACCGCTGCTTGACTGACTTGGTTCCGCTTTTATCCTTACATTTTTGTTCTTGCTCTCCTGTTGAGGATTTATAGTCGGATAATTTGCATATACAGAAACTGCTCCCAGAAACCTGCTTACAGGTTCAACCCATATTTCCTTATATGTTGCGGTATTGGTGCCTGACCAGAACGGCATGTCGCCCGACATGCAATCCATTCCCACAGGCAGCGCACCTACAAGATTTTTAAGACAGTAAGCGAAATGAGGTGCAAAATCATATCCTGTTCCGTACATGAGGCTCTGGCTGAACGGATTTGCACCCAGAACCCATTGAAGTTGTTTCCCTGCAATCTTAATCCCAGCATCATCTTTGCGTATTTTTGATGCTTCAGCCAGCGCCCAGGCTGATGAAAGATTGATGTTGGTATTTCCATGGAAAAGATCATTATAATAGATAGGGAATGTCCTGAGAACATAATCGCCTTTTAGATGAGTTCCGTCTTCGAACTGACGCATCAGGTCATCTCTTAGCCTTTCATCCTTTTCAGTGAGGATTTCCTGTTTTTTCCATACTGAATTTGGAAGCAGCTCATAAGGCAAAGCAATAAGGCTACCTCTTTTCATAAAGAATTCACTGTGCAGTACCATTGCAGCATACCAACTGATCCATTTATCATCTTCGGGATAAGCAGTGCACAGATGTGAAAGCGCAATGAGAGGCGCTTCCTCAAATGAGGCATGATAATTATGAATTACCCTGTCTCTTCCGCTGTTTGTATAAAAATACCCTGTAATTGGAATGCTGTCGATAAAGCTTTGCTCCTGGCATTTCAAAAGAAGATCTCCAAGGAGCAATGCCTGTTTTTTATATTTTTCATCACCTGTCATTTTATTAAGTAATACTGATGATGTTACACCCCAGGAAGCTTCCCTGTACTCTGCCTTGTCCCATATATCACGCGATGCAATTGCAGCTTCCCAGTCCTCGATTGCTGCTGTACGGGCTTTTTCTGAAAGATCAGGATCCGATTTTTCAAATGCTTTTGCGCACCTGCTCAGGACTGCAGCGGCAAGGAAATTCTCCCATGGTACGTTCTGAGCCTGAGAAACCATATCATCAATTGTTCCGATTTTATTATCAGTGTAGATCCTTCCAAGTGCCCAGCTCATGTGGTAGCCATCTCCGAACCTTACCTTCAGGAGCCAGTCCAGCCCCCAGGCTATTTCGGTCCTTAAGCGTTCTGATAGTTCAGGTGTGTTGCCTTTTTCTTCAAGGGCTTCAAGGTTGTTGAGCATTGCAAATACAGCCATTGCTGTACGCCAGTAGCCCTGCGACAGATCGCCAGCATCGTGCCATCCGCCATTAATGATCTTTTTCACATCTCCCTTAAATCCCTGCCAGTCTTTGTGGCATTCAAGGTGGACTCCAGGCACATTGAATCCGCACCTCTCACAGAAGAAGAAATTAATTGCGTTGAACAGAGGTTTCAGCCAGACGTTTTCATTTATTGGAAAAGGATTTGATACTAACGATCCGCTTCTGATCCGGTACAAACCTTCTGCCTTGAGGTCTGAAAAATCGATAATGCTGAATATCCCGTTACTGTTTTCAGTTACTTTTACATTTCCTCTGAATACAATACTGTCATTTTTATCAATTATTGAAAATTCATTTCCGGCTCCTGTGCCTGCATAGGCTATTTTAACGTCTGAGGGCCTGTATCCTATATGGTTGAATGCAAATTTACCGGGAGCTACATTCCATCCTTCATACTGGTCAGCATCAACTCGCTGTAGTTCGATCTGGTCAATATCGTATGTCACTATTCCCTCCTCTTCGGGATTATGTCCTCTAAGGATCTGGTTGATAGTGAAAACTTTAACTTTGTCACGGATGAGATGAGGAAATTCAAACATCACATGATTCCATTGACCGGGTTTTAGATCCTGGATAAAGTGATCCCTTCTTGAAGAGGTGGCACCCTGAATTAATCCTTCATTTTCAATTCTAAGATTAAAACTATAGGTGGGCATTGAGGTGGGATGGACATAAACCCATAATGATAACCTGTTAAAACCTGACCAGTCCTGCGGCTTTTTGAATGTCAGCTTTACTGACGAAGAACCACCCTGGCCCCCCTCAAATGAATCCCATTTGCTTCGGTTCTTCCGATAATGTTCTTCATCGCGGAGTGAAGTCCGGAAACGAAGAGACCTCTTTCCGTCCATAGCTCTTTCTTCGGTATAGCTCATTTCTCCTATACCTGTCACTTCCCATCCGGTATTCCGCTCCATATTGTCAACAAGTCTGGTTTCCAATACCTGTTTTTTCTCCCATTGTGCCATCAGCGAATTTTGTTCCGGTACTTCAAGAGGGAACGGATCATACTTAATAAAATGGTTCTCTGCCTGCTTCTTTGCCGGATTGCATGAAATTAAAACCAGCAGTCCGATTAATATTACAAAGTTTTTCATAGGTGATAAGGATTCAAAGATGAAAGATTACTAACTAAAGATAGGAAATTATTGTTAAAGAAGATCTGAAGACTTTCTCTTTTAAGCCCTTTCTGTAGGCTTGAAAGTAAAACGAGGGTAGAAAGTGGATTCATTCAAATGATTTCTCATTTTACTTAAATGGGTTCTTCAAAACTCCATTTAAAAAAAATTGGTATCTTGATTCATTAAATTAAGTCCTTTAACCAAACCCTCTAAATAATTAAATATGACAACACGACGTTCATTTTTAAAAAAGACAGCAATTGCGACTGCAGGGCTGGGTCTGGCCCCTGCATTATCTTCAGGTATTTCCGGGTGTGCCGCTTCTGACCGGATAAATATTGGTCTTATTGGATGCAATGGAATGGGCTTTGCTGATTTGCGCGAGTTCCTCAATCATAAAACTGTTGAATGTCTTGCATTGTGTGATATTGACGAAAATGTCCTTAACCGCCGGGCTGCAGATGTTGAAAAGATTAGGGGAAAAAAGCCTGCTAATCTTTACAAGGACTGGCGCAAAGTTATTGATAACAAAGACATAAATCTTGTGATTGTCGGAACACCTGATCACTGGCATTGCCTTCAGATGGTTTCAGCCTGCGAAGCCGGAAAAGATGTTTATTGTGAAAAACCTATAGGCAGGACGATAGAGGAGTGTAACCTTATGGTAGATGCAGCAAAAAAGCACAAAAGTGTTGTACAGGTAGGTCAGTGGCAAAGGAGCGATCCTCACTGGCAGGAAGCAGTTGACTTCATAAAATCTGGAAAACTTGGGAAAATACGCCTTGTCAGAGTTTTTTCATACCAGGGCTGGTGCCCCTCAATACCGGTTCTTCCTGACGAACCCGTGCCCGCCGGAGTCGATTATGATATGTGGCTGGGACCTGCACCCAAACGACCCTTTAACCGTAACCGTTTCCACTTTACTTTCCGCTGGTTCTGGGATTATGCAGGTGGTCTTATGACTGACTGGGGAGTTCATCTTCTTGATTACGCTCTGTTTGGTATGAATGTTACAACTCCTAAATCAATAATGGCAATGGGTGGAAAATATGGCTACCCCGATGATGCCTGTGAAACGCCCGACAGTCTCCAGACATTATATGAATTTGAAGGTTTCAATGTGCTGTGGGATCATGCTATAGGAATAAATGACGGAGCTTACGGAAGAAATCATGGATTGGGTTTTGTAGGTGAGAATGGCACACTTGTGATAGACCGTGATGGATGGGAAGTCATACCTGAAAATGTTGACGGAAAAATCAGGATGGAAGCAGTCCCACTTAAAAAAGGTGCCGGTACAGGACTCAAGAACCATGTCAAAAACCATCTTGACTGCATTGCTTCACGAAACCCTAAAACAAATGCAAGCATTGAAACAGGTGCTCATATCGCAAAATTTTCTGCACTCGGGAATATTGCATATCGTACAGGAAAAAAACTTGTATGGGATGGTACTAAATTCACCAATGATGCTGAAGCCAATAACTACCTGATTCCTGATTACAGGGAACCATGGAAATTACCCAAACTATAATACGCTTGAAGAATAATTTTTAATAATCAGAAACAGGCCCATGAGTAATATTGCACGCCGTAAACTTCTTAAAAATGGGTTAGTTGTGGCAGGAGCCGGATTGCTGGGTTCTATTCAGGGATCTCCTGCCGTTATGGAAACCAAAACCGATAACCACGCATTTAATGTAAGGGATTTTGGTGCAACGGGGATCCGTAATGAAAACGCCACCAAGAAGATACAGGCTGCCGTGGAAGCATGTTTTAATTCCGGAGGAGGTACGGTTTACATTCCACCGGGCGATTATACCGTAGGGACAATCAGACTTAAAGACAATGTAAACTTAAACGTTGAGGCCGGAGCAACATTATTTCTAAGCCAGGATCGAAATGACTTTGACAGAGGATCGTATGCGATGATTTTTGCTGAGAAGGCAGCCAACATTTCAATCACGGGCCGTGGAACACTTGACGGCCTCGCCCATTACGAGTTTGTGGAAATGAGAGGCATGGATCCGGAAATTGTCAATGAGATTGAAATAGCCCGGAAAGCCGGTGTTGATATGCGGCGTTATTACCGTATTGGTATGCAGACATTTATGATCGTATTGAACGACTGCACAAATGTCCTGATAAGTGATGTTTCAGTAATTCATTCACCTCTCTGGAACATCAGGCTTAACGATTGTGAGAGGGTGTTCGTAAGGGGAGTTTATATTTACTCCGATCTTGAAAAGGGAGTAAATGCCGACGGAATAGATATCTGTTCATCAAAAAATGTTACAATATCAGATTCGGTTATAATCACTGCTGATGATTCCATTGTCCTTAAAACACCTATGGAAAGGAATATGGGAAAAGTTAATATTGTTGAAAATATTGTTGTTACAAACTGTGTCCTCTCCTCTTCTTCAACCCCTCTTATGATAGGTACTGAAACACATGCAGATATCAGGCATGTTATCTTCAGCAATTGCACAATAAGGAATTCCAACAAGGGATTTGGGATTAATGTTCAGGATGGAGCCACGGTAAGTGATGTATTAATAACAAATCTTACTGTTGAAACAAGCAGAAGGCATTGGAACTGGTGGGGTAGCGCTGAACTTTGCAAATTTGTCCTGCGCCGGCGGGAGGAAACATCAAGACTCGGTAAAATAAGAGACATTATCGTTGATACAGTTGTTTCTCATGTAAGAGGAACAAGTGTTATAAAAGGTGATCCTGAGAGTCATTTTGAAAATATTAAACTGAATAATGTCAGGGTATATATGATTCCCGAGGATGCAATGGATAAAAGGGCATCCGATTCCTTTTTATTTGAAAATATTAAAGGGTTGAGTATCAATGATCTTTCAGTTGACTGGGCCGAGGATAATCCTGAGCCTGCCTGGGGAAGTGCAATTGTCCTGAAAAACATAAATGATTTTGAGATCAGATCTTTTAAAGGACGTCAGGGATTGAAAGAGAGCCCGACACCTGCAATACTCCTTGACAATGTTTCAGATGGCCTGATTGCAGAATCAAAGGCTGTGAGCGGTTGTTCAACTTTTATTTCCATCAAAGGAAAAGAATGCAGGGATATTGTTTTAAGAGGTAACAATATGTCAACGGCAAGAAAAGGAATCTCATTCGGAGACAGTGAATTAAAAAACAAAGTGACTATTTACAGGTAGGAAGATATTATGAGTTTCATGTTCAATCCATCCGAATTTGACGATCCTGGAGCTGTTAACCGGATTAAACTGAACAAAGATACAGTATGTTCAGTAACTTCGGGGACACAGGAAACATGTGAACGAATCAGCAGATTGCTAATTGATAAGGCAAATGGGAACAGAGGTCCTGTTGTTGCTGCATTTGAAGGTTATATCGGTGCATTATGGGATGATAGTTTAGGTATTATATCTGAAAAACTGGCAGCAAAATCATTCAGGGTGACGATTTTGAATTTCGCTGAGATATTCAGATCTCCCGATCTGCTTGATGAACAGTTTTCTGATTACCTCCCCTTGGACAAGGGAAAAGATCCGGTTCTTTTATTTGGCAGGTTGTATAAGGGGAATTATAATGATCTGATTGATGAGTCCAAGATGGCCGGGCTTGTGGAAAATCTGAATAATCTTAAAAAACAGACGGTTGAAAAAGAGGCTCTTATCATTTATGGATGCGGGTGTTCGGTCAACACATTAAGGAACCTTTATGATTTTGTTTTTTATTATGACGTAGCACCTAAAAATGTCATCAACAGAGCCAGAAAAGGTCTTTTTAAAAATCTTGGGGATCATAGTATTCGTCCGGTTAATGAGTTTATAAGGCGCTGCTATTACATAGATTATGAGATTGCTTCACGACACAGGCGTGAACTTTTTGAAAACAATGCGATTGACTTTTATATTGACAGTAATGATCTTTCAAACCTGAAACTAATTCCGTGGGCATCATTTTGCTCGATAATGGCGGAACTGGTTAAATATCCTATGAGGTGTAAACCTGTTTATCTGGAGGGTGTATGGGGAGGTCAGTATATTAAAAGGCTTCGCAACCTTCCCGGGTCTGTCAGGAACGTTGCCTGGTCGTATGATCTCATTCCACTGGAGGTCAGCATTGTAGTTGATACCGGAATGACATTGATTGAATTCCCGTTCTTCACTTTTGTTCAGATGGAGGGATTGAAATTGATGGGAGAGAAATGCCTGCAGAAATTTAATGGATATTTTCCTGTCAGATTCAATTATGATGATACATATCATGGCAGTGGAAACATGTCTGTGCAGGTTCACCCGGGTGAGAGTTATATCATTGAAAACTTTAACGAACTGGGAAGGCAGGATGAAAGCTATTACGTTGTAGCTACAGGTCATGGAGCCAAAACCTTTGTAGGATTTAATGAAGATTCTGATATTGATAAGTTCGTCAGTGAAGCTAAAACATCTGAAAAAGAGTGTAAATATGTTGATTATGAGAAATATATTAATCATGTTCAGTCGTTTCCCGGAGTGCAGGTAATGCTTCCTGCCGGCACTGTTCATGCTTCAGGCAGGAATCAGGTCGTTCTTGAAACCGGAAGCCTGACTGTCGGTTCTTACACATTTAAGTTATATGATTATCTCCGTGCCGATCTTGACGGAAGGCCACGACCGATTCATACCTATCATGGGGAAAGAGTGCTTCAGAAAGAACGGAGAACCTCGTGGGTGAAGGAAAATCTTGTAAAACAACCTGTGCCGGTAAGAAAAGGTGAGAGTTGGGCCGAGTATATAATCGGTGAACATGATCTTCTTTATTTCAGTCTGCGAAGGCTTGAGTTTGAAACTGAAATTGAGGATGACACCAACGGCATTTTCCATGTGCTTGCCCTTGTTGACGGAGAAAAGGTGATAATTGAATCTCTTGACAATCCCTTATACAGATATGAACAAAACTTCCTCGATATAGTGATAGTGCCGGCAAATATTGGAAGATATATTATAAAAAATTCAGGTAATCAACCTGTTTGTATTCATAAAACAATGATCAGAACCTAAAATGTCAGCAGATTATGAAAAATCACATTTCCAGAAGAAAATTTTTATATGGTGCTTCCCTGGCAGGTGCATCTGCAATGTTTTCAGGAGTTGTATTTCCTGATAATGAAGAAAAACAAAATATTATCCTGAATAAAAACCCTCTGAAGATAGGTCTGATGACTTACCTTTTGGGAAAAGACTGGGATATCGATACAATTATTGCCAATTGCACTGCAGCAGGTTTCCAGTCGGTAGAGCTCAGAACGACACATGCGCATGGAGTTGAGGTAACCCTTTCACCCTCGCAAAGGGCTGATGTCAGAAAACGATTCAAAGACTCGGCTCTTGAAACCATAAGCCTTGCCAGTGCTTTTCAGTATCATTTTACCGACAGGGCCGAACTTAAAAGGAATATTACAGGTACAAAAGAATACATTCTGCTTGCCAAAGATGTGGGAGCCACAGGGATCAGGGTATTTCCCAATGCCTTTCCCGAAGGTGTATCGAGAGAGAAGACCATGGAACAGATAGGCAAAGCACTGGCAGAGGTTGGTGATTTCGGAAAGATTCATGGAGTTGAGGTCAGGGTCTGTGTTCACGGGCAGGATACCAACTCTGTGGGTGTCATCAAAAAAATTATAGACTACTCCGGAAGTCCGAATGTTTTTGTGAACTGGAATTGTAATCCTTCAGATGCGGAGGGTGAAGGGCTCGAATACAACTTCAATCTGGTTAAGGACCGGATCAGGGGTGTACATATGCACGACCTTCACGACCCTTCATATCCTTATCGTCAGTTGTTTGCATTGCTTGCAGAATCAGGATTCAAGGGGTATTGCAATGCTGAAATTGAAAGGGTGAGCTGCGAACCTGTTGAATATATGAAATGTTACAAAGGACTTTTCCTGGCACTGCAGAATGCAATATAACCAATTGCTTACAACAGTAGAGATGCTGGGTAATTATTGACATGTCAGTTATAGTCCGGAAATTTAATTTAAAAAGCAGAAACCGGTTACAGAAGTCATGAAAATAAAATTCAGAGCATCAGTGTTGGGATGCTTATGGGCTTTTACAGTTATCATTGCCTCTTTTCAGGGCTGTAGCAAAGTCAGCCCTGGTAAAATAACACTTTGCTGTTCGGAGAATAACGACCTTTACCTTACTCTGAAAGGGAACGGGATCAGATGTCTCAGATACAGTTATCCTGAAGAAGCTGTTAACAAAGCTGCTCCGGGTTCGGGAGTGATGATACTTGCAGATAAATATCCTGATGAACCTGTTTTTGTAGATTCATCAGTTTTCAGGAGGTCTCTTGAAAAAAAACTGAAATTGTATTTGGAGTATCCTGCATTTTTACCCGGAATCATTACTGGCGAGCCGAAGCAGACAAGCCTTGAACGGGTTGTTGTTACAACCGACTCACTTGAAGGCCTTTATAAAATGCAAATCCTTTCATTGCACAATTGTTATTTCATTCCGGTTCAGGTTGAGAATCCGCTTCTTGCAGCGGGCAGGGTAGCCGGTTTTGACTGTGCTGTTTATGGATTGGAAATCGCAGACGCGAATCCCGTTCTATTCCGTGTCCCTGAGTATCAAATGCTGGTATCTGCAACACGGTTAAGTAATTTTATTTCAGCACGATATGGCCCGGAAAAGGCGATAAGAGCTCTTTGGGATTTTATTTTAAGACATGTTTCCGGTGATACGACCGATATGCCTGATATTAAGTGGATTCCCAATGTCAGACCAGCATATTCCAGGGAAGAGGCATTGCCGGCAGATGCTGTCAAAAAAGCAATCAGGAATGGTATAAACTGGCATACTGGTGCAAAAATGCTCCTGAGTGAAGCGGGCTGGGAAGAGTATAAGAAACTGTGGAATCTTAATGATTCAAACATGCTGACAACAGTTCCTGCGGTAAACAATGCGGCACCAATCCCGTTATCTGAACCTGGCGATGGAAAATATGGATTGCTTGAGGGGATTGCTTCGGAAATACATTTCGATGGAAGTCAGCCTGCACGCTGGTGGCTTCGAAGTGATTCCAATGGTGAAAGTTCTCTGGCATTTGCGCTCCACGGAGAACTCGAAAATGATGAAAGGAGCAGGCTCATTGCCGGAAACCTTCTCGACTGGCTCTATTTCAATTCTAAATTATTCCAGAATGACTCTTTGAAATCAAACTATGGGCTTCTTTTCTGGGCTCCCGGCAACGCACAGGCATTATATCAGGATAATGATGTAAAAGCAATCCTCGGTTGCATTGGGACGGCAGGAATACTTAAGACCGACAGATGGGATGAGGTCCTAATAAAAAATATTCTGGGAAATTTCAGGACAACAGGGATTAATGGATTCCGGGGCCGAAGGATCGAGAATCCTGACCTGCTCCGGATGGGTTGGGAAAGTTACAGCAAGCGTGATCTGATCCTTCTGCAGCCTCATTATGAAGCATGGACCTGGGCTTCATATCTCTGGCTATATGATAAAACGCACTGGGAACCCCTTCTTGAAAAAACACGGAAAGCCATAAGGACCATGATGGAAGCATACCCGGATGGATGGAGATGGACCAATGGCATACAGCAGGAACGCGGCAGAATGCTCCTGCCTCTTGCCTGGCTGATAAGGATTGAAGACTCCCCGGAGTACCGTTACTGGTTAAAAAAACTGGCTTCTGATATTGAAAAATGCCAGGATAAATCGGGAGCAATACGTGAAGAGCTTGGAGCCCTTGACAAAGGTGATTATATACCCTGCCGCTCAAATGCTGAATATGGCACCAACGAAGCTCCTTTGATCCAGGAGAACGGCGATCCGGTTTCAGATCTTTTATATACATGTAATTTCACCTTTATGGGGCTTAATGAGGCTTATGCTGCTACCGGAGACGAACAGTATAAAAAAATAGCCGACAGGCTTGCAGATTTTCTTGTCCGTATCCAGGTAAGAAGCGAAAGGCATCCGGAGATTGACGGAGGATGGTTCCGTGCTTTTGATTACAACAACTGGGAGTACATGGGATCCAACGCTGATTCAGGCTGGGGAGCCTGGTCTATAGAATCAGGCTGGACACAGGCATGGATACCTTCTGTTCTTGCAATGAGGGAACTCCGGACCAGCCTCTGGCAGATCTCAAAAAACAGCGGGATAATCAAAAAATTTGATAAAATCCTGAAACAGATAATACCCTGATCAGAATATATTTTAAAAAAATAATTACCTGAGACATTCTCATTTACGCTCTTTTTTATACTTTTCAATCCTGCTAATACCAATGAAATGAAAAGAAGGTTTTCACTTTATCTTTTTGCAGCTGTATCTGCTGGCTGCTTGTCAGTATCAGCTCAGACTTATCCTTTTCAGGACGTATCACTTTCGGTTGAAGAAAGAGTCAACGATATCACATCAAGGATGACCTTGCAGGAAAAAGCTGATCAGTTATTATACACCGCACCTGCAATTCCAAGACTGGGAATTCCTTCATATAACTGGTGGAATGAAGCTCTTCATGGAGTTGCACGGGCGGGTTTTGCTACAGTTTTCCCACAGTCAATAACAATAGCAAATTCCTGGGACGAAGGCCTGATGTACAATGTTGCAAATGCCATTTCTGATGAGGCAAGGGCAAAATATCATGAATTCCAGCGTAGAGGGAAAAGAGGAATTTATCAGGGACTTACATTCTGGTCGCCCAATATAAACATCTTCCGCGATCCGAGGTGGGGAAGAGGTCATGAAACCTATGGTGAGGATCCTTTTCTGACAGCAAGAATGGGTTGCCAGTTTGTAAGAGGAATGCAGGGTGACGACCCTAAATATCTGAAGACTGTGGCAACTGCGAAACATTATGCTGTTCATTCAGGCCCTGAACCACTCCGGCATGCTTTTAACGCAAAAGTAAGTGAAGTTGATCTCAGAGAAACATACCTTCCCGCCTTCAGAGCACTTGTCGTTGATGCAGGTGTTTATTCTGTGATGGGAGCCTATAATATGTTCAGGGATTATCCATGCTGTGCCAATCCGATATTATATGGAATTTTAAGGAATGAGTGGGGATTCAAGGGATATATTGTCTCCGATTGCTGGGCCATCTCAGATTTTTATATGTTCAACAAATACTCAAAAGATCCTGCAGAAGCAGCAGCACAGGCTGTAAAAGCAGGAACTGACCTTGAGTGCGGAGTTGATTATAAGCATCTGATTGAAGCAATTGACAGGAAACTGCTGACAGAAGCTGACATAGACAGGGCCGTAAAAAGAGTTTTTACTGCACGTTTCAAACTTGGCATGTTTGATCCTGATGATAAAGTGCAATATGCACAGATCCCTTTTTTTGTAAACTGCTCTGATTATAACAACAATCTAGCCAGAGTGGCGGCGCAGAAATCTATTGTCCTTTTAAAAAATTCAGACAATATCCTTCCGCTTAAGAAAGATATCAGAAAGCTGGCTGTTATCGGACCAAATGCCGATAATTTTGAATCGCTGATTGGTAACTATAACGGTATCGCAAAAGATCCTGTAACAGTCCTTAAAGGTATATGCAATAAAGTAAAACCAGATACGAAGATTATTTATGCTGAAGGAAGCGATCTTGCTGAGGGGATCCATAACCTTCAAATAATTCCTTCCCGTTATTTGCAGGCACCTGATGGCACCCAGGGAGCACTTGGTGAATACTACGACAATACTGAAATGAAGGGAACTCCTGTCTTTTCAAGAATAGACGACAGGATAGATTTTTACTGGGAGCACTTGTCTCCCTACTATAAAATTCCTGATGACAATTTCGGAGTGAAGTGGACCACATTTCTCACCCCTCCGGAAACCGGAATTTACAGCCTTGGCAGTTGGGGCTCATCAGCATACGAAGTTTTCCTTGATGGAGATCTGATTATTTCAGAAAAGAACGAACATCATGCATTCCATAAAGAACACCGCGTCAACCTTACAGAAGGTAAAAAATACAAAATTGAAGTTTTTTACAGGAATTATGCAGGAGATGCTGACATGAAGCTCTTATGGGCACGTCCGCGGACTACCATGCTTGCAGATGCGATTGAGGCAGCAAAGGAAGCCGATGCAGTAATACTGGTATTGGGACTGTCGCAACGTCTTGAAGGTGAGGAGATGAGCATTAAGATCGATGGATTCCTGGGAGGAGACAGGACCAATTTAAACCTTCCCTCCACACAGGAAAAACTTCTTGATGCTGTAGCTGCCACCGGTAAACCTGTAATTGTAATCCTAATGAATGGAGGCGCTCTTTCGGTCAATAATGCACAGGAAAAAGCCGCCGCAATACTCCTTGCAGGATATCCAGGCCAGCAGGGTGGTAATGCTGTTGCAGATGTTTTGTTCGGAGATTATAATCCGGCCGGCCGTTTGCCTGTAACGTATTACAAATCAATAGACCAGATTCCTGCTTTCGAAAACTATGATATGAATGGTAAAACCTACAGGTTTTTCAGCCAGGAGCCTCTGTATCCCTTTGGATATGGGTTGAGCTATACATCATTCACATATAGCAATCTAAAGTTTCCTCAGCGTGCAGTTGCGGGTGAAAAAGTTAAAGTCAGCGTTACTGTTAAGAATTCAGGAAGCAGAGACGGCGAAGAAGTGGTACAGCTTTACCTTACTGATGTAAAAGCATCAACACCGCGACCAATACGTCAGCTGGAGGGCTTCACCAGAATATTCCTTAAGAAAGGGGAAAGTAAAACCGTTGATTTTGTGATTGAACCAAGGCAGTTCTCAATAATAAATGATAAAAAAGTACGGGTAATAGAGCCAGGATATTTTGCAATTACTGTCGGGGGAAAACAACCCGGTTTTACCGGATACCTTGATCCGGCATGTACAGGTGTGGTTACAGGAAGAATCAAGCTTACAGGAAAGGAAGTGAGTTTTGATAATTAAATACTTCTGCCCTTTGGATAAGGCCGAACCAAATCTCCTTTGCATGGCTTTATGAATAACTTTTATTGACCATGTGATGAAATATAAATGTATGAATAACAGATTTTTACAAAGATCGGAATTAAAGCTGCCAAGGATTAAAGACTCGAATTAGAGGATTTTGATACAGCTTTTAGGAGGAGATGAGGTTACGACAGGCAAATTGTAAGCAAACTTATTTTTCAATATAATAACTTTTCCCAGGATCTGAATTTATGCAGCAGGAAAATAACCTACTTAAAAAAAGGGTCACACTATTTGATGGTGTATCAATTGTCGCCGGAGCAATGATAGGCTCCGGAATTTTTATCGTAAGCGCCGACATCGCCAGGACAGTCGGATCTCCCGGTTACCTGATGGTTGTTTGGCTTATCACAGGGTTGCTCACAATTATTGCTGCCGTCAGCTACGGCGAACTCTCATCAATGATGCCTCATGTGGGAGGACAATATGTTTATCTGAGGGAAGCTTATCATCCCCTTATAGGATTCCTCTTCGGATGGACTACATTCCTTGTAATTCAATGCGGATCAATTGCTGCAGTGGCTGTTGCTTTTGCCAAATTCAGCGGCGTGCTTTTTCCATGGATTTCCGACAGGAACATCCTTTTTCAGTCGGGGCCCCTGAAGCTGACAAGTACCATGGTTGTTGCCATCGGAATGATAACTTTTCTCACGTGGCTAAATACCCGTGGCATCGTGACCGGTAAAACGGTGCAAAACTTCTTTTCATCTACAAAGGTTATTGCACTGCTTGGCTTTATCTTTGTAGGATTTTTTGCAACAAAGGGGATAAACTCGTTTGAGATAAACAAAGAGGTATTCTGGCAGGCTTACCAGGTGGGACCTGATAATCAGCTGGTACCGCTGGCAGGATTTGCACTTATAGCTGCAATAGGTACAGCACTCGTCGGCTCTCTTTTTGCCTCCGATGCCTGGTATGACGTAACATTCATCTCAGGTGAGGTCATTAACCCCAAAAGAAATGTACCCCTGAGCCTTGTTCTTGGAACAGCCATTGTTTCTGTTATTTATATGCTGACCAACTTTGTTTACATTAAGATACTTCCCCTTTCCGGATCTCCTGACGGAACTGATATCCTTAGCAGAGGCATTCAATATGCAACCGACGACCGCGTTGCAACATCTGCCATGAGTGTTGTTTTTGGCGATTATGCAGCAATAATTATGGCGGTTTTTATAATGATAAGCACTTTTGGCTGTGACCATGGACTTATACTTGCCGGACCGCGGGTTTATTATGCTATGGCAAAAGACAGACTTTTTTTCAAAAAGGTAGGTGAAATAAACAAAAAGGGTGTGCCCGGCTTTGCAATCGCTATCCAGGGAGCTTGGGCAGTCCTTTTGTGCCTTTCGGGAACTTACAGCGATCTTCTTGATTATGTAATATTTGCAGTTCTTCTCTTTTTCAGCCTTACCATCCTGGCAATATTCATCCTCAGGGTAAGAAAGCCTGATCTTCCCCGTCCGTATAAAACCTTCGGTTACCCTGTCGTCCCAGCTTTATACATTCTTGCAACAACTTTTATTATGATCATTTTGTTGATTTACAAACCAAAATACACATTCCCTGGTCTGATAATCGTTCTGCTGGGCATCCCCGTTTTCTATTTGTGGCGGAGATTTTCAAAAAGCCCTCTTACTGATACCACTGATTATGAATAAGATGCTCAATGAAGTTGCCAGAGGAGTTTATAATACGAATCCAGAACCAGAAATACATTGATTCTACCGCACTTCTGAATGCATTACCGAAAAACTCTCCCGTAAGTATAAGAATCAATAAGGTCAAATGGGATAAAAAACCTTCTGATTCACAACCTGTCCCATGGTGCACTGCAGGTTTTTATCTTGCTAAAAGGCCGTCTTACACATTCGATCCGCTTTATCATGCCGGATGTTATTACCCGCAAGAGGCTTCTGGTATGTTCATCGAACATGTCTTCAAAAAGCTTTTTGGGGGTTTAAAAAAGCTGAAGGTTCTTGATCTGTGCGGAGCCCCGGGAGGTAAAAGCACACACCTTTCATCACTTATCGGAACTGAAGGATTGCTTGTGGCAAATGATGTCATTAGAGCAAGGGCACTAATTCTTTCCGGAAACATTGCAAGATGGGGGACATCTAATACCATTGTGACTCAGAGCGATCCGTCTGACTTTCGCCTGCTTGAGGGATTTTTCGATATTATACTGGTCGATGCCCCATGTTCTGGGGAGGGAATGTTCAGAGATCCTGTCGCAGTCAGAGAATGGTCGGTTGAGAACACAATGATGTGCAGCGAAAGACAGAAAAGAATACTCAGTGATGTCTGGCCTGCATTAAAGGAGAATGGTATCCTCGTTTACAGTACCTGCACTTTCAATCCTGATGAAAATGAACAAAATATAAGATGGCTGATTGACCGCAAGAAGGCAGAACCAGTCAAAATTGATACTACAGATTACAAGGGGATAACCGAAATTGATTACCAGGGAATATTCGGGTATGGATTTTACCCGTACAAGGTAGAAGGTGAAGGATTATTTATTTCAGTTATAAGAAAGTGCGAAAAATCAACCGACAAGTTGATATACAGCAACAAAAAAATTGATATAAATCATTCAAATAATGAATATATGTCAATTAAGAAATTAATAAATATCAATAAGGACAGTCTGCTGAAAATAAATGGTTCGTTTTACAAAGTTCCGGGGACATTAAAGGAATATTTTTTGCTCAGCAAATATCTTAAGATCATTAGTCCGGGGACCACTATCGGGAAGGTCGGGAAAAAGGATTTTCTTCCTTCACATGAGCTGGCACTTTCGGAGGATATCAAAAAAGATGCCTTTCCTTCGATAGACCTTGATTATGATCAGGCGGTTGGTTTTCTGAAAAAAGAAAGTATCAGGCTTTCGGTCAGGGATACAGGATGGTTCTTAGTTACTTACCGTGGCGTTTACCTGGGTTTCGTTAAGAATATAGGGAACAGGATAAACAATTATTATCCTGTCGAATGGCGCATAAGGATGATCATCGGAGCCAGAGAGCAGGAAAGGTTGATTGTTTGGGAATGAATTTCAGATGTCTTTTTAGCTTGAATTGCAATGGCTGAACCATTTCAGATATTTGTAAAACCTGCAGGACCAGTTTGTAACCTGGAATGCAGTTATTGTTATTATCTGGGGAAAAAGTCTCTTTATCCTGATGTGAATCCGATTCGGATGAATGAAAACACACTCTCAAGGTATATTGAGCAGCACATCAGGGCTTCAGAAGGTGAAACCATAATGTTTTCATGGCACGGAGGAGAACCCTTGCTTGCCGGGATTGATTTCTTCAGGAAAGCCGTGAAGTTTCAGAAAAGGTTCAAATCCCAGGGTGTTACTATTGTGAATGGTATCCAGACCAATGGGACGTTGTTGGATGACTCATGGGGCAGGTTTTTTCAAGATGAAAATTTTATTGTGGGAATGAGTCTTGATGGCCCCGAAGAATATCATGGGAAGTACAGAATGTATCCTTCCGGCATTTCATCATTTAAAAAGGTCATGAAAGGGCTGGAGATTCTGCAGAAGCACAAGATTGTAACTGAGATACTTTGTGTTGTAAGTTCGTTTAATTCCCATGATCCGTCAGGTATCTACCGATTTTTCAGGCAGACAGGTGTAAAGTATTTCACATTTCTCCCTCTGGTAATAAGATCGCTTAATTCATCCGATCCTGTTACCGTTGAATCGGTTGGCTCTTTGAACTTTGGTGAATTTTTGTCTGAAATTTTCGATGAATGGGTGGCAAATGATATTGGCAATATTAAGATACAGATAATAGAAGAGGCGTTAAGGGTTGCATTTGCGCAGGAGCATACACTTTGCATTTTCAGGCAAGAGTGTGGCAGAGTTCCTGTTGTTGAGTTCAATGGTGATTTTTATTCATGTGATCATTTTGTGGATCCTGAACATCTTATTGGCAATATTATGTCAGGCAGTCTGGCAGAACTTCTGGAGAGTGAAAGGCAGGTGGCTTTCGGAAGGAACAAATTTCTGTCACTTCCGCAGTATTGTTTGAACTGTGAAGTCAGGTCAATGTGCAATGGAGAGTGTCCAAAAAACCGTTTTATTATTGCCCCCGATGGCAGCAGGTGGTTGAACTATCTATGCACAGGTTACAGAAAATTTTTTAACCATTGCCGTCCATTTATTGAGGCGGTGGCAGAAGTATGGAAATCACAGAAACAATTATAGGAATCAAAATTTCAGCTCTTCAGTTTTTCCTTGAAGAATGAAACAGTTCTTTCCCAGGCAAGTTTTGCCGCCTTTTCATTATAACGTTCAGGGTTTGTATCATTATTAAAGGCATGTCCTGTCCCTTCATATATGAAAATCTGATAATCTTTGCCGTATTTTTTGAGTGCTTCCTCAAATGTCTGAATCCCTGAATTAATTCCGGGGTCATTTTCGGCATAATGAGCCATCAGAGGCGCTTTAATTTTTTCCACATCTTCAGCGGCTGGTTGTCTTCCGTAATAAGGAACTGCGGCATTCAGGTCGGGAGCATTGACTGCAACCTGATTTGTCATTGCACCGCCCCAGCAAAAACCTGTGCACCCCACCTTACCTGTTGAAAAGGGATTTGTCTTGAGATATTTCACTGCTGCAACAAAATTCTTAACTGTATCCTCATAGTTAAGTTGTTTGAAGAGGGCGCCCACATTTGAAACATCATCAGGTGTTCCTCCAAGAGGAGTCAGGGCATCAGGGGCGATGGTAAGAAATCCTTCCCTTGCCATCCTTTTAGTTACATCCTGGATATGCGGCACAAGCCCCCTGTTCTCGTGGATTACAATAACTGCCGGGAATTTTTTCCCTTTTGCAGGTCTTGCCATAAATGCCCGCATTTCACAATTAAATCCGGGATATTTTATGAAATCGGAGATGATATTAAATCTGTCCTCCTTTTTTGATAACATGAATTCATTCTCTTCAAGTACCGGAAGCAATGCTGAGGCCAAAGTGCTGCTGCCGGTAATTGCTGCAAGCTGCTTTAGAAAGCACCTGCGGCTTTTTTTCCCTGATTTAAAATCATTAAATAACCTGGTTACTTGTTTTTTCATGTAAGTGGATTCTTTAGATCTTAGGATTATCAAGTTACAAAATTTTTTGTTTTGCAGGTTCCAAATAAAACAAAACCATTTGAACACTTTTCCGGATTATTGCAGAAAAAAGTTTGTTATCTTTCACCGCCTAAATTGAAACAGAAATGAAAAAGGACATTGAAATTGCCCAGGATGCTAAAATCAAACTTATTGCTGAAATAGCTGAATTGCTTGGAATCCCGGGGAATGAATTGGAACCGTACGGTAAATATAAGGCTAAAATTCCACTCTCTTTTATCAATGAAGGGAAAGCTAAAAAAGCAAAGCTAATACTTGTGACTGCAATCACTCCGACTCCTGCAGGTGAAGGCAAGACGACAACATCAATCGGACTTTCACAGGCTCTCAACAGGATTGGGAAAAAAACGACAGTTGTCCTGCGCGAGCCATCTCTGGGTCCGGTTTTCGGAATAAAGGGAGGTGCAGCCGGAGGCGGTTATTCACAGGTGATCCCTATGGAGGATATAAATCTTCATTTTACCGGTGATATCTCGGCAGTTGAAAAGGCGCATAACCTGCTTGCAGCCCTCATTGACAATAACATACAGTTAAAAAACGGTGACGGAAACCTTGGAATAGATCCCAGGACAATAGAGTGGAAACGGGTAATGGATATGAATGAACGTTCACTCAGGGATATTGTTATAGGCCTTGGTGGAACAACTGAAGGAGTTCCAAGGCAATCGGGCTTTAATATTACAGCTGCTTCTGAAGTTATGGCCACTTTGTGCATGGCCAGGGATCTCAGTGATCTTAAACAACGCCTTGGGAACATTTTTGTCGGATATACATTTGCAGAGAAACCTGTTTTTGCCCGCGACCTCAAAGCGCATGGCGCAATGGCAGCTCTTCTCAAGGAAGCGATCAAACCCAACCTGGTCCAGACCCTTGAAGGAACACCTGCAATAATTCACGGGGGCCCGTTTGCTAATATAGCACAGGGCACAAATTCGATTATTGCCACAAAAATGGGATTGTCGCTGAGCGATTATGTGGTCACCGAAGCTGGATTTGCCAGTGAGCTTGGTGCGGAAAAGTTCTTTGACATCAAGTCGAGGGCGGGGAACCTTACAACAAATGCAGTTGTTATAGTTGCCACCGTCAGAGCTTTAAAATATCATGGAGGGGCTAAGTTATCTTCGCTGCAGACAGAGGATCTTGAGGCTCTGATAAGGGGATTCGACAATCTTGACAAGCATATTGAAAACATGAAGTGTTTCGGATTTCGCCCTGTGGTGGCGGTAAACAGATTCGATTCAGATACTGCTGCAGAACTGCAGTTGCTGATAAAACACTGTGAGGATCAGGGGATAAAAGTTGCTCTTAATGAATCGTGGGCAAAGGGTGGAGAAGGAGCTGTGGATCTTGCAATGAAAGTTCTTGAAGAAATCGCAGAAAATAAAACCGTCTTTAAACCCATCTATGAACTGGAATGGCCGTTTGAGAGGAAAATAGAAACAATCTGCAAAATGATGTACGGTGCGGATCATGTTGAGTACACAATTAAGGCCAAGAACCAGCTTGACAAGATTGAACAGCTTGGATTCGGAAATCTTGCAGTCTGTATTGCCAAGACACAGAAATCGCTTTCAGATGACCAGAACAAAAGAGGACGTCCTCAGGGATTTACAATCAAAATAAGAGAGGTGGAGTTGTCATCCGGTGCAGGTTTTATTGTTCCTATTGCCGGTACGATAATGAGAATGCCGGGACTTCCGAATGTGCCGTCTGCAGAAAAGATAGATATTGATGCAGAAGGAAGAATTTCGGGCCTTTTCTGACAGGAATTGTTAATATTTGCACCTGCCTGATGCCCTGAAACTAATTTACTGATGGTTTCCTGAAACTTACGTTTGGTCGGATTCTTAATTTTGGCTACTTTAGGTGCTTCAAGCTAATCAAGTGATGTGGGAATATGAAAAGGAAAGTATTTTTAATTGTTTTGATTCTTTATTCATTAAGCATAATGGTTGCGGAGGGCCAGTCAAGATATTACAGAAAAAAACAGCCCAAATTTGGTTATGGTGTAAAAGCAGGAATTAATTACGCGGGCCAATCCACAACAAATAAGGCTGCAGAATATGATCTTTCGAACATTATCGGTATTAATGGAGGTGCCTATTGCAATTATTTTCTTCTGAAATCTTTTGCTGTCCAGTCTGAGCTTATGATTTCAGGTAAAGGATCTCACTGGAAGGATGCTTATGACAATGAAAAAGACATGCTGACATATCTCGATCTCCCTATATTGTTCCGTTATCAGCCATTAAGATTTCTCAATGTCCATTCAGGTCCCCAAATCGGTCTTAAACTAAATGCAAAGCAAAAGGATATGAAAACCGGTACCAGGATCAATATAAATGAATATTACCAGCCATTTGATTATGGATTTGTTTTTGGAGTTGAAGCAAACCTCCCGAAAAATCTGAACTTTACACTAAGATATGTGTTGGGTTTGTTTTCAGCAACAACTGATGTGATGTATGTAGAACCCTGGAAAAATAACCTGTTGCAATTTTCTATTGGATACAGGATCAGAGGCCGGTAAAGATCTTCTTTTATTCAAATTTCAGGTACCTTAATGTAAGTCTGTTTTTAATATTCAATCATTATGAAAAGATCATCCTTGATTATTTTTGTTGTTATTTTGGTTTTTTCTTCATGCAAAAGGTACAGGGATTACAGTGATGAACCATTCACTGAAAAGGAACCGCGCGACTGGGAAAATCCGGAAGTATTCAGTATTAACAGGGAGGCTCCTCATGCTTCTTTTATCAGTTACCCTGATGAAGCTTCGGCCTTTAAAGCTGACATGATCAATAGTCCTAATTATATATCTCTTGATGGGAAATGGAAATTCTTTTATTCAGATTCGCCTGACAAAAGACCATTTTGGTTTTTCAAAGATGATTTCGATACCCGAAAATGGAAAGAGATTGACGTCCCTTCCAACTGGCAGATGGAAGGTTATGATGTGCCTATTTATGTGAACATCCAATATCCTTTCAGGAATAATCCGCCATTTATAGACCACAGCTGGAATCCGGTAGGATCATATAAAAGGACATTCACGGTTCCATCATCATGGAGAAACAAGGAGGTCTTGCTGCATTTCGGAGCTGTCAGCTCTGCTTTCTATGTATGGGTAAATGAGAAGATGGTCGGATATAGCGAGGATAGTAAGGTTCCGGCGGAATTTGACATAACGAAGTACGTGAAACCTGGCAAAAACTCACTTGCTGTGGAGGTATACAGATGGAGTGATGGAAGCTATCTTGAGGACCAGGATTTCTGGAGACTCAGTGGTATTCAGCGTACCGTATTTCTACATGCGCGGCCCAGGATCAGGATTAACGACTTTTTTGCTGTAGCCGATCTGCAAAACGGTTATAAAGACGGAGTACTTAAAGTAAACCTGGAACTTAAAGCCCCGGCAGAAGCAGATAATGATTTATCTGTTAAAGCATCACTTTTTGATGGGGAAAATGAAATTTATTCAGAGGAAAAAAAAATAAAGCTAACCGGGGAAAAGACAGCAACAGATTTTATCAGAGTTTTTCCCGGAATTAAAAAATGGACTTCGGAAACCCCTTATCTTTATACATTTATCCTTTCTCTCAGGGATCATTCAGGAAACATTCTGGAATCTGTCAGCTCGAAGATTGGCTTCAGAAAGGTTGAAATTGCCGGCTCCCGCCTGCTCATAAACGGAATACCCATCCTCCTTAAAGGAACAAATCTGCATGAACATCATGATGTTACAGGTCATGTAGTGGATGAGGCCACAATTCTCAAGGATATCAGGGTGATGAAAAGTAATAATATAAATGCAGTCAGGACCTCCCATTACCCGCAGCAGGAGCTGTGGTATGATATGTGTGACAGGTATGGTCTTTATCTTATTGATGAAGCCGATATTGAGTCGCATGGGGTGGGTTATGAAAAAGACATTACCCTGGCCGACAAAAAGGAGTGGGCTTCCGCTCATCTAGACCGGATGCAGCGAATGGTTGAGAGAGACAAGAACCATCCCTCGGTTATAATCTGGTCTCTTGGAAATGAAGCCGGTGACGGACATAATTTCCTTCAAAATTACAAATGGACAAAGAGAAGGGATATCACCCGACCGGTTCAATATGAGAGGGAGGGTGATCAGACAAACGCACCGGAAAGGCACTCTGATATTTTTTGCCCTATGTATTCAAGTATAGGACAAATTGAGAGTTATGCCAAAAATCCTAAAAATGACAGACCACTTATTATGTGTGAATATGCACATTCAATGGGAAATTCAACAGGTAATCTTCAGGATTACTGGGATGTGATTGAAAGATACCCGATACTTCAGGGAGCATTTGTCTGGGACTGGGTTGATCAGGGACTGCTTAAGACAAATGAGAATGGTGAAAAGTACTGGGCGTATGGGGGAGATTTTGGTGATGAAGGGATACCCAGTGATGGTAATTTCTGTATAAATGGTCTTACATGGCCTGACAGGACCGGCAAACCAGGATTAAATGAAGTTAAAAAGGTATATCAGTACATCGGATTCGACCCCGTCGATTTAAATACAGGACGTGTCAGGATAAGGAATAAATACAATTTCATTGATCTTTCAGATTTTACAATTGACTGGAATATTTCCTCTGATGGGGTTCCCGTTAAGTCTGGGAAGTTATCATTACCAGACCTTAGCCCGGGGCAGGATTCCGTTGTGTCGCTCCCGGTTGGCGGATTGTCACCTGAACCGGGAACGGAATATTTTCTAAACATATCTGCCACAAGGAACGACGAATGGAACCTTGTGCCTGCCGGACATATATATGCAAATGAACAGTTCAGGCTTCCCCTGGCAGTTAAACCACTGGCACCGAAAATTGATGAGCTGGCTGTAGTGCAAACAACTACTTCAGGCAATAACCTGGAGGTCAGCGGTGATGGTTTCAGAATAGTTTTTGACCTTGAGAAAGGAAGAATGGATTCGTTCATTTCGAACGGAAAAACAGTCATCAGGAAGGGTCCCGAACCTGACTTCTGGAGAGCACCTACAGATAACGACTACGGTTATGGCATGGATGAGAAATTGTCAGTATGGAAGAAAGCCGGTGAAAGAGCTGCCATCCGAAGGGCAAATATCTCTCAGCCTGAGATGGGAAAGGTTGTTCTGACATTTGAATATGATATTCCCGGACTATCAGGCGAAAAGATCGCCGGTTATGTGACAACTTATACAATATTCGGGTCAGGGGATATAATAATAAAAAACCAGTTTTCCAAGGTTTCGGAAAAAATACCTGAAGTACCAAGAATGGGTATGCAAATGCAGCTTCCTGAAGAATTTTCAAATGTCAGATGGTTTGGCCGAGGTCCTCATGAAAACTATTCGGACAGGAAGACTTCAGCCTTTGTCGGGCTTTATGAAAACACTGCTGAGGACCAGTATGTTCCTTATATCAGACCTCAGGAGAATGGTTATAAAACAGATACGAGGTGGCTGACACTTACAGATGAAAATGGATCAGGATTACTTATATGCGGAAATCCGGTTATCTGTTTTTCAGCTCTTAAAAACCTTCATGATGATTTTGAATCGCCCGGGAGATTGTCACAGTATCGCAGAGATGCAAAGACCGCCAATACACATACTATCGATGTAAAACCGCGTGATTTTGTCAACCTTAATGTTGATCTGGCACAGATGGGAGTAGGGGGAGATGACTCGTGGGGGGCTGAGATACATCCCCAATACAGGCTCCTGGAAAGGAAATATGAATACAGTTTCAGGATCCGTCCGGTGAAAAGCGGCGACGATGTGGTGAAGATGGCGAAGGAGAGGTTTTAAGTAAAGGTTGAAGGGTTGATGGGTTGAAAAGTTAAGGGGTTTTCTTGATATATAGATACAATGTTACTGGGTGAAAGTTGCGAGACATCCATGGTAAGGATTATTGTGTAGTGATATTGAATTTTAAACCACTATTGTCCGATTAATAATTTAGATTCTTGATTAACACTCATAAATATCTGGT
>CAZEUL010000034.1:0-20688 GCA_964514725.1 uncultured Rikenellaceae bacterium
TAGATTCATAAACTGAATGGTCGAATCTTATACCGCACTAATTGTCAAAAGTCAATGAAAGGCAAAACGGAGCCTATATGGTTATATCTCTTCAGGATTATCACTCGGCAATAGAGGAGTGAAACTAAAGAGACCGTCTTAAAAGTTTTTCGGGTAACTTTGTGCCATCCTTTGATCCCTAGTACCCGGGATTGGTGGTTAAACATAAATCATTGAACCACAAAGCATCACAAAGCTAATCACAAAGGCCTCTAAGGATAAGACAGCAATCAAAAACATATTAGACACAGCCTCAATTATTGGTAAACCACTTGAAATAAACTAATTGTTGACATTTTATTTAATTACGTAATTAATTACGATTTAATTACGTAATTATGAAACTATTTCAAAATTCTCAGATTCGGGTATTTCACCCCTGGTGTGCTTAGCAAATTTATGATCTTATTGTTTCGGGTAATTTTTTGGTGACACGCCAAAGTATTCCCTGAAAGCTTTTGTAAATCCTGATGGATTTGAGAAACCAACGCTGTAAGCTATTTCAGTTATATTGCCAGATTTTTTTAAAAGGAGTTCACCCGCCTTTTCGAGGCGAAGGTTCCTGATAAATATATGAGGTGATGTCCCGGTCAGTATTCTGATCTTGCGTGAAAGATGCATCCTGCTCATCCCCAACCTTTCATGAAGCATCTCAACATCAAAGTCAAAATTTGAAACATTTTCGCCGATTATCCTGATGACTTTTGCCATGAACCTGTCATCGACCGATTCTGGTTTTTCAACAATTGCTGCTGCATTAGCCGGTTTGATATATTTCAATCTCAGTTTTTCCCTTAGCGCAAGCAGGTTTTCAACACGGGTGGTAAGTTCCTCCATCAGGAATGGTTTAATAATATAATCATCGGCGCCGGATCTCAACCCCTGCAGCTTATCATCAGTCGTAGCCTTGGCTGTCAGAAGTATGACCGGGATATGGCTTGTGCGCTCATCATTTTTCAGCTTTGAACATAATTGTATTCCGTCGAGATCAGGCATCATTATGTCGGTTACTATTAAATCAGGCATCATGGTGAAAGCCATGTTTATGCCTGTTCGTCCGTTTTCGGCTGTCAGTACCTGATACCGTTTTGCCATATTCTCACCGATGAAGTTCCTAAGGTCCTCATTATCCTCTATTATAAGAATCTTTAAAGTCTCTTCGGAGGATTTACTTCTTTTATCTGCGGCAAGAACGGAGTCATAAGTTTTAATATCCTTCCGCACTGCCACCTCAGGTTCAGACTTCATAATTACGTACTCGCCTGCCGACAAATGTTCTTTACCCAGTGGAAGGGTGACATAAAATTCCGAGCCCTTCCCCGGGACGCTTTTTACTTTAATTTCCCCATGCATCAGCGTGGTGAATTCCTTTGTCACCGAAAGGCCTATCCCTGTTCCATGTCTTTCAGACTCAATTCTGCCTTCTATCCTGAAAAACCTGTCAAATATCCTTTCGAGATTCTCATTTTCTATTCCGGGACCGGTATCCGTAATTACAATATTCAAAAGAGGCTGATTCCCGGTTTTAATATCCTGTTCAATCTTAATCAGGCACTGAATAGTGCCTTCCTTTGGGGTGTATTTTAATGCATTGGAAAGCAGGTTTGAAATTATTTTTTCAACTTTGTCTTTGTCGAACCATGTTATAAATTCCTTTTCAGGGAGTTCGGCAATATATTTGATCTGCCTGCTTTCAGCTGCGGAAAGGAATTCGTAAACAAGTATTCTCAGGCATTTAACTATATCTTCTTTTACAAGGCTGATCTTCATCCTCCCTGCATCCAGGCGTGAAATGTCGAGAAGCTGGTTAACCAGCTGCATAAGCCTTTGGGCATTCCTTTTCATTATATCTATCATGCCTGCAGTCTTTTCGCTCAGTGTTTCCTCCTTTGAGATTGTCTCAAGGGGGCCCATAATCAGCGACAGAGGTGTTCGTATTTCATGAGAGATATCTGTAAAGAAATGAGTTTTCATCCTGTCTGTCTCCTCAAGCTGCCGGTTCTTAATATCAAGTTCTGCGGTGCGGGCTTTTACTTCAGCTTCGAGCCTTAATTTATCCTTTCTGAGTCTGTCGGTTTTAAGCCTGATGTACGACATGATAATGAACATAACCAGAAAAACATATAAGATCTTCGCCAAAACTGAACCATACCAGGGGGGATGGATATTAATATCAATTGAAACACCTGACGGATTCCACACTCCGTCATTGTTCGACCCTGTTAACCAGAATGTATATTTCCCCGGAGGCATGTTCTTGTATTCTGCAGGTAAGCCCGGAGAAGTCAGAACAGTATCCTTATCAATCCCTTTCATAAAATATTTGCATTTATTGAGCTGCGGATCGGTATAATTAAGGACTGAGAATTCGAAATTCAGATTATTCTGATTAAACCTGAGGTCAGCTTTTTTCAGGTCAGTGACATTTCCTTCATCAGGAAAGAGTTTATTATATTCTGTACCATCAACATAAAGTCCTGAAAGGTATATTGGCGGAATATTTCTGTTTACCGGGGCTTTTTCAGGAAAAACAAACAGCTTGTCAAAGACTACAAAAGCGACCTTTCCGGAATTAAGAAGCAGGGAATGAATTTCGCCGCTTTTCTGAGGTAAATAATAACGGTGCAATTTCTTTGTCGACAGGTCTACTGTCATAATAGTCCCGTTAGCCCCTATCCATAGCCGGTTCCTGCCATCCGTAATAAGATCGATAAAACCAAATTCTGAGGTAAGATTCAACCCTTCAGGTTTTTTAAACACATCATTATCTCTGTCAAACAGATATGGACCAGCAAGAGAGTTAAGCACCCAGATATTTTTATTGATGTCTTCAACTATTCTGGCGTATAAACTGCCATAAGTTGTTCCCGTGCCGTCGAATCCGGTATAATTTCTTATTGTTTTACCCGATTTGTCAAGCCTGAACAATCCATCAAACGTCGACAGCCACAGTTCATCATTGCTATCGATCATAAAATCGAGAATATAGGGCTCGGCGTTACTCTCAGATAGTTCTTTAGCCGTCACGACTTTTACAATTTTATTTGCGTTTCGCGGAAGTTTAAAAAGTCCTTCATTCTGGACAGCAAACCATATATTTCTCCGGCTGTCCTCTGCCATTAAGGTTATGTAGTTGTCATTTGCAGGGAAAGATGCTGGTGGCAGGCCGAATCTTTTAAAAGATTTTCCGGAAGGATCATATCTAAAGATAATCCCATTATTCAGGCCGAACCATAGATTTCCCTCCTTGTCCTTCATAACACTCCCTGGTTCGTTTTTATTATCAGGGAGTTCAATCTTTTCCGGTTTCAGTTCAGGACTCATATCGGGATTTCTTATTTTGAATATCCCACCTGACAATGCAAGCCAGAGATCTCCATTTTCGTCCTGGCATATCCTTTGCTTGTCTCCGCTTTCCACAAAATCACTGTTTGGGATCAGTGCAGTCATAAACGGCAGTGTATCAGCAACAAGCCTGAATATGCTCTGTGCCACTGATGCAAACCAGAAATTTTGTGTATTATCCCTGATACAGTCAAATTCCACCCATCGCGGTACCTGGTAATAACGAAGGTTCTCCTTAACGGGATCGAATCTGAGAACAATGCCGGCGCCAACATAAATCAACCAAAGAGTGCCGTCATTATTCCTGAACATTTTATCTATGCGCAGCAGGTTTCTCCATCCCTGAACAAACGGTTTGTCAGAAAAAAGATAACTTTTTGATCTTCCGGTGACAGGATCATAATCCAAAAGTGTGCAGTTATAAAATATCCACATTCTGTTTTTTGATTCCGGTAAAACTGAAGTGACAATCAGTTTTTCAGGGGATTTGATATTATCCGGCAGAATTTTGATTTCTTCATATGATCCTTTTTCACCATCGGATATCTTCAGAAGTCCGAAAGATTCAGTGGCAATCCATATATTTCCCTCATCGTCCTCCCTAATGCAGTTGACCTTACAGGACCTGGCTTTAACAGGATTCCGATCGGCCGGGAAGATCCTTGTCCAGCTGTGTCCGTCATACCTGTAAAGTCCTGCATCTGTTCCGATCCAGATCCTGCCTGCCCTATCTTCAAGGAACCAGTCCTTTTCAAACACCATTGTCTGATATCCGGTGCGCCATGCGGAAGGATCAATGGGAAATCTGGTAAAAGCTTTCTTCTGCCGGCTGAAGTTAAAAACATCCTTGTCAGTTATCAGCCATAATGATCCGTTCCTGTCTTCTTTAATAAATCTTATCGAATTGTCGCGGCTGGCAAAATCAGTTGAATCGGGAACAAAATGAGCTATTTTCCCCGATACCGGATTAATTCCGTTGAGTGCACCTGCAGTTCCTGCCCAGATCGTGCCATCAGAATCCTCAAAAACCGAATAAACACTGTACCCCTTAATGGTCGAATCGCTATCCCCAAGGCCATATCTTTTATACCTTATCCCGTCAAATCTGTTTAAGCCGAATTCAGTACCATACCATATAAAACCTTTTTTGTCCTGCATAATACTCATTGCAGCAAATCCGGCTTCTTCCACATTTTTCATAAAGTTGTCGAATCTTGCATCGGCAGGTTTCATTTCAGGGATAAGGACTGTCTGTCCATTTCCCGGAAACAAAGAAATGAACAAATAAATAATTGCCGGAAGACAGAACTTTCTGATATACATGGATCTGTTCAGGATTAAATCACCTTTGAATTTTATCCAACAGTGAACATTAATTTATGAATTTCCGGGCAGATTGAACATACTAAATAGGGGATTTTTGATGAAAACACTCAAAAATGTTACATGGCGGCAATTTTATGTTACAAATGAGGTGGAATATGATTGTCTGTCAGCAGAACTTTGAACAAAATTCTATCTGAACTGACAGGTTATCTACAAACGTTGAACCTTTTTTTACATTTTTAATTAAAAACATTAAACTATGAAAACACTAAAATTAACATTGGCTATTTCTGTAATCGCATTTATTGCATTCAGTGGTTGGGGCAATGCCCAGACATCAAATACAGTTTTTACCTGGAGTGCAGATGGATCGACAGATCCTTGCTTTGGAAGACCGGTTTCAGGTGAGGTAACTTATAAAATTTCTTATCATTTGAACCCTAAGACCGGAGCTCTTGAAAATGTGCATTGGGTTATTCTGCATTCTGACGTCTGGGATACCCAAACAGGAGATAAATATGTTGTCAGCGAAGTTGGACATAGTAATGTGGGTTGGTACTGGGATTGGCCTGGTGTTCCACCAGCTATTGATTATCCTGATGAAGGAGTCATGATTGAAGCACATTTGAAATGGGTATCAAAAGGAGGTTATAAATTTACCTGGATTGAAAGGTTTATACTTCACAGGAATGCTGCCGGGGAAGTTGTAGTTTTTAAATATACCTCATCTGCGGAATGCAAATAGTGATAATGGTAAAGCAGAATAGAAAAATCTTAAGTTACTAAAATGGCACGGATTACAACCGGGTAAAATGCACAAATGCAAATCCGCTTCAGTGGCGGGAAGATCGGCGAAGCCATATCCGCGCTGGCGGCGAGTAACTAAGGAAGGTCTTATCTGAACCATATTTTCTTCTTGACAGACTATATGGATATCCCTCATTTCGCTAATCCTTCGCAGACTCAGGATTGCTCATTCGGGATGACACACAGGTAATTGAAAACGAGGAAAGGGAAGAGGTGGAGGGCCGCAGATTCATTGTTATTCTAAAATTAAAATGCCTGTTGCGTCCCGCTCCCAGGGCTTTTTAATGCATTTATTAAATAGCAGAATGAAAACCAGAGAGGAGGATAACTTACCATGGAGGAACACAGAGGTCTCACTGATTACAGAATTCTGTTCCGTGTCAATCCGTGGTCCCGATGGCAATCGGTACCGTGGTTAATGGATTTCAGTAGATGTTATTCCTTAATTTTTTTCTTCAGCTCGCGTATCTCATTTACCCTGTCGGAGATCTCTTTTTCCTTATCCGAGATTTCTTTTTCGAGGTCGTTAATTTTTCCGTTCAGCCCCGAGATCTTGGATTCAAGCTTGCCTATGTCATCTTTCAATCCTGAAATCTCCCTGTTAAGCTGGACTTTTTCGTCTTCCAGCTTTTTGATAATGGGAGTATATACCGATTTGGCGTAGAACCATGCGGTGAGGTAACCGATAAGTCCTGCCACAATAAGCAGGGCAACTATGAGTATGACTGCAGCAGTTACTGACATTATCTGGAGAATAACTATTGATCCCATATTATTGTTTTTTTATTGAAATTACTGTTCTTCTGTTTTTTGCACGGTCTTCGGCTTTAATATATCCGGTCACAGGCTCATCTTCTCCCTTTGAGTCTACTATCATTCGTGAAGCCGGGAAACCTTTGGCCTCCAGGTATTTCTGCATTGCCTTGGCCCTTTCCATGCCAAGCTTGCGGTTATATTCCTTATCACCTACAAGATCGGTGTGTCCGGTTACAAGAAGCACTGATTCAGGATATTTATCAAGCCAGCTCTTAAATTCTGCAAGGCCTGATTCAAACTGTGCATCAGGTTTAAGCTTCGATTTGTCAAACTCAAACCAGATAGTCAGATCTTTTGGCATCATGGCATAGATCTCAAGCAATGAGTCTGCCACACTATTTTTCGGGACAGGGACTGTTTGCAATGGTTCCGGCTTTCTTGCAGCATGCCTTAATACATCAGTATAAAGCCATGTTGAAAAAAATGACCATATAATAAATGCAATCAATCCCGTAATAAGGATTCTCATAATCTAACTTGTTTGGTTAAATATCAGGTAATTATCCTTACAAGTTAGAAAATTTTTAAAGACAAGTCAAATAAATTACTATTAAAATGATTATATTAACTTGTAAACAGATGTTTCTTTTTAAACTCATCAAGCAGAATTTCCTCGTCTTTTCCTTCTTTAATACCTGAAATCAGAAGTTCAATCAATTTTGGTATTGTATTATCGTTAAAACCAGCTTCTATGGCATAGCGGTTTATCATTTTTCTTTCATCCTCAGTTATTACTTCATCTGCAAGGATCATTTCAACAATATTATAAAGCTGATCAAATTTATCCTGGAGGCTGTATGGTGGATCATAATGATGCCGGCTTTCGTGTTTGATAATCCTGTCAATTTCCGGATCTGTAAGTCCGAATTTTTTACCTTCCCTGTGAAGAAGTTTTAGTTCTGTTGGGTTTATCTTCCCGTCAGCTCTTGAGACCTGAACAAGGCGAATGAAATGTTCTTTGTTAATTTTTTTTCCGCAAGGTGTTATAAAATCTGAAAAACTCATGTTTTTTATTAAATTAAACCAGTCTGAAAATGTCCTAAATACATCAATATCCTTACATATTAAAACCAAAATTACTCAAAAATGTTTAAAAAATAGGCCGGGTGAATTATTATTAAGATCTAAAGGTCTGCTGTTCTTATTTTCCAGAAGGAGTTAAAGCTGTCTGAAGGATCCTGTAGCAGCCATACTGTTGTCCCGAACTCTCTTGCATGGGGATTTGTAATACTTCCGATTTTTCTGATTTCTCTGAAAATTGTGCTGACATCCTCGCCCAGTTCATTATTTACATAAATTGCCGATTTTATGTCAGGATTAAACTCTTTAGGGAACCAATAGCGGAAACTTTCACTGAAGCATACAGCTTCCGGCAATCCGTATTTCTTACCTATGACGGTTACGGCGCCTGCCTGCCCATAGTTCTCACAATAAATAAATGCAGCTCTTTTATCAGGAATCAATATCCATCCTTCCTTTACAATACCGGTAAGTTCTTCCCATCCCAGCATATCAGCATAATCCTGGGGAAGAGAATGTATTGAATTATCTTCGAACCGGCATACAAAATCCATTCCGTATTTCTCACCGATAACCTTAAAATATTTGACAAGTCCTTCAACCTTGAAGACAGGAATACCTATTGGAATAACAGGAACCGTCATTACGGCTAAAATAAGAAGCAACAAAATCCTTGACCAAGTTTTCAGGAGAATATTCCCCCAGGAAACAGCACCTGCTGCTATAAGTAACGGGAATATGCCCTGGGTATAATAACTTTTACCTTTCAATAACATAAGTATTATAACCACACTTATTATTACGAAGCCCAGAAATCTGTATTTCCCGGCTCTTCTTCCAAATAAAAGGGAAATTAAACCTGCAATGGTAAGAACAGAAGCTGCACCAGGAATTACCAGCTGCTCTGTCAGGAAAGCTACCCTGTCGACGTTCACAAGCTGTGTCTCTCTAAGTTCAGAAAAATGATTTATAACGGGCAGTCTGTTAACAATCTGCCAAATAATGTTAGGAAGAAAAATCAGGAAACAGGCAATAATTCCGTACCAGAAATTCATGTCACGGAATAAACCCTTGTATCTGGTAAATGGGACAATTATCAGGAATGAAACCAGGAGAATCCCGACCAGGTACTTATTCATTAATGCAAAGCCGATTGCAACACCAAGGAATACGAGATACTTTCCTTTGGTTGTGTTTATATATTTTACTATAAGATAGAAAATTAATGTCCACAGGATCAGATCAATATACACAGGCTGAAACATAAGGAAGGTTCTCAGTCCGAAGATTGAAATTATAATCCCTGCAGCAGCAAGAATCCGGGAATATTCTGATCCACCCAATTCTTTTACCAGAGCTGATACCAGAAAAACCATCACTCCGCTCATCAAAGCAGGAAACAGTCTTACAGCGAAAAGGGAATTTCCAAACATCTGCTGCATCAACCATGCTATCCAGCCTGTCAGAGGAGGAACAGTGGCGTAGCCAAATGCCGGATGATTTCCAAGAGAAAAATATAGCAGTTCATCACGATGATATTCAAGGTTGTATGAGAATAAAATATGAATTATTACATTTAAGATGGCAAGAAGTGTTATTATTATGGCTGAGTATTGAAGTCCTGTCTTTTTCAACATTTGCAATAAATATTTGACTGCCAAATTGAGAGATCCTGAATAATATTTTTCAGGATAACGAATATTTTTGATCTGACCTGCATGAGCTAATGAAGATTATTCCGGGAAAAATAAAAACTCCAAATTAAAAAATGTTTGCAATGTTTTAATAGATTAGGCATTCAGAAAATGCGATTTATTAATAGCTTTGGTAAAATTTCCTGAATAAGTATCATGAAAACCTAATGAATTGTTATTTTCAAATGAACCAAAAAGACAGGAAGATGGTTGTTTCATCTTAAAACATAATTATACAGGGCAGATGAATAATATTCTTAAGCTATTTCTGGTTTGTGTTCTCTTCAGTAATACTGGCAATTACATTAATGCACAGTCAGGCAGTGCGGATCAGTCGCTTGATGACAGAGTAAAGAAATTCCTGAACGAACATGCCCGACACTGGTATGATATGAATGTTCCCTGGGTTGACGGCCAGCTGCTTTACGATCTGATAATTAAGGGCAATTACAAATCTGCTCTTGAGATAGGTACCTCTACCGGGCACTCAGCCATCTGGATAGCATGGGCTTTAAGCAAAACAGGAGGAAAGCTTATAACTATTGATATTGATGAAAGGAGGCACAAGACCGCTCTTGAAAATTTCAGACAGGCAGGGCTTTCGGAATATATAGATGCCAGACTTGCCAATGCTCATGATCTCGTCAAGGAACTAAAAGGCCCGTTTGATTTTGTATTCAGCGATGCAGACAAAGACTGGTATAAGAACTATTTTATTATGATAGACCCAAAACTTAAGGTAGGAGGTTGTTTTACTGCACATAATATTTCAGAAAGAGTACGCGGAGGTTACGGCTCATACAGCGGTACTGCTGTTTTTCTCGATTATGTAAAAAGTCTGCCAAATTACAAAACAACCGTGAACAATGCAGGAGCCGGTTTATCAATAAGTTATAAAATAGCAGAAAAATAATCAGATTAAGACAATGGCTGATTCCCTTGAAAGAAAGCTTGGACTTTTCCCAGCTACCAATATTGTTGTTGCCAACATGATTGGTGCAGGGATATTCACCACGTCCGGACTTCTAATGGCCGGACTGAATGATCCGGTAATCATGCTGATACTGTGGGCCGTGGGAGGATTTGTAGCGCTTTGCGGTGCTTTTTCTTATGGTGAGCTTGGAGCAGCCATGCCTGGAGCCGGCGGTGAATATCTGTTCCTTTCAAGGCTTTATCATCCGCTTTTTGGATTTCTCAGCGGGTGGGTATCGTTCATCGTCGGATTCTCTGCACCAATAGCCGCTTCAGCATTGGGTTTCAGCGAATATTTCACGAGGGCTCTACCGGGATTTTCATTCTGGTTACAGGACTCGGGCATGATGCAGCCTGAAATGACAAAGAAGATACTGTCGGTATCTGTAATTCTGATTTTTACTTTTATCCATTATTCAGGGATCAAGTATGGGGCAAGGATTCAGAATGTGCTCACCATTCTGAAAATACTGCTTATTGTTATTTTATTAACAGCAGGATTTTCCTCAGGTAAGGGAGACTTTTCAAACTTCTCGGATGGCAGAAGTCTACCAGAAGGTCTTGCCGGATGGAAAACCATGGGGCTTTCGCTGATGTGGATCATGTTTGCGTACAGCGGATGGAATGCCTCGACTTACGTTGGCGCTGAGATAAAGAATCCGGGGAAAACGCTTCCCCGATCACTGATATACGGCACAGGAATAGTGACTATCCTTTATATAGGTATAAACGTACTTTACATTTATGGCATCAATCCCAATGAAATGAAGGGTGTAATATCTGTCGGAGGACTTGCAATGGGAAATCTTTTTGGAAAGTCAGCCGAGATCTTATTTTCAGTGCTTATCGCTTTTGCACTCTTTTCATCGCTCAGCGCTTTCATTATCCTTGGCCCACGAGTTTATTATTCCATGGCAAAAGATGGCCTCTTCTTCAGGGCGGCTGCCAGAATTCACAAAAAGTTCCATGTCCCTTCAAACTCAATTCTGCTGCAGGGACTTATAGCAATAATTCTTGCCTTTTCGGGCACATTTGAACAGGTACTGACTTATATGGGATTTGCCCTGGGAATCTTCCCTCTTCTTACAGTAGCCGGAGTGTGGAAACTCAGGAAAATAAAACCTGAAGGCATAAGATTAAAAGGATTTCCGTTCACCCAGATCATTTATTTAGCTGCAGGATCTCTTATACTTATACTTTCATTCCTGGAAAGACCTCTTGAATCATCAGTTGCGATATTGACAGTCCTTGCCGGAATTCCAGCATTTTATTTATTCAGGAAAAATGGGGCATACAGGGAGTGAACCTGGTAAATCCTACCTAGAAACTCCTGCAATATCGCGTATTACAACTGAAGCACATGCTATGCCAAAGGCTGCAGGCATGTAAGATATTGTTCCTACCACCGAGGCTTTGTTCCTTTCCCCAATAGCAGGTAAAATCCTTTCCTTGTCAACTGTTTCCGTTGAATAAACAGCTGTCACTCCTTCTCTGATCCCAAGCCTGTGAAGCCTTTTTCTCAACATCCTTGCCAATGAACAATCGGTTGTTTCAGAAATATCTTTTATTGAAATTTTAAGAGGATCAAATTTCCCTCCTGATCCCATTGAACTCACTATCGGGAACCCTTTTTGAAGCGAATGGTAAATAAGATAAATCTTTGGAGAGAGAGTATCAATTGCATCTACAACATAATCAAATCCGGAGTTAAGTATCTCCTGCATTCTTTCATCCTTTAAATACTCCTTAATAACTGTAAGATCAAGTTCCGGATTTATTTCCATCAGTCTGGTGCCCATTATTGAAGCTTTGTGCAGCCCTTCTGTACTGACAAGAGCAGGAAGCTGTCTGTTCCTGTTGCTGACATGAATTGTGTCTCCATCGACAATTGTAATATGACCTATTCCGGCACGGCAGATCATTTCAGCAGCATAAGCTCCAACTCCTCCCAAACCAACTATAAGCACTTTTGAGACTCTTAGTTTTTTAAGTTTCTCACTTCCTATAAGTAATTCTGTCCTTGAAAGCCAGCTATTCATTAATTTTTAATTTCCGTTAATTCCGATTTGAAATCAGGTATTTAACTGTCTTGCTTTTTATGTGATATTTGATCTTAAAACTAAACCTGAATATTGAAAAATCTCAGAAAATTATCTGAAATAATAGTTTTTAGCTTTTCAGTGGTTGTACCCATATCAGCTGCAATTTTCCCATAAATTTCTCTTATATCGAGATCAGCTCCATCAGTCTCTATGAAAAGTCTGTCCTTTGGCAAGTATTTTACCAGATTGGCAGATTCATTTCTGAGAGCAAACTCAAACCATAAAGAAATATACATGCCTCTTGAAATAAGCTGTGAAGCAAGTTCCTTTTTGCCTCTGAAGCCATGAATGAGCCATGGCTTTAAGGGTTTAAGGGTCTTATGAGCATTCAGCAATTCATCCCATGCCCTGACACAATGAATTATGACAGGTTTTTTCAGTCTTTCTGCAATTACAATCTGTTCATAAAAAACCTCTCTCTGAAGTTCAAAAGAAGGGCCTCTCAGTTTGTCGAAACCTGCCTCTCCTACAGCAAGCACCGAGATGTCAGCAGCAGTTGATTTCACAAATTCAATCTGTTGATTCTTGTTGCCCTCGCTAAGATTCCATGGATGTATTCCTGCCGTATAAGCAATGCCTTTGATATCAAGGGGATTTTTGCCCTCATGAGCCATTAATGTTTCAATTTTAAAGTATCCCCTGACAGGATTGGCATCATGAGTGTGAATATCAATAAAATCACCCGGCAAAGGAAGGTTCATTGTTTTAAATACAAATTGCTGAAAGTCCTCTTTCAATTCTTTTTATTGTTTCTTCCTTTCCTAACCAGCTGATAATGTCGTACATATGCGGACCCCTTAGTGAGCCTACCACAACAAGTCTTAACGCATTCATTACATCTCCTGTGTTATAACCTTTTTCTTCTATCCATTTTTTTATTGCGGATTCTGTTCCAGCAGGAGAAAAATCAGTAATTTTTTTAAGGACTTCGATCAATTCTCTCATGATCACAGGAGACTGCTCGGTCCATTTCTTTCTGACAGCTTCAGGGTCATAAGTTTCCGGCATTCTGAAAAAGAAATCAGTCTGTTCCCATATATCTTTCACAAAACTAACTCTTTCCTTTACCAGACCTACAAGAATTTCAAGACGACCAATATCGGAATGATAGTTTTTCGCCCTGAGGTACTCCCTGAATTCAAGCGCCAGTTCCTTATTTGATTTTCTTTGAAGGTAAACATGATTGAACCATCTGGCTTTCTCAGGGTCAAACCTTGATCCTGATTTACCCACCCTTTCAAGAGAGAATTCTGCAATAAGCTCATCCATTGAAAATATTTCCTGTTCGGTTCCCGGATTCCATCCAAGTAAAGCAAGCATATTGACGAAGGCTTCAGGATAATATCCGTCTTCTCTGTAACCTCTAGCTGTTTCACCATACGGCCAGTAAAGAGGGAAAACAGGGAATCCCATTTTGTCACCGTCGCGTTTGCTAAGCTTCCCTTTACCGTCTGGTTTCAGCAGAAGCGGCAGATGGGCAAATACCGGGGCTTCCCAGCCAAATGCCCGATAAATCATAACATGAAGCGGCAGTGAGGGCAGCCACTCCTCGCCCCGTATTACATGTGTTATTTTCATCAGATGATCATCAACTGAATGAGCCAGATGATAGGTTGGCATGCCGTCTGATTTGAATAAAACCTTATCGTCGATGGTATTTGAATTAACAACAATATGCCCTCTGATAACATCATGAAAATGGATTTCCTCATCCGGGGGCATTTTAAATCTGATTACGAAAGGGTCTCCTTTGTCGAGTCTTGTATTCCAGTCAACTGCATCGAGAGCTATCGAATTTTTAAGTTTTCCCCTCACTTCCGAATTATAAATGAAAGTTTTACCCTCTTTTTCTGATGCTAACCTGAGTTTTTCAAGCTCTTCAGGTGTATCAAATGCATAATAAGCATATCCCTTGTCAAAAAGCATATCGGCATACTGGCGATAGATGGTTTTTCGGTCACTTTGCCTGTAAGGTCCGTAATCTCCGCCTTCATTTATTCCTTCATCAACATGTATACCGCACCATTTTAGCGATTGAATTATATATTCTTCAGCTCCTTCAACGTATCTTGCCTGGTCAGTATCTTCGATCCTTAGGATAAATGTTCCATGGTTCTTTTTTGCAAACAGGTAATTATAAAGTGCTGTTCTGACTCCTCCAATATGAAGAGGACCTGTCGGACTTGGGGCAAACCGGACTCGTACCTGATTCATTCTGTAAAAATCTCCTTTTAAATTGCTGTAAAGATAGTTAAACCCCTTAAAATAATAGTATTCCGAAAATCAGCATTTGTGCGGAAGAATTATATTAATTTAGCATTTTTTAAAAGAGAAGGCATGAAAAGTATGAAAGCTCTTGTAAAGGCAAAGCCGGAAAAAGGGCTCTGGATGCAGGAGGTTCCTATACCTGAACCCGGATTGAATGATGTTATAATAAAAGTTAAGAAATCGGCAATTTGCGGGACAGATCTTCATATATACCAATGGGACCAATGGGCTCAGCGTACCATTAAAACTCCAATGGTTATCGGTCATGAATATATGGGTTATATTTATAAAGTAGGAGCAGGCGTGAAAATTCACAAACCAGGTGACAGGGTAACAGGAGAAGGCCATTTGGCATGCGGACACTGCCGCAACTGCAGGCGGGGAAAAGAACACGTTTGTGAAAATACAATCGGAATAGGTGTGAATATTGATGGATCATTTGCCGAATATGTCAGGATTCCTGCTTCCAATATTGTCCCCCTCGATCCTAGAATTCCTGATGAATGGGCAGCAATTATGGATCCATTTGGCAATGCCACACATACTGCTTTATCATTTCCGCTTCTCGGAGAAGATGTGCTAATAACCGGTTCCGGCTTAATAGGCAGTATGGCAGTGGCTATAGCAAAATTCTCAGGAGCCAGATTTATTGTAGCAAGCGACCTGAGCGATTTCAGGCTTGAAATAGCTAAAAAGATGGGGGCAACTTTGACTGTAAACCCATCAAGGGGGGAGAAAATATCTGATGCAGTCAAGAAATTAGGAATGAGAGGATTTGATGTAGGCCTTGAAATGTCGGGATCGCCTAAGGCCTTTATCGATATGATAAGTAACATGTATAATGGATCCAGTATTGCCTTGCTAGGAATACTTCCCTCAAACTTCGAAGTACCCTGGAGTGACATAATATTCAAAGCAATCACCCTTAAGGGAATATACGGAAGAGAAATGTGGGAAACATGGTATAAAATGGAACAGATGATAATCGGAGGTATCGACCTTAATCCAATAATAACACATCATTACAGTATAGATGACTTCCAGAAAGGATTTGATGTTATGGAGCAGGGGAATTGTGGAAAGGTTATTCTTAACTGGGATTAATCATTGTATTGATTTCATTTGAGAACCATTTTGATATCCTTGGGGTGAATAAATGGACCTTCAGATAATAAAAGGGTACTCATACACTATCATCAGTATTGTATAACAAAAAGATGTAAAAATGTACAGTAACTTTAAGGAACATTTAAAGACCACACTTGGAGAAATCAGAGAGGCTGGTCTGTTTAAAACAGAGCGAATAATAGTTTCACCCCAGGGTGCTCAAATAAGACTTGACACCGGGCAGGAGGTGCTGAATTTCTGTGCGAACAATTACCTTGGTCTGTCAAACAGCAAAATGCTTATTGAAGCTGCAAAATCGGCTCTTGATGACCATGGTTACGGTATGTCATCAGTAAGATTTATTTGCGGGACAACCGATCTTCACAAAAAACTTGAAGCCTGCATAGCTGATTTTTTCGGTACTGAAGACACTATTTTGTATGCAGCATGTTTCGATGCAAACGGCGGTGTTTTTGAACCGTTACTTTCTGAAGAAGACGCAATAATATCAGATGCATTGAACCATGCTTCAATAATTGATGGAGTTCGTCTCTGCAAAGCACAGAGATTCAAATACAACAATGCTGACATGGATGATCTTGAAAAGCAGCTTCAGCTTGCCGGCAATACCAGATTCAGACTTATTGTAACTGATGGAGTATTTTCAATGGATGGGAATGTTGCTCCTATTGATAAAATTGCAGCACTGGCAGAAAAATATGAGGCGATGATTATGGTTGATGAATCACATTCAGCCGGAGTAGTGGGGAGAACAGGAAGGGGAGTCACAGAACTATTTAATCTCAGAGGGGAAATCGAAATAATTACCGGGACTCTTGGAAAAGCTTTCGGAGGTGCTATAGGAGGTTTTACGACCGGCAGAAAAGAAATAGTTGAACTTCTGAGACAGCGATCCCGTCCTTATCTGTTTTCAAATTCCATACCTCCGCTTGTAGCTGCTGCCGGAATAAAAATGTTTGAGATGATGACCGAGACCAATAAACTCCAGGAGAAGCTGCATAGAAATGCAGAATACTTCGTCAAAGAGATGAGTGATCTGGGATTTGATATTAAGCCTACAAAGTCGGCAATCTGTGCAGTTATGCTTTACGATGCAAAACTCTCGCAGGATTTTGCTGCAAAGCTATTGTCTGAAGGTATTTATGTTATTGGATTTTATTATCCTGTTGTTCCAAAAGGTCAGGCAAGGATAAGAGTTCAGCTTTCAGCTGCTCATGAAAAGGTACATATTGATAAAGCGGTCGCAGCTTTCGAAAAGGTCGGAAGGGAGCTTGGTGTTTTAAAATAATGCGAAAATCTGAGAATCTTGCAGTGGAATAATAAGCATCCTGAAGAGTTAGAATATTCATAAAGACTCCGAAATTATATCTGATGAATAAATTTCTTTTCACCCTTTATCGCATAGTGGTTCCTAAACCACTCAGGACCTTAATCCTTAAAAAAAAATTAAGGAGGAAAATACTAATTCATTTTTCCGGTATTCCGGAAAATGAATTAAGCAATGATCAAAAGGAGGTAATGAGATTTATTGAGAGCAACCCGGTTGAGATTTTCCCATACCCATTTCAGAAAAACTATTCTCCTGAAAAAATCGAAGTATTTGCTGATATCAAAACGGGTATGAAATATGTGATTCAGGACAATAAGAGACTTTACTTTAAAAGGAGATGGAGTGTAAAAAGGATCCGTAAGAGTTATTCGGAACTTTCAAAAGAGCAGGATCTTAAAAGCCCTCACAGGTATCTCTCATCATGGTTTTATCCTGACGAAAACGATGTTGTTGCAGATATTGGGGCAGCTGAGGGCAATTTTTCACTGTCAATCATTGATAAAGTTAAGAAGATTTATCTTTTCGAATATGACAGTGAATGGACTGAAGCCCTTGAGGCAACCTTTGCCGGAAATAGGGACAAGATCGAAATAATACCCAAATATGTAGCTGATTTTGATGATGAAAAGCATATTAGCCTCGATTCTTTTTTCAAAACCAGGAGCGATATAACCTTCCTGAAGATTGATGTTGACGGATTTGAGAAAAAGGTGTTGGACGGATGCCGCTCTCTGCTCAGCAGTAAAACTCCTTTGAAAATTGCCCTATGCACATATCACAGAGGCAATGATGAAAAGGATTTCACAGAATTACTAAGAGGATATGGATTCAGTGTCAGGGCTTCGGAAGGTTATATGATTAATTATTATGATAAGAAGCTAAAAGCCCCCTGGCTTCGCAGAGGGCTTATCAGAGCTGTAAGAGTTTAATATTATCCGCATTTGGAAGATCCGCAGTCCTTACAAATAAGGCACCCCTCTTCATAGACAAGGTTATCAGATCCGCACTCACCGCATTTTCCCTTGGCCTTAGTTCCATTGGGAATATATTTTTTAAGTGCACGTTCAACACCATTCTTCCAGTTGTTTATTGATTCACTGTCGAGTTTCAGCGACTGTACAAGGTTTACAACATCCTGAATAGGCATTTCATGTCTTAAAACCCCGGAAATAAGTTTAGCATAGTTCCAGAATTCAGGTTTAAACATATGTGAGAGACCTTCAATAGTTTTCTTATAACCATACTTATCAGTATACTGAAAGTCGTAGCGGGTTTTTCCTTCTTCTGGTCTGACTTTGATAATTTTACCTTTGACTATGGTTTTTGGGATAGGGAAAATCTCCTCATCTGCCAGACCGGTGAAAATCTCATAAGGTTTTCCATCTTTTAATCCGACAAATGCCACCCATTTTTCATCGTTGAAATTGAATCTTATAACATCGCAATCCAGTACTTTGGGCCGTTTTAATCTTTCAGTTCTAATCTCATTTTTACCGGTAATCAGAACTCCGTTTCTCGAGCCGTCGCGATATACAGTTGCTCCTTTGCATCCTGATTTCCATGCGGTAAGGTACAGATCGCTTACAAGCTCTTCTTTTACATCGGAGGGCAGGTTAATTGTAACGCTTATTGAATGATCGACCCATTTCTGAATGGCTCCCTGCATGCGTACCTTTGCGATCCAGTCAACATCATTAGCAGTAGCCTTGTAATAGGGTGATTTTGCTATTATTGCTCCGATTTCCTCATCGCTCATCCTGGTTACTGCATCAGGATCGTAGCCGTTAAGCTTCAGCCATTCAACGAACTTATGATGAAAAACATTGAATTCCTCCCATGAATCGCCAACTTCATCCCTGAATGTCACTTTCACATCTTTGTCGTTGGGATTTACTTTTCTTCTTCGTTTATAGCATGTAGAAAAAACTGGTTCAATACCTGATGTAGTCTGGGTCATAAGGCTGGTTGTACCTGTCGGGGCAATTGTAAGAAGGGCGATATTTCTGCGGCCGAATTTCACCATGTTATTGTACATTACCGGATCCGCTTCCTTCATCCTGAGAATAAATGGATTGTTTTTTTCACGTTCGGCATCATATATCAGGAAAGGACCTCTCTCCTTGGCAAGATATGTTGATGACTTGTAAGCTTCAAGGGCCAGGGTCTTATGAACTTCAACTGAGAATGAGATTGCTTCGTCGCTACCGTATTTCAATCCAAGGGCTGCAAGCATATCTCCTTCTGCTGTGATGCCTATACCTGTTCTTCTTCCTTCTTCTGCTTTTTTTCGAATGTTTTTCCAGAGATTTTTCTCAACCAGCTTAAGTTCTTCTGATTCAGGATCTGCTTCAATTTTTGCCAGTATTGCATCAATCTTTTCAAGCTCTAGATCAATTATGTCATCCATTATGCGCTGTGCGAGGCCGACATGTTCCTTATAGAGTTCAAAGTTGAAGGAGGCATCTTTTGTGAAAGGATTATCCACATAACTGTAAAGGTTTATGGCAAGCAGTCTGCATGAGTCGTAGGGGCAAAGAGGGATTTCGCCGCAGGGATTTGTTGAAACCGATGTATAACCAAGATCGGCATAACAGTCGGGTACACTTTCCCTGATTATGGTATCCCAGAAAAGGACTCCTGGTTCGGCAGATTTCCATGCATTATGAATTATTTTATTCCAGAGCTGAACAGCATCAATCTCTTTTACGAATTTAGGGTTGTCGGAGTTGATCGGATATTGCTGTCTGAATGTTGTTTTATTTTCAACTGCATGCATAAAGTCATCGGTCACTTTTACAGAAACGTTAGCGCCTGTGACTTTTCCGCTTTCAAGTTTGGCATCGATGAATTTTCCACTGTCAGGGTGCTTAATAGATATTGACAGCATCAGGGCTCCCCTGCGTCCGTCCTGAGCTACTTCACGTGTTGAATTTGAATACCTTTCCATGAAAGGTACCACTCCGGTTGATGTCAGTGCACTGTTAAGAACAGGTGTACCTTTAGGGCGTATATGTGAAAGATCATGGCCTACCCCTCCTCTTCTTTTCATCAGTTGAACCTGCTCCTGATCGATTTTCATTATTCCTCCATAGGAATCAGAGTTTCCTTCATTGCCGATTACAAAACAGTTTGAAAGTGATGCGATCTGAAAATTGTTGCCAATCCCTGTCATCGGCCCACCCTGGGGAACAATATACTTGAAATCTTTAAGTACACTGTATATAAGTTCTTCAGGGAGAGGATTCTTGTATTTTTTCTCTATTCTGTGAATTTCTCTTGCAAGCCTCCGGTGCATATCGTCGGGAGTCTTTTCATAAAGATTCCCGAAGGAGTCTTTCAATGCGTATTTATTGGCCCATACCCTTGCAGCTAGCTCATCTCCGTTAAAATATTTGATGCTGGCTTCCACAGCTTCATCGTGCGTATAAGTAGGTCCGGTTTGCTTCTCCGGCGGTCTTAAATCATTTTTGCCGGCTTCTCTCTTTCCTGTCTCTGATCCCGGCATACCATTCACTTTTTCAGACACAACAGCTGATTCCTGGACAAATAACTCTCCCATATATAGAAAATAAATCTGTTAATCTTTGATTATGTTGCGATTATACGACCACTGATTTAATAGCGGGTATTTGCTAAATTAGACAAGCATAAATCTTGATGCAAGACAAAATTTTTAAGTTTATTAACATTTAACAACTGAGTTATTAACTTAATCGTTAATATCTGTTTATCAGCATTTTAGCGTGAAAAAGCCTTCTAAGGAAATAATAATGAGGATAAAAATCCTTAATTAGTTGATCCTTATTAAATCGATTTTTTGTTCATTCTGTAGGATTGGATA
>CAZEUL010000035.1:0-8940 GCA_964514725.1 uncultured Rikenellaceae bacterium
AATTATTAACAACCAGTCATTTACATTAAAAAGTTATATCGAACTCACGTTAAATTAATAACGTGATGGCAGTAAAGGAATTAATTTAAGATCGTTACAGGAGAAAAATTTGACTTTAACTTTTACCGGTGTAACTTTAATATGGTAAACCATCAAAAAAGAGCAATATATTAAAACGAGGGGTACTACTTTAACCCCCACGCCTTATTCAGGGACAAACAGGAATGAAAATAAATTTCCAAACATGTGGGTGCCATGTTTGCTGGCAGAAAGGCATGTAATGTTATAAATCAAATTCAAATGAAAATATCATTCAGATGCTGCCAGATGTCAATCACAATGGAAATTATACTGGTGATGGTTATGTCTTTTTAATATTCTTCATGTGAAAAAGATAATGATACCCCTCTGGGAACAATCTCAGTTTTAATTGATGGGAAGGAAAGGAGTTTTAATATTGAAGCAAAAGCTGAAAATTTACCTGTGGAGGGAGGATATGGAATTAAGATCAATGGATACAAAGGGAAAGCAGGGGCCTCAAATGAATTGTCAGTTATTATTGCCAGCGGCATAGCCATTTCCTCAAAGACATACATTCAAGAGGCCGGTGGCGATTCCGTGAATATCGAAAACCTGGTAGATATGCTATTTTGGTATGATGAATATTATTCTTCAAAGCTACTTTTACAATTTCTGAGATAAATTCAACTCGCGTAAAAGGGAACCTTCAGCGGAACAGTAGTATATCCAGGCAGTACATCCCAGAAGGTATTAATTAAAGGCGTTTTTCATGTGAGTTTTCAAGATTCCTGATGAACAAACCTGATCTGACTGCCTTGCTGAAGGCAAAAATTCATGATTGTCAATACCTTATTGATCCTACAGTTACTTGGCCCATCAGCCCTGAAGGTTGAAGAGGATCACCCGGACGGGCAGGATTTTCATTAAGCCAGGTTATCCTTTCTTTCTCAGGAAGCATACTGTCACCTATCAGTCTGTTTATCCAGTTGTTGACCACCTCTATTTCCAATAGGTTCTCACCTTGCTTTACCATTTCCGTAATATCGACCGTCCAGGGTGAGGTCCAGACTCCTCCTGCAAGTCTGCCGTTTACTCTCACTTCTGCAATCACGCTGACCTTCCCCAGATCAATTTTAATTTTTTCTCCTTCCGGAATCTCACCCAGGGTAAAACTGTTCCTGTATATTGCACTTCCGGAATAATAACGTATTCTTTCATCCGGGTTTTTTGTCCAGTCTTCGAGGCTTTCCATCACAATGCTTTTTTCGGGACCCTTTAGCGTTTTATCAAACGTCACCTTCCATGGGGTGCTTATCTGAACAAGAGTTACAGGATCGGGAAAATTTGTCGTAACCTCCGGTTTTTCTGCTTTGTCCGCGGAACTTCTTCTGAAGACAACGAAAGCACTCCCGTAAGGTTCGAGCTGCAAGGGGATTTCTGTAATTCCTTCATGCTGAGAGAATACCTTAAGATCACGTATCTGTCCGTTCAGGGGGTCCCAAAGCTCAGGCTGCATTCCTCTTACCCTGAAGGCACCGTCAAAAGCCACCTTGTTATCACTTTGATTTGTAATAAAATAAATATCGCAATCGTTCATTTTCCTGTGGATCCACAGCACCGAAGTATTCCCAGCTATTCTGACATCCGGCAGGATTCCTGTAATATCCAGGGCTTCCTTAAGACTCAGATTATTCATCACGGATCTTTTGCCTGATTTGTCAGTTTTACCGTCATTTTCATTCCATAAATCCTGAGCAAGTCTTTTTACTGCCAGGTCGGCCTCCGGATAATTCTGAAGGCTGGGAGACCTGGACGGCGGGGGACCATACACCATGGCGCCTTTTTCAACAAGCTCTGCTATCTTTTGCAGGAGTTCGGGACGCATCGTTTCCAGAGGCGGCAGGACCATAAGACTGTAGCTCATCCCGTCGGGAAGGACCAGCCGTCCATTCTTAACGCTCATTCTGTTCATGATCACCTCAGCATTGATATAATCGTATGAGTATCCATCCGGTATTTCAGGGATCCTGGCGCCTGTCATTTTCGGCACATCTTCTCCGATGAAATAACATATATCATTTACAGGAAGCCCTCTTCTGAGCATGAACATGCACCTCCGCTGGTAATCGATCCAGTTCTTAGACTGCCTGAACCAGGTATTCTTCCTGTTGAATTCGGTCCCGAACCAGGCATTTATTCCGGGATTTCTTACTTCATATGGCTGGTGAATATAAAGATGAAGTATCACCTGGTTAATGCCTTCAGTATAACTCCAGTCACCGCGTTTCTTTAGCATAGCCGGATATCTCTGGTAAGCAGATCCGGCTGAAGTGTATGATTCTGCTGAGACCAGCTTTTTACCATAAATATGGGCAGCTGACGATGCTGCACGGCATTCAATATTGCCAAGATCACCTTCATTCCAGAATTCTCCTGCAACATCATGACTTTGTCCTCCATACATGAGAAACTCGGAAGGGAAACCCCAGTGGCCGTAATTCTCGAGCCATAACCTCAGTCCCTTCTCCTGGCACAGCTCCCGGAAACCACCCACATAGTCATAAGCGATCCTGTCGGCAACGAGCCTCCTCCAGTCCCAAAGAAAACGATCCGACTGATCAACTGATCCTACTATCCTGCCGGTAAAAACAGGAAACCAGGGAATAGGATCATAGCCGTATCTTTCTGTAAAATCTTCAATCATCCTTTCAGTCCAGTTCTGTGATCCCTGTTCATAGCTGTCAAGAACTACATGCTTCAATGCGGTTCTCTCCTCTGGAGACATCCTGCCAAGGAGCTTACCTATGTAAGCATCAAAATGCTTCCTGAGATGATCTTTATTCATTTTGTCGACTTCCCAACCCACTGCATGAGGGGCTGCTTGTGCATTTCTGGCACCTGTGGGTACCGCTCCGATATTTAAAACGATCCACCTGCCCCCGGGTGCTGTCCAGTTAAGGATCCCTTCAGGCGACACCTCAGAAGTAAGATCCAGCACTCCATCAGGATTAACTTTCATACCTTCACTGCCAGTTTCTTCCTGAAGTCTCCACTGATACTCATTCCACAATGGAAATGGAGTCTGGCACATCTTCCCAAGCTGCTTTTCAATAAAGCTTTCAACTCTTGGTGCACCGGAAATGATTATTTCAGATAAAGCTGCATCTGATGCATTGTTTGGAAGATTAGTAAGATAGTTGCTTAGACTGAAGTTACTCATTACCAGCCTGAAATTCTTTGAATTGACTTCCGGAACTGAGACTGCAACCGGTCCTTTTGGCATCGGACCTACATTTATCCTTGCATTGCTCCTGTCGTACCTGAACTTTTTTATGCGTTTATATTCTCCGTTTAATTTGATCATAAAATCAATATCCGCAGAAAAAGGTGTATTGGCCGGGTATAAAAGAAGACTCCGGGCTTTGAAGGTATCCCTGCTTTCTATATCTATAATAATTTCTTTACTGCCCCGGGCTTTCCTGAACAGGCAAACCGTTCCTGTGTCACTGTCAATCAGATTGTCAGGAGATTCCAATTGAGGAATTGTTGAAATTACGCTATTCTTCCTGTTTAAGTTGGAGTGTTCATTATCTGGAACAGGAAATGCCAGAACTTTTACTTGCTGAAATAATTCTGATGGTTTATCCAGTTTCAATTCCAGTTTCCTGCCTCCTTCAATCTCTATTTCCCGGTAAATGAGATAGCGCATCGATTCATCAGGTTTGACCCAGGGCCCTCCTGACTGGCTCCAACCGGGGCAGTTGAATATTCCGATATTAACTCCGGTTCTTTTGCCTTCCCTGATTGCATGTTCAATCAGCTGCCACCATTCTTCACCAAGGATCTGATCTTTTCCATAAGGCATACCCTCATATCCAATGTTACCAATCAAAGCTTCACCAATCCCTACATCAGACATTGCCTCCAGATCTTTTGTGATTCCTTCTTTTGTGTTATTGTCACTTATCCAGTACCAGTAAACCCAGGGTTTAACGGAATCCCGGGGGTTGATAAATCCTTCCTCCAGAATTTCCGGGGTTACAGGGTCCTTGTATTCATTGACTTTTACTGTGCAGCCGGCTGTTAATAAAATAACACCTGCAGATATTATTAATATTCTCATTTTATACGTTTTAAATAGAGAAGATGTCATTAAAATACTATCATTTTTCTTGTGCTTACTATTACATCCCCAACCTTTAGAGAATAGAAATATGTGCCAGGTCTGAAGCCCTCAAGAGTTAATGTCGCCTGGTATTTATCAGGATCCTGAAATCCGTTTACAAGAACTTTTACAATTCTTCCTGATAAATCATAGATGGAAAGATTAACCATTCCCGATTTGTTTAACCGATAGGCAATAGTGGTTGATATTCCACAGGGATTGGGGAAATTCTGTTCCAGACTGTAATTACCGGACTCTCCATCAGCAATCGGATTTACTACAATCAAAGGATTTTCAGATTTCAGAATATTTTTCCTCCCTGGTGTAAGCCAGCATAGATCAGTCCAGCTCGATGCCAGATCATTATCGAGATAAGGACCGGAAAGTGACAGTGAGCTTCCTCCCCCGTCTGCCAGCAAAGGCCAGGGTGGATCATCAGAATAATTAAGGGAATCAACAAACATATTATGCTGATCATACAGTCTGATGCAGTCACCGCCATTGCCCAACCCGAATTCAAAGTTCCCGGTTTTATTCCTTATTCCGGGAAACTGCCTTTTGAATAATGATGTATCCTCACAAAGAACATAATAGGTATTTACCGGCATAATAACGTTCTCAGGAATTTCAAAGGAGTGATCATCATTATTATCTTTCATTATCCATCCCGAAATATCCACATTGTAGGCAGCCCGGTTGTAAAGTTCTATCCAGTCTCCCGTATCGGCTTCATCTTCAGAATGATAGTTTACCTCATTTATAATCACAGGAGCAGTTCCGACAGTATCAGGCTCAAAAAAAGCAGTGAATGTGGTATTTGTTGTCGGGGGAAAGTATATCTGTGCAATCGTTTCTGTTTGCATAGGTAACCCCTGTCTGCTGATCTCCCATCGTGAAAACCGATACCCTGGTTTTGGTCTGGCATTCAAAGAAAGAGGAATTCCTGCAAAATATTTCCCATTATGAATTATTGAAGGTATCTCTTTCGGACCTATATACAAGTATCCCAGATCTGGATCATGATTCGTAATGGTCACTTTCACAGCGTTTGACAGCTTAAAATAACGCCTTAACATATTTATTGCCGTGTCAGGCCTTGAAAGGGCAAAGTTCCGCATTACCTGCACATTTACCTCCCAGTCATTCATCGAAGAGGGTAACGGCCTTATCCACGATTCTCTTAACGGATCAGGGAAAAGCTGACCTCCCCATTTCTGTATATGTAAGGGCATTTCTTCCCTTATTTTATCCTGAAGACTATCCGCAACATGAATGATATGCTCAGGAGAAAATGTTGTATTCATAAGGAACATAATCCGCTCCAGAAATTCATTCCTGAACCTGTTCCCCTTCAGAAGGTTATTGAACAGCACAACCGACCATGGAGGATTGGGCCAGTTATTTCCATTATAGGGTGTGGTAGCCAGAAGGATTGAATTCCACCTTGTATTATTGCTTCTCACAACCTGATCCATATCGTAGCAGACCCAGCGCCACCTGTTATACCGTCCGATATTTGCCCGCCAGTAACGTATATTATTGCCCGGCCAGTCATCAGCACTCAGATAGATCTGTGAAGCCATATAATCAATATAGCTTTCAATATCCATCTTCTTGTTCATGTAATCATAAATACCAGGATCTGAAGCATGCACTGATAGATAGTTCAGCATATCGAGATAGTGCTCAGCACTTCCGGTTTCAACATTATAAGAAACCGAAGGATTGTTCTTTACCACATTCAGATTTTCTTCGGTCACACCATAATGTTCCTCAAAGTATGCTTCGCTGTACTTTTCCCGTATATTATGGATACCCCAATACTGACCGTTTATATAAAGAACTGCGGGTTGATAGGCTTGTGTCTCCACCTTAAGGTCTTCTACCAATGTATGTCCCAGGCCATCCCTGAACATTGTCTGCATCTGATCATCAGAACTGCTTCTTATAAGGAAGCTTTCAAAACTATTGATATCTTCTGTTTTGAAAATCTTACAATCAAAACTCCCTTTACCATACATCCTTCTTGCAAACACTTCAAATGACTTGATGGGATAGCGCTGACGGGAACATCCTCCAAAAATCTTTATCCCAGCAAGCTGGTTGATCTGCACCTTCCCCTGTTCATCGAAAAGTTCAATATTTGCAGCGCGTTCCCAATCCTGATTCAAATTCATGGGAGTGTTTGAACACCCCGCCCTAATGCCGTTAGTACCTATAACATAAATTCCTGTGGTATCACTGAAAAGATTTTCATGATTTGTCACAAGGGAAATAACCGGAAGGTTTTTGGTGACTCCTATAAAAAAAGTCTGGGTATTGATTTCACTTTCCAGCAGTCCCTCTTTGAAAGCTTTTGCCCTGACACAGGTCGTTGAGGTAATATTGATGGGATCGCTGAATATTTGTGAGAGCATTGTTGGCTCGGAACCATTGGTTGTATACCTGATAACCGCTCCATCAACTGATGATAATGAAACTGAAAGGGCTGTCGGATAAAACCCCCCTTCTTTTGAAAAAACAGGTTCACCGGCAATTGATAAATATGTGATTTCACCGTTTGAACTGCCCGGACTTGCCTTACGAAAATATCCGATCTTTGAAATATCCGAAGTGCTCCTTCCGTATGAAACATTGTTCCTTTGCCTGGGATAGGTTAAAGAGTCAACCACAACTTTGGCAGGATTGTAAACTCCTATAAATTCTCCTTCAACGCTTAATCTGAAATTGGTGTGAAAATCATAATTTCTTCCGTCAGCATAAAATACCTTGAAACCTTTCGAGGGAATGATCGTCCCTGCAGGAATAATCCATTTATCGGGCCTGGTCCTGTCATCCGTCAGATAATAGCCGCCAATATTAACTGAAGAAGGTCCGTCATTATACAATTCAATCCAATCTACATAAACCGCCAGATTTGCATAATAAGCCGTATTTGAAGCCAGTATTTCATTAATATAAACCGGCCCTCCTTGCAGACTGAATCCTCCTTCAAATAAAAGAAGTGAGATAATAAACAACCTGAAATTTTGTAATGAAGGTCTCATTACACCTGCTTATACAACTATTTATCTTTCCATGGTTACGCTTACCGAACCAATTTTCCCTCCCATCGGAGGATTCATTTTGGCAACCTTTACAGTTGCTTTTTTTACTCCTTCAAGCTCTGAATGGATTGCATTTAAAATTCTACCCGCAATATTTTCCAGAAGATATGATTTTTTCTCCATCTGTCTTTTTACAATCAGATAGGCCTGCTGATAATTCACTGCATCCTTAAGATTGTCACTTTCAGCAGGTTTGGTCATGTCGGTCTCGATCTTAAGATCAACTATGAATTTATTTCCCACTTTCTGTTCCTCCTTATAATGCCCATGGAAGGCATAAAACTCCATATTCTCAATTAAAATAAAACCCATAAATATTTGGTTTATGATATAAACTTATTTATATTTGCAATATATCTATTTAATAACTGATTTATTTACTTATAAAAATAGTGATAATTATGGAAAACAATGAAAAAGCATTAACCGGGGAAGAGAGCCTCAGGATCATTTCTGAAATGATAAATAAGACCAAAGTTAATATCCGCCAGGGTATTTTTCATCTACTTTTTTGGGGTTGGCTTATTTTCTTTTGCAGCCTTGCCGAACACCTGCTTGTGACACTGACGGATGTTCAAAATCCATGGTATGTCTGGCTGCTTGTGATACCCGGATCTTTCGTATCGTTTGTTTACGGATTCGTTAAGGGAAGAAAAAGTCCGTTCCACACCTATGCAGATATGGTATACATGTGGACCTGGATCGGATTTTTCATTGCAGCGGTTATCATGTTTATAATCATTTCCGACAGGATGGAATCGGTTGCTCCCTATATTCTCACACTTGCGGGAATACCTACATTCATTTCAGGCTTTATTATCAGATTCCGTCCGCTAATATCGGGGGGGATCACGTTCTGGATATTTGCTCTTGTTGCATATTTTGGGGGTTCTGTTATCGGGCCATTGGCGGTTCCTGCCGCAATGCTTACAGGTTATCTTATTCCGGGATATTTGTTGAAAAGGAAAGTTGATCATGGGACAGTTTAAAGAGCTCGATCCGGTGCTTCATTCTCAGCTCAGGCTGGCTGTGATCTCGCTGCTTATCAGTGTTGAGGTTGCAGAATTCACATTTTTAAAAGAACAGACCGGAGCAACCGCAGGTAATCTGAGCGTACAGATAACGAAACTGAAGGAATCAGGATACATTGAGGTAACAAAGAAGTTCAGCAATAATTATCCTCAGACCCTCTGCAGGATAACCCCGCTTGGAAGACAGAAGTTTTCTGAATACGTTGAAGCCTTGAAGGATTATCTTAATCCCTGAAAACCGGTAAAGTCATTTTAGCCAGCAAAAGTTACCACCTGGCCTAATATAAACAGACCCACTTTTCACCCCTGGGGTATGCAAAGGGACTCACCCCTAAATCCCCTCTCTGCTTTGCAAGAGGGGACTATAATATTATTGTTAGCTTAGATTCATAAACTGAATGGTCGCATCTTAAACCGTACTAATTGTCAAAAGTCAGGAATAATATCTTAATTATCTGCGAGATCTGCGGGAAAATTCTTCTTATCTTATTTCCATTTTCTCCCCTTGGTTTCAGGATATGGTACCGCTCCTTAAGTGGCCTGGAAAGCCTTATTTTAACCTCCTGACTTGTGACGCTCGGTAAAATTAGTGCGGTTTTATTTTTTAACACATTGA